>CAIQOV010000001.1 GCA_903873585.1 uncultured Rhodobacterales bacterium
GTGAGGAAAAGCCGCATTGCGGCATCATTTTGGTGCCTTTCATGAACAAGACAACATCGTTCTTGGCCACGGTGTCTTTGATTGTGTCAATCGCGCTCATTCTTCGTCCTTTCGCCGCAGGTCAAAGCTGCGGGTTGGTTTGGGGCAATCTTAGTCCGGAATTTTGGTGGTCAGGGCCAAGGCGTGCAATTCGCCGTGCGCGCCGTCCATCTTGCCTTTCAGGCTGGCATAGACCGCGCGTTGTTGTTGCACGCGGCTTTGGCCTTTGAAGCTGGCGTCAATCACTTCAGCCGCCCAGTGGTTGCCGTCACCGGCAAGGTCGGTGATGGTGATCTTGGCGTCAGGAAAGCTGGCGCGGATCAGGGCTTCGATGTCATGGGCTTCGATCGCCATAGATGTCTCCTGTTCTTTGCCCAAGATGTAGGGCGCGGCGGTCAGGGCTGCAAGGGTGCTTTGGTGCTCTGCCATTCCGCGCGCAAGATGCCATACAGCATCAGATCAACAGCGCGGCCCAAGGCGGGGCGGAACCAATGGGCGCGTTGGCGGCCTTCACACACAAAACCCGCCTTCAGGTAAGCTTTCTGAGCGCGGGGGTTTTCGGCTGAGGCGTCAAGCCACAGGCGCTGCGCTTGCAGGTCGTCAAAGGCGTAGTCGATCAGCGCTTGCAAGAATACTGCCCCCTCGCCTTGGCTGGGGCGTGCTAGGGCCAGACGGCGCAACTCGACCCTGCCCGATGGCTCGCCAATCTCGCAATACAGCGCCAGCCCTGCGGGGCCTTGGGCGTCTTGCCAGATCAGCAGGCGGTGGGCGGGGTTGGTTAGGTGGGCGGCAAGGGTCGCCTCGTCATCATCGCTGATGAAGGGGGCATAATCGGGGTGTCCGGCCAGCCCGCGGATAAAGGCGAAATCCGCAGGGGTGGCCGGACGCAAGATCATGCCACAGCCTTGGCAAAGGCGCTGCGGTACAGGGCTGACAGCGCCGCCATGGGCGCGCTTTGCCCGCCCAAGGTGACGGTGTCGCCGCCAAACTCGCCCACCTTGGCCGCAGGGATGCCCAGCGCTGCGGCTTGCGCCAAAAGCGTATCAGCGCGCGAGGCGGGCAGGGCTACCAGATAGCGCGCTTGATCTTCACCGAAGAGCGTGGCTGTATCAGCATCGGTCAGGGTCAGCCCCAAGCCTGCGCCTTCGGCCATTTCGAACGCCGCTAGGGCAAGGCCACCATCTGACAGATCGGTGCAGGCGTGCAAAGCCTTGCCATGTGCGCGGATAAAGCTGCCGTGGGCTTTTTCGGCCACCAGATCAACAGGCGGCGCATCGCCCGCTTCAATGCCAAAGGCTTCGGCGAGCAAGGCGGATTGGCCCATGTGCCCATGAGTTGCCCCGATCAGCACCGCCACATCACCCACATGGGGCAGGCCGCCGATCAAATCATCTGCATCGCCCAAGATGCCTACCGCGCCGATTGTGGGCGTGGGCAGAATGCCTGCGCCATCGGTTTCGTTATAAAGCGACACGTTGCCCGACACGATGGGCATATCCAGTGCGATACAGGCCGCGCCAATGCCTTTGAGCGCGCCGACCAATTGGCCCATAATCTCGGGCTTTTCGGGGTTGCCGAAGTTCAGATTGTCGGTTGTGGCCAAAGGCAGCGCGCCCACGGCACACAGGTTGCGATAGGCTTCGGCCACCGCCTGCATTCCGCCACGTTCGGGGTTGGCTTTCACATAGCGCGGCGTCACATCTGACGTGAAGGCCAGCGCCTTTTTCGTGCCATGTACGCGCACCACGCCAGCGCCCATGCCGGGGCGGCGGATGGTGTCGGCCAGAACTTGGGAATCGTACTGCTCGTAGACCCATGCTTTGTGGGCATAAGACGGCGCACCGATCAGGGCGCGCAGGGCATCCAAAGCGCCGATGGCGGGATAAGCGGGCGGGGGGCCAGCTTGCGGCGTTGCCACCCAAGGGCGGTCATATTCAGGGGCCGAGGACGAGAGTTTTGACAGCGGCAGGTCGGCCTTGATCTGGTCGCCGTGCAGGATCAAAAACCGATCCTCGGCAATGGTTTCGCCCACAATGGCAAAATCCAGATCCCATTTCACAAAGATCGCGCGGGCGACATCTTCCAGTTCCGGCTTCAGAACCATCAACATCCGCTCTTGGCTTTCGGACAGCATCATTTCGTAAGCGGTCATATGCGTTTCGCGCTGCGGCACCGCATCCAGTTGCAGCTTGATGCCAAGTCCGCCTTTATCGCCCATCTCAACCGCCGAGCAGGTCAGGCCAGCGGCCCCCATGTCTTGAATGGAAATCACAGCGCCGGAAGCCATCAGTTCCAAACACGCCTCTAACAGGCGCTTTTCGGTGAAGGGGTCGCCGACTTGCACAGTTGGGCGCTTTTCCTCGATCGAGGCGTCAAATTCGGCTGAAGCCATCGTGGCCCCGCCAACCCCATCACGGCCCGTCTTAGCGCCTAGATAAACCACGGGCATCCCGACGCCAGAGGCGACGGAGTAGAAAATCTTGTCGGCATCCGCCAAGCCCGCCGCAAAAGCGTTCACCAAACAGTTGCCGTTATAGCTGCGATGAAAGCGCACTTCGCCGCCCACGGTGGGCACGCCAAAGGCGTTGCCATAGCCCCCCACACCTTCAACCACGCCCTTCACCAAATGCGCGGTTTTGGGGTGTGCGGGCACGCCGAACGACAGGCTGTTCATGGCCGCAATCGGGCGCGCGCCCATGGTGAAAACATCGCGCAGAATGCCGCCCACGCCGGTGGCAGCGCCCTGATAGGGTTCGATATACGACGGGTGGTTGTGGCTTTCCATCTTGAAAATCACGGCCTGCCCGTCGCCAATATCAACAACACCGGCATTTTCCCCCGGCCCGCAAATCACTTGCGGCCCCGTGGTGGGTAAGGTGCGCAGCCATTTCTTCGACGACTTATAGGAACAATGCTCGTTCCACATGGCTGAAAAGATGCCCAGTTCGGTGAAGGTCGGTTCCCGCCCGATGATGCCCAAAAGGCGCTCATACTCGTCAGGTTTCAATCCGTGGGATGCGACAAGCGCGGGGGTGATCGCGGGTTCTGACATTGCAGTCTCCCATAAAGCGGCACAGGCCATCTGGCGGCGTTTGGGTGCCCTTTAGGGCAAGGGGGGCCAAAGGAAAAGCGCCTGTGGTGGCTTGGGGCGAAAAACGGGCGGATTTTTTCATAAACGGCGTGCGGATTGGGCCGAAGGCGGGCTTGCGACCCATGCTTGCAGGCCATGGGTCGCGGGCGGCAGGGCAGGGGGCTAAGGCGGGTTTTTGCAATGCAGCTAGAAAGTTTGCCAAAGGGCCGCTTTGCCAAACGCCAAAGCTTTGAGCAGACCGAAAATCTGGCGGCTTAAATGCGCGCCAAACCCCTGATTTACGCCGGAAAACCAAAAAAAAGGCCGAGCTTACGCTCGGCCAAGTCCAACAGGGAGGTATGAAACGCAAAGAGCGAACTCAATCAACGCTTCGACGTCTTAGATAGGCTTTGCGTAGAAATTAGGCAACCTTTACAGGGCTGCACATCCCGAAATGCCGCTATGTTCTGGGCGCATAGCTAGGCGGTGTTCGCGCCGATACCTAGTCTTGCTGGCGGCGGCGAAAGGCCATGATCTCGTCCATCACAAAGTCACGAAACGCCGCCACGCGCTTGGAATGGCGCAGCTCTTCGGGATAGGCCAGAAACACCGGCACTTCGGCACTTTCCACTTCGGGCAGGACACGGATCAGGTGGGGGGAATCTTCGGTGACGTAATCGGGCAGAACGCCGATGCCCAGATGGTTCAGCACGGCCTGCAACACCCCAAAGTAGTTGTTCACCGTCAGGGTCGAGGGGATGTCATGGCTCATCAATTCTGCCACCAACAAAGCCCCAGCCGCGACCTGCGCTGTGCCTGCGTGCTGGCAGATCAGGCGGTGCGAGGTCATCTCGTCCATTGTCGTAGGCGTGCCGTGTTCTTCTAGATACTTCGGCGTGGCAAAGAGGCGCATTTTGATTTGCATCAGGCGCTTGCGGATCAGGTCGGCTTGCTGGGGTTCTTTCATGCGAATGGCCACATCGGCCTCACGCATCGGCAGATCAAGCACGCGCTCTTCCAGCATCAGGTCGATCTTAAGCGCGGGGTACTTTGAATACAGCGCGGCCAAGCGCGGGGCCAGCCACAGCGTGCCAAAGCCGGTCGTGGTGGTGACGCGCAATTCGCCAAACACCTCATCCTCGCTGTCGCGGATGCGGGCGGCGGCGGCGTCTAGACGGCGGACCATTTGGCTGGTGGCATCAAACAGCAACTCGCCCTGCTCGGTCAGAATAAGCCCGCGCGCGTGGCGGTGAAACAGGGTGACAGACAGGGATTCTTCCAAGGCGCGAATTTGGCGGCTGACGGCGGATTGGCTAAGGTGCAACACCTCACCGGCATGGGTCAGCGATCCTTTGTCGGCCACGGCGTGAAATATGCGCAGTTTGTCCCAATCCATCATGGCAAAGTCCCCCTTCCCGAAGCTTAGCATAGGTATTCGTTTGACCTAAGGTTTTCGTGCTGTAAACCGAATTGCCACACAGTTTTGTAACTTTGCGCACCATTGCCCTTGGGCTGAGGGCGGAACTGCCCTAAAGAGGCGATAAAATCCAAACACAGGGGTGCGCCGTGGCAGTGGGCATATTCGATTCCGGCTTGGGCGGGCTGACCGTGTTAGATGCCGTGGCGCGCCGGTTGCCCGACGTGCCTTTCGTGTATTTCGGCGACAATGCCCATGCGCCTTATGGGGTGCGCACGCATGATGACATCTTCAACCTGACCTGTGCGGCCACCGAACGCCTGTGGGCCGAGGGCTGCGATCTGGTGATTTTGGCCTGCAACACGGCGTCTGCGGCGGCTTTGAAGCGGATGCAGGAAACGTGGCTTCCCGCCGATAAGCGGGTTTTGGGCGTGTTTGTGCCCCTGATTGAAGCGCTGACGGAACGCCAATGGGGCGACAATTCGCCGCCCCGTGAAGTGGCGGTGAAGCACGTGGCGCTGTTTGCTACGCCTGCCACGGTGGCGTCACGCGCGTTTCAGCGCGAACTGGCCTACCGCGCCGTGGGGGTTGATGTTGAAGCGCAACCCTGCGGCGGGGTGGTTGATGCGATTGAACAAGGCGATGAGATTTTGGCCGAAGCGCTGGTGCGCTCGCATGTCGAAGCGCTCAAACGCCGGATGCCTTTTCCCGAAGCGGCGGTGTTGGGGTGCACCCATTACCCCCTTATGGCGCGCGCTTTTCAAGAGGCGCTGGGGCCGGATGTTAAGGTCTATTCCCAAGCCAATCTGGTGGCAGAAAGCTTGTGCGACTATTTGCAGCGCAGGCCCGCCTTCTTGGGGGCAGGACAGGTTTCCAAGTTTCTGACCACCGGCGATCCTGCCTATGTGTCAAGCAAAGCCACGCAGTTTTTGCGCCGCAAGATCACGTTTGAGCCCGCTTAGCCCACGCCAGACGGGTGCCTTTTGCTTGGACAACACGCATATTTGACAAAGGCCGCATCGTAGGATGCGGCCTTTTTTCAAAAGTGAATTTCGCAAAACTTTCGATTAACCGCGCGTTTGCGGTTTCAAGGGCTAGCGGGGGTCGTGCTGACCTTGCAGCACGACCCCCGTTTGCGGTTAAATCCAGCCGTTTGACTGGGCGATATGAACCGCATGGGTTCTGTTGTTGGCGCCCAACTTCAAGAAGGTTTTGCGCATCAACATTTTAACGTTGTTTTCTGACTGACCGATGCGATGGCCGATCTCTTTGTTTGATGCCCCAACCAAGACCATCTCAAGCATCGAAATCTCAGACTGGTTCAGCACCGCCGTGGACGATGTCGCCGACAGTTTTTCAAAGGCTGCCGATTTGAAGAAACTGCTGGGGAAAAATATTTCACCCGAAAGAATAAGGTTTAAGGCGGGGATTAACGCAGACAAAGGCATATCCTTAGGAATAAAGCCCCGCGCGCCCGCTTTGATCGCCTTGACGACCAAGGACTGGTCCGTGCAACTGGAAAAAATCACCACTTTGGTTTCAGGAAACGCGGTGACAATCTGTTCGATGCTGGCGACACCATCCATTCCGGGCATGACCATATCGAGCAAAATAACATCACAATGTTTTGCCGTCGCTGCTTCTAGCGCGCCTTGGAACGTTGATTGCGCGGAAACCGTGCCTTGGATTCGCGATTCCAGAAAACTACAGATACATTCACTGATCATCGAGTGATCATCTGCCACAATCACACTAATCTGCGCAGGCGCGCCTGCTGCATCGAGTTTTTGATCTGCTATCGTCATTCATCTCACCCAATTTATTCGTTGTGCCTGTAGATAGACCTTAGCGACCGTTAAGCCAGATCCGATTAAGAGAGCTTACATTATCTTCAGAGTATATGCACTACACGAGTGTAGCCCTAAAGTAACCCGTAGGTTGCAATTTTTTTGAGGGTTTGCGCAAATTTTACCGCTTTTTAACTTCTGCGCTTGCAGGGCGGCGTTTCCAAAACAAACGGGTCTATACGATTAAAAAATCAGTAAAAACATCTTCTTACGGTCGATCCCCTTCCGCTTTCTCCTTGGTCCTTGCGTGGCCAAGGCTTGCTTTTTCGCCCGTGTTGAGCGACTATTGATCTTTATGGAGTGCCAAATGCCCGTCAAACGTGTTTCCGCAGCAGGCGCGCTCACCCGTAGGGCGATTCTCGTTGCTTTGCCTGCGTCTTTTTTGCCAACACCGGGCCTTTCGCGCGATGCACGCCCTGCACCTTGGGCCCGCAAGGTCGAACCCGAAGTGGCGGGCCTGCCCAATTTGTACCGCGTTGACGCGCAAATCTTGCGCGCGGCCCAGCCCAACCCCGACGGCTTTCGCGCCGCGCAAGATTTGGGCGTTCGGTCAGTTTTGTCGCTGCGCCAAACGCTAGAGGATGCGCCCTTGGCCAAGGGCACCGATCTGACCCTGTACCGCGTGTCGATGAAATCGCGTTACGTGGCCGAAAAGAACGGCGCGCGTGTGGTGCAGGCGATGCGCGATCTGCACGCGGGCCTGCAACGCGGGCCGGTTTTGGTGCATTGCCATCACGGGGCAGACCGCACCGGCCTGATCTGCGCGCTGTGGCGGATTTTGTATCAAGGTTGGTCGCGGCAATCGGCGATTGATGAGCTGATCGAGGGGGGCTATGGCTTTCACCCGATCTGGTTCAACATTCCGCGCTACCTGCGCGAGGTGGATTTGACCGACCTGCGCGATCGGATAGGCACATGATTTCATATCAAGACTGGCAAGCAGAGCGTTTGGCGGCACTGACCGCAGAAGATGGTTGGTTGAACCTCACCGACCGCGTCGAAATCGCAACTGGCCCGCAGCGGGTGGGGCGGGGGGCGGATAATGACATGGTTTTGTCAGTTGGCCCCGACCATCTGGGCGTGCTGACCGCCACGGCGCAAACCGCCTGTCTGCACGTTTCGGGCCAAGATTTGCCCTTCACCGCCCAAGGCGGCAACCCGATGCTGCGCGTGGCGGGGTTGCTTTTGGAACTGCACACGGTCGAGGGGCAACCCGCTTTGCGTGTGCGCGATCTTTCGCTGCCACGCGATGTGGCTTTGGCATCCTATCCCTTCGATCCGGCATGGGTTGTAACCGCACGCTGGGAGGCGCTGGCCACCCCGCAAGCGCAGCTTGTTGATCAAAAAGGCGCAGGGGCCACCGAAGTAACGCTCACCCACCGTGCGCATTTCACCCATGACGGTCAGGAAGTGACCCTGCTTGCGACGCATTGGAAATCGAGCAAGCCGATGTTTGTGATCCGCGATGCGACGGCGGGAGGGCAAACCTACGCCGCCTCGCGCTTTTTGATCGGCGAACCTGCGGGGGATGTGATCACGCTTGATTTCAACCGCGCCCACAACCCGCCCTGCGCCTTTACCGACTTTGCCATCTGCCCCCTGCCACCGCGCGAAAACCGCCTGAGTTTTGCCATTCGGGCGGGCGAACTTAAGCCGGTTTAGCCCGCGCTGGCCCCAAGCCGGGGGGCACGCCCCCCGGACCCCTGTGGATATTTGGGCAAGTATGAAAGGGGGGTGGCTTGCATCTGCGCCGTCTTTGGCCAATGAGGGGAGCGGAAATTTCATCGAAAGGGGGACGCCCATGATCTATAACATCGCCATCCTTGGCGCCTCGGGCTACACGGGCGCGGAACTGGTGCGCTTGATTGCCACCCATCCGCAAATGCGCGTTGCTGCGCTTTCGGCGGATCGTAAAGCGGGCATGAAGATGGCCGAGGTTTTCCCCTTTCTGCGCCATCTGGATTTGCCGATCTTGACCAAGATCGAAGAGATTGATTTTTCCAAGATCGACCTGTGCTTTTGCGCCTTGCCGCATGGCACCACGCAGGCGGTGATTGCCGCTTTGCCGCGCGATTTGAAGATCGTCGATCTGTCGGCCGATTTCAGGCTGCGCGATGCGGCGGCCTATGCGCAGTGGTACGGCCAGCCCCACACCCAGCCTGACTTGCAGGCTGAAGCGGTGTATGGCCTGACCGAGTTTTACCGCAGCGAGATTGCCGCAGCCCGCTTGGTGGCGGGCACGGGGTGCAATGCCGCCACGGGGCAGTTTGCGCTGCGCCCATTGATTGCGGCGGGGGTGATTGATCTTGACAGCATTGTCATCGACCTGAAAGCCGGTGTGTCGGGGGCAGGGCGCAGCCCGAAAGAGAACCTGTTGCACGCCGAATTGTCGGGCGGCACGCATACCTATTCGGCGGGCGGCAAGCACCGCCATTTGGGCGAGTTTGACCAAGAGTTTTCCAAGATTGCCGGTCGTCCGGTGCAAGTGCAATTCACCCCGCATCTGTTGCCGATGAACCGCGGCATTCTGGCCACGGTTTATGTCAAGGGCGACCCTGCTGTGGTGCACCAAACCTTGGCCAAGGCTTATGCCGATGAACCTTTCTTGCACGTGCTGCCCTTTGGCGATTTGCCATCCACCCGCGATGTGGCGGGATCAAATTTCTGTCACATCGGGGTGATCGGCGATCGTTTGGCGGGGCGGGCGGTTGTGGTGGCGGTGCTGGATAACTTAAACAAAGGCTCGTCCGGGCAGGCCATGCAAAACGCCAATCTGATGCTGGGTTTGGCCGAGACGATGGGGCTGATGTTGGCCCCGATTTTTCCGTGAGGGCACAATGGCGGGCATGAAAGGTCTGAAAAAGACACGGCGCATCCAGATCATCGTGGTGGCCTTTATAGCACTTGCCTTGTCAACCGCGCTGATCGGCTATGCGATGAAAGACGGGATCAACTTCTTTCGCTCGCCTGCCCAAGTTGCCTCGATGCCGCCCAAAGCGGGTGAGGTGTTTCGTTTGGGGGGTTTGGTGGAAGTGGGCTCGTTGGTGCGCGGGCAGGGGGATGTGATCAGCTTTAAGATCACTGACACCAAAGACACGATCCCCGTGTCCTTCAAAGGCGTCTTGCCCGACCTGTTTGCCGAAGGCGCGGGCGTGATTGCTATGGGGCAGATGGAGGATGGCATCTTTGTTGCCAGCGATATTCTGGCCAAGCATGATGAAAAATACATGCCCAAAGAGGTGATTGACGCCTTGAAGGCGCAAGGGGTTTACAAGGCGCCTTCCCAGTAAGCGCGCTGGGTTTTGGGGGAATTAACCTGTCTTTGGCAGCATAGGTCCGGTCAACAGAACCGAGGGCCTTATGCCAGATGTGCGCCAAATTGCCCAAGAGATCGTTGCCCGTGAGGGCGGCTATGTGAACGACCCTGCCGATCCGGGCGGGCCTACGCAGTATGGGGTGACGCTGGGAACCCTGCGCGCCCTTGCGCGCGATGTGAATGTCGACGGAGTGGTGGATGTGGCGGATGTGCAGGCGTTAAGTGCTGCTCAAGCCGTTGAGATTTTTCTGACCCGCTATTTTGATCGCCCCCGCCTGTGCCTGCTGCCTGCGGCTTTGCAGGCATCGATCTTTGATATGTATGTCAACGCCGGACCCATGGCGATTAAGCTATTGCAACGGGTGCTGAACGCCCAAGGCCACAAGCTGCGCTGCGATGGCGTCTTGGGGCCAGCCACTTTGGCCGCCGTGAATACCTGCGATGCGCAGGCTTTGGTTGATCTTTACGGTGTCGCGCGGCGCGATTTTTACTACCAGCTCGCCGATGCCCGCCCCGCCAGCCGCAAATATGCGCTGCGGCGCGATGGCGGCAAAGGCGGGTGGATTACACGGGCCGAGGACTTCATCTCGCCCGCTTTGCGTTTAACCCAAACCCAGCATCAAGCCCGCGTGGCGGCTTGGACATAGAAAGGACATCTTATGGATTTGAAGCAAATTGTCACCAGTGCCGAGACTTTGGCGCAAGATCTGGCGGCGGGGGCTGCTGGCCCGATCCCGCAGGTGCTGCCCAAAACCGCCAATGGCAAGGCGGGGTATGACCGTTTGATTGACGCGATGAACCGCTTGCCGCGCCCGCTGATGGCCTTGGGGGCCTTGGGGGTTTTTGTGGTAGCAGGGATTAACCCCGTGTGGTTTGAAACCCAGATGCAGGTCTTGGCCGCCATACCGCAACCTTTGTGGTGGCTGTTGGGCGCTGTGATCACGATGTTCTTTGGGTCGCGCGAACGCCATTACATGCGGCAAAACCCTGCCTCTAAGGTGTAAACCTTGGCGGGCGCATCGGTTGTGATGCGCCCGCACGCGGCCAAGCCAGCACCTGCCTTGACCTGCGCGATCCTCTCTGGCATCCCGCAGGGGATGAGACAGGATTTGATCAGATGAACCTATTCGCCGATATCCGCGCCCTTGTGGTGGCTGAACTGACCGCCATGATGGCTGAAGGCACCCTGCCGCAGGGGCTAGACTTTGCCAATGTCGCAGTGGAACCGCCCCGCGATGCTGCGCACGGGGATATGGCGACCAATGCCGCGATGGTGCTGGCCAAGCCTGCGGGCCTTGCTCCGCGCTCTATTGCCGATGCTTTGGCGGCGCGTTTGGGCAAAGACCCGCGCATTTCGGCGGCGGACGTCGCAGGGCCGGGGTTCTTGAACCTGCGGTTGTCGAACGTGGTCTGGCAAAGCGTGGTGAAAGCCGCGCTGACAGATGGCGGCGATTTTGGGCGCTCTACCACGGGGGCAGGGCGCAAGGTGAACGTGGAATTCGTCTCGGCCAACCCCACAGGCCCGATGCACGTGGGCCATGTGCGCGGCGCGGTTGTGGGTGATGCGCTGTCCAACCTGTTGGCCTTCGCCGGTTGGACTGTGACGCGCGAGTATTACATCAACGACGGCGGTGCGCAGGTTGATGTGCTGGCGCGCTCGGCCTATGAACGCTACCGCGAGGCGAACGGGCTAGAGCCCGAAATCCGTGAGGGGCTTTATCCGGGTGACTATCTGGTTCCCGTGGGCGAGGCGCTTAAGGCCAAATACGGCGCGACCTTGCTGAACCAGCCCGAATCTGTCTGGCTGGCCGATCTGCGTGAGTTCGCCTCTGCCATGATGATGCAGGAAATTCGCAATGATCTCGCACAGTTGGGCGTGCGGATGGATGTGTATTCTTCCGAAAAGGCCATGTATGGCACGGGGCAGATCGAAGCCGCCATTCAAACGCTGCGCGATCAGGGCTTGATTTACGAAGGCACGTTGGAACCGCCCAAGGGCAAAGTGCCCGAAGATTACGAGGCGCGGGTGCAAACCCTGTTCCGGTCAACCGCGCACGGCGATGATGTTGACCGCCCCGTGATGAAATCTGACGGGTCATGGACCTATTTCGCCCCCGACATCGCTTATCACTACGACAAAGTGCAGCGCGGCTTTGATGAGCTGATCGACATTTTCGGCGCTGACCACGGCGGCTATGTCAAGCGCATGAAGGCGGCGGTTTCGGCCCTGTCGGGCGGGCGCGTGCCGTTGGACATTAAGCTGGTGCAACTGGTGAAGCTGTATAAGAACGGCGAGCCGTTCAAAATGTCAAAGCGTGCGGGCACTTTTGTGACGCTGCATGATGTGGTCGAACAGGCCGGCGCAGATGTAACCCGCTTTATGATGTTGACGCGCAAGAACGATGTGGCTTTGGATTTTGACTTTGCCAAGGTGCTGGAACAATCCAAAGACAATCCGGTGTTTTATGTGCAATATGCCAACGCTCGCATCAATTCTGTTTTGCGCAAGGCGCAAGCGGCGGGGCTGGATGTATCAGATGCAGCCCTTACCAAGGCCGATCTGACCCAATTGTCGCATCCTGCCGAGATCGACATGGCCCAGCAAATCGCCGAATGGCCGCGCGAGGTTGAAATTGCCGCCAAAGGCAACGAACCGCACCGCATTGCGTTTTTCCTGTATGAACTGGCGTCAGAATTCCACGGGTTGTGGAACCGTGGCAATGACGACCCCAGCCTGCGGTTCCTGCAAGAGGGCAAAGATGCCACATCCAGCGCAAAAATTGCTTTGGCGCGCGCCACAGGCGTTGTGATTTCGGCAGGATTGGCTATCCTTGGGGTTAAGCCTGTCGAAGAGATGCGCTAAAAGCGCACAAGACCGGCGACGAGCAACAAAAAGCGGGGGCGGCAAAGTATCGCTCTTGCCTGTGAGGCGTGATGGCAGTTTTTAATTATGACGAGCACGGCTCGGCCTATCGGGATGCCTATGGGCGGCGCGGTGGCGCTTTGGATGAGGCGCGGCGCTGGGTTAGCATGGGTGGCGCGGTCAGTTCTGTCGCCTTGGTACTGGGGCTGGCCTATTGGGGCTATGCGCTGGCCGTGCGCGATGTCAGCGGCGTGCCCGTGATGCGCGCGGCGGTTGGTGCGATGCGGGTCGCCCCCGCCGATCCGGGCGGCGAACAGATGCTGAACCAAGGGCTAACGGTGAACACCATTGCCGCCATGGGCACTACGGCAAAACCGGCCGATACCGTCACGCTGGCCCCGCTGGCCGAGGATTTGCAGCCCGATGATGTGCCCGTGGCCGTGGCCAGCGCTGCACCCCAAGCGGCAAGCCCTGTGGTCGTCGCCAGTGCCCTAAGCGATGGCACAGCCCAAGCCCCTGATGTGGCAGCGCCCCCCGTCGAACCCGCCACCGGTTTGGCCCAAGACACCGTCGATGCCGCCGTCGCCGCCGCTTTGGCCGAGGCCTCTGCCGACCCGAATGCCATCAGCCCCGCTTTGCGCCCCAAGGCACGCCCTGCTGATCTGGATGGCGCTGTCGTTGCAGCGGCTGCCCCCGTGGTGACACAGCCTGCCATTGCTGAAAAAGACCCAAGCACCATTCCTGTGGGCACCATTCTCGCCCAGTTTGGCGCTTATGAATCGGCAGACCTTGCGCGGGCGAAGTTTGCCGAGCTGGTCGACAACTTTGGCGGTTTGATGGCGGGCAAAGATATGGTGGTGCTCAAGGCCGAAACCACGGGCCGCATCATTTACCGCCTGCGCGCCTATGGGCTGACCTCTGACGCCGATGCGAAAAGCTTTTGCGCCGCTTTGCAGGCCGAAGGCACAGAATGCGTGCCTGTGGCGCAAAGATGACCATCGGGCGCGGCGCTGCGATTTTCGGCTGCGCTGGCGTGACCCTTGGGCGGGACGAAGCCGCGTTCTTTCGCGATTATGACCCGTTTGGCTTTATTGTCTTTGCGCGCAACATCGAAACCCCAGACCAACTGCGCCGCCTGACAGCGGCACTGCGCGACTGCGTGGGCCGTGATGCGCCGATCTTGGTGGATCAGGAAGGCGGGCGCGTGCAGCGCCTGCGCGCCCCGCATTGGCGTGAGTGGACTGCGCCTTTGGATTTTATCACCGCCGCAGGCGCTCACGCCGAACGCGCCCTGTATCTGCGCTACCAGATCATTGCGCAGGAATTGGGATGCGTGGGCATTGATGCCAACTGCGCCCCCGTGGCCGACCTGATCTCAGACGCCACGCACCCGTTCTTGAAGAACCGTTGCTACGGCGCTGATCCTGAACGCGTTTCTGTTCTGGCCCGCGCTGTGGCGCAGGGCTTGTTAGACGGCGGCTGTCTGCCCGTTGTCAAACATATGCCCGGCCATGGCCGCTCAACGGTTGACACGCACCACGATTTGCCACGGGTCGATGCTTCCCGCCAAGAGCTAACCGCCCACGACTTTGCGCCCTTCAAGGCGCTCAACGACCTGCCCATGGCGATGACGGCGCATTTGGTCTTTACCGCCTATGATGACCTGCCCGCCACGCAATCGGCTGTGATGATTGATGTCATCCGCAGCCAAATCGGCTTTGGCGGCCTGCTGATGACCGACGATTTGAATATGCACGCACTGTCGGGCGATATCAGCGCGCGCACCTTTGCCGCGATGGCGGCTGGCTGCGACATAGCGCTGCATTGCAACGGCGCTTTGGGCGAGATGCAACAGGTGGCCAAGGCCGCAGGCGATATGCACGCCGCCGCCCGCCAGCGCGCCCAAGCGGCATTGGCATGGCGCAAACCCGCTGCACAGGTTGACATTGCAGCCCTTGAAGCCGACCTTGCGGGCCTGATGAAAGATGCGCCCCATGGCCCAAACTGAGGATTGGCTAGAGACACGCAAAGCCCCCGCCGACCGCTTGGCCGACGAGGCGCTGATCATTGATGTCGAAGGCTTTGAAGGCCCGCTTGACCTGCTGTTGAACCTCTCACGCAGCCAAAAGGTTGATCTGCGGCGCATTTCGGTGCTGCAACTGGCTGAACAATATCTGAAATTTGTCAACCGTGTCGTGGCCTTGCGCATTGAACTTGCGGCGGATTATTTGGTGATGGCGGCATGGCTGGCTTACCTGAAATCGCGCCTGCTGCTGCCCCCCGAACCCGGAGAGGCGGGGCCAAGTGCCGAAGACCTTGCCGCCCATCTGGCCTTTCAGCTTGAACGCCTGTCTGCCATGCGCGATGTGGCGGCACGGCTTATGGCGCGCGACCAACTGGGCCGCGATTTTTTCGCCCGTGGCCAGCCAGAGGCGGCATCAACGCGCCGTGCCGTGCGCTACGATGCCTCGCTTCTTGATCTGATGCGCGCTTATGCCCGCATCCGCACCCGCGATGACTTTCGCCCCTATGCCTTTGACCGCGAGCATGTTTTCACGATGGAGCAGGCGTTAGACCGAATGCGCGGTTTGCTGGGCTATATGGGGGCATGGTCAGACCTGACATCGTTCTTGCCCGAAGGCTGGGGGGCATCGCCTGCCCGCCGCAGGTCAGCCACGGCGGCGCATTTTGCAGCCGTTCTGGAAATGGCCAAGCGCGGCCAAGTGGAACTGAAACAGTCTGAAATCTTCGCCCCCCTTCTGATGCGCCGCAAAGGAGAGGTGTGATGGAGCCTGCCGAACTGAGCCTGTTTGAAGCCCCCCCGATGGGCGAGCAGGAACGCATGGTCGAAGCCGTGCTTTTCGCCTCAACCGAACCGGTTACGCTGGCCGAACTTGAACGCCGTATGCCCCAAGGCTGCAACCCCGCCGAAGCCTTGGCCCACCTGCGCCGCCGCTATGAGGGGCGCGGCGTGCATCTGGTGCAAGTAGGCCCCGCCTATGCTTTGCGCACAGCGCCCGATCTGGGCTATCTGATGCACAAGGAAAGTGTCGAAACCCGCAAGCTGTCGCGCGCGGCCATCGAAACCTTGGCCATCGTTGCCTATCACCAACCCGTCACCCGCGCCGAGATTGAAGAAATTCGCGGTGTCGCCGTAAGCCGTGGCACCGTGGATCAACTGCTGGAGCTTGACTGGATCCGCCTAGGCCGCCGCCGCATGACGCCGGGGCGGCCTGTGACCTTTGTTGTCACCGAAGCCTTTCTGGCCCATTTCGGCCTAGAATCCGCCCGCGACCTGCCCGGCCTGAAAGAACTGCGCGCGGCGGGCTTGCTTGACAGCCGCCCCTTGCCGGTGATGGACACGGGGCCGGATGACGACGATACTGCGCCTTCAGACCAATCCGAACTTTTTGAGGATTAAGATGAACCGATTGATCCTATCGACCCTGAACCGCTTCATGGGCCAAACCGTCAACAAAGGCGTTGAGGCGGCGTTGAAAAAGGTGTCTGACAAAGCGCAAACCGTGATTGAGACCACGCCGATGGACACGCGCCACCCGCCCGGCACGTCCCAAACCGTGAAGATGGCGCGCCACTTGGGTAAGATTACGGGCAAGTTTCTGGGCTAGCGCCTAGGGCTTGGCCGCCCCATACAGCGGCACGGTCGAGATCGACATCTTGGCACTGCCTTGGGTCAGATCATTGGCGTGGGTCAGATAGATCAGCACCTGATTTTTCTGATCAAAGATCCGCGTCACGTTCAACGATTTGAAGATGAGTGAGGTCGAGCGGCTGAACACCGCCTCGCCCTGCGGCGAGGTGTCAATATCGCCCAGCTTCAGCGGCCCTGTCTGACGGCACGCGATGGACGCGTTCGACGGGTCTTCAAACCAGTTGCCATTCGACAGCCTGTCAATCACCGAACGGTCAAAATAGGCCACGTGGCAGGTCACGCCAGCCACCTTAGGGTCGGCAATCGCCTCGATCACGATGTCATTGCCCGTCCAATCCACGCCCACACGGCCGACTTCCTCGGCAAGGGCAGGGGTGGCACATAAGAGCAGCAGGCCAAGGGTAAGGGTGCGAAAGATTTTCTCTCACGAATACAAAACTGTTGAAATCCTCATTTATGCAGAGGCGGTTGCCAATCAAGGGGGCAAGCCTGCGCTGGTAGACCCTTGTGCACAAGGCTTGTGCCTAAGCCTACGAAATAGCGCAATTTCGCCCGCCCTTGGTTGACCCCGCGATGGGCTGGGGGTAAACGGGGCGCAAGTTTGGAAGGGGCCGTGTGTGGCGCTTTCATGATATCGGATGAAGGAGCCCCTCGTGGACAGTCTTCTGCGTGACTACCTGCCCATCTTAGTGCTGTTGGCTGTGGCCGTGGGCCTTGGGTTGGTGCTGATTCTGGCTGCCGCCCTGATTGCGGTGCGCAACCCCGATCCCGAAAAGCTATCAGCTTATGAATGCGGCTTTAACGCCTTTGACGATGCGCGCATGAAGTTTGATGTGCGGTTCTATCTGGTGTCGATCTTGTTCATCATCTTCGATCTTGAAGTCGCCTTCCTGTTCCCCTGGGCCGTGGCCTTTGGCGATATCAGCATGGTGGCTTTCTGGTCGATGATGGTCTTTTTGGGCGTCTTGACCGTGGGCTTTGCCTATGAATGGAAGAAGGGGGCCTTGGAATGGGCGTGATGACCGGGGCGAACACCGCAGGCGCTGACCGCGAAGTGGCAACACAGGCCCTGAATGCAGAATTGCAAGACAAGGGCTTTTTGCTGACCTCGACCGAAGACATCATCAACTGGGCGCGCAACGGGTCGCTGCACTGGATGACCTTTGGTCTGGCCTGCTGCGCGGTTGAGATGATTCACGTCTCCATGCCGCGCTATGACCTTGAACGCTTTGGCACAGCGCCCCGCGCCTCGCCCCGCCAATCTGACCTGATGATTGTGGCGGGCACTTTGACCAATAAAATGGCCCCCGCGCTGCGCAAGGTTTATGACCAGATGCCAGAGCCGCGCTATGTGATCTCGATGGGGTCTTGTGCGAATGGTGGCGGGTACTACCACTATTCCTATTCCGTGGTGCGCGGCTGTGACCGGATCGTTCCGGTGGATATCTACATCCCCGGCTGCCCCCCCACAGCCGAGGCGCTGTTGTACGGCATCTTGCAACTGCAACGCAAAATCCGCCGCACCGGCACTTTGGTTCGTTAAGGGGGCATCATGGCACTGAATTTGACCGACCTTGCCGCTGCCCTGTCCACCCGCGCCGGCGTTATCAGCGCGGTTGAGGCGTTTGGCGAACTGACCGTGACCGTGGCTTTGGGCAACCTGCTTGACCTGATGGGGCATCTTAAGGCTGACCCCTCCACCCGCATGACCAGCCTTATTGACATCACGGCTGTTGACCATCCCGAACGCGCTGACCGCTTCGATGTGGTGTATCACCTGCTGTCGATGTACACCAACGGCCGCATCCGCGTGAAAGCCCATGTCGCTGACACGGCCATGGTGCCCTCGCTGATCAGCGTTTACCCTGCCGCCAATTGGTTCGAACGCGAAGTATACGACCTGTTCGGCATTCTCTTCAGCGGCCACCCTGACCTGCGCCGCATCCTGACCGACTACGGCTTTCGCGGCCATCCGCTGCGCAAAGATTTCCCGACCACCGGCTACACCGAAGTGCGCTATGACGAGGTGCAAAAGCGTGTGGTCTATGAACCGGTCAAACTGGTGCAAGAATACCGTCAGTTCGATTTCATGAGCCCATGGGAGGGTGCGCAATACATCCTTCCGGGCGACGAAAAGAAGGCTTGAAACATGGACGGCGAACTCCGGCAGAACCATTACGACGACGGCTCGGTTGATCTGGAAACGGGCGAGCAGCGCATTCGCAATTTCAACATCAACTTCGGCCCGCAACACCCCGCAGCGCACGGCGTTTTGCGCTTGGTGCTGGAACTTGACGGCGAGATTGTGGAACGCTGCGATCCCCATATCGGCTTGCTGCACCGTGGCACCGAAAAGCTGATGGAAAGCCGCACCTATCTGCAAAACCTGCCCTATTTCGACCGGCTGGATTATGTGGCCCCAATGAACCAAGAACACGCTTGGTGCTTGGCCATCGAACGTCTGACAGGCACAGTCGTGCCGCGCCGCGCCAGCCTGATCCGTGTGCTGTTTTGCGAAATTGGCCGCGTGCTGAACCATATCCTCAACACCACGACCCAAGCGATGGATGTCGGCGCTTTGACCCCGCCGCTGTGGGGCTTTGAAGAGCGTGAAAAGCTGATGGGCTTTTATGAACGCGCATCGGGTGCACGTTTGCACGCCGCCTATTTCCGCCCCGGTGGGGTGCACCAAGACCTGACGCCGCAATTGCTGGACGATATGGAGGCTTGGTGTGACGGTTTCCAGCGCGTGCTGGATGACCTGCACGGGCTTTTGACTGAAAACCGCATCTTCAAACAGCGCAATGTGGATATCGGCATCATCACCGAAGCTGACGTTCAGGCTTGGGGCTTTTCGGGCGTCATGGCGCGCGGTTCGGGCCTTGCGTGGGATCTGCGCCGCAGCCAACCTTACGAATGCTATGACGAGTTTGATTTCAAAATCGCCACCGGCAAAAACGGCGACTGCTATGACCGCTATCTGGTGCGCATGGCCGAGATGGAGGAATCCACCTCGATCATCCGTCAAGCCGTGGCCAAACTGCGTGAACCTGCGGCCCAAACCGATATTCTGGCGCGCGGCAAGCTGACACCGCCGAAGCGGGCGGATATGAAAACCTCGATGGAAAGCCTGATCCATCACTTCAAGCTGTACACCGAAGGATTCCACGTTCCCGCCGGTGAAGTTTACGCCGCCGTTGAAGCCCCCAAGGGCGAGTTTGGCGTGTATCTGGTGGCAGATGGTACGAACAAACCCTACCGCGCCAAACTGCGCGCACCGGGCTTCTTGCACCTGCAAGCGCTTGATTTCATGTGCAAAGGCCACCAACTGGCCGACGTTTCCGCCATCATCGGCACCATGGACATCGTTTTTGGAGAGGTTGACCGCTGATGCTGCGCCGCTTGCACAAAGACCAACCCGCCTCTTTCGCCTTCACCGAAAAGAACCATGAATGGGCCAAGGGGCAGATTTCGAAATACCCCGAAGGCCGCCAAGCCAGCGCCATCATTCCGCTGTTGTGGCGCGCGCAAGAACAAGAAGGCTGGCTGACCCGCCCTGCGATTGAACTGGTCGCCGATATGCTGGGCATGGCCTATATCCGCGCTTTGGAAGTGGCGACGTTTTACTTTATGTTCCAACTTCAACCGGTTGGTTCAATTGCGCATATCCAGATTTGCGGCACGACCACCTGCATGATTTGCGGCGCAGAAGAGCTGGTTGCTGTGGCGAAAGAGCTGATCTCGCCCCACGCGCACACTTTGTCAGCCGATGGTAAATTCTCGTGGGAAGAGGTCGAATGTATGGGCGCTTGCGCCAATGCGCCGATGGCCCAGATCGGCAAGGATTATTACGAAGACCTCACCGCCGATATGCTGCGCGACCTGATTGCGCGTTTCTCGAACGGCGAGGTGCCGGTTCCCGGCCCGCAGAATGGCCGCTATGCGGCGGAACCGCTGTCGGGGCTGACCAGCTTGAAAGATTTCGAAAGCGGCAAAAAGCAATACAATGCCTCGGCCCAAGCGGCGGTGGATATTGGCGATACAGTCAAGCGTATTGATGGGTCTGAAGTGCCGATTTTGACACCGTGGCTTAAGGGCCGCGCAACAGCGTAAGGGGGCGGATATGAGCGATCATCACGCAGCGGCTTCCGAAGGGGCAAAGGCGTCGAACTGGCTTTGGGCCTTGGTGGCTGCGGTCGTCACAGCGGCGGTTGGCACTTGGTTGACCGGCATGGCGCTGCAAGGTGCCGTGCTTTTGGGCGGCACCGTCTTTGTCGTCTACGCCGTGGTTCTTGCCCAGTTCTGGGAAGACCCGCCCCACGGCGACGCGCATGATCACGGGCACTAGGCACATGGCCCCCACCCAACCCAACGGCAGTTTTGAAGCGCGGCTGATTGCCGTGGTTATTGCCCTTGCGGCTTTGCTGTGGTTGGGCGTGGAATACATCGGCGGGCAAATGAACTGGCCGCCCAAGTTTGTCTTTCTGGCAGACCTGTCTGCCGGTGCCGCCTTTCTTTGGGCGATGATTGCAACCTACCGGCTTTGGCGCAAACGTCAGGCGTAATAGGCCCAATGGGCCGGGAATGAAGGAACGGGCAGATGCTCAAGGATCAGGACCGCATCTTTACCAATCTGTACGGGATGCATAACCGCACCCTGCAAGGCGCGCGCAAGCGGGGCCATTGGGATGGCACGGCGGGCATTCTGGCCTTGGGCCGCGATAAGATTGTCGAGATTGTCAAAGCATCCGGCCTGCGCGGGCGCGGTGGGGCAGGGTTCCCGACGGGGCTGAAGTGGTCATTCATGCCCAAGGCATCCGACGGGCGGCCTTCGTATTTGGTCATCAACGCCGACGAATCCGAACCGGGTACGTGCAAAGACCGCGAGATTATGCGCCACGATCCCCACACGCTGATCGAAGGCGCACTGATCGCGTCTTTTGCGATGCGGGCGAACAATTGCTACATCTACATTCGCGGCGAATACATCCGCGAGCGTGAGGCGCTGCAAGCCGCCATCGACGAATGCTATGATGCGGGTCTGTTGGGCAAAAACGCCTGCGGGTCGGGCTATGACTTTGATCTGTACCTGCACCACGGCGCTGGCGCTTATATCTGCGGCGAAGAAACCGCCCTTTTGGAAAGCCTTGAAGGCAAAAAGGGCATGCCCCGCATGAAGCCGCCGTTTCCGGCCGGCGCTGGCCTTTATGGTTGCCCCACCACGGTGAACAATGTGGAATCCATCGCTGTTGTGCCAACGATTCTGCGCCGTGGGGCCGAATGGTTCGCTGGCTTTGGCCGCCCCAACAACACGGGCACCAAGCTGTTTGGCATCTCTGGCCATGTGAACAACCCTTGCGTGGTCGAAGAGGCCATGTCGATCACGCTGCGCGAATTGCTGGAAGAGCATTGCGGCGGCGTGCGCGGTGGGTGGAAGAACTTGAAAGCGGTTATTCCGGGCGGGTCATCGGTGCCGATGCTGACCGCTTCGCAATGTGACGATGCGATCATGGATTTTGATTGGCTGCGCGAACAACGCTCTGGTCTTGGAACAGCGGCGGTGATCGTGATGGATCAGCAAACCGATGTGATCAAAGCGATCTGGCGCTTGTCGAAGTTTTATAAGCACGAATCCTGCGGCCAGTGCACGCCGTGCCGCGAAGGCACGGGCTGGATGATGCGCGTGATGGAGCGGATCGTGAAAGGTGATGCCGAGTTGGAAGAGATCGACATGTTGCTGTCGGTCACCAAACAGGTCGAAGGCCACACGATCTGCGCGCTAGGCGATGCGGCGGCTTGGCCGATCCAAGGCTTGGTGCGCGCCTTCCGCAATGAGATTGAGGACCGCATCAAATACAAAAAAACCGGCCGCGTCAGCGCCATTGCGGCAGAGTAAGGCGATGCGCAGGGGTTTTGCCATGATGAACAAGGTCGCCATCGCCATGGCTCTGGCGGGCTTAACGCTCGCCGCACCTGCTTTGGCTGGCCCAGTTCCCATGGCGCAAAACGCCCATATCAACGATGAACTGCGCGCGGGTTTTGCGGGCGACATTCTGCGCAAGACCTGCCCGACCATCTCGGCGCGGATGCTGGTGGTGATGGGGCGGTTGTGGGATTTGAAATCTTACGCCGAAGCGCAGGGCTATACGGGCGCAGATTACGACGCCTTTCGCAGCGATCCAGTGCAAAAAAAGCGCCTGAAAGACGAAGCCGCAGCCTACCTTGCCACCGCAGGGGCCAAGGAGGGTGACGTTGAAAGCTACTGCGCCGTGGGCGAGGCCGAGATTGCCAAGAAAACGCCCTTGGGCACATTGCTGCGGTCAAGCCGATGAGCGCGGTTGTAACCCACAGCCCCTTGGCGCAAGCCCTGCTTGTACCAACAGAATTTTTCTCGCGCACTGTCGCACAGTGGCGAAAACCCGTTGCCAAGACGGCGCGAAAAGCAGATGAACCGCACCAAGCGAAGCGGGCGGCTTTTGCCCCCTGTGACGCGCGCGGCCAAAGCGGAAGGACCACCTGAGATGTCGAACCTGAAAAAGCTGATCATCGACGGGATCGAAGTCGAAGTTGATCCGGCCATGACCCTCATTCAGGCCGCCGAAGTGGCGGGCGTTGAAATTCCGCGCTTTTGCTATCACGAACGGCTGACCATCGCCGGCAACTGCCGGATGTGCTTGGTCGAGGTTGTCGGCGGCCCGCCCAAGCCTGCGGCCTCCTGTGCGATGCAGGTCAAAGACTTGCGCGGTGGGCCGAACGGTGAACCTGCCGTGGTCAAAACCAACTCGCCCATGGTCAAAAAGGCCCGCGAAGGCGTGATGGAGTTTTTGCTGATCAACCATCCGCTCGATTGCCCGATTTGCGACCAAGGGGGCGAATGCGACCTGCAAGATCAGGCTATGGCTTACGGGGTCGATTTCAGCCGCTACCGCGAACCCAAGCGCGCGTCTGAGGATTTGAACCTTGGCCCCTTGGTTGAAACCAAAATGACGCGCTGCATTTCGTGCACGCGCTGTGTGCGCTTTACGTCAGAAGTGGCGGGCATCACGCAGATGGGCCAAACCGGTCGCGGCGAAGATGCGGAAATTACGTCATATTTGAACATGACCCTCGATTCCAACTTGCAGGGCAACATCATTGACCTGTGCCCCGTTGGCGCGCTGACATCCAAGCCCTATGCCTTCACCGCCCGCCCGTGGGAGCTGACCAAGACCGAATCCATCGACGTGATGGATGCTTTGGGGTCAAACATCCGCATCGACACCAAGGGCCGCGAAGTGATGCGCATTCTGCCGCGCAACCATGACGGCGTGAATGAAGAGTGGATTTCCGACAAAACCCGTTTCATCTGGGACGGCTTGCGCCGCCAGCGTCTAGACACGCCCTATATCCGCGAAAACGGCAAGCTGCGCAAAGCGGGCTGGGGTGAGGCGCTGGTGAAAGTGGCCGCTGCGATGGCGGGCAAAAAGGTTCTGGGCCTTGTGGGCGATCTGGCTCCGGTCGAAGCGGCGTTTTCGCTCAAAGCCTTGGTGGAATCGTTGGGTGGGCAAGTTGAATGCCGCACCGATGGCGCGCGTTTGCCGATTGGCAACCGCTCGGCCTATGTGGGCAATGCGGCGATTGGCGATATTGATGATGCCCGCACGATCTGGCTGATCGGCACGAACCCGCGTTTGGAAGCCCCCGTTTTGAACGCCCGCCTGCGTAAGGCTTGGACAAAGAACGCCAATATCTCGTTGATCGGGCCCGCGGCGGATTTGACCTATGAGTACACCCACGCTGGAACCGACCGCGCCGCTTTGGCCGCGGCTGTGGCCAATGCCACCCAAACGGGCGGTTTGGTGATCGTGGGGCAGGGCGCTGTTGGTGAGGCTGACGGCGAGGCTGTTTTGGCCCATGCCATGGCTTTGGCGGAAAAGATCGGCGGCAAGCTGCTGGTGCTGCACACCGCTGCATCGCGCGTAGGGGCCATGGATGTGGGTGCTGTCACCGAAGGCGGGCTGTTGGCCGCAGTTGAAGGCGCAGAAGTGATCTATAATTTGGGCGCGGATGAGGTAGACATCGCCGCTGGCCCCTTTGTGATCTATCAGGGCAGCCACGGCGACCGTGGGGCCAACCGTGCCGATGTGATCTTGCCTGCCGCCGCTTATACCGAAGAAAACGGCCTGTTCGTGAACACCGAAGGTCGCCCGCAATTGGCGATGCGTGCGGGTTTTGCACCGGGTGAGGCGAAGGAAAACTGGGCTATCTTGCGGGCTTTGTCGGCTGAACTGGGCAAAACTTTGCCGTGGGATAGCCTGACCCAACTGCGCGCCGCACTTGTCGTCAAACACCCGCATCTGGGCGCGGTGGATCAGGTGGCCGATAACGGCTGGGCGCCCGTGGCCCTGCGTGACATGGGCACGGCCACCTTCCGCACCGTTTACAAAGCCTACTACATGACCAACCCTATCGCGCGGGCCTCGGCCACGATGGGGGAATTGGCGGCACTGGAAGCAGGCCGAGTTGCCCCGCAGATGGCGGCAGAATGATGCGAGTTTGCATGAAAACCGCCCCCAAAAATGGTGAAACTTTGCTTGGGCGTGCTGTTTACAGAGCCACGGCTGCGTTAAGAACGACCACGACGCTGGCATTGCCTGCGACCATGGCCGCCTGAAGGAAAGAGGACAGGAATTATGGGTTTCTTTGCGACAGGGCTTGGCACGGCAGTGCTGTTGATTGCCCAAAGCCTGCTGATTGTGGCCTTTGTGATGATCAGCCTGCTGTTCTTGGTCTACGGCGATCGTAAGATCTGGGCCGCTGTGCAGATGCGGCGCGGCCCGAACGTGGTGGGTCCGTTTGGCTTGCTGCAAACCGTGGCCGATGCGTTGAAATATGTGGTCAAGGAAATCGTGGTCCCCGCAGGGGTTGACCGGCCTGTGTTCTTCTTGGCCCCGCTGTTGTCTTTTGTGCTGGCGATTTTGGCTTGGGCGGTTTTGCCCTTTAGCCCCGGTTGGATTTTGGCCGATATCAACGTGGCCGTGCTGTTCGTCTTCGCCGCCTCCTCGCTTGAAGTGTACGGCGTGATCATGGGTGGGTGGGCGTCAAACTCGAAATACGCCTTTCTTGGCTCGCTGCGTTCTGCCGCGCAGATGATCTCGTATGAGGTGTCGTTGGGCCTGATCATCATTGGGGTGATCTTGTCGACAGGCTCGCTGTCGTTTGGCGCGATTGTTGAAGCGCAAAACACCGGCTACGGCCTGTTGGGCTGGTACTGGTTGCCGCACTTGCCGATGGTGGTGTTGTTCTTCATCTCGGCTTTGGCCGAAACCAACCGCCCGCCGTTTGACTTGCCCGAAGCGGAATCGGAACTGGTTGCGGGTTTTATGGTCGAATACTCCTCGACCCCGTATCTTTTGTTCATGGCCGGCGAATACATCGCCATCTTCCTGATGTGCGCTTTGATCACGCTGTTGTTCTTTGGCGGCTGGCTCTCGCCCATTCCGGGCATTCCAGATGGGGTGTTGTGGATGGTTGCCAAGATGTGGGTGTGGTTCTTTATGTTCGCCATGGTGAAGGCGATTGTGCCGCGCTATCGCTACGACCAATTGATGCGGATTGGTTGGAAAGTGTTCTTGCCCATGTCGCTGGCGTGGGTTGTGCTGGTGGCCTTCTTGGCCAAGTTTGAAATCCTCGGCCACTTCTGGGCCCGCTACGCGATGGGGGGCTAAGCTATGGCCAATGTCGACTGGACCCGGGCGACCAAATACTTCTTCCTGATGGATTTCATCAAAGGCTTTGGCTTGGGGATGAAGTACTTCTTCGCCCCCAAGGCCACGCTGAACTATCCGCATGAAAAAGGCCCGCTCAGCCCGCGCTTTCGCGGCGAACACGCGCTGCGGCGGTATCCTTCGGGCGAAGAGCGTTGTATCGCCTGCAAACTGTGCGAGGCTGTTTGCCCCGCCCAAGCCATCACGATTGATGCCGAACCGCGCGAAGACGGCAGCCGCCGCACCACGCGCTATGACATCGACATGACCAAGTGCATCTACTGCGGTTTTTGCCAAGAAGCCTGCCCTGTCGATGCCATCGTCGAAGGGCCGAACTTCGAATTTGCGTCCGAAACCCGCGAAGAGCTGTTCTACGACAAGGCCAAATTGCTGGATAACGGCGACCGCTGGGAAGCCGAAATTGCGCGCAACCTAGACCTTGATGCGCCGTACCGCTGATGACCCAAGATTTCGCCAAACTCTTCCAAACGATGATGGAGCAGGGCCAAACCATGGCCCGCGCCTTCACGCCCTCGGCCCTTGGCACCATAGACCCCAAGGCGTTTGAGGCGATGTTTCCCGCCATGCCCAAGGAAATGCTAGAGATGTTCTTTGGCAAGACCTTTAACCCGCAAGGCTTGGATGCGCGCACCCGTTTCTTGGTGACAATCGCCGCCCAAACCGTACTTGGTCCGCTTGGCGAACCCCAATTGCGCCCGACCGTGCGCAATGCTTTGGCCGCAGGGGCCACGGCGCGGGAGATTGCCGAAGTGATCTGGCAAATGTCGATGTTCGGCGGCTTGCCCGCCACCCAAAAGGCGCTGGAAATAGCCCAAGCCGTCTTCACCGAAACCGAGGAGACCCAAGCATGACCGTGGCAGACCTGGCCTTTTACGCCTTTTCCACCGTCACGGTGGCCGCCGCCTTGATGGTGACGCTGTCGCGCAATCCGGTGCATTCGGTGCTGTGGTTGATCTTGACCTTTCTGTCAGCGGCAGGGCTGTTTGTGCTGCTGGGGGCAGAATTTGTCGCGATGCTGCTGATCATCGTCTATGTCGGCGCGGTGGCGGTGTTGTTCTTGTTCGTCGTGATGATGCTGGACGTGGATTTTGCCGAGCTGAAAAGTGAGATGGCCAAGTATATGCCCATCGGCCTGTTGGTCGCGGTGATTTTGCTGATCCAACTGGCCTTTGGCCTTGGCGCTTGGGTGTCGGCCGACGGCGCTATGGGCCTGCACCAAGCGCCCACGCCCGATGCCAACCAGATCGACAACACCCGCGCTTTGGGGCTGCTGCTGTATGACAAATACCTTTACCTGTTCCAACTGGCGGGGCTGATCCTGCTGGTCGCCATGATTGGCGCGATTGTTCTAACGCTGCGCCATCGCCGTGACATCAAGCGGCAAAACGTGCTGCACCAGATGTGGCGCGATCCAGCTAAGGCGTTGGAGATGGTCGATGTGAAGCCGGGGCAGGGGCTTTAAAGGTTAAGCAACAAAGGTGCGTGCCAGCACGCACCCTACGAGATCGGCGGGTTTACCCGCGACTGACTGAAACGGGCCAAGACCCGGAGGGACTAGGATGATCGGACTGCAACATTATCTTGTCGTGGCGGCGGCTTTGTTCGTCATCGGCATCTTTGGCATCTTCCTGAACCGGAAGAACGTGATCGTCATCTTGATGTCGATCGAGTTGATGCTTCTCGCGGTCAACCTGAACTTTGTCGCTTTCTCGTCGCAGGCGGGTGATCTGGTGGGGCAGGTGTTCAGCCTGCTGATCCTGACCGTGGCCGCGGCAGAGGCGGCGATTGGTCTGGCTATTCTGGTCGTGTTCTTCCGCAATCGTGGGTCGATTGCTGTGGAAGATGCCAATGTGATGAAGGGCTAAGGGTATGGTAACGGTCATCCTTCTTGCCCCCTTGGTGGGTGCGCTGATTTGCGGGTTCTTCTGGCGCTTGATTGGCGAAAAGGCGGGGCAGATTGTCTCGGCCGCTTTGCTGTTCTTGGCGGCGGGCCTGTCTTGGTATGTGTTTTTGACCTTTGACGGGGTAACACAGCACATCGAACTGCTGCGCTGGATCGAAAGCGGCTCACTGTCGACCGATTGGGGCATTCGGCTTGATCGGTTGACGGCGATCATGCTCGTTGTGGTCAACACAGTGTCGGCTTTGGTGCACCTGTACAGCTTTGGCTACATGGCGCATGACGAAAACTGGGGCCATGACGAGCCCTACCGCGCCCGCTTCTTTGCCTATCTGTCGTTCTTTACCTTTGCCATGCTTGCACTGATCACCTCTGACAATCTGGTGCAGATGTTCTTTGGCTGGGAGGGTGTGGGCGTAGCCTCTTACCTGCTGATCGGGTTCTACTACCGCAAGCCCACTGCCAATGCGGCGGCGATCAAGGCCTTTGTGGTCAACCGCGTGGGCGACTTTGGCTTTGCCTTGGGGATTTTCGGCCTGTTCTACCTGACCGATTCCATCAAGTTTGACGATGTTTTTGCCGCCACCCCCACCTTGGGCACCACCAGCTTGCATTTCCTGTGGGCCGATTGGAATGCCGCCAACCTGATTGGCGTGCTGTTGTTCATCGGCGCTTGCGGCAAATCGGCGCAACTGTTCTTGCACACATGGCTTCCCGACGCGATGGAGGGGCCAACTCCCGTGTCAGCCCTGATCCACGCCGCAACGATGGTAACGGCCGGCGTGTTTTTGGTCTGCCGGATGTCGCCGCTGTTTGAGTTTGCGCCCGAAGCTAAGGCGTTTATCGTGGTCATCGGAGCCTCGACGGCGTTTTTTGCCGCCACTGTCGGCTTGGTGCAAAACGACATCAAACGGGTCATCGCTTATTCGACCTGTTCGCAACTGGGCTATATGTTTGTGGCCGCAGGGTCGGGCGTGTATGGGGCGGCGATGTTCCACCTGTTCACCCACGCTTTCTTTAAAGCGATGCTGTTCTTGGGGGCTGGGTCGGTCATCACCGCGATGCACCACGAACAAGATATGCGCAATTACGGTGGCTTGCGCAAAAAGGTGCCCTTCACCTTTGCCATGATGATGATCGGCACGCTGGCGATCACCGGCGTGGGCATTCCCTTCTCGGGCGAGTTGTTTGGCACGCCGATTGGCTTTGCAGGCTTCTTGTCGAAAGACGCGATCATCGAAAGTGCTTATGCGGGTGGGTCGATGTATGCCTTTACCTTGCTGGTGGTGGCGGCCTGCTTCACCTCGTTCTACTCGTGGCGGTTGATTTTTATGACCTTCTACGGGCCAGAAAAGGGCGATCATCACGCGCACGAACACGCCCACGAAAGCCCCTTGGTGATGACCATTCCGCTGGCCGTTCTGGCTTTGGGGGCGGTGTTTGCGGGGATGGTCTGGTTCAACGATTTCTTCGGCAATCATGAAACCATGTCGGCTTTCTTCTCGCTGCACGAAGGGGCTGCACCGGGGGCGGGGGCGATTTATTACGGCGCTGAGAATAAGGTGCTGGAATTGGCGCATGAAAGCCCCGTTTGGGTTAGCCTGTCGCCCTTTATCGCGATGCTGATTGGCTTTGCCGTGGCGTTTCAGTTCTACATCCGCAATCCCAAGCTGCCGGGCCAACTGGCCGAACAACAAGCGCCGCTTTACCGCTTCTTGCTCAACAAGTGGTATTTTGACGAGCTGTACGATGTGCTGTTTGTGCGCTCTGCCAAGGCCTTGGGGCGTTTGCTGTGGAAGCGCGGCGATGGTGACATCATTGACGGCACGCTGAACGGCATTGCCATGGGAATCGTGCCGTTCTTTACCCGCCTCGCTGGTCGCGCCCAATCGGGCTATATCTTCACCTATGCCTTCGCCATGGTTCTAGGGATCGTTGGTTTGATCACTTGGATGTCCATCGCCGGGGGGACGCACTGATGAACAACCTTCTGTCCCTGATTACGTTTGTGCCCGCCATTGCGGCGGCCATTCTGGCGCTGTTCTTGCGCGGCAATGATGCTGCCGCACAGCGCAATGCCAAATGGTTGGCGCTTTTTGCAACGGTTGTCAGCTTTGCCCTGTCGCTGCTGCTGCTGAAAGGGTTTGATCCCGCCAACATCGGCTTTCAGTTTGTGGAAGATCGCCCGTGGATCATGGGTCTGCATTACAAAATGGGCGTCGATGGCATTTCGATCTTGTTTGTCATGCTGACCACGTTCCTGATGCCGATCACGATTGCCTCGTGCTGGAACGTCGAAACCCGCGTCAAAGATTACATGATCGCCTTCCTGCTGCTGGAAACGCTGATGCTGGGCGTGTTCACGGCGCTTGATCTGGTGCTGTTCTATCTGTTCTTCGAAGCGGGCCTGATCCCGATGTTCTTGATCATCGGTATCTGGGGCGGGTTGAACCGGATTTATGCTGCGTTCAAGTTCTTCTTGTACACCTTCTTCGGTTCGGTTCTGATGCTGGTGGCCATGGTCGCGATGTATCACGCGGCGGGCACCACTGATATTCCCACGCTGATGACCTATCAGTTCAGCCATGAACCGATTTTGGCTTGGGGGCTGACGATCACGGGTGGCTTGCAGACGCTGCTGTTCTTGGCCTTCTTTGCCAGTTTTGCGGTGAAAATGCCGATGTGGCCGGTGCATACGTGGTTGCCCGATGCCCACGTGCAGGCCCCCACCGCAGGGTCGGTCGTGCTGGCCGCGATTTTGCTGAAAATGGGCGGCTATGGGTTCTTGCGCTTTTCGATGCCGATGTTCCCCGTCGCAGCCCATTTGTGGACGCCGGTGGTGTTTTGGATGTCGGCCATTGCCATCGTCTACACCTCGCTTGTGGCGCTGGTGCAGTCTGACATGAAAAAGCTGGTGGCTTATTCGTCGGTGGCCCACATGGGCTATGTGACTTTGGGCATTTTCACCATGAACGCCCAAGGTCTTGACGGTGCGATGTTTCAGATGCTGAGCCACGGTTTCATCTCGGGCGCGATGTTCTTGTGTGTCGGCGTGATCTACGACCGGATGCACACGCGTGAGATTGACGCCTATGGTGGCCTGATCAACCGTATGCCCGCCTATGCGCTGGTGTTCATGTTTTTCACCATGGCGAACGTGGGCCTGCCGGGCACTTCGGGCTTTGTCGGTGAATTCCTGACCCTGATGGGCGCGTTCCAAGCCGATACTTGGGTGGCGGCGGTCGCCACTTCGGGGGTGATCTTGTCAGCCGCTTACGGTTTGTGGCTTTACCGCCGCGTGGTGTTTGGCGCTTTGGTGAAAGAGGGTCTTAAAACCATCACCGACATGACCCGCCGCGAGCGCGCAATCTTTGCGCCCTTGATCATCATGACGCTGCTGCTAGGCGTTTATCCCAAGGTGGTGACTGACATCATCGACCCCTCGGTCCAAGCGATGGTGGCAAACTATGCCGCCGCCACAACGCCAGCCTCGAACTGAAAGGGCGCATAAGATGTTGAGCCAAGATATCGCAATCGTCCTGCCGGAACTGGTTCTGGCGATCTATACTCTGCTGGCGCTGCTTGTGGCGGTTTACACCGGCAAAGACGGGCTGACCCAACTGGTCACTTGGGCCACCGCCGCCGTGATGGTTGCTGTGGCACTTTGGGTGGCTGTGGCGGGGGCGGGCAGCCAGACGGCGTTTGGCGGGCTGTTTATCGACGACGCTTTTGCGCGCTTTGCCAAGGTGGCGATTTTGCTGTCAGGGGCTGCGATCTTGCTGGTGAGCGAGGGTTATATGGCCAAGCGCGGCTTGGCGCGGTTTGAATATCCGCTGCTGATTGCACTCGCCACGATTGGCATGATGGCTATGGTGTCGGCGGGCGATCTGATGTCGCTGTACATGGGGCTAGAACTGCAATCACTGGCGCTTTACGTGGTGGCTGCGCTGGACCGTGATAGCAAAACCTCAACCGAAGCGGGGTTGAAGTATTTCGTCCTTGGCGCTTTGTCGTCGGGCCTGCTGCTGTACGGGGCTTCGCTGGTTTACGGCTATGCCGGAACCACCAGCTTTGCGGGCATTCTGACCACGGTGCAGCACGGCGTGCCTGTTGGTCTGCTGTTTGGCCTTGTGTTCATGCTGGCGGGATTGGCGTTCAAAATCTCGGCCGCGCCGTTCCATATGTGGACGCCTGACGTTTACGAAGGTGCGCCCACCCCGATCACCGCCTTTTTCGCCACGGCCCCCAAGGTCGCGGCAATGGCGCTGATTGCGCGCTTGGTGCATGGGGCTTTTGGCGGCATCACCCCGCAATGGGCGCAAGTTTTGGCGGTGCTCTCGGTGCTGTCGATGTTCGTGGGTGCAGTCGCCGCCATCGGGCAGAAAGACATCAAACGCCTGATGGCCTATTCGTCGATTGCCCATATGGGCTTTGCGCTGATGGGTTTGGCCTCGGGCACGGCATTCGGCGTGCAGGCGATGCTGGTTTATATGGCGATTTATGTGACGATGAACTTGGGCACTTTCGCCTTCATCTTATCACTAGAGATGGACGGTAAGCCTGTCACCGACATCACCTTGCTAAACCAGTTCTCAAAGCGCGAACCGCTTAAGGCGCTGGCGGTGCTGGTGCTGATGTTCTCGCTGGCGGGTGTGCCGCCGATGCTGGGCTTTTTCGGGAAGTTCTATGTGCTGAAAGCCGCGGTTGATGCCGGTATGGGCTGGCTTGCGGTGGCAGGGGTAATCGCCTCGGTCATCGGGGCGTTTTATTACCTGCGCATCGTGTTCTATATGTATTTCGGCGCAGAACAGGCGGGCGCTGACAGCAAGATGAACCCCGTGCAATGGCTGGCTTTGATGGGCGTGGCCGTGGTGATGCTGGCGGCTGTGGTGAACTTCTTCGGGCTGGAACCTGCGGCCGTTGCCGCCGCCGCCGCTCTTGTCGGCTAAGGGTTCGGTCTGGCCCGCAGGTGTGGCGCGCCACATCTGCGACAGTCTTGACAGCACCAACGCCCATGCTTTGCGATTGGCCCCGGTAACACTGGGGCCATCGTGGTTCGTGGCCTATGAACAAACGGCTGGGAAGGGCAGGCGCGCGCGCCCTTGGGTTAGCCCGCGCGGCAATTTTCACGCGACCTTGCTGCTGCATCCGAAAGAGCCTGCCGCCCAAGTGGCGCTGCGCTCGTTTGCTGCGGCACTGGCACTGCGCGATGCGCTGGTGACGCTGACCGATCTGCCGCAGGCCTTCACGCTTAAATGGCCCAATGATGTGCTGCTCAATGGCGGCAAGCTGGCGGGGATATTGCTGGAAAGTTCGTCAAGCGGGGCTGGTGTGGCGCATTTGGCCATTGGCACAGGCGTGAACCTGATTGCAGCACCTGATGCCAGTTTGGTGGAACAGGGCGCTTTGAAACCCGTTTCGCTTTTAGGTGAAACCGGCCTGCGGGTTGATCCGGAAACCTTCCTAACCCACCTCGCAAGCGCCTATGCCAATTGGGAGCACACCTTCACCACCCAAGGCTTCGCCCCCTTGCGCGCTGCTTGGCTGTCGCACGCCGCCCGCTTGGGCGAAACCATCCGCGCGCGCACGGGCACCACCACCCACCATGGCACCTTTGAAACGATCGACGAAACCGGCGCGCTGATCTTGCGCATGGGCCAAGAAACCCTCGCCATTCCTGCCGCCGAGGTGTTCTTTTGACCTGCCTTTCCCCGCATCTTGCGCTAAATACGCCACGATAAGCGCAAGGGGTGTGAAACCCCTTGGCTCTTCGCATCAACAGGTGATCCCATGCTTTTGGCCATCGACTGCGGCAACACCAACACCGTCTTTTCCGTCTGGGACGGCGCAAAGTTTCGCGTGACATGGCGGATTTCGACCGATCACAAGCGCACGGCGGATGAGTATTTCGTCTGGCTGTCCTCACTCATCGCGCTGACCAAGGCCGAGGTGTCGATCACCGAGGCGATCATTTCTTCCACCGTGCCGCGTGTGGTCTTTAACCTGCGCGTGCTGTGCAACCGCTACTTTGACTGCCGCCCCGTTGTGGTGGGCAAGCCCGAATGCCGCCTTCCCATCGAACCGCGTGTCGATCAAGGCACAACCGTCGGCCCTGATCGGCTGGTGAACACCGCAGGCGCGTTTGATCGGCACGGGGGCAACCTGATTGTCGTTGATTTTGGCACCGCCACCACCTTTGATGTGGTTGATTTTGACGGCGCTTACATTGGCGGCGTTATCGCCCCCGGTGCCAATCTGTCGCTAGAAGCGCTGCATATGGCAGCCGCAGCCCTGCCTCATGTTGATGTGGCAAAACCAGCGCGGGTGATTGGCACGAATACGGTGGCCTGTATGCAATCAGGCGTGTATTGGGGCTATATCGGGCTGGTCGAAGGCATCGTGCGTGAAGTGCGCAAGGAGCGTCCCTTTCCGATGAAAGTCATTGCAACGGGGGGGCTTGCGGCCCTCTTTGCCCAAGGAACCGATACGTTTGACGCGATCGAGGATGATTTGACCATGCACGGTCTGGTCCTGATCCATGCCCTTAACAAAGACCACAGCGCCGTTTAAGCGCGTGTTTGCAACATAGAGAGTGCCGATGGCCCCGTCTAAAACCGGTGAACGACTGATCTACCTTCCTCTTGGCGGTGCCGGGGAAATTGGCATGAATGCCTATGTTTACGGCTACGGGATGCCGGGGAAAGAGCGGCTGATCTTGGTTGATCTGGGCGTGGCCTTTCCCGATATGGATGGCTCTCCCGGCGTGGATTTGATCATGGCCGACATCTCTTGGCTGACCGCGCGGTTGGACAGGTTGGAAGCGATTTTCATCACCCACGGCCATGAAGACCATCTGGGCGGGTTGCCGCATCTGTGGTCGCAGCTCAAAAAGCCGGTTTATGCCCGCGCCTTTACCGCGACTTTGGGCCGCATGAAGATGGAAGAGGCGGGCTTGGCGCGTGACGCCATCCGCACCGTCAAACCCCGCCCCGAGGTGATCACCGCCGGCCCGTTCGAGGTGCAGTTTGTGCCTGTCAGCCACTCGATCCCCGAAAGTGCGGCTTTGGTGATCGACACCCCCGCAGGGCGCATCGTGCATTCGGGCGACTTCAAACTAGACCGCAACCCGATTGTGGGTGAAGCATGGGATGACGCCGCCTTTGAAGCCATCGCTGCCGAACGCCCGATCAAAGCGCTGATGTGCGACAGCACGAACGTATTTTCACCACTTCCCGGCCGGTCGGAATCGACACTTGGCGTGCCTTTGTCAGAATTGATCGCTGCCTCCAGCGGCATGGTTGTGGCCACAACCTTTGCGTCAAACGTGGCGCGGTTGAAAACCTTGGCCGAGGCGGGCAGGGCGGCGGGGCGCACGATTTGCCTGCTGGGTCGGGCGATGAAGAAAATGGTTCTGGCGGGCGAAGAATCAGGCGTATTGCAGGGCTTTCCGCGCCACATCGGGCCAGAAGATGCGCAAGAAGTGCCGCGCAAGAACCTGATGCTGATCGTCACTGGCAGCCAAGGCGAACGCCGCGCGGCTTCGGCGCAACTTGCGCGCGGCAAGTATCTGGGCTTGGAAATGCGCGAGGGGGATACGTTCTTGTTCTCGTCTAAAACCATTCCGGGCAACGAGCGTGAAGTTTCAAAAGTGGTCAACGCCCTATCGGAAAAGGGTGTGACGATTGTCGATGATTCCAACGGCAAATATCACGTCTCTGGCCATGCCAACCGCCCCGATCTGGAACATGTGCACCGTTTGCTTCTGCCCGATATGCTGCTGCCGATGCACGGCGAACACCGCCATCTGCGCGAACACGCCAAATTGGCCAAGGATTCCGGCATCGCCTCGCTGGTCGCGACCAATGGCATGATGATCGATCTGACGGGCGATGCGCCCAAAGTGGTGGATCGCATCGAAGCGGGCCGGACCTATCTGGACGGCACGGCGCTGATCGGCGCGATGGACGGTGTGGTGCGCGACCGCATCCGTATGGCGCTGAACGGCCATGTCACCGTCACGCTGATCGTTGACGAAGACGGCGAGGCTTTGGGCGAACCTTGGGTGGATACCATGGGCCTGCCCACCAAAGGGCGCGGCGGGCGCGAGCTGTCAGAGGTGCTGGAAGCCGATTTGGGCGCCTTTATCGCAGGCGCTGGCCGCAAGGTGATGGGCGATGACGACAAGCTGGAAGAGGCGCTGAAGCGTACCGTGCGGCAAGTGGCTATGACAGAGATTGGCAAGAAGCCCGAAGTGATCGTTGTGATCAGCCGTTTGTCTGCGGAATAATCGACTGCCTTGGCTGGGGGGCCCCCAAGCTGCAAACCTGCAATGAAAAACGCCTCGTCCAGATGATGGACGAGGCGTTTTGATTAGGCGGCGTAAACCTACGCCGAGGGCCGTCTGGACTTAACGGTTTTTCTCGTCGGCCATTATGCGTTGGATGAGGTCGGGGTCACACTCTTCGTCGCGCAGGAA
>CAIQOV010000002.1 GCA_903873585.1 uncultured Rhodobacterales bacterium
CAATTTCGGGCGGGAGAGGGGCGCGATTGTCAAGCATGGGGCGGCTTTAGCGGAAAAAGGTTCGGGCGTCCATCGGGGGCAAGGCGGGGGGCTGCCGCCCCCCGCACCCCCTGCCTTAAGGGGAGGCACGCCTCCCCTTAAGAAACCCCAGTGGATATTTGAGCCCATGTGAAAGGGGTTATTGGCCGCGCCAGACCCAGCCGCCGCCCAAGACGCGCGAGGAATTTGGGTCGTAAAAGACACAGGCTTGGCCCGCTGCCACGCCGTCTTCGGGATCAAGCAGTTCGACTTCGGCAGTGGTGGGCGACAGGGGGCGCACGATGGCCGGACGGGGCGGGCGGGTGGAGCGGACCTTGACCTCTATATGGTGGGGGCCAGAGGCGAAGGGGGTGTCGCCCAGCCAGTTTATTTCGCGCACGGGCACGGTGCGGGTGGCAAGGGCGGCTTTGGGGCCTACGATCACGCGGCGGCTGGCCGGATCAAGGCGCAGAACGTAGATCGGTTCTTCCAAGCCCCCCACGCCCAAGCCTTTGCGCTGGCCCACGGTGTAGTGGATCACACCATTGTGCAGGCCCAGAACATTTCCAGCCTGATCGACAATCTCGCCGGGATCCGCCGAGCCGGGGCGCAGCTTTTCGATCACGGCGGCATAGTTGCCGTTTGGCACAAAGCAGATGTCTTGACTGTCGGGCTTATCGGCGACCGATAGGCCATATTTTGCCGCCAAGGCGCGGGTTTCAGCCTTGGAGCCCAGATGGCCCAAGGGAAAGCGCAGGTAATCCAGCTGGTCAGGCGTGGTCGAGAACAGGAAATAGCTTTGGTCGCGGTTGGCATCGGCGGCGCGGTGCAGCTCTGGCCCTTGGCCCATCTTGCGCTGGATATAGTGGCCTGTTGCCATGCAATCGGCGTTCAAATCCTTGGCGGTGGCAAGAAGATCTTTAAACTTCACCCGCTCGTTGCAGCGAATGCAGGGCACGGGCGTTGCCCCCGCAAGGTAAGCATCGGCGAAATCTTCGATCACGGCTTGGCGAAAGGTGTTTTCATAATCGAGCACATAATGGGCAAAGCCCATCTGTTCGGCCACGCGCCTGGCATCGTGAATATCGCGCCCCGCACAGCAGGCCCCCTTTTTGGCCAAGGCGGCCCCGTGGTCGTAAAGCTGCAAGGTCACGCCGACCACATCATAGCCTTCGTCTTTCAGCATCGCTGCCACCACCGACGAATCGACACCGCCCGACATCGCCACAACGACGCGGGTGTCAGCCGGGGCCTTGGGCAGCCCCAGAGAGTTCAGTTTTCCGTCCAGCATGATTGCGGCCAAGTTAAGGAGTTAGCCCGCAATATAGGAAAATGCACCGCAGTCTCAACCCCTCGCTTCACGGTTGGTTAAGCGTGCAGGCGCATTTTGGCAGGGATGACACAAGGAGAGGCCGATGTATTTGAAGAAAGTTGATGGCCCGCGCCAAGTTACCCTTCCCGATGGCAGCATTCTAAGCCGCGCCGACCTGCCTGCCAATGACACGCAGCGCTGGGTGGCCAGCCGCAAAGCCGTGGTTGTAAAGGCCGTGGCCTACGGCCTGCTGAGCCTAAGTGACGCGCTAGAGCGCTATGCTTTGTCGGAAGAAGAATTTGGTCTGTGGCGGGATGCGGTGCAAAAATACGGCGACAAGGCGCTGCGGGTGACAACTTTGCAGAAATATCGACAACTTTAGATGGTTTTCTTGGTTCGTTCTGGCATCGTAACGCTTCGTTAACCCATGCTTGGCTAAGATGTTAACAGGCACTCTAGGACGGAGAACTTTGAACATGCGCATTCTTTTGGTGGAAGACGATCCAACGACCTCTCGCAGCATTGAAATGATGCTGGGGCATGCCAACCTGAACGTTTACTGCGCCGATCTGGGCGAAGATGGCATAGATCTGGCCAAGCTGTATGATTACGACCTGATCCTGCTGGATCTGAACCTGCCCGATATGTCAGGTCATGAAGTGCTGCGCCAGTTGCGGCTGGCGCGGATAGAAACGCCGATCCTGATCTTGTCAGGCGCGGATGACACCGACAGCAAGCTGAAAGGCTTTGGCTTTGGCGCGGATGATTACCTGACCAAACCCTTCCACCGCGAAGAGCTGGTGGCGCGCATTCACGCCATCATCCGCCGGTCAAAAGGCCATGCGCAATCGGTGATTCGCGTGGGCAAGGTGCTGGTCAACCTTGATGCCAAAAGCGTTGATGTGGATGGGCGCGCGGTGCATCTGACGGGCAAAGAATATCAAATGCTGGAACTGCTTAGCCTGCGCAAAGGCAGCACGTTGACCAAAGAGATGTTCCTGAACCACCTATACGGCGGCATGGACGAGCCAGAGTTGAAGATCATCGACGTGTTCATCTGCAAGTTGCGCAAAAAGCTGGCAGAGGCGACGGGGGGCGAAAGCTATATCGAAACCGTCTGGGGCAGGGGCTATGTGCTGCGCGAACCCAGCGCGCTTGATTTGCCCCGCTTGGCGGTCTCTGCCTGAACGCTGGAATTCCGCCGCTGTGCCGCTTAACCTGTGCCAAAGCAGGGGGCGGTGATGGACAAAGCGGTGGAAGAACTGGATCAGGCGCAAGCGCAGGTGGAACTGGCCCGCTTGGCACAGGTGCTGGCAGCCGCCAACGCCGCCTATCACACGCTGGACGCGCCCGAAATGTCGGACGCGGAGTATGACGCGCTAAAGCGGCGCAACGCCGCGATAGAGGCGCTGTTTCCCGCACTCAAACGGGCAGATAGCCCGTCTGATCAGGTGGGGGGGGCCGTTGCTTCGGGCTTTGGCAAGGTGGCGCACCGCGTGCGGATGCTGAGCCTTGAGAATGCTTTTGCCGACAGCGATGTCAGCGATTTTGACGAAAGGGTGAAAAAGTTTCTGGGCATTGCGCAGGTCAGCTACACCGCTGAACCCAAGATCGACGGCCTGTCGCTGAACCTGCGCTATGAAAACGGCATCTTGGTGCAGGCGGCCACGCGCGGTGACGGCGAGGTGGGTGAAGATGTTACTATAAACGCCCGCACCATAAGCGATATTCCCCAAAATGTGCCCGCAGCACCCGCGCTGTTAGAGGTGCGCGGCGAGGTGTACATGTCGCACGCCGATTTCGCCGACCTGAACGCGCGGCAAGTGGCGCGGGGCGACAAACCCTTTGCCAACCCGCGCAATGCGGCCGCGGGGTCTTTGCGCCAGCTTGACGCCAGCATCACCGCCGACCGCCCTTTGCGCTTTTTCGCCTATGCTTGGGGGGCGATCTCACAGCCCTTGGGGGCCACGCAGCTTGCATCAATTGAGGCGTTTAAGCATATGGGATTTCAGGTTAATCCCCTAACCGCTTTGTGCCACACAACCGCCGATCTGCTTGCCCAATACCGCAAAATCGAAGCGCTGCGCGCGACCTTGGGCTATGACATCGACGGGGTGGTGTACAAGGTGAATGACCTCACCTTGCAGGAACGGTTGGGCTTTCGCTCTACCACACCCCGCTGGGCGATTGCGCATAAATTCCCTGCCGAACTGGCGTGGACACGGCTTTTGGCGATCGACATTCAGGTGGGCCGCACGGGTGCCCTGTCACCCGTGGCGCGGTTGGCGCCTGTGACGGTGGGGGGCGTGGTTGTCTCTAACGCGACGTTGCACAATGAAGATTACATCGCGGGGCGTGATTCTAAAGGGGCTGTGATCCGCGATGGGAAGGATATTCGCATCGGCGATTGGGTGCAGGTGTACCGTGCGGGCGATGTGATTCCGAAGGTGGCCGATATTGACCTGTCGCAGCGGAGCGACGCCGCGCAACCTTATGAATTTCCAACACTTTGCCCTGAATGTGGCAGCCCTGCGCACCGCGAAGACGGCGATTCCGTGCGCCGTTGCACGGGGGGGTTGATCTGCCCTGCCCAAGGGGTAGAGCGGTTGAAACACTTCGTCTCGCGCGGGGCCTTTGATATCGAAGGGTTGGGGGCCAAGCAGATCGAGATGTTCTTTGCCGACCCTGACCTGCCCGTCAAACAACCCGCTGACATCTTTACCCTTGCCTTAAGAGACGACGCTAACCCGTTCAAAAAGCTAAAAAACCGCGACGGGTTTGGTGAAAAATCTGCCACCAACCTGTTCGCCGCTATCGAAGCCCGCCGCTCTATTCCGCTGGACCGTGTGATCTTTTCGCTTGGCATCCGCCATGTGGGTGAAGTCGCGGCGGGTGTCATTGCGCGCCATTACACCACATGGCCCGCCTTTGAAGCGGCGGTTCGCGTGGCCGAACCTGGCAACCCCGCTTGGGAGGATCTGCTGTCGGCTGACGGTGTTGGTGCGGTTTTGGCGCAAAGCCTGATTGACGCCTTCAAAAACCCCGCCGAACGCGCCGCGATTGAGGCTTTGGCGGCACAGTTAACCATCCTGCCGGTGCAGGCGCGGGCGAACATCGCGTCTGATATTGCGGGCAAGACATTGGTTTTCACCGGCACGCTGGAAAAGATGACCCGTGCCGAAGCCAAGGCGCGGGCCGAGGCACTGGGGGCCAAAGTGGCAGGGTCGGTCAGCGCCAAAACCGATCTGGTGATTGCAGGGCCGGGCGCTGGGTCAAAGGCCAAGGATGCCGAACGCCTAGGGGTGGCTTTGATTGACGAGGATGCTTGGATCGCCCTTGCAGGGCTTTCATGACGCGGCCTGAAATCCTATTTCCGCTGTTCGCCTCGCTTGAAACGCTTGACGGGATCGGGCCGAAAACGGCCAAGGCGCTGGGGCCTTTGGGGGTGGAAAAGCCCAAGGATTTCTTGTTCTTGCTGCCCCACACCGGCGTTGATCGTGGGCGCAAAGCGTCAATTCGCGACGTGATAGCCCCTGCGACTGTCACGGTCGAGGTTGAGGTGGGCCTGCACCTGCCCCCGCGCCAAAAGGGTCGCCCCTACCGCATCAACGTGCGCGATGCGCAGGTGGAATTTCAGCTGGTGTTCTTTCACGCCCGCGAACCCTATCTGCGCGAGCTGTTGCCCACGGGGCAAAGGCGCGTGGTGTCTGGCAAGATCGAGCTTTTTGACGGCATCGGCCAGATGGTTCACCCTGATCATGTGCTGCGCCTTGAAGAAGCGGGCAGTTTGCCGGTGTTTGAACCGGTCTATCCGCTGACAGCGGGGGTGACGCAAAGGCTGGTTGCTAGGGGGATCGAATCGGCCCTAGCGCGCACGCCAGACTTGGGCGAATGGATTGACGGGCCGCTTAAAGCGCAAGAAGGTTGGCCCGATTGGCGCACGGCTTTGGGGGCGGTGCACGCGCCTGATGGCCTAAGCGCGCTGTCACCTGACAGCCCTGCGCGGGCGCGGTTGGCCTATGATGAACTGTTTGCGCATCAACTCACCCTCGCCTTGGCCCGCAGCGCGCTGCGCAAGGGCAAGGGGCGTTCAAGCCACGGTGACGGGCGCTTGCAGGCCAAGGTTTTGGCGGCTTTGCCCTATCACCCCACGGGCGCGCAGCGCCGTGCGGCGGGTGAGATTGCCTTGGATATGGCATCGCCTTTGCGCATGAACCGATTGCTGCAAGGCGATGTCGGGTCGGGCAAAACCTTGGTCGCCTTTCTGGCTCTGCTGGTTGCGGTTGAGGCAGGCGGGCAGGGCGTGATGATGGCCCCGACCGAGATTTTGGCGCGCCAGCATTACGAAGGCTTGCAGCCCTTGGCCGATAGCGCGGGGGTGAAACTTGACATCCTGTCAGGTCGTGATCGGGGGTCTGATCGGGCGACCAAGCTTGCCGATCTGGCCGAGGGGCGCACGCATATTTTGGTGGGCACCCATGCCGTCTTTCAAAAAGATGTGCAGTTTCAAGATCTTAGACTTGCCGTGGTCGATGAACAGCACCGCTTTGGTGTGGCCCAACGCATGGAACTGGGGGCCAAGGGGCAGGCGGTGGATGTGCTGGTGATGACCGCCACGCCCATTCCGCGCAGCTTAGCACTGGCCAGTTACGGCGACATGGATATCTCGGTCTTGGATGAAAAGCCCGCTGGTCGCAAACCCATCCGCACCGCGCTGATTTCAGATGCGCGGATGGAGGAGGTGGTGGGCCACCTGTCAAAAGCCCTCACCGAGGGGCGGCAGGCCTATTGGGTTTGCCCCTTGGTCGAGGATTCCGAAGTGCTTGACTACGCCAGTGCCGAGGCGCGCTTTGCCAGCCTGCGCGCGGCGTTTGGCGATGCGGTGGGGCTGGTGCATGGCCAGATGCCACCAGCCGAAAAAGACGCCGCGATGGCGCGGTTTCAAGCCGGTGTGACCAAGGTGCTGGTGGCGACCACGGTGATTGAAGTGGGGGTGAACGTGCCCAACGCATCCATCATGGTGATCGAACGGGCCGAGATTTTTGGTCTAGCCCAGTTGCACCAATTGCGTGGGCGTGTGGGGCGGGGTTCGGCGGAATCGACCTGCCTGTTGCTGTATCACGCGCCCCTTGGGGCCACGGGGGAACGCCGACTTAAGGTGATCCGCGATACCGAAGACGGCTTTCGCATTTCCGAAGAAGACCTTGCGATGCGCGGCGCGGGGGATTTGATCGGCCACGCCCAATCCGGCCTGCCGCGCTTTCGCATGGCTGATCTGGAACGGCAGGCGGGCTTGATGGCGATTGCCCAAACCGATGCCCGCCGCTTGCTGGGCGATGATCCGACGTTGGAAAGCCCAAGGGGAAAGGCGGCGCGGCTGTTGCTGTGGTTGCTAGATCAAGACCGCGCGATCAAGCTGTTGACGGTGGGGTGACTTTTTGTTCCTGTCATGTTCTCAAAAAGTTCTTTACAGGGCGTTAAAGATGTGAGAACAATCTAGGAACAAACAGGAGGTTCCCATGTTCAAGCGCTTGACCCGCCAGATCCTTGCCCTTGCCGCCGACTTTGAAGATGTCATCGGCGTTGCAACGTTGTTTGTTGTTTTATTCGTTGGCCTGACCTTTTCAGGCGTTGCCTAACTGCCTGCGGTCCCTGCGGGTGGCTTTGCCCCAAAGCCCGTCCAGCCCGCAGCCTGACACGCACTTCCGCCGCCATCCGTTGGGATGCGCGGCGGTTTTTTTATGGCTTAAGCTTGGGTTGGCGCTTGGGCGAGGGCGACGGCTTCACAGGCAGCCTCTATCGCCAGCAAGATCGAAGCATGGCGATTTTTATAGGCGCGGGCCGGCAAAAGCACCTCAAACCCCTCAAACGGCGCGGCGGGGATAGGGCCTTCGTCTTTCAACATGGCAGATAGGGCCAAGCGGGCGGCGTCCAGTTCTGACTGTGTGCGCCCAATCACCGCTTGCCCCAGAACCGAGGCTGCGGCCTGCCCCAAGGCGCAGGCACGCACCTCTTGGGCAAAGGCGCTGACCTTGCCAGCGTCCATGCGCACCTGCACCGACACCGTTGACCCGCACAGCGGCGAGCGTTTCTTGGCCGCGCCCTGAGGGGCGTCTAACTGCCCAAGATGCGGAATATCGGCGGCCAGCGCCAAGATGCGGCCAGAGTACAGGGTGACAAGGTCGCTATCGCTCATATTTCGGCGCTCATCTCTTGGGTGTATGGTTGAACGGGAAGGCTCTGGTTCAAGCCCATCTGATCCAATAGATAGGCCCCAAACGCCCGCCCGCCAAGGAGATGCCATGCCCTTTGACCCAACCACGCTAAAATTTGATGCGCAGGGCCTGATCCCGTGTATCGCGCAAGATGCCCAAAACGGCGATGTGCTGATGCTGGCGTGGATGAATGCGGATGCGGTGGCGCAAACCTTGGCCACGGGGCGGGTGACATACTGGTCACGCTCGCGCGCGGCGTTTTGGGTGAAGGGCGAAAGCTCTGGCCATGTGCAAGAGCTGGTTGACCTGCGGCTAGATTGCGACCGCGACTGTCTTTTGGCCCTTGTGCGCCAAACCGGCCCCGCTTGCCACACCAACCGGCGCAGTTGTTTTTACACCGCCCTGCGCGGCGATGCCGAGGTGGAAATTCTAAGCCCGCTGGCGTGATCAACCTTGGCCGCAGCGCCTTGCAAATATCTGTTAACGCGCCGCCCAAGGCGCGGCCAACCCGTTGCCTTTCCCCCCTTAACTGTGACAAGATCACGCCTAAGCAGCGGGGTGGCCCTTATGGCCCGCCTTGCCCCAAAAACCCTGTCTTTGCTGGAATAGAGCCTTATGAGTGATTTTCAAACCCGCCGCATCACCATGGTTGATACGCAGGTCCGCCCGCAGGATGTGACCAAGTTTCCCATCATCGCGGCCATGCTGGCTGTGGCCCGCGAAGATTTTGTGCCTCAAGCGGCGCGGGAAGCGGCCTATGTGGGGGGCAACATCCCGCTGGCGCCGCGCCGTGTGGTGCTGGAAGCGCGCAGTCTGGCCAAGCTTTTGGATGCGCTAGATGTGGTGCCCGGTGAAAAGGTTCTGTGCCTTGGCGCAGGCTATGGCTACGGCGCTGCTGTGCTGGCGGAAATGGGCGCTGATGTGGTTGCGGTTGAAGAAGATGCCGCTATGGCCGCTGCGGCCAGCCAAAGCCTGCAAGGTCAGGCCAAGGTGGTGAATGCTGCGCTGATCCAAGGTGCGCCAGCCCATGGCCCTTACGATGTGATCTTGCTGGAAGGCGGGGCAGAGGCGTTTCCGCCCGCCCTTGAAGCGCAAGTCAAAGAAGGTGGCCGTCTGGCGGCAATCTTTATGGAAGGCGCTTTGGGTGTGGCGCGCATTGGCCATAAGCATGACGGCAAAGTGACGTGGCGTTTCAGCTTTAACGCCACAGCGCCGGTTGCGCCGGGCTTTGAAGCGGCGCGGGGGTTTGTTCTTTAAACGGCCCGCTTTGGGGTGGGTGTATTTGGCAACCGGTAAAACCGGACAGACAATTTGATGGGGTACATGATGCGCAACGTTGTTAAAGCCTTCCTTTTGGGTGCGGTCTCTTTTGCACCGAGCGTGGCATGGTCGGAAAGCTTGGCCGATGCCTTGATTGCAGCCTATCGCAATTCGCATTTGCTAGATCAAAACCAAGCCGTTCTGCGCGCCGCCGATGAAGACGTGGCCACCGCCGTGGGCAGCTTGTTGCCGGTGATCAGCTTTGTCAGCAAGGTAGGGCGGGTTGATACGAATTACCCCGATGGGCGCACACCGCTGTTTGCCAGTGACGGCTTTTCGACCAGCGGGTCGTCTAGCCTGCAAGCCTCGATCACCTTGCTTGACTTTGGCCGTGGCAAGACAACCGTGGCCTTGAAGAACGAACTGGTCCTCGCCTCGCAGGCAGCCTTGGTGAATGTGGAACAGCAGGTGCTGTTTGATGCGGTGCAAGCCTATGTGAATGTGGCGCTGCAAGCTGATCTGGTCGCCACGCAAGAGTCGGACGTTAAGCTGATCAGCCAAGATTTGCAGGCCACCAAAGACCGCTTCGATGTGGGTGAGGTCACAAAAACCGACGTGTCACTGGCCGAAGCGCAACTGGCCTCGGCCAAGGCGCAACTGGCCTCGGCGCAGGGCAATTACACCGTGGCAAAAGAGCGCTATAACGCTGCAATTGGCCATTATCCCGACCACCTGTCAGCCCTGCCGCGCAACCCTGTGGCTGTGAAATCGGTGGACGAAGCGCGCGCGATTGCGCTGCGCGGTCATCCGGCCGTGGCGCAAGCGGCGCATCAGGCCAAGGCCTCCGATCTGGGCGTAGATCTGGCCAAGGCGCAGATGTCACCCACTTTGGGCCTAAGCACCAGCCTGTCAGAGACGTATGACTCGGATGGGTTGGCAAGCTCTGTCGGCTCTGTCGGCGTGCAGCTAGACCAAACGCTCTATGCCGGCGGGCGCCTGTCGTCTGCCCTGCGCAAGGCGATTGCCCAACAGGGCGAGGCCCATGCCGGCCAGTTGCAAACCGGCGTCAACGTGACAGAGGCGGTGGGCAAAGCTTGGTCGAATATTTTGGTGGCAAAAGCGTCGATCGCGGCGACCGATGAACAGATTCGCGCCGCCCAAGCCGCTTATGACGGTGTGAAGCAAGAAGCCGAACTGGGCAGCCGCACCACACTGGATGTGCTGAACGCCGAGCAAGATTTGCTGTCGGCCAAAGCGTCGCAGTTGCAGGCCCAAGCCAACCTTTCGGTCAGCCAATACGGGCTTTTGGCCGCGATGGGGGTGTTGACCGCCGATCAATTGCATCTGGGCATCCCAACCTTTGACCCTGCTGCCTATTTCAACGCGGTCAAGAAAGCGCCTGCCACATCGGCGCGCGGGGCCAAGCTGGACAAAATCCTTAAGACTTTGGGCAAGTAAGCGCCGTCTGCCCGATTTTCGCCGCAATTGTCCGCCGCTTGCTTGTGCGGGGGCCTTTGATCGCTTAGGTTTGGCCAAGCCTGTCGCGTTTTGCGCGCCAGAAAGCAGATGTGACGACAGCAGGACTTAAGGCAATTATGGCAGACCCGCACAGCGCCAGCGATGATATGCTTTCTTCGATCCGCCGCTTGGTGGTCGATCATCCACGCGCGGGGGCCGCGGACCGGCTGGTGCTAACGCCCAGCCTGCGGGTTGTGTCGTCCAATGCTCATCCCAAGCCGGCTATCGCTTTGCAAACCTTGCATCTGCAAGCGCCCGCCCGAGCGGGCCTGACGACACCGCAGCTTGTCGCCTCTGTCACGCAGGGGATGGACGATTCGGCGATGGATTGGGAGCCGGAAACCGAAATCACCGCGCCCGAAATCGACAGCCTTGACCTGTCGCGCTTTGCCCAAACCCGCAATGACGCGCAAGACCAAGCCCCTATGGCCGAGGATGTGCCCGAAGATTGGCAAGAAGCCGCCGCCCTGCCGCCGCTGCCCGAACATCTGTTGCGCGATCTGGTGCGGGACTTGGTGCGCGAACAGTTTCAAGGCGATCTGGGCCTGCACATCACCCGCTCCATTCGCAAGCTGGTGAAGGCCGAAATCGCGCGCGAGATGGATTTGCGCGCCAAGGATTAGGTGGCCCGCACACCGCCTGATCCAAAACAAAAACGCGCCCAAGGGCGCGTTTTGCTTTTGCTATTTTCGCGGCTGTTAGGCCGCTTCGGCCTGATCCAGCTCTAGCGCGTGACGGCGTTCGCTTTCTTCGCGCGACAAAGCCACCGAGGTGCGCACGCCCTTGCCCACAAATTCCATCAGCCCTTTGACCACACGCTCGTTCGGGTCGATGCCCGCACAAGACAAAACCTCACGCCCATCGCGCGAGCGGGCCCAACGGGCGATTTGGTCGGGACCATTGCCATATTTCTTATCATCGGCAATCGCATCATCCAAAGCAGCCAAAACGACGGCAGCAAACAACTTGCGCGCGCGTTGACCTTGTTCGAAGTTGAAAGCGGTGCTGTCGATGAAATCGGCCATTTTGGGTCCTGCTTCTTACTCTTGTCTTTTCTGACGTTTCGCGCTTGTAACGGTTTAACGACGATTCGTCATGCTGTTTCTTACATGGCAGCCATGCTTCTGGTGCATGGCTTATAAGAAGGGGCGCTTGATCTAGGTCGCTGACTTTGGAGCGCCCTCTACAGCTAGGGGGCACAGGGCGCAGATCAACCTTTTGTTAAGATTTTGGCGGATCTTTGCAAAAAAGCCGCTTGTCAGATGATTTTATGGCTGAAGCCGCAATTTTTCTGCGAAAAATTAGATCACCCTCACGTCACCCACTTTGATTTTTCGCAGAAAAATCGTGCCGCTAGGTAAGTCGCGTAACTCTTGCGGCCCCCGCAACCATCTCGCCCTCAGACCTGTCAAACTGCAGATGCGCAATCGCGCGACCGCCCGATTGGGTGAAAACGCGTCCGACCTCGCGCCCGTCGGCCAGAATCGCCGTTCCCACCGGCACGGTCTGGTCAATCTGCACCAAAGCCAGCCCTTTGCGCAGCTCTGTTTTGTGCTTCATGCGCGCGGTGACTTCTTGGCCCACATAGCAGCCTTTGCGAAAATCAACGCCGTGCAGGCGCTCAAAGCCGCATTCCAGCAGGTAGCTTTCGGTGGGGATCAACTCGATGCCCGTTTGCGGGATAAGGTGATCTACGCGGATCGCATCCCAATCTACCGGCGTTTCGGGCAAAGGGGCGCCGTACCGCCGCCAGCCCAAGGCAGGGTGGCGCGGGTCGGCCAAAGTGCCTTGCGGTGCGTTATCGACAAAGCATGTCACCGCCCAATCTGACGGCGTCAGGCTGACATCGGCGCGCAGGCGGTACATCGAAAGCCTGCGCAACGTGTCATCGGCCAGCGGTTCTGGCAGGTCTAAGAACAAGGTGTTGTCTTGGCGACCCACGAAGAAATCGGCCAGATACTTGCCCTGCGCTGTCAACAGCGCCGTCCAGATCAGGCCATCGCCGCGCAACAAAGGCAGCACATCATTGCTGACCAAGCCTTGCAGAAATGTAACGGCATCTTTGCCGCCAAGATGAACAATGCGGCGCGCGGTTTGGGTCATTTGGTCCTCCACCCACGGAATATAGGCCAAAACGGGCGTTGGGACAGGGTTAATCCTTGAACTGCAACCGGTAAAGGTCGGCATACAGCCCGCCACGCGCCAAAAGCGCACTGTGCGAGCCTTGGTCAAGGATGCGCCCTTGGTGCATCACCACAATCACATCGGCGGCTTGGATGGTGGATAGGCGGTGGGCGATCACAATCGTGGTGCGACCGGCGCGCAGGCTATCCAGCGCTTGGGTCACTGACAGTTCGGTCTGGCTATCAAGGGCCGAGGTTGCCTCATCTAGCAGCAAGATCGGCGCATCGCGCAAGATTGCGCGGGCGATGGCGATGCGCTGGCGCTGGCCGCCTGACAGGGCCGTGCCGCGCGGGCCTGCGCCGGCTTGGGGGTCGGTGACGAAATCGGCTTGGGCCATGTGCAGCGCGCGGCTTAGGGCTGCGTCAGACTGATCCGCCGCCCCTAGGCGCACATTGGCGGCAATGGTTTCATCAAACAGCGCGGTGTCTTGGCTGACCACACCAAACAGGCGGCGCAGCGCGGCCAGATCAAAGTCGCGCAGATCGGTGCCGTTCAGCATCACCCGCCCCGCCGATGGGTCAACCAGACGGGTCAGCAGGTGAAACATCGTGGTCTTACCCGCGCCCGAAGGCCCGACAAGGGCCGTGACTTTGCCCGGTTCTGCCACAAAGTCGATGTCGCTCAGAACCTCGGTTCCGTCATAGCCAAACGACACGACCTGCATCTGCAAGCGCAAGGCGCGGGTTTGGGGCAGGGCGGCAGGAGCGGGCGGAGAGGTGATCGTGGGCGGATGATCCAACAGCCCGCGCATCCGTTCCAGTGACGCGCGCGCCGCCGCCCATTGCCCCGACAGCGCCCCCAAACGGCGCAGCGGTTCAAACACCAGCCCCATCGCGGTGAAAAAGCTTAAGAAATCCCCCATCGTCTTTTCGCCCGCGATAATCTGCATCCCCGCATACAGCATCACGCCCGCAAAGCCCAAGGCAGCGACGATGTCGATCATGGCGGGGATGGCAGCAGAAGAGCGGTCAGAGCGGAACTGGGCGGTCAGGAAGCGTTCCAGCGCGCCGCGATAACGTGTCACCTCATCCGCTTCGGCACCTGACAGTTGCAAGGTGCGGATGCCGTGAAACGCCTCGTCCAACTGGGTTGACAGCGCGCCTGCTGCGGCCCGTGCGGCCCGCGCGGTGCCGCGCACTTTGCCTTGCAACCGCATCAAGGGCAGGGCCAAAAGCGGCACACCGGCCACGGCAATCAGCGTCCAGCGCCAGTCGATCATCAGCGCCACAAGGGTCAGCGAGGCCAGCGCCACCACATCACGCCCCACCGCTTGCAGCATCTGCGGCCAAAGCCCGCGCAGGGTGGCGGTGTCACCGCGCAAACGCTCCATCAAGCTGCCCGGTGCGTTGGCAAGATAGAACGCCAGATCCAGCCGCAGCGCATGGGCCAGCATCACAGCTTGCAATTCCGCCCCGATCCGTTCGGATTGCCGCGCGATGATCAGTTTGTGCGCATAGCCCACCACAGCGCGCAGCACGAACACCCCGCCCACGGCTGCGGCAATCTTGACGACCACGCCAAAGGCAGCACCTTGATGCACCTCGTCAAACATCGGGCGCACCAGATACGACAGCCCGCCTGTCGCTGCACCCTCTAGCGCCATCAGCGCCAAGGCCAGCGCCAGCAGGGGCCAGCGCTGCACCAAGTGATCGCGCCACAGCCAGCCCAACAAGCGTTTGGCCGACAGATGGGTCATGCCTGCGCCCTGCCGCGCAGGGTGGCGAAGCTGGCCTTCAAGCGGGCCGGATCATAGTCTTGGATCACCCAATCCCGGATGCTGCGGCCATTGGACTCGGCTTCATACAGGGTCAGGAAATGGTCCATGATGCCGGTTTCGGTCGATTTCAGATGCAGGTAGCGAAAGCTTAACTGGCGCTTCGCCTCGGCCAAGGGGCGCTGTTCGACATCCAGCAAATATAGGGCAGAGATCAGGCCCGTGCGATCAGCGCCCGATTTGCAATGGATCAGGACGGGCTTTTGCAGCGAGGCAAACAGGTCGAACACGGCCAAAAGTGCCGCCTTTTTCGGTGCCCTGCGGGCCGAGAAATGCACATCATGCAGCGTCAGGCCCAGCTTTTTGCAAACCTCGGCCTCAAACAAGTAAAAGCCTTGCTGGCTGCCGCCGCGCAGGTTCACCACCGATTTCAGCCCAAGCTGGCGCTGGTAAATCTCTAACCGGCGCGGCGAGGGTTGGTTCGCCCGCCACACGCCGGGGGCGATTTGGTCAAGGTTGGTCCAGATTCCGCGCAAAAAGGCGTGGTCCATCAGTTGAAAATGCCACCAAGCGGCACGGCGCGCTTCACGGGTTTCGATGCTGCTGCCGTATTTTTCGGCGATGCGATCCTGCCAGGCCAGCATTTTTTGTTTCAAGCTGCCAGCCATAGGGGACATTCACCTTCCTTGCGGGTCGCCCATCGGTCAGGCTTGGCCGATCTAGCCACTTTGGGGTGTAACTTCAAGGTGAAGTGCCGGTTGACCCACATCTAGGCAGGGTCTAGCCGTAGCACGAAACGGAGAAGTTTTATGCCCCTATCCCAAGGCCGCCCCTATCTGGCGATTCCCGGCCCCTCGGTTCTGCCCGACCGCATCTTGGCCGCAATGCAGCGCCCCTCGCCCAACATTTATGCGGGGGCATTGGTTGAAATGGTCGAAGGGCTGTGGCCCGATCTGCGCGCTTTGGCCGGAACGGCGGGCCATGTCGCAAGCTATATCTGCAACGGCCATGGGGCTTGGGAGGCGGTGAATTCCAACCTGTTCTCGCGCGGCGATAAGGCGCTGGTTCTGGCAACCGGTGTTTTTGGCCACGGATGGGCCAGCACGGCGCGTGGCTTGGGTGTGGATGTGCAGGTGCTTGATTTTGGCAGCACATCGGCGGTTGATCCCGCACAGGTCGAACAAGCCCTGCGGGCTGATCCGGCAATTCGCGCGGTGCTGATGACCCATGTCGATACCGCCTCGTCGGTGAAGTCTGATGTGCAAGCGGTGCGTAGGGCGATGGATGCAGCGGGGCATGCGGCGCTGTTGGCGGTGGATTGTGTCGCCTCACTGGGGTGTGATGAGTTTCGCATGGATGCTTGGGGCGTTGATGTGATGCTGGGGGCCAGCCAAAAAGGGCTGATGTGCCCGCCGGGAATGGCCTTTGTGTGGTTCAACGACAAAGCGCGCGATGTCTGCCGCGCTTCAAACCTGCGCACGCCCTATTGGGATTGGACCTTGCGCGCCAATCCGGAAGAGTTCTGGCACTATTGGTTTGGCACGGCCCCCACGGCGCATCTATATGCGCTGCGCGAGAGCCTGACGATGATTTTGCACGAAGAGGGCCTGCCCCAAGTCTGGGCGCGCCACGCCACTTTGGCGCGCAGCATCTGGGCGGCGTTTGACGCTTGGGGGCAGGGGCATGACACAATCCGCCTGAACGTGCCCAATGCCACCCAGAGGGGCCATTCTGTCACCGCAGCCCATATCGCGGCACCTGACGCGACGCGCCTGCGCGCATGGTGCGAGGCGCAGGCCGGTGTGACCCTTGGCATCGGGCTGGGCATGGCTACGCCGCAAGATCCGCACGCCTCGGGGTCGTTGCGGGTGGCCAGCATGGGCCATGTGAACGCCCATATGACCCTTGGGGCCTTGGCCGTGATGCAGGCGGGGTTCACCGCGCTGCGCATTCCCCACGGGGCCGGTGCGCTTGATGCGGCAACCGCCGTGATCGCCGCCCACGCTGGGTTTTGAATGGTTGAGCCTTGATGATGGGCAGGGTCTTGCCCTTGATCACCGGCGCGGGTGGTTGACTTAGCGCTGGGCGCTAAGCCCCGCCAAAGCCGCCCTTTGGGTTAGGGCTGCATGGTAAAGGGGGCGACCACGGCATTTGTCAGGCTTTGCAACGTGCTAGGGTCTATTGCGAAAATATGATGCGGCGTGCCGGCTGCGGCCCAAACTTGGGCAAACCCCAGCAAATGCGGATCCAGCCACACAGGCAGGGGGATTAAGTGCCCCAAGGGTGCCACGCCGCCAATCGCAAAACCCGTCACCTTGCGCACCACATCCGCCTCGGCGCGCAGCAGGGCTTGCCCTGCAAGAGCTGCGGCTTTGGCCAAGTCGACGTGCTGGCCACCTGCCGTCAAAAACAGATACAGCCCGCCGCTTTCGCCCGCAAACAGAATAGATTTCACAATCTGGTCCAACGCCACACCTGCCGCCTGAGCCGCCTCGGGCGCGGTGCGGGCTGAAGCGGGGGTTTCAATGATCTGCACCGCCACCCCCGCCGCAGACAGGGCCGTTTGCACGCGTTTTAGACTTTTGCTCATCGCGGTCATCCTTTTGCGCCATGATTTCCACTGTCGATCCCCCAGTTCAAGCCCCAGCCTTGCAGCTTTGCCCAGTTGACCGCGCAACGGTGGCGGATCAGAACAGAAGTATGACCAACACCTTCGCCTCTCGCCTTACACTTTGCCCGCAGGTCTTTGACCGCGCGGTGGCGGATGAGGTGGCTTTGGCCTTTGCCGACCTGCCCGCGCCCCTGCGTGACCTGATCGCCGCCAGCGCGTCTTGCGCGCCCTATCTGCGCGACCTGTCGCGCTTTGAAGGGCCTTGGCTGCGCCAAGCGCTTGCCTTGCCGCCCGAAGAGGCCTTTGCCCAGATTCTCACCGCGATGGCCCAAGGCCCCGACCTTGCCATAGCCCTGCGCCAAGCCAAGCGCCGCGCGGCTTTGCTGATAGCCCTCACAGACCTAGGCGGCATCTGGGATCTGTCCCAAGTGACCGAGGCTTTGACGACCCTTGCCGACCACGCCGTGCACCTGTGCCTGACCACCCTTATCGCCGACGAAATGCGGCGCGGCAAACTTCCCGAAGGCGACCCTGCTTTAGGGGCTGGCATGGTCGTTTTGGCCATGGGCAAGATGGGCGCGCGGGAATTGAACTATTCCTCCGACATCGACCTGATCTGCCTGTTTGACGAATCCCTTTACCCCGAAACCGCCCCCGAAGCGCGCACCGCCTTTATCCGTGTCACCCGCAAAATGTCGGCTCTGCTGTCTGACATTACTCCCGAAGGCTATGTCTTTCGCACCGATCTGCGCCTGCGCCCTGACGCCTCTGTCACCCCCGTTTGCCTGTCGATGGCCGCCGCGAGTGCCTATTATGAAGCCGAAGGCCGCACGTGGGAGCGGGCGGCCTATATCAAAGCGCGCGCCTGTGCGGGGGATATCGCGGCGGGCGTGCGGTTCTTGGCGGGCCTCACACCCTTTGTCTGGCGCAGGCACCTTGATTTCGCCGCCATCCAAGACGCCCATGATATGCGCCTGCGCATTCGCGAACATCGCGGGTTGAAGGGGCCTTTGGTGGTTGAAGGGCACAATGTGAAACTGGGCCTTGGCGGTATCCGCGAGATAGAGTTTTTCACCCAAACCCGCCAGTTGATCGCTGGTGGGCGCGACCCTGATCTGCGCGGGTCTGGCACCGAAGCCGCCTTGCAGGCCCTGTCGGCCAAAGGCTGGCTGCCGCAAGACGTGGTGGAAGAGCTGACCCAAGCCTACCGCGACCTGCGCCTGATAGAGCACCGCTTGCAGATGGTGTTGGATGAACAAACCCAAACCATGCCCGAAACCCCCGCAGCCATTGCCCGCATCGCGGCTTTTTGCGGGCTAAATGAGCCCGACTTCCGCCGCACCTTTCTTGACCGCCTGCGCCGTGTCGATCAGCTGACCGAAGGCTTCTTTTCGCCCAATGCCACCGAAACCCTGCCCGACATTTCCCCCCAAGCCCGCGCCGTGGTGGAAGGCTGGTCGCAATACCCCGCCCTGCGATCTGACCGCGCTCAGACGATCTTTGCCCGCCTAAAGCCGCAACTTCTGCGCAAACTGATGCAAAACGCCCATGCCGACGAGGCGTTGATGGCGTTTGACGGCTTCCTTGCGGGCCTGCCATCGGGCGTGCAAATCTTTAGCCTGTTCGAGGCCAACCCGCCGCTGGTTGACCTGATCATCGACATCGCAGGCACGGCCCCCGCTTTGGCGCTATACCTGTCACGCAATGGCGCCGTGCTAGACGGCGTGATTGGCGGGTCGTTCTGGGCCCCTTGGCCCGGTGTGGCGGGCTTGCGGCAGGATTTAGACAAGCGCCTTTCCAGTGCCCCCGATTACGAGCGCGTCTTGGGGCTAGCGCGCATCTGGTTGAAAGAATGGCACTTTCGCGTCGGCGTGCATCATTTGCGCGGCCTAAGCGATGCGTTTGAAGCGGGCAAATCCTATGCCGATCTGGCCGAGGCGGTGATAGGCGCGCTGTGGCCCTTGATCTTGGCCGAATTTGCCCGCCGCCACGGCCCGCCACCGGGGCGGGGCGCGGTGCTGGTGGCGATGGGGTCACTTGGGTCAGGCCGGCTAACGGCGGCGTCTGACCTTGATCTGATCGTGATTTATGATCCGCTTGATCAAGAAACCTCAACCGGCCGCACCCCTTTGGCAACACGCCCCTATTACGCGCGGCTCACGCAGGCGATTGTCACCGCTTTGACGGTGCAAATGGCCGAAGGGCGGTTGTATCAGGTTGACATGCGCCTGCGCCCCTCAGGGCGGCAAGGGCCTGTGGCGACAGCGCTTTCATCCTTCAAAGCCTATCAGGAAACCGATGCTTGGACATGGGAACATCTGGCGCTGACCCGTGCGCGGGTGATGGCGGGCGATGCAGACCTCGCGGGCGAGGTGGAAGCTTTTCGCCGCGACCTTCTGGCGCGCAAAGGGCAGGGCACGCAGCTTAAAACCGATGTCGCCGATATGCGCGCCCGCCTTGCTGCCGCCAAACCAGGACTTACCCCGTGGGAGGCCAAAGACGGCACTGGCAAGCTGATGGACATCGAACTGTGCGCCCAAATGCTGGCCTTGCAATCGGCCAGCCCCGCGCGCAGCCTTGATCGCCAATTGGCCGCTGGCCGTTCTGGCGGCAACCTGTCGCAAACGGACGAGACGGTTCTGGCCAAGGCGGCGAGGCTTTTTTGGCGTTTGCACGCCAGCGCACGGCTTTTGTCAGACCAACCCCTAAGCCCGCAAGACTTGGGGGCAGGGGCGCGGGCCTTCTTGCTGCGCGAAACTGACGCGACAGACGCGGCGGCGTTAAGCGATGCCGTAGCAAAAGCGGGGCAAGATGCGGCGGCGGTGATTGGCAAGATAATGCGCTGAAAGGACAAGATGTGAACAGAACCGAAGCCGACCCAAAGGGCCTAGTGCGTGAAAGCTACGCAATCGAAGGGATCACCCATTGGGAATGCCGGTCGATCTTTGTCGATTGGGCGCTAAGCCTGCCTGTGGGGGCCGACACCTCGGCTGCGATCAACGTGCTGTTGGAACAATACGCCAAAGACGCCCCCGATCACCCGATGAGCGTGGTTTTGACCGAGGGCTTGGGGGCCGCCGCAGCGCCCAAGCGGCGCGGTGGCAGGCTGGGCCGTCAGGTGGGTGAGGCGTAGGGGCTTAACCCTCAATCCGCCCCAACCGCCCGCCGCGCCGTTTTGACAAGCGCGGGGCGCGGGATGGCAGTTCGGCCATAATCGCTTGGCGCTGGGCGGGCGAATAATGCGACCAGCGGCCAATTTCGTCGATAGAGCGGTAGCAGCCGACGCAGAGCCGCTCTTGCGGATGGATCACGCAGATCTTGATGCAGGGGGATTCGATCTCGTTGCGGGCCCAGATCTCGTCGCTCATGTTGCAGCCTCTGCCGCGTGGCGGCGCAGGGTGTCGAGCCGGTCTAACGCGCCTTGCAGGATATAACCTGCGGCGACCTGATCAATCACCGCAGCGCGCCGCTTGCGCGAGGCGTCGCCTTCCAGCAGGGCGCGCTCGGCTGCGACAGTTGACAGGCGTTCATCCCAAAAGGTGATGGGCAACTCTGTCAGTTTCATCAGGTTGCGCGCAAAGGCTTGGGTCGCTTGCACGCGCGGGCCGCTGGACCCGTCCATGTTCAAGGGCAAGCCAAGGATGATCCCCGCCACACCGCGTTCGGTTAACAGCGTCAGCAGGGCCGCGGCATCCACCGTGAACTTTTCGCGCCTTATCACGGTGATCGGTGTGGCCACCAAACGGCGCAGGTCGGAAATGGCCACGCCAATCGTCTTATCGCCCAGATCAAGCCCGCAGATCGCCTTGTTGGGCGGCAAAAGGGCTGCGAATTCCAAGATGTCTTGCAAGATCACGGCGCAATCCCTGCCGCTGTGGCTGCGGCTTTAAGCGCTGAAAGCTGCCCCGGTTGGCCCGCAAAATCGGCCTGCGCTTTGGCATAGGCCGCTTTGGCGCGGTCAGACGCGTTTAGCACGCCCAAGGCGTTGATCAGCTTGGTCCAATCTTCAATCGGCCCGCCATCGGCCATCAGGCGGCTTTCAAGGCCACCGACCATGCCTTCGATCATCTTTTGGCGGTCTTCGGGAGACATCTGTGCCGCGTTCGCAATGTCGCCTGCGCTTGGGCCTTTGGCTTGGGGGGCTTGATAGTCAATGCCCGCCGCATCGGCGATGTCTTGCAGGCGTTGCTGGATCACGGGAATCCACGGCGCAGTATCGGGGCCTTCATCGAGCAAGGTTTTCCACAGCGGGAAGGTCTTGTCGGGTCGGCCCACCTGTGCTGCCATCAGGCCCATATAGAACCGCGCCGCCGGATGGGTGGGGGCGCGTTGCAGCGTTTCGGTCAGGGCTTGTTCGGCTTGCGGCGAAACGGTGCCCTGCGCGGCATAGATCATCATCACGCCCAAATTGGCGTAGTCATCCGCACTGGCCTGCGCGCCTTTCAGGCGGATCACGGCCTCTTGCGCTTTGCGCGCAGCGGCGAAGTTGCCAAGGTTGGCCTCTTGCTGCGACAGATAGATTTGCCCTTGCAGCGCATCGGGGTTTTTCGCCACGGCGGCGCGCAGTTTGTCGATCACGTCTAGGGTGATTTTGTCGGCATCGGCGGGCGGGGTAAAGGCGGGAAGGGCGGCTTCCAGCGCGTCTTGGCTGGGGCGGTTTTGATAGGCGGCATCGGAATTGGCAAGGCGTTCGGCAATGGGCAGGTCAGGATAACCCGGCGCGCCAAGCGACAGGTAGATCAGAGCTGACAGCCCCAAAGCTGCCACCACGGCCAAGGCGGCAATCGCTGGATGTGACGACGCGCGGTTGGGGCGTTCAGGCTGAGCACGCCCGGCCTCTAGGATACGGCGCTGCACTTCGGTGCGCAGGCGGCCCGCCTCCTCGGGCGGAAGAACGCCGCGCGCAAGGTCGCGGTCAACCTCGGCCAATTGGTCGCGGTAGATGATCAGATCCTCGGCCCCTTCGGGCGCACGCGCCCCCCCAGCCCGCCGCAGCGCTTGCAGCAAAACCACGCCCACCATCACGGCCATCGCGGTGGCTGACAGAAAAAATCCGAACATGTCTGCCTCATCCTTATGTTGGCCCTGATTACCCCGTTCGCCGCGCGGGCAAAAGGGCAAAGGGCGGCGCATGCGGGCCGTGCGCGACATCGTGACGCGGTTTTGGCGCAAATGTGATTGCCTACGACAGGCGGTGTCGCAATTTTCCCCATTGTGCCGTTTGCGGCGGTGGATATACGGGCCATGCCTGCCAAAGGTGGATGCACCCGAAATCACGGAAAGGGCCCCCTCATGAAACGCTATTCTGCCTTTGCCATCGCGCGTGAGGCGCTGTCCAACCACATGGGATGGGAACGTGCTTGGGCCGCCCCCCAACCCAAGGCGGCTTATGACGCGATCATCATCGGGGCCGGGGGCCATGGGCTGGCCACGGCTTATTATTTGGGCAAGAATTTCGGCATCACCAATGTGGCGATCCTTGAAAAGGGCTGGCTGGGGGGCGGCAACACGGGGCGCAATACCACGATCATCCGATCGAACTATTTGCAGGATTCCTCGGCCGCGATCTATGAAAAGGCGCGCAGCCTGTATGAGACGCTCAGCCAAGATTTGAACTACAACGCCATGTTCAGCCCGCGCGGCGTGATGATGCTGGCCCAAACCCATCATGAGGTGCGCGGATACCAACGCACGGCCCACGCCAATGCGCTGCAAGGCGTGGTGACAGAGTTCATCTCGCCCCAGCGGGTGAAAGAACTGTGCCCGATCTTGAACATCGACGGGCCGCGCTATCCGGTGCTGGGCGCTTTGTGGCAAGCGCGTGGCGGCACGGGGCGGCATGATGCGGTCGCTTGGGGCTATGCGCGGGCGTGTTCGGCGATGGGGATGGATATTATCCAGAACTGCGAAGTGAAGGGCATCACCAGCGCCAATGGCGTGGTGACAGGGGTTGAAACCACCAAGGGCTATATTGGCACCAAGAAAATCGGCATCGTGGTCGCGGGCCATTCGGGCCAAGTGGCTGATATGGCAGGCTTTCGTTTGCCCGTGGAAGCCGTGGCCCTGCAAGCTTTGGTGTCAGAACCGATCAAGCCCTGCATGGATGTGGTCGTGATGGCCAACACGGTGCATGGCTATATGAGCCAGTCTGACAAGGGCGAAATGGTCATCGGCGGCGGCACCGACGGGTTTAACAACTTCACCCAGCGCGGATCGTTCCACCATATCGAAGAAACCCTGCGCGCCCTGATTGAAACCTTCCCGATCATCAGCCGCCTGAAGATGCTGCGCCAATGGGGCGGGATTGTGGATATGACGGGCGACCGTTCGCCCATCATCTCAAAAACCCCTGTCGGCAATTGCTTTATCAACTGTGGTTGGGGCACAGGCGGGTTCAAGGCCATTCCGGGATCGGGCTGGGCCATGGCAGAGCTGATGGCCAAGGGCGAACCCGGGCCGCTGGCGGCAGAGTTTGACATGTGGCGCTTTAAAGAGGGCCGGTTCATCGACGAATCGGTCGCCGCCGGGGTGGCGCATTGATGGCGCGGGGGCACGATTTTTCGCCGAAAAATCGGAAGGGTCGAATTTTCTGCGAAAATTCGAAGCCTGCGCAAGACGTGATGAAAGGAACAGTGCAATGCTGACGCTCGAATGTCCTTACTGCGGTGTGATGGCCGACGAAACTGAACTTTCCCCCGGCTACGAGGCGCATTTGAAGCGCTACGGTCCGGGGTCAAGCGACGAAGAGTTTGAAGCCTATATGTTTGCCCGCAAGAACCCCAAAGGCGTGCATTTCGAACGCTGGCGACACGCTTATGGCTGCGGCAAGTGGTTTTTGGCAGCGCGTGATACGGCCACGCTCGAGGTGTTTGGCACCTATCCCGCCCAATCCTCGGCCCCGCCACAAGATTTGCAAGACAAGATCAAGGCCAAGCGGCCCGACTGGAAGGGTTACAAATGAGCACCCGTTTGTCCAAAGGCGGTCGTTTGATCGACCGCGCTCAGGCTGTGGAATTTAGCTTCAACGGCAAGCGTTTGCGCGGCTTTGCGGGCGATACACTTGCGGCATCTTTGCTGGCCAATGATCAGATGCTGATGGGGCGCAGCTTTAAATATCACCGCGCGCGCGGCGCTGTGGCGTCGGGTGCCGAAGAGCCGAACGCCTTGGTCAATCTGGGGCGCGGCGCGTTCTTGGAGCCGAACCAGCGAGCGACCACGACCGAAACCTTTGACGGCCTTGAAGCGCAAAGCCAGAACCATTGGCCGAGCCTAGAGATGGACATTGGCGTTGTGAACAATGCCTTGGCGCGGTTCTTGCCGGGCGGGTTTTACTACAAAACCTTCATCCATCCGCGGGCTGCGTGGAAGCACGTCTTCGAGCCGATCATCCGCAAAGCGGCAGGTCTGGGGCCAGCGCCCAAGGAAATGGACGGCGACCGGTATGAGCAAGCCTATGCGTTCTGCGACGTTCTGGTTGCGGGCGGCGGGATTGCGGGTTTGCAGGCGGCACTGGCCGCCGCCGCAGATGGTGCACGGGTTATGGTGCTGGAACAAACACCGGTCTGGGGCGGTCGTGCGCCGGTCGACGGCGATGTGATTGACGGGATGGCCGCTGATCTTTGGGTGAAGACCGCCGTGCAAGCCCTTGAAGGGATGCCCAATGTCACCTTGCGCACCCGCTGCATGGTGGCAGGGGTTTATGACCACGGCTATGTGCTGGCCGAAGACCGCGTGGCCGATCACACCCCCGGCGATGGTCGCCCGAAAAAACGCCTGTGGCGCATTCGGGCCAAGCGGATTGTCGCGGCAACCGGCGCGTTGGAACGCCCGCTGTCCTTTGCGGGCAATGATGTGCCCGGTGTTATGCTCGCCTCAGCGGTGCGCGATTATGTGGTGAACTGGGCGGTGTCGCCCGGGGATCGCACTGTGATTGTGACCAACAACGATGACGCCTACCGCACGGCGATTGCGCTGAAAGAGGCGGGGCTGTCTGTGCCCTGCATCGTGGATGCGCGCGCTGTGGCCAACGGGCCGCTGCCCACACAGGCGCGGGCCTTGGGGATCAGGGTGGAAACCGGCAAAGGCATTGCCAAGGTCAAAGGCACCAAGCGTGTCACCGGCGTGACCTTGTGCATGCAAGCCGGCGAGGGTGCTGGTCTGGAAGACATCGCCTGCGATGCGGTCGCGATGTCGGGCGGCTGGTCGCCCGTGGTGCATCTGTGGAGCCATTGTGGCGGCAAGCTGACATGGGATGATGCCCACGCCATGTTCCGCCCCGATGCCACCCGCCCGCCGATCAGCCATGACGGCTTGGCGATGGTCTATCCCGCAGGCGCTGCCAATGGCGCGCTGAAGGCGGCTGAGGCTTTGGTGGATGCCGCCCTTGCGGGTGCAAGTGCTGCTTGGGCGAACCCCATCGCTGCGGCGCAAGCTGATATGCGTGAAGAAGCGGCGCTAGAACCCGTCTGGATCATGCCGCAGGGGGCCAGCTATAAACTGCGCGCGAAAATGTGGCTGGATTATCAGAATGATGTGAAAGTCTCTGACGTGCAGCTTGCTGCGCGCGAGGGCTACGAATCGGTCGAACATACCAAGCGCTACACCACGCTTGGCATGGCTACCGACCAAGGCAAACTGTCCAACATCAACGGGCTGGCCGTGCTGGCGGGGGCGCTTAACACCGATATCCCCAATGTCGGCACCACCACCTTCCGCCCGCCCTATACGCCCGTGACCTTGGGCGCTTTGGCGGGTGAAGCGCGGGGAGAGATTTTCCAACCTTTGCGCCGCTCGCCAATCCACGCTTGGAACGAACAGGCCAACGCCTATTTCGAACCTGTCGGCCTGTGGCGCAGGCCCTATTGCTTCCCGCGCGGCGGAGAAAACCACGCCCAAGCGATTGAGCGCGAGATTTTGAACACCCGCATCGGGGTGGGGATGCTGGATGCGTCAACCCTTGGCAAGCTGATCGTCAAAGGGCCGGATGCGGGGCGTTTCTTGGATATGATGTACACCAACGTCATGTCCTCGCTGGGCATTGGCAAATGCCGCTACGGGCTGATGTGCAACGAAAACGGCTTTTTGTCGGATGACGGCGTGGTCGTGCGCTTGGCCGAGGATACGTGGCTGTGCCACACCACCACCGGCGGGGCGGACCGTATCCATGCCCATATGGAAGATTGGCTGCAATGCGAATGGTGGGATTGGCAGGTTTACGTCGCCAATGTGACCGAAGAATATGCCCAGATCGCCGTAGCTGGCCCCAAAGCGCGGGCTTTGTTGGAAAAGCTGGGTGGCATGGATGTGTCGGCCGAAGCTTTGCCCTTTATGAGTTTTGCCGAAGGCACCTTGGGCGGCCTGCCGGTGCGCGCGTATCGCATCAGCTTTTCGGGCGAGTTGTCTTATGAATTGGCGGTTCCGGCCAGCTTTGGGTTGGAATTGTGGGAGAAGCTTGTGGCGGCGGGGGCTGACCTTGGGGTGATGCCCTACGGCACCGAAGCCATGCACATCATGCGGGCCGAAAAGGGCTTTATCATGATTGGTGATGAAACCGACGGCACGGTTATTCCGCAGGATTTGAACCTTGGCTGGGCGATTTCCAAGAAAAAGGCCGATTACTTGGGCAAGCGCGGGCAAGAGCGCAGCTATCTCGCCTCGGCTGATCGGTGGACCTTGGCAGGGTTTGAAACGCTTGACGGCTCGGTTATCCCTGATGGGGCCTATATCATCGCCGCTGGGGTCAATGCCAACGGGCAGGGCAATACCCAAGGGCGCGTGACATCAACCTACTACTCGCCCACTTTGAAAAAGGGCATCGCTATGGGCCTGATTAAGGGCGGGTTGGCGCGCGCTGGTGAAGTGGTGGAGTTCACCAAGCTTGGTGCTTCGCCTGTGAAAGCGCGCATTGTCGATCCGGTGTTTTATGACAAGGAAGGAGCCAAGCAAAATGGCTAATCCCGTGGCCCCTTGGGGCAATGCCCAGTTCGACGGCTTCGCGAAGGTGACCGAGATTGGGCCCTTGGGCATGATCACTCTGCGCGCCAAGCGCGATGTGGCGGGGCTGGAGGCGGCATTTGCTGCCCTTGGCCTAACCTTGCCCGACCCGCGCCGCATTGTGATTGCAGGCGACAAAGCCGCTGGCTGGATGAGCCCGGATGAATATCTGCTGATCCTGCCCTATGGGGCGGTGAACGATGCTTTGGCCAGCCTTGCCACCAGCCTTGCAGGCCAGCACCATCTGGCGGCCAATGTCTCTGACGCGCGTGCTGTCTTTCGCATCGAAGGCGACAAGGCCGATCAGGTGCTGAAAAAGATCGCACCTGTCGACATCGACACCCTTGCTGTGGGCGAGTTGCGCCGTTCGCGCGCAGCCCAAGTGGCGGCGGCGTTCTGGAAAGACGGGCAGGGCTATACGCTGGTCTGCTTCCGCTCTGTCGCGGGCTATATGATGGGGTTGTTAAGCCATTCGGCCACGTCCGGCTCTGAGCTGGTCTGAAAGGACTAGGCACTGATCTGGCTTAACGACGATCTGCCGCGCAGGCCCTATGAACCCTTGACCTTCCGCAGTCGCGGCCCCTTATTACGCGCCAAGACAAACAATCGCGAACACACACAGGAGTAGCCCATGGCTTTCACCCTTCCCGATCTGCCCTATGCCCACGACGCGCTGGCCGCTTTGGGCATGTCGAAAGAAACGCTCGAATTTCACCACGACCTGCACCACAAAGCCTATGTCGACAATGGCAACAAGCTGATTGCTGGCACCGAGTGGGAAGCCAAGTCGCTGGAAGACGTCGTCAAAGGCACCTATGCGGCGGGTGCTGTGGCGCAAAGCGGGCTGTTTAACAACGCCTCGCAGCACTGGAACCACAACCTGTTTTGGGAAGTGATGGGGCCGAACGGCAAGACGATGCCGGGGGCTTTGGAAAAGGCGCTTGTTGAGTCGTTTGGTTCGGTTGCCAAGTTCAAAGAAGACTTCGCCGCCGCAGGTGCGGGCCAGTTTGGCTCGGGCTGGGCATGGCTGGTCAAAGACGCTTCGGGCGCTTTGAAAGTCACCAAGACCGAAAACGGCGTGAACCCCTTGTGCTTTGGCCAAAAAGCTTTGCTGGGCTGCGATGTGTGGGAACATTCTTACTACATTGATTTCCGCAACAAGCGCCCCGCCTATATCGCCAACTTCCTTGACAAGCTGGTGGATTGGGAAGCTGTGGCTTCCAAGCTGTAAGGCGCGGATAAACCTGTATAAATCAAGGCTTGCCGACAGGTTCGGCAAGCCTTTTTCATGACCCAAAGGCCCCCTTATGACGCAAGCACAAAAAGGCGTGGCCGCGATTATTTTGGCCTGTTCGATCTGGGGCTTTGCGCCGCTGTATTACCACGCGCTGTCCGAAGTAGGCTCTTTCGAGATGATGGCCCATCGCACGATCTGGACGGCGGTGATGTTTGGCCTTGTGGCAACGCTGACCCGCCGCTGGGGCGAAGTGCGCGCTTTGGTCACGGGGCGTGATCGTTGGAACATTCTGGCGGCGGCGGCGTTTATCGCCTTTAACTGGTATCTGTTCATCTGGGCCATCACCGCTGACCGCGCGGTCGAGGCGTCTTTGGGCTATTACATCTACCCGCTCGTCTCGGCCCTGCTGGGCGTGGTGCTTTTCAAAGAAGCGCTGCGGGGGCTGCAAGCGGTGGCAATCGGCTTGGCCGCCTTGGCTGTGGCAAGCCTGACATGGGGCCTTGGGGTGGCCCCGATGGTCGCCTTGGCCTTAGCGGTCAGCTTTGCCTTCTACTCTGCCGCCAAGAAACGGATCGCAGGTTCGGCCATGATCTCGGTTCTGGTTGAGGTGTTGATCATCGCCCCCCCCATGGTGGCACTGCTGTTATGGCTGGGCGCAACAGGGCGGGGCTGGTTTGGCCGCGATCTGTATCACACAGCGCTTTTGCCCTTGGCAGGCCCCTTAAGCGGTGGGCCGTTGATGCTGTTCTCTTACGGCGCGCAGCGGGTGAAACTCGCCACATCGGGCCTGACGCAATACCTGAACCCCACGCTGCAATTTTTGTCGGCTTGGCTGATCTTGCACGAAGCCGTCACGATTTGGCACGCCGTGGCCCTTGCCCTCGTCTGGGCGGCCATCGCCTGCTACACCCTTGGTCGGCGCTGATTTCCGCTTGAATCAGCCTTGCCTGAAACGCTTAGGCCGCAGCCATCGCCGCTTGCAGCGCATCCACCCCGTCGAGCACGCTGAACAGATCGCGCAGGCTGGCATCGGCGAAGCCTTGGGCAATGATATGATCCATCAGCGCCAGCAAGGGTTGCCAATAGCCGTCAATATCAATCACCCAAATCGGGCGGCGGTGCAGGCCGATTTGGGCCCAAGTGAGCACCTCGAAGAACTCATCCAATGATCCCGCGCCACCCGGCAAAAGGGCAATGGCATCGGCGTTCATGAACATCACCTTTTTGCGTTCGTGCATCGTTTCGGTGATGACAAAGGTGGTCAAATCGCGCTTGCCAACTTCCTTGGCCAAAAGGTGTGTCGGGATCACGCCAAAGGTCGCAGCCCCCGAGGCTTTCGCGCCGCGCGCCACTTCGCCCATCAATCCCACATCGCCCGCGCCGTAGACCAGCCGCCAACCAGCCTTGGCAATGGCCTTGCCCGTGGCAAAGGCCGCTTGGCGATGTGCTGGGTTTGTTCCCATTTTTGCGCCGCAAAACACGCAAAGTGATCGGGAATTGGCGCTGGAATGGGGCTCTTGGGGCGACATATGGGAAAAATCTTTCAAAAGCAGTTGCTTTGGGCAAGATAACGGGGATTGTGGCGAAAGGAAAGTCGGGCAGACGTGAAATGGCCCGCGACAAGACACGCTTTGCGGGGGACGGAATGGCGGATTCGAAAAGCTACGACTTGGGCACAAAGTTGACGGTGGCTGCGATTGTGGCGATCTTGGTCAGCGTTGTGGGCTATGAGGTCGTGAAGAACAAGGCCGCTGACCAGCCGCCCGCTGCCGAGACGGCAACTGAACCAGCGCCTGCGGCCACCGAACCAGCGCCTGCGGCAACTGAACCAGCGCCTGTGGCAACACCACAACCAGTGCCTGCGGCAACACCACAACCAGCTGCGACACAGACAGCACCCGCCGCAACGACGCCAGCACCTGCCGCAGCCGTTTCGCCCACGTTCGACGTGGTGCGCCTTGATCCCAACGGCGCTGCCGTGGTCGCAGGCCAAGTGGCTGCGGGCGCGCAGGTGTCGCTGCTGGTCGATGGGGCCGAAGTGGCGACCGCCACCGCCGATGAGAGCGGCAAGTTTGTGGCGATGTTCGATCTGCCCCCCGCTGGCGCAGGGCGCTTGATGACGATGACCGCCACCTTGGCCGATGGCACCAAGGTGCAATCGCAAACCTCGGTTGCATTGGCCGCAACCACCGCTGCGCCAGTTGCGGCTGAAACTGCCTCGGCTGAAACTGCGACCGCTGAAACCACGCCGCAAACCGGCACGACGGCGCTTGCCATCAATGACCAAGGTGCCAAGGTTCTGCAAACCGACACCAATGTCGCAGCCGAAGTGGCCGCCAATGTCACCATCGACACCATCGCTTATCCCACCCCCGACACGGTGCAATTCGGCGGGCGCGGCACGGCGGGCAACTTCATTCGCCTGTACCTTGACAACGCGCCCTTGGGCGACCCTGCCACCGTGGGCGCAGATGGCACATGGAACCTGACCCAAACTGGCATTGAACCCAAGGTCTATACCCTGCGGGTTGACGAAGTGGATGGGGCGGGCAAAGTCGCCTCGCGCTACGAAACGCCGTTCAAGCGCGAAACACCTCAGGATTTGGCCGCAGCCAGTGGCACGGCGGTTGCTGCGGCAGAAGCTTCGGCAGCGGATACGACAGCAACAGCACCTGCCACCGACGCACCAGCCACCGACGCCCCAGCAACCGAACCGGCGGCAAGCGCCACAGCAACGCCAGACACAACCGCACCCGACACCACCGCGCAGGCAAGTGCCGATGCCGCAACGCTGGCCACCCCGACCGAAGCTGCCGACGCAACGCAAGCCACAGCGCCAGCCGCTTCGGTCACGCCTGCTTCGGTGACCGTGACGGTGCAGCCGGGCTTTACGTTGTGGGGCATCGCCAAACGCCAGTTGGGTGACGGTGTTATGTATGTGCAGGTTTACGAAGCCAACAAAGACAAGATCAAAAATCCCGACCTGATCTATCCGGGTCAAGTCTTTACCTTGCCGCAAAACTAAGGCTGAACACGCGTTTATGACGCGGCCGGCGCAGGAAAACCCTGCGTCGGGGCCTTTACTTATCCTGCGTCCTGTCCCAAGTCTGCCAAAGCCAGCGGAACGCTCCGCCACGACTTCCCATGGGACATTTGATGCGCAGCCTGACCAGAACCGCCACCACCGCCGACATTGCCAAATCGCCTGCAAACGGTTGGCAAACCATGAAGCGCATCGCGCCCTATTTGTGGCCCAAGGGCGAGCTTTGGGTGAAACAGCGCGTCGTTTTCGCGCTGATCTTGCTGTTTGTGTCTAAGATCGTTTCCGTCTGCACGCCCTATCTGTACAAAAAGGCGGTTGATGCGCTGACCAGCCATTCGGGCACCGATGTCGGATCAGCGCTGCTTTTGGGCGCGGTCGGGCTGACGGTGGCTTACGGGTTGGCGCGCATGGGCACGGTGTTTTTCGGTGAGATGCGCGATTGGGTTTTTGTGCGCGTGGGCCAAAGGGCTTTGCGCAAACTGGCGTTTGAAACTTTCACCCACATTCACCGCTTGTCGTTGCGCTATCACATCACGCGCAAAACGGGGGGCCTAAGCCGCGTGATCGAGCGCGGGGTGAAGGGCGTTGATTTCCTTTTGCGCTTTATGCTGTTTTCGATCATTCCGCTGATCTTGGAACTGATCATGGTCTCGGTCATCTTCGCCGCCTATTTCGGCTGGCTGTACATGGTCGTCGTGTTGGTCACGATCACGCTGTATGTGACCTATACGTTTAAAGTCACCGAATGGCGCGTGCAGATCCGCCGCGCGATGAATGACCAAGACACCGATGCCAACCAAAAGGCCATCGATTCGCTTTTGAACTATGAAACCGTCAAATATTTCAACGCTGAAGCGCGCGAAGCCGCCCGCTACGACCGCGCCATGCAGGCCTATGAAGGCTTTGCCGTGCGCACGGGGCAATCGCTGTCGATCCTGAACATCGGGCAGAACGTGATCATCACGATTGGCCTGATCATTGTCATGGTTATGTCGGCCATCGGGGTGCAGCAGGGCAAGTTTACCGTGGGCGATTTTGTCATGGTCAACGCTTACATGATGCAAATCACCCTGCCTTTGGGCTTTTTGGGCACGGTTTACCGCGAAATTCGCCAAGCTTTGGTGGATATGGGGGAGATGTTTGGGCTGTTGTCGCAACCCGCTGAAATCACCGATGCGCCGAATGCGCCCGATCTAAAGGTGCCCAAGGGCGAGGTGGTGTTTGACAATGTCACCTTCGCTTACGATGCCAATCGCCCGATTTTAAAGGGCATTTCTTTGCGCGTTGGGCCGGGGCAGAAGATTGCGCTGGTCGGCCCCTCGGGCTCTGGCAAATCGACCATCGGTCGACTTTTGTTTCGCTTTTACGAAGTCACGGGTGGGTCGATTAAAATTGACGGGCAGGATATCCGCTCTGTCACGCAAACCAGCCTGCACCAATCTATCGGGGTCGTGCCGCAAGACACCGTGCTGTTTAACGACACGGTCTATTACAACATCGCCTACGGCAACCCCGATGCGCCGCGCGAAGCGGTCGAGGCAGCTGCCAAAGCTGCCAAGATCCACGACTTTATCCTGTCGCTGCCCGATGGTTACGACGCCAAAGTGGGCGAGCGCGGTTTGAAACTGTCAGGCGGCGAAAAGCAGCGTGTCGGCATTGCGCGCACCTTGCTGAAAAACCCGCCGATTTTGGTGCTGGATGAGGCGACCTCGGCCTTAGACACGCAAACTGAACGTGACATTCAAGACAGTCTGCAACTGATGGGGCAGGGCCGGTCGGTGATCACCATTGCCCACCGCCTGTCAACCATCGCCGATTCCGACCTGATCTTGGTGCTGGAAGACGGTTTGGTGCGCGAAGAGGGCACGCATGAGCAGTTGTTGGCCCTTGGCGGGCGCTACACGGCCATGTGGGAACGCCAATCCGCCGAAGAAATGCAGGCCCAAGCCGAAGCCAAGGCCGCAAGGTCTGCGGCACAATAGCGCCTTAGGGCAGGGCTTGTCCCCCTTGGCCCTAAGCGTGTAAGACTGAATAAAAGCAGGAGGCCGCATGAGCACCCCAGACAGTTTCGTCGACGAAGTCACCGACGCCGTTCGCAGCGATCGGCTTTATGCCGCCTTTCGCAAATATGGCTGGATCGGTGTTGTGGTGGTGCTGCTGGTTGTCGGCGGTGCGGGTTTTAGCGAATGGCAAAAGTCGCAAAGTGCTGCGCGCGCGGAACGCTTTGGCGATGCGCTGATGGCGGCTGCCGAAAAGACCGATCCTGCCGAACGCACGGCGGCTTTGGCTGCGATACAGGCTGACGGCGACCAGACAGCGCTGTTGGCTTTGCTGCAAGCGTCAAACCCTCAAAAAGACAAAGCCGCCGCCTTGGCCGCTTTGGATGCTTTGATGGCAGACACCGCCCGCCCGCAGATTTACCGTGACTTGGCGCTGATCAAGCGCGTGGCGATTGCGGGCAAAGATCAACCCTTGGCGGATCGTCGCACCGCTTTAACGGGTGTTGATGTTGCTGGTCGCCCGATGCGGGTCTTGGCGGAAGAACAACTGGCCTATCTTTTGCTAGAAGACGGCAAAAAGGATGAGGCTTTGGCCGCCCTGATCACGCTGGTGCAAGATCAAGAAGCGCCTGCGGGGATGCGCCAACGCCTTGGCATGGTGATTACGGCCTTGGGCGGCAAAGTGCCCGAAGCAAAACCAGCGGCAGATCCTGCTGCTCCCTCTCAGGGTTGAGGTATAGGTTATGACGAACCGTCACGCGGCAAAGCAAAGCAAGGGTGCATTGGGCAAAGCGGCGCTGATGGCGCTGGTGGCAAGTGTTGCGCTGAGCGCGTGCAACAAGGATGTGATCTTGTCGGGCACGCGCTTTCCTGTGCGCGCGCCATTGGCAGATTCGATTCCGGTTGAAGGCCAGCCTGATCCGGTGGCCCCGCCAGACCGCGCGCCCAACCAAACAGCGCCCATCGCTTTGCCCGCTGCTGTCGCCAACGCCGATTGGCCGCAGCGCGGCGGTTCGGTGCGCCACAGCGGCCCGCACGGCGCGCTAAGTGCTGCGCCGCAACTGGTGTGGAGCGTGGCGATTGGCGCGGGTGAGTCCAAAAAGAACCGTATCAGTGCCGCCCCTGTCGTGTCGGGTGGTGCGGTTTTTGTGATGGATGCGCTGTCGGGTGTGACGGCCGTTTCGGTTCAAGGGGCCAAGCTGTGGCACGCCGATCTGACGGCGACGTTTGACAATGGCGGCGGCGTTTCGGGCGGTGGCTTGGCCGCTGACGGCGCGCGCATTTATGCAACCACCGGCTACGGCGAGACGATTGCGCTGAATGCCGCCGACGGTTCCGTGCTGTGGCGCCAACGCTTGGGCGCTATGCCCACGGGTGCGCCGGCAGTTTCTGGCAATGTTGTTTATGTGGTGGGGGCGGATGGCACCGCTTGGGCGCTGAACGCGGCCAGTGGGCGCATTGTTTGGCAGGCCACGGGGGCCAGCAACGTCGAACCCTTCCGCTTTGAAGCGGGGGCCTCGCCTGCGGTGGATGGCAATATGGTTGTCTTTCCCTTCTCGTCGGGCATTTTGCTGGCGGTTGATGCGGGCACGGGCACGGCGGTTTGGTCTTCGGCGGTGTCGGGCAAACGCTTGGGGCGGGCCTATGCCACCTCGGGCGATGTGACGGGCGATCCGGTCATGACGGGCGGCGTGGTTTATGCAGGCACCGAGGCGGGGCAAACGGGGGCCTTCGCGCAGGCGACGGGCGAAACGATCTGGACCGCTGGCGAAGGCGCTTTGAACCCGCCCTTGGTTGTGGGCGGGTCGGTCTTTGTTGCCAATGACGAAGGCCGCCTTGTGCGCCTAAGCGCGCGCGATGGGCAAACCATCTGGGCGGTGGATTTGCCTTATTTCACCAAGACCAAGGCCAAAAAGCTGATGAAGATCACCGCCAGTTTCGGCCCTGTTTTGGCGGGGGGGCATATCGTTGTCGGCTCCTCTGATGGGCAGTTGCGCTTCTTTAACCCCACCGACGGCAGCCTTGCCGCCCAAGTGCCCTTGCCCGGAGGTGCTGCTACCCCGCCTGCCTTGGCACAGGGCTTGCTTTTCATCGTGAACACCAAGGGCCAACTTCTGGCTTTCCGCTGACAGGCGTTGGGTGTAAGCGAACCGCTTGCGAACGCAAGGAGCGTCAATGAGCTTTACCCTCGCCATCGTGGGCCGCCCGAATGTGGGCAAGTCGACCCTGTTCAACCGGCTTGTGGGCCGCAAACTGGCATTGGTCGATGACCAACCCGGTGTGACGCGCGATTTGCGCGAAGGCGACGCCAAACTGTTTGACCTGCGCTTTACCGTGATCGACACGGCAGGCTTGGAAGAAATCACCGACGACAGCCTGCAAGGCCGTATGCGCCGCCTGACCGAACGCGCCGTGGATATGGCCGATGTCAGCCTGTTTCTGATCGACGGGCGGGTGGGGGTGACCCCTTCAGACGAAACCTTTGCCGACATCCTGCGCAAAAAGGGTGCCAAGGTGATCTTGGGCGTGAATAAGGCCGAAGGCAAAGCGGGCGATGCGGGCGCGCTGGAAGGGTGGAGCCTTGGCCTTGGCGAACCGATCCGCCTTTCGGCCGAGCATGGCGAAGGGATCGACGATCTTTACAACGCCTTAAAGCCTTACGAAGAGCTTTTCGCCGCCCGTGCCGAGGCTGATGCGCCTGTGGTAGATGTCGATATTTCTGAAGAAGAAGCCGAGCTTGAAGCCGACGATGTGACTTGGCGGCCTTCCATCGACAAACCGCTGCAAATCGCCGTGATTGGCCGCCCGAATGCGGGTAAATCGACGCTGATCAACACGATTTTAGGCTATGACCGCCTGCTAACTGGCCCCGAAGCCGGTATCACCCGCGATGCGATTTCGGTGAAAACCGAATGGCGCGGCACGCCGACCCGTATTTTTGACACAGCGGGGATGCGCAAAAAGGGCAAGGTGGTGGAAAAGCTTGAAAAGCTGTCTGTCGCCGATGGCCTGCGCGCGGTACGCTTTGCCGAAGTGGTGGTTGTGCTGCTGGACGTAGAAATTCCGTTTGAAACCCAAGACTTGCGGATCTGCGACTTTGCCGAAACCGAAGGGCGCGCGGTTGTGGTTGCGATCAACAAATGGGATCTGGAAGACGAAAAGCAAGAAAAGCTGGCCGAACTGAAAGAGATGTTCGAACGCCTGCTGCCCCAGTTGCGCGGCGCGCCTTTGGTAACCATCTCGGGCAAAACGGGCCGCGGGATGGATCGTTTGCACGAAGCGATCCTCAAAGCGCATGAGGTGTGGAACCGCCGCGTGCCCACCGCCCGCCTGAACACATGGCTGGGCGCTATGACCGAAGCGCACCCCCCGCCAGCCCCCGGCGGCAAGCGCATTCGGATGCGCTATATGACGCAGGTCAAAACCCGCCCGCCGGGATTTATCGTGATGTGTTCGCACCCCGAGGATATGCCCGACAGCTACCGCCGCTATCTGGTGAACGGATTGCGTGAGCATTTTGATATGCCCGGCACGCCCATTCGCGTGACCTTGCGTTCACAAGGCGACAAGAACCCGTTCAAGAACCCCAAGTTCAACACGCCCTCGCGCCTGCGCAAGCATTTGGATGGGCCGAAGAAGCCCTAAAGGCCGATCATTCGTTTGATGTCGGCGGGGGTTGCGCCCTCTGCCCGATACTTGGCCAAAGCGCGGGCATCATCGCGCTTGGCAAGCCTTTTGCCCTGATCGTCGCGGATCAGGGCGTGGTGGTGATAGGCGGGGGTGGGCAAGCCTAGCAGGTGTTGCAAGGCGACCTGCAAGGGGGTGGCTGCGAACAGGTCTTGGCCGCGCGTCACCTCGGTAACACCCTGCGCTGCGTCATCGACCACCACGGCCAGATGATAGGCCACCCCGATATCGCGGCGCGACAAGATCACATCGCCGCTGGAGCCGATCAGTTGGGCGGGGTTGATCTTGTAAGTGGCGGGATTTGTGGCGGTTTCGGTAAAGCTGAGGTCGGGCAGAATTTGCACCGCTTTGGCCATGTTCAACCTTACCGCGCCGCTTTGGTGATTGGCATCCCTGCAGGTGCCCGGATAGATCGGCCCATCGACCCCTTCTTGCGGAGCAGACAGCGCGGCGCGGATGTCAGCGCGGGTGCAGGTGCAATGATAGGTCAGGCCCTGCGCTGCAAGCTGGGCCAAAGCCGCATCATAGGCCCCTTGGCGGGCAGATTGGCGCATCACGGGCTGTTCCCACGTCAGGCCCAGCCAATGTAGATCGTCGAAAATCTGCGCCTCGTACTCTGGCTTGCAGCGGGTGCGGTCGATGTCTTCGATCCGCACCAGAAACCTGTCGCCTCGTGCTGCGGCAATCAGTGCTGCATAGGCATGGCCCAGATGCAAAGGGCCGGTGGGCGAGGGTGCAAAGCGCGTTACCCTAGCCATTGGGTGAAAGACTCTTTGGCCCGATCAGTATAGGCCTTGTAGCGGTCTTTGCGCCCCTTGCGCCCGCCGCGCGCGTCAATCGGGGGGAACAGGCCGAAATTCACGTTCATCGGCTGGAAGGTCTTCGCCTCGGCCCCGCCGGTGATATGGGTGATAAGCGCGCCCATGGCGGTGTCGGGCGGGGGGGCGGTGATCAGCTTGCCCTGCATCTCTGCAGCCGCCATCCGCCCGGCAACCAGGCCCATAGCCGCACTTTCCACATAGCCCTCAACCCCCGTAATCTGCCCCGCAAAGCGGATGTTGGGCCGCGATTTCAGGCGCATCTGGTCATCAAGCAAGGTGGGCGAGTTGATGAAGGTGTTGCGGTGAATGCCGCCCAAGCGGGCGAAAGAGGCATTCTCAAGCCCCGGTATCATCTTGAAAACAGCCAGTTGCGCGCCGTATTTCATCTTGGTCTGAAAGCCCACGATGTTATACAGCGTGCCAAGCTTGTTATCTCGGCGCAGTTGCACCACGGCATAGGGCTTTTGCGGGTTGTGCGGATTGGTCAGCCCCACCGGCTTCATCGGGCCAAAGCGCAGGGTTTGGGGGCCGCGCTCGGCCATCACTTCGATGGGCAGGCAGCCGTCAAAATAGCTGGCGGCCTCTTCGGGGCGGAATTCGGTTTTTTCCGCCGCAAGAAGGGCTGCGATAAAGGCGTCATACTGCGCCTTATCCATCGGGCAGTTCATATAGGCGGTTTGCTCTTCGAGCGTTTCGCCCTTGTCATAGCGCGACTGCATCCAAGCGACCGACATATCCACGCTTTCGGCATAAACGATGGGGGCAATCGCATCAAAAAACGCCAAGGCTTCGGCATTGGTATGGGCGCGGATGGAGTGGGCCAACGCGGTAGAGGTCAGCGGGCCGGTGGCGATGATCCATTGGCCGTCTGTGGGCAGGTCGGTGACTTCCTCGTAAGACACCGACACCAGCGGATGGCTTTTCAGCTTGGCGGTGACAAAGGCGGCGAAGGGGTCACGGTCAACGGCCAAAGCGCCCCCAGCGGGCAAGCGGTGCGCTTCGGCGGCTTGCAGGATCAAGCCATTGGCCGCGCGCATTTCCCAATGCAGCAGGCCAACGGCATTCTGCTCGCTGTCATCCGAGCGGAAGGAATTCGAGCAAACCATTTCCGCAAAATCGCCAGAGCGGTGCGCAAAAGTGCCCTTAGCGGGGCGCATTTCGTGAATAACAATCCGCACGCCCCCTTCAGCCGCTTGCCAAGCCGCTTCAGATCCGGCCATGCCGCCGCCGATGATGTGGAGTACGTTTTCAGTCAAACTAAGTACCTGACTTCATTATATGAATTTCGCTGCATTCGATCATAGCAAGCGCGTATTTTGAGAAAGCTCGCCCATGGGTTGAACAGGCTTTTTTCTGCAAGAGAGAAGATGCGCATATGGCCACGGTTACGAAACGTCCTTTCGGGAATTGGCGCGGGCAAGTTCGTTGTGGCGGTGTATATATGGCGATGAGTTTTGACCGCAAGGCCGATGGTGCCCAATGCGGCCCCTTGCGCCATGGTCAAAGTAACGAGCGAAGGTATTTTCATCTTGGCGCAGCTATTTAGCGCGGGGCGCGGGGGGGCGGCCCCCCGCCTTACGAGCTGCGCTTACCCCATCACCTTGGTGCCCAATCCGTGCCCCTCTGACGCTTTCTTTTTGGCCTGAATGTCGCGCAGCACTTCGACCGAACGCACATCCAGCCGTGCAGCCCCGTCCCAGTCACGGGTCTTTACCTTAGGATTTTCGAGGCGTTTCTGAGCCTCGGGGATGGCATGGGCGTATTGTGGCAGCCAAGCGGCTTGGGCCACCAGCATTTCATCGACCATTTGCCACACTTCTTCGGGCGTACAAATCGCCCCCACCAGCGGGTCGTGCAGCACCGATTGCTTTAGCAATTCCACATCCCCTGTGATGGCCGCCTTCATGCCCATGCGCTGCACGTTCACGCTGGCCATGCAGGTGGCGGCACAGGCGTCGGGCAGGGTGATGCCTTCGACCATGTTAATCCCGAAACGGTCAACAAAACCGGGGCTTTCAATGATGCAATCGGCGGGCAGGTTGCGAATGATGCCGCCGTTCTTGACGTTAAAGTGCCCCCGATAGGTGCGCCCCGTTTCCAAGCCTTCCAGAATGTGGCTGGCGTGTTCATCGGTGCGAGCATAGTCCGACAGTTGCCCGCCCGCCTCATCCAGAAACTTGGGGAAGTCTTCTTCGAACCAATTCCGGTTTTCGGTTGAATAGCGCAGATAGCCGCCGGTTTCGCCGTGAATCCATTCATCCATGCTGATCCAGTCCATGATCTGGTCAGGCCGCTTTCTGTACCACGGCAGATATTCCGACAGGTGCCCGTTGCTTTCGGTTGAATAATAGCCAAACCGTTTGAGCACGTCGATGCGCACTTTTTCCTGCTTGGAAAAGACAGGATGCGCTTCAAACGCATCGGTCAGCTCTTGGCGTGTTACTTTGCGGCCGTTGTGGCGGATATCAAGGTACCACGTTTGGTGGTTGATGCCTGAACAGATGATGTCGGTTTCTTCCATCGGTACGCCCAAGGCGCGGCTGATCTGGCGGTGGCCGTTTTGCACGCCGTGGCACAGGCCCACGGTGTTGACCTTGCCGTGGTCGATGGCTGCCCATGTCATCATCGCCATAGGGTTGGCATAGTTTAGCAACAATGCACCCGGCTCGCAGACCTCGCGGATGTCTTGGCAGAATTCCAGCATGGCATGGATGCCGCGCTGCGCGTAAAGGATGCCACCTGCGCAAATCGTATCGCCGACGCATTGATCCACGCCGTATTTCAGCGGAATGGCGATGTCGGTGGCAAACGCCTCTAGCCCGCCGATGCGCACCACGTTCATCACATAGCGTGCGCCTTCCAGCGCGCGGCGGCGGTCGGTGGTGGCGGTGACACGGGTTTTTAGCCCGTTCACGGAAACAATCCGCCGGATGATCTGCGCGATCATATCCAGATTATGGGCGTTGATATCGGTCAGGGCGATTTCAACATCTTCAAACTCGGGCACTTTCAAAATGTCTTGGCACAGCTTTTTGGTAAACCCGACAGAGCCTGCGCCGATAATTGTGATCTTAAACGCCATGTGATCCTCCTTGGCCGCCTGCGGGCCGACCGCCTGATGTTGGGGAAAGTCTAGGTATTGGGGATTGAGCGAGACGCAGAAACCTTAAACCGCCACGCATCACTGTAACCCCGACAGCCAGGCGCGGTGCGGGGCGCAGTGGTGGGCGGCGCGGGTGTAATCGCGCACTAGGCTTGCATGGGCAGCGCGGGCTTTATCGCGCAGCGCGGGGGTCGATTGCATCGCGGCTTGGGCGGCGGCGCGGTTCAGCAAGCCCAACCCATCCAAGACGGGCGTGTAAAGCTGGCCTTGCAAATGTGGCAGGCCCAAGGGGAAGGGATCAAAGTCTGCCCCCTGTGGCAGGCGGGTTTGCCATAGGGCCAGCCTGTCGCGTACAAAGTCAGGATGGGTGGCCGCAACATCGCGCCAGAAATCGGAATCGCGCCGTTCGCTGACATAGTGAAACCGGATGAAATCGCGAAAGTCATCAACCTGACGGGCGACGGCTTGGTTATACAGCGCCTCGCCCTGCGGCGCGTCTAGCCATTCGGCCAGCAACATCAGTTGCACAATCGTGCCGTGGATAGAGGTCGCCTCTAGCGGTTCCAGAAAGCTTGACGATAGGCCCAAGGCCACGCAATTGCCAAGCCATGCCGACTTTAGGCGACCTGCGTTGATAGCAATATCGTTGCGCGGATGGATTTCGTGCCCCAAGGCGGCTTCCACCTCGGCCTTGGCTTGGTCAGGCGTGGTGTGGGCATCAGAGTAGACATAGCCCATCCCGTAGCGGTCTTGGGTGGGAATTTGCCAAATCCAGCCGTTCTTTTGCGCCCAAGCACTGGTGCAGGGGGCAATTTCGGCACCCTCTTTCAGATCAACCCAAAAGGGCATGGCGCGGTTGACGGGCAGCATGTTCGCATAGCTGATCCAGTCCGCCCCCAAATCGCTGATCAAAATGCGGCGAAAGCCGGTGCAATCAAGGAAGAAATCCCCTTCCACCCGCGCGCCACTTTCAAGGGACAGTGCTGTGATGCCCCCTTCGCCCTTTTCAACGCCCTTCACCTGATCGTCGATCACCGCAATGCCCTTGGCCTTTTTGCGCAGCCACGCGCCGGCGCGGGCCTGATCGAAGTGGAAGGCGTGGTGAAAGGGGCCAGCGGGAATGGAGCGGCCATCCTTCAGCGCCACGGGGGCGCGGTTGGCGTTTAGCAGGTGCTGAAACAAATGCGCCTCGGCCACGGGGCGACCTGCGGCCACGGCGTAGGTGTCCAACGGCACACCGGGGGTGAGCAGTGAGGGGTCATCAATCGGCCCGTCATAGCTGTGCCCAACCCGCCGCCAATCGCGGTGGCGGATGGCGTATTTGATCGTGGCCCCCGTTTCGCGCAGAAACTCTGCCTCGTCCAAGGCGAAGTGTTTGAGCATTTGGCGAAACACCGCCGTTGACCCTTCACCCACGCCAATCGTACCGATCTTGGACGATTCAACCACCGTAACCTTGGTGCCCCAGCGCTTGCGTGCGGCGACATCGGCCAGCATCAGGGCGGCCAGCCAACCGGCCGTACCGCCCCCGACGATAACCAGATGCCGCGGTGCCATTAGGCGACCTTAGACGTCTTGGGCCGCGCCCATTCGGGCAGCCAGTTGCCATGCGCTACCAGCAAATCATGGGTCAGATCCCAGATTTGTTGCAGATCAAGCTCTGCCCCCGTGTGGGGATCAAGCATGGCGGCGTGGTAGATGTGTTCGGGGTTTTCGGTCAGCAGGGCCTGAACCGTCAGGTCTTGCACGTTGATGTTGGTGCGCATCAGCGCAATCAATTGCGGTGGAATATCGCGCACCACGGTGGGTTGCAGGCCCATGTGATCGACCAAAGTTGGCACCTCGACCGCGCAGCCATCGGGCAGTTGGGGGATATAGCCCTTGTTGCCATGGTTGCCGTAAATCACCGAAGGCTCGCCCGTGACAACCGAATTCACGATTTGGCTGGCGTATTCGTGGCTTTCTTTCACCTCGATCGTATTGGCCTCTTTCAGGGTGGTGGCCTCTTTCTTCCAACGCGCGATTTGTTCGATGCAGCGCTTGGGGTATTCATCAAGCGGAATGCCGAACTTTTCGATCAGATCGGGCCTGTCGCGTTTGATGAACCAAGGCGTGTATTCGGCAAAATGCTCGCTGCTTTCTGTGACGAAATAGCCAAGGCGGGTGAGCATTTCGTAGCGCACCTTGTTGGGGCAGCGCGGGTTCCAGTGGCTGGGCTTCGGGAAGCGCCCCTCGCGGTAGCCTTTGACCAGATCGGGGTAGAGGTTCTTATACGACCCATCGGCTTGCCGATGTTCAAAGGAAAGGTAGAAGGCCATGTGGTTGATGCCGCCCGCGCGGTAGCGGATGTCTTCGACCGGAATGTCCAGATCGCGGGCCAATTCCCACGCCGTGCCTTGCACCGAATGGCACAGGCCGACCTGTTTGATCGCCGGATATTTCGCGGCAATCGACCATGTGTTGATCGCCATCGGGTTGACATATTGCATCATGATCGCATCGGGGGCGACCTGCATCATGTCTTCGCAGATCGACCACAGGGCCGGCACAGTGCGAATGCCGCGCATGATGCCGCCAATGCCCAAAGTGTCGGCGATGGTTTGGCGCAGGCCGAACTTTTTGGGCACTTCAAAGTCGGTGATGGTGCAAGGATCATAGCCGCCCACTTGAAAACAGCACACGACAAAATCTGTCCCCGCCAAGGCCGCGCGCTGGTTGGAATAGGTTTTCACCGTGGCCTTGCCGCCCAAAGTCGCGGCCATTTTGCCAACGATGATTTCCGATTCTGCCAAGCGTTCGGCGTTGATGTCCATCAGGCGTATCTCTGCCTGTGCCAAGGCCGGACGGCTAAGAATATCGCCCGCGATATTCTTGGTGAAGACGCTAGAGCCAGCACCGATAAAGGTGACAATGGGTTTGGCCATGGGATGTCCTTATCTTTTCATAGCAGTTGGAACGCTAAGGCGTTCTGTGGAAGGGGAAAAGCGGGCCATTATGTTGCAATCTCAAAGGCCGCGCGCACCAGTCGCTTGGTGTAATCGGTCGTGGGGCGCTCCAACACGTCTTGGACAGGGCCCTGTTCGACGATCTTGCCGTTTTGCATCACGATCACCCGATGGCACAAAGCGCGCACCACTTTCAGATCGTGGCTGATGAACACATAAGACAGCCCCCGATCGCGCTGCAATTGGCGCAGCAGGTCAATGATCTGGGCTTGCACCGACAGATCAAGCGCCGAGGTCGGTTCATCAAGCAAGATAAATTCCGGTTCAAGCGCGATGGCGCGCGCTATCGCCAAACGCTGCCGCTGACCGCCCGAAAATTCGTGCGGGAAGCGGTTCAAGATCGTGTCAGGCATGCCAGCATCGCGCAGCGCTTGTTGCACACGGGCAAGGCGGTCTTTGGAGCCCGCGCCAATGCCATTCACAATCAACCCCTCTTCAATGATCTGGCGCACCGACATGCGGGGGTTCAGGCTGGCGAAAGGGTCTTGAAACACAATCTGCATCCGGCTGCGCAGCGGTTTCATCTGCGCGCGGGTGTGGGTTTCAATCCGCTCGCCCAGAAAGGACACCTCGCCGCCGTTCAGCGTGTTCAAGCGCAGCAAAGCTTGGCCAAAGGTGGTTTTGCCCGACCCGCTTTCGCCCACCAGCCCCAAGGTTTCGCCGCGCTTCAGCGTCAGCGACAGGCCATCAACGGCTTGCAGTTGCGAATAGGTGCCGCGAAACACCCCGCCTTTGCGCAAGGTATAGGTCACGCGCACATCTTTGCCGGACAAAACGGTGTCTTGGCCCACCTCCAAAGCGTTGGCCTGCCCCTTGGGTTCGGCCCCCAGCAGGCGTTTGGTGTAGGGGTGCTGCGGGTTTGTGAACACTTGTTCGGTTGCGCCCTGTTCGCGCACCACCCCGTGCTGCATGACATAGACATGGTCGGCGAATTGCCGAACGACTGTTAGGTCATGGGTGATCAAGATCACCGCCATGCCAGTTTTGGCCTTAAGCGCCTTGATCAGGTTCAAGATTTCAGCCTGAACCGTCACATCAAGGGCCGTGGTGGGTTCGTCGGCGATCAGCACATCGGGGGTGTTGGCCAAGGCCATGGCGATCATCACGCGCTGGCGCTGGCCGCCCGAAAGCTGGTGGGGGTATTGGTTGATGCGCGCCTCGGGATCGGGGATTTGCACTTCGGCCAACAGCTCTATCGCGCGCGCCCAAGCGGCGGCTTTGCTGATCTTATTGTGAATGCGCAGCACTTCGGCCAATTGGGTGCCGATTTTGTAGACGGGGTTTAGCGACGACATCGGCTCTTGAAAGATCATCGACAGCCGATTGCCGCGCAAAAAGCGCATCTGGCTTTGCGGCAGGCGCGCCATATCCTTGCCATCGTACAGGATTGACGTGCCTTCCGACACCCGTGCGCGTTTTGACAACAACCGCATCACGGCCCGCGCCGTCACCGACTTGCCCGACCCGCTTTCACCGACCAGCGCAATGGTTTGGCCCCTGTGCAGGGTAAAGGACACGTCCTTTACCGCCTCAATCTCGCCGCCCATGACTTTGAAGCGCACGGCGATATTCTTGGCGTCGATCACAACGTTTGGGTCTGTCATGATGGTCACCTTAATACGGGTCAACGGCATCGCGCAGGCCATCGCCCAGCGAGTTGAAGGCAAAGACTGCGACCAGCAAGAAACCCACGGGCGACAGTATCCAAGGATGCGTACCGATCGACCCGAAGGTTGCCGCATCTTGCAGCATCAATCCCCAAGAGATCAGCGGCGGCTTCACAGCAAAGCCTAGATAGCCAAGGAAACTTTCCAGCAGAATGATCGTGGGAATGCCAAGAGTGACGGCCACAATCACATGGCTTAACACATTGGGCAGAATGTGGCGCGTGATGATGCGCCCGTCTGATGCGCCGACGGCAACGGCGGCGCGCACATATTCGATCCGCGCCATCGCCATGGTTTTTGAACGCACCTCGCGGCTAAGCTGCGCCCAGCCTAGGCCCACGATCACCAAGATCACAAAGCTTAGGAACACCGAAGACGGGGCCGTGGGCGGGATCAAGGTGGTTAGCGTGAGGTATAAAGGCAGTTGCGGGAAGGCCAAAATGATTTCGACAAAGCGTTGAAACCACATATCAAACCGCCCCCCGATATAGCCCGAGGTGATGCCCAGCATCGTGCCAATGATCGTGATCAGCGTGATCGACACCAGTGAAATCATCAGCGACAATCGGCTGCCAAACACCCCACGGCTTAAGATGTCACGGCCCAGTTTATCCGTGCCCAACAGATGCAGAGCCGAGCCGTCTGCCACGCCAAACAAATGCCGCTGCATCGGGATCAGGCCCCACAGGTGAAACGGCGCGCCTTTGGCAAACAGCACCAAATGGCGCGGATGGTCTAGGTCGGGGCCGGATAGGGGTTGGAAGGTGACAGGATCAAGCTCTGCCCCTTCCACAATCGAATAGGCCACGGGCCACGGCGTGAAACCGTCTTTGGTGTAAAACGAAAGCTGATCGGGCGGGGCGAAAGAGGTGGTGGGGGCGTTCGGATCCATCGGGGCGACGAATTCGGCGAAGATGGCGCTGAGCAGCAGCATTCCCACCAGAACCAGCCCGATCATTCCGGGAACGGATCGGCGGAACTTGCGCCACACCAAGGCGCGGTAGCTTTGGTTGGTGGTGGAAACGGTGGAAATGCGGGCGTCTTCGGCCTCACCTTGGTGCAGGGTGCTCATGCGTCACTCCCCACCCGAATGCGCGGATCAAGCACGGCCAGCATCAGGTCGGCGATGATATTGCCAACAATCAGCGTGGCCCCCAAAACCAGCAGCAGCGAAGATGTCACAAACACATCGCCAATCGCCATCGACCCCACAATGGCAGGCCCGATGGTGGCCAAGCCAAAGACAATGGCCACTTCAATCTCTCCGGTCATCATATAGGGCAGCACCACGCCTTGATAGGCGATCAAGGGGTGCAGGGCGTTGGGCACGGCGTGGTAAAGCACCACTTTGCTTTCCGACAAGCCCTTGGCCCGTGCGGTTTCAACATATTGGGCGTTCAACGTATCGAGCAAATTGGCCCGCATGACGCGCATATTATAGGCCAGCCCGCCAATCGTCGCCACGGCGACCACGGGCCAGACGTGCTGAACAAGGTTGCCCAGTTTGGGCCAATTGAACTGGAACCAGCCCAGCCACCAATCTTGCCCGCCAAACTTGGTGGAAAAGAAACTGCCAATTTCTTGCACGTTCAGCTTATAGGCCAAGATGTACAAGATCAGCAGCGCAAACAAAAAGCGCGGGATGGTCATGCCTAGGAACGACACAAACGACAGCACCACATCGACCCACGTGTACTGCTTCACAGCGGCCAGAATGCCAAAGCTGATGCCAAACAGGCTGGCCAACAGATGGCAGGTCAAAGCGATGAGGATGGTCTTGGGCAGACGCGCCTCGATCACATCAAGGACGGGTTTGTTGTACAGATAGCTTTCGCCAAAATCCAAACGGGTCACAATGCCCCAAACCCAGCGCAGATATTGAATAACCATCGGGTCGTTCAGCCCGTGGGTTTGGCGATAAGCCTCGGCTGCGGCATCGGCGGCGGCCATGGTGGCATTGCCTTGGGTAATCATATTGGTGCGGATGAAATCGCCATAATCGCCGGGCGGGGCCTGAATGATGATGAAGGTGATGATCGACATCACAATCAGCACCGGCACCGCTTGCGCCAAGCGTATGGCCAGAAAACGCAGCATCGCGCACCTCAACCGGACAGGGGCGCGCAATAATGGCCAGCGCAACACCCAAGGGACATAAGACCTCTGGCGGGCAGGGGGCCCGCCAGAGGAAAGTTCTTAGTTGGCCGCAATCGGGCCGGCTGAGCCGGGCGCGCCCGGCAGCGTGTCGGGGTGCAGTTCAGCGTCGATCTGCTTGTCGGCCGGAACAAAGACACGCTCACGAAGGATGTTGTCTTCGGCCCAGTTGTACATAAAGATCGGTGCCCCCGCCGGAATGTTGGCAAAGCGCTTGTTGACGATCAAAGCACCCGGATAGGCTGTCAGGCCGATACCGTCCAGATTGGCGGTGTAGACATTCTGGTAGTGCTTCATCAGCGCGCCGCGTTCAGCCGCATCGCGGGTGGCGATGAACTTGTTGACCGTATCGACCATGTCTTTTTCATAGTCGAGCAGATCCAACTCGCCCGTGCCATTGGCCTTGTGGTGGTTCGACGTGGTCGCACCGGTCGGGGCCAATTGCGCGGTGTTTTGCACCACGGTGATCAGCTCGGTTCCGTTGCGAATGATGATCCAGTCGAACTTGCCGCTGTCACGCGCATTGTCAAAGTCTTTGCCGCCCAAGGCGTTGAGCGTGACTTTCACGCCGATGTCGCCCATCATGGCAACAACACCTTCGGCCAAGTTCTTGTCGGTGGCATAGTCAGACTGGGTCAGCAAAGTGACGTTCAGGTCAGCCCCACCCGCCACGTTGACAAAGCCGTTGCCATCGCTGTCAGTCAGGCCCGCCGTTTCCAGCTGTGCTTTGGCCGAGGCGGTGTCGAACGGATAGTAAACCGTCGATGCCTTGTCATAGTAAGAGGTGCCGTCATACAGGCCACCCGGATAGATCGCGGTGAACGGGCCTTTCACAAGGCTGTCGCCCAAACGCTGCCGGTCAAGGCCGTAGGAAATCGCCTTGCGGAAGTCGAGGTTGCGGTTCAGCTCGCGGATCGCTTGTTGGTTGGCATCAGGTTCGCCCCAGCCATTGCCTGACAGGTTCGGGAACAGCGAATAGCCAATGGTGCGCGGGCCAAACGCCAGCTTGGCGGGCGATGCCGGATCGGCGGCCTTTTTCAGGCTTTCGACAAAGTTTTCCGGCTGTTCAAGGTTGGAAAAGTCGCCCGTACCGGCCACGGCCTGCACGTCACGATCGCCCCAAGTCGAAAGACGGTACTGCATTTCATCCAGATAGGGCAGTTGATTGCCGGCTTCGTCAACCTTCCAGTAATAGGGATTGCGGCGCAGCACGACCACGTCATCGGGGCGGTGTTCAACCACAGTCCAAGCGCCCATGACGGGGAAGTTCATGTAATCCGCCGGGAAGGCTTTTTGGAACGACTCGTAATCCTTGCCGCCATACTTGGGATGCTGCGGCTTTAGCATATGGGCCGGGCCGGGGCAGAAGTTGCCGTAGGCCATGTTGTACAGCACCGATTCCGGGAAAGCGGTGGGGAAGGTGAGTGTGAAGGTGTAGTCATCGACGTTGGCATAAACACCGTCGGCATAAGTCGCCGAAGACGCGCCCATCAACGGGGTGACATCGGGGTCGTTCACGACGTCGTTGAAATAGAACTCGGTGTCGGCGGTGGTAAAGGGTTCACCGTCAGACCATTTGGCCCCTTCGATCAGGTGCACGGTCAGCGTTTTGCCGTCTTCCGACCATTCCCAAGCCTTAGCCAAGTTGGGCATCGGTTGCAGATCGGATGCGTTCACCTCAAACAGGGGGCCGGTGCGGGTTAGGCATTCGACCAAGCCGATGTCGATGCCGCCCCAGCCATAAGACTGGCCAGCCCAGAAGTTCCAACCTTCAGGACGCCCGCCGATCACATGGCGCATCACATCGCCGTAAACGCCGGTGCCATCGGGTTCGTTCGCGGTCTTATAGACCAGCGGCTCTTTGGGCAGACGGTCGGCCAAGGGGGGCAACTTACCGGCGGCTTCAAAGGCTTTCACCCATTCCGGCTGATTATAGGCGGGAAGGGCTTTGTATTCGTAAATGTCAGACCGGTTTACAAAAACCGGTGTGCCCTGAGCATCAAACTGGGGCGCGTCCGGCGGGGTCGTGGGTGCCACAACATCGGCACGCACCGCCACAGCAGACACACCCAACAAAAGCGCCGCCAAAGCGACGCGCTGGATTTTCATGGTTCTCTCCTCCCATAGCCCAAGCGGGCCCGTGTTGTTCGCTTAAGACGCGATCCCGAGGCGGTTTTAAATGCCCCCTCTGGTGCTGGTTAGTCTGCGGACAATCGGGCTTTACAACAATGGCGTTTTGCCAGATTCTATTCTGGTTTTCTAAGATGGGCGCAGGTAGATGAAAGACACCCCCGACACTGACCGCCTAAAAGGTGCCCCCAAGCACGAAAGACACTTTTATGCCACAAACCGCGCCTTTGGCCGATTCGGGATGCGGATATTTGAACCGCAAACGATGGAACGGCCGCATTGGCATGGCCATGTCGAAGCAAATTTCTGCCTGCATCATGCCATGGGCTATGATGTTGACAACGAACAGGTCGTGGTTCCCGCAGGGCGATTGGCGGTGTTTTGGGCGGGCGTTCCGCATCGGTTGCACACCATCACCAAAACGGGGGCAGAAATGCCCCAGTTGGTTAATATCTACCTGCCGCTTGATGCCTTTTTGATGATGAATCACATTATGCCGCTGCAAGTGGCGCTTTTAGGCGGTGGCATCATTTTATTGCCCGAAACGCTATGCACTGAAGATATGGTGCGCCGTTGGTATGCCGATTACCGCTCAGGCGATTTTGAGCGGACCGAGGTTTTGAAGATGGAGATGAATGCCCTATTCCGCCGCGCGTTCTTGGAACAGCCAAAGTTCTTGCGCCTGCCCCGCCACGAGTCGGTGGGCGAACGCGCGTTAAGTTCGGTGCATATCCGCCACGTGATCGCCATGGTGCGGCTGGTTCTGGAAAACCTCGACAAGCCCTTGAAAAACGCCGATATCACCGCCGTGACCGGCCTGCACGAGAATTACGCTTTGGGCCTGTTCACCAAGATCATGCAAACCCCGCTGCGCCAATTTGTGTTGCGCATGCGCCTTATGCGGGCAAGGGCTTTGCTGGTCGAAAGCTCGCTTGCGATTGCTTCGGTGGCAGAAGCGTCTGGCTTCACCTCTATCAGCCAGTTTTACCACCAATTCAAAGCGGCTTACGGCGTGGCCCCAAATGCGGTGCGAAACCAGTATTTGGCATGACGTGCCGGCGCGCAGGAAGACTGCTTTGATAGCAAAGTGCGGGTAGGGATCAAAAGCACAAACAAGCCGCGCCGAGGGCTTTGTGGATTGGTGCCACAAAAGGCATTTTAAAGGGCCTTAGCGTGCCACCAAGAAGCGGGGGTTTCACACCCCCGCACCCCCGTGGGATATTTGGGCACGTATGAAAGACAAAAGGGCAGCGCGTTCGGTTGTGACGTAATCGGCGGGGTCTTGGGATTCGTAGCGACCCAATTCCGCAGCTTTGTCGAAAAACCCCTGCGCGGGCAGGTCTTTGGCCAAGCGGCCTGACAAGACCACGGCGCGGAACGGGTGGTTTTGGGCGGCGTCTTGTTCCATCGTCGCTTCCAGCGCTGCGGTCAGGCGGGCGATGGTGGCGGGGCCGGTTAGGCCCAGATCACGGGCGAGTTGGCCGTAGGTGATGGTTTGGCCCCCTGCGGCCAGCTGGGCCAGCCGCAGGGTCAGGGCGTGCATCATTCTTCGGCTTGTTCGGCCACGCGGGCGACAGAGACAACCTCTTCCGCGCCGCCGGTGTTGAGCACCTTAACCCCGCCAGCACTGCGCGAGCGGAAGCTGATCTGGTCAACCGGCACGCGGATCGATTGGCCGGTGGAGGTGGCAAGCATAATCTGATCGGACAGATCAACCTTGAACGAGGCAACCAAGGGCCCGCCGCGCATGGCGGAATCCATGGCCTTAACACCCATGCCGCCACGCCCGCGCACGGGATAATCGTGGGAAGATGACAGCTTGCCCGTGCCAGAGGTGGTGATCGTTAAGATCAAATCCTCGGCCGCTGACATCTGCGCGTAGCGTTCGGGCGACAGTTGCCCTGCTTCGACCGCTTCGCCGTCTTCATCGGCTTCGGCCTCTTCCACCACGCCGGCCATCAGGCGGCGTTGTTTCAGATAGGCTTCGCGCTCGGCGGGGTCGGCTTCAAAGTGGCGGATCACCGACATCGACACAACCTTGTCGCCGTCAGCCAAACGAATGCCGCGCACACCGGTTGAGCCGCGCGATTTGAACACGCGAATCTCGGTTGTGGCAAAGCGAATGGCGCGGCCAAGCGCTGTCACCAGCATCACGTCATCTTGGTCAGCGCAGATCGCGGCGTTGACCAGCGTCACCCCTTCGGGCAGCTTCATCGCGATTTTGCCATTGCGCTGCACATTGGTGAAATCGGACAGGTCGTTTTGGCGCACATCGCCGTCAGAGGTGGCGAAGATGATTTGCAGATTGTCCCATTCCAGTTCCGGCACATCCACCGGCATCAGGGCGGCAATCGACACGCCCGCTTCAATCGGCAGGATGTTGACCATGGCCTTGCCCTTGGCCGTGCGGCCGGCTTGCGGCAGGCGCCATGTTTTCAGCTTGTACACAATGCCATCGGTGGTGAAGAACAACAACGGCGTGTGGGTGTTGGCGACAAACAGGGTCGTGACGACATCGTCATCCTTGGTCTGCATCGAGGCCAGACCCTTACCGCCGCGATTTTGGGCGCGAAATTCCGCCAAAGGTGTGCGCTTGATATAGCCGCCCGAGGTGATGGTGACGACCATATCTTCGCGTTCGATCAGGTCTTCGTCTTCCATATCGCCCGACCAATCGACAATCTCGGTGCGGCGGGGCACGGCGAACAGGGCTTTCACCTCGCGCAACTCATCAGCGATGATGGTCATGATCCGCTCGCGCGATCCAAGGATTTCCAAGTAATCCTTGATCTTTGCGGCCAGTTCTTCCAGCTCGTCGGTCACTTCTTTCACGCCCAAAGCGGTCAGGCGTTGCAGGCGCAGTTCCAAAATGGCGCGGGCTTGGGCTTCGGACAGGTTATAGGTGCCATCGTCGTTCATCGTATGGCTGGGGTCATCGATCAGCCGGATATAGGCCGCGATATCCGCCGCAGGCCAGCGCCGTGTCATCAGCTTTTCACGCGCCTCTGCCGCATCGGCCGAAGCGCGGATGGTGCGGACAATTTCATCGACGTTGGAAACTGCCACAGCCAACCCGCACAGAATATGACTGCGTTCGCGGGCTTTCTTCAGTTCAAACGCGGTGCGGCGTGCCACAACTTCTTCACGGAAGGTGATGAAATGGCTGAGAAAATCGCGCAGCATCAGCGTTTCAGGCCGCCCGCCGTTCAACGCCAGCATATTGCACGCGAACGAGGTTTGCATGGGCGTGAAGCGGAACAACTGGTTTAACACCACATCCGCCGTGGCATCGCGTTTAAGTTCAATCACCACGCGCACGCCGATCCGGTCGGATTCGTCGGCCACGTTGGAAATGCCCTCGATCCGTTTGTCGCGCACCATTTCGGCGATGATTTCGATCATGCGCGATTTGTTGACCTGATAAGGGATCTCGTCGATCACAATCGCAAAGCGGTCTTTGCGGATTTCTTCGATATGGGTTTTTGACCGGATGATCACCGATCCGCGCCCTTCAAGATAGGCTTTGCGCGCACCAGAACGGCCCAAGATCAAGGCCCCTGTGGGGAAATCGGGGGCGGGAATGATCTCCATTAGGCGTTCGGTGGACAGGTCGGGATCGTCAATCAGCGCCAAGGCTCCGTCGATCACTTCGCCCAAGTTGTGGGGCGGGATTCGGGTGGCCATGCCCACGGCAATGCCTTCGGCCCCGTTGACCAGCATATTGGGAAAACGGGCGGGCAGAACGGTGGGTTCTTTGTCTTTGCCGTCATAATTGTCTTGAAAATCAACGGTGTCTTTGTCGATATCGGCCAAAAGGTAGGCGGCAGGCTTATCCATGCGCACTTCGGTGTAGCGCATGGCAGCGGCGTTATCGCCGTCCATCGAGCCGAAGTTGCCTTGGCCGTCTAGCAGCTTCAAGCTCATCGAGAAGGGCTGCGCCATACGCACCAGCGCATCATAAATCGCGCTGTCGCCGTGGGGGTGGTATTTGCCCATCGTATCGCCCACGGGGCGGGCTGATTTGCGGTAGGGCTTTTCATGGGTGTTGGTGGTTTCGTGCATCGCAAACAGAATGCGGCGGTGAACGGGTTTCAGCCCATCGCGCAGATCGGGGATGGCGCGGCTGACAATGACCGACATCGCATAGTCCAGATAAGCCGTGCGCATCTCGGACGAGATGTCGACTTGCGGGCCGTGGGCCACTGGTTTTGGCGAATCGTCAGTGTTTTCAGGGGGTTCTGTGGTGTCGCTCACGTGGGGGCGCGCCTTTGATGCGGGGTCTATAGTTTGCTGTCAGCAGTTTACCCCATACAGCATATGGGGTGCAAGGACTGCTGGCATTTTGCGGCAATTGGCGCGCTATTCGGCGGTTTCTTGGCCGTCAGGCGGGGTTTCGGGGTTCAATTGCCCCTCTTCCAGATACTTCGACGCCTCTTTGCGCGCCCAAGTTTTCATATGCGGCCCGTTTTCGGCCAGCCAAAGGGCAGCACGTTCGGGCGCGTGTTTGGAAAGATCACGCAGCCACCATGCGATGGATTTTTGGATGAACCAATCCTTGTCGCTGCAATACAAGGCACACCAGCCCAAAACCCGCTCGCGCGCGGCGAGGTCTGCGGGTTTGGGGAAGTTTTGCTTTGTCCAACCCAAGGTCATCACCAAGGCAGCACGGCGGGCCCACATATTGGGGTGGGTGGTCCACGCTTCGACCTGATCCAAGCGCGAGGGGTCGGCCATCAACCGCCGTGCGCCTGCCGCACAGGCGTGGTCGGCGATGGCCCAAGCGTCAAACCCCGGCACCCATGAGGCGATCAAGTGCCAAACGCTGTCATCGTCGGTAATGCGCGCTTGGGTCAGCAATTTGGCGGCGGCCACCTTGGCTTCGTGAACGTTGCTGTCCCACAGGCCAGAGGCGAGTGCCACGCGGTCTTGCAGCGCAAGATCAGCGCGCCATGCTGTGGCAAGGTCGGTGATCTGGGGCACACTGACGCCCAGATAGCGGCGATCTACCTTGTGATAGGCGGCTGATCCTGCGGCGGCTTCAGCAGTGCCCAAGGCCTCTAGGGCTGCGATTGCGTCTTGCAGGGTCATTCGACTGTCACCGATTTGGCTAGGTTGCGGGGTTGGTCGACATCGGTGCCTTTGGCGATGGCGGTGAAATAGGCAAGCTGTTGGGCGGGCACGGCGTAAAGGATCGGCGCGAAAATCCCCGCTTCGGGCATCTTTAGGGCGCGCCACACGCCTTTGCCGGCTTCATCTACCCCCCTAGCGTCAGATATCAGCAGCACCTTGCCGTGGCGGGCCATCACCTCTTGCATATTCGACACGGTTTTGTCGAACAGCGCATCGCGCGGGGCCAGCACGATCACGGGCACTTTAGCGTCAATCAGCGCAATCGGCCCGTGCTTCAACTCGCCCGAGGCGTAGCCTTCGGCATGGATATAGCTGATTTCTTTCAGCTTTAAAGCACCTTCCAAGGCCAGCGGATACATCGCCCCGCGCCCCAAGAACAACACATCCTGCGCCTTGGCCAGATCGTCGGCGATCTTGGCGATCTCGTCCGACAGGCCCAAGGCGTGGTTCATCAGGCCGGGCAGGGCGGCCAGATCGGTCAGGTGCTGCGCCAGTTGGGCGGCATCCACACGCCCACGATCAACACCCGCTTTCAGCGCCAAAAGCGCCAGCGTGATCAACTGGCAGGTGAAAGCCTTGGTGGAAGCCACGCCCACCTCGACCCCCGCCATGATCGGCAGGGCCAAATCCGCCTCGCGCGCGATGGAGGATGTGGGCACGTTCACCACAGCGACAATCTTGGCGACCTTGTCTTTGGCATAGCGCAGGGCGGCCAAAGTGTCGGCGGTTTCGCCCGATTGGCTGACAAACAGCGCCCATGATGTGTGCGACAGCGGCGGTTCGCGGTAGCGGAATTCTGATGCGATATCGACATCCACGGGCAGGCCCGCGACCTGTTCGAACCAGTACTTCGCGACATGGCAGGCAAAAGACGCTGTGCCGCAGGCGACCAGCGTCAAACGGTCAACCCCGTGGAAATCCACCGCTGCGGGCAGGTTTATGGCACCGTTTCGAATATAGTGCTTCAGCGCATCGGCGATCACCACGGGCTGTTCGGCAATCTCTTTGGCCATGAAATGCTTATAACCGGCCTTTTCGATGCGCGTGGCGTCAATTTGAATGCGGGTTTCGGCGCGGTTGGCCAAGCTGTCGGCTTGATCGTAAATCGTGGCCCCTTGGCGGGTGATGACGGCCCAATCGCCCTCGTCCAGATAGGTGATCCGGTCAGTCATGGGGGCAAGAGCGATGGCGTCTGACCCGACAAACATCTCACCCTCGCCGTGCCCGATGGCGAGTGGAGAGCCTTTGCGCGCGGCGATCATCAGATCGTCTTCGCCGGCAAACAAAAAGCACAAGGCAAAGGCCCCGTGCAGGCGTTTGAGCGTGGCTTTTGCCGCCTCAACCGGCGCAAGCCCCTGATCCATAAAGTGGCGCGTCAGAAGGGCGACTGTTTCGGTGTCGGTTTCTGATTCAAAGCTTAAGCCCGCCGCCGTCAACTCTGCCCGCAGCTCACGGAAGTTTTCGATAATGCCGTTATGCACCACCGCCACAGGGCCCGATGCATGGGGATGCGCGTTTTGCGTGGTGGCAGCGCCGTGCGTGGCCCAGCGGGTGTGGCCGATGCCCGATTTGCCCGCCAGCGGATGGTGCACCAGCAGGTCTGACAGGTTCACCAGCTTGCCCACAGCGCGCCTGCGATCCAGCACGCCGTGGTTCACCGTGGCGATGCCTGCGGAATCATAGCCGCGATATTCAAGGCGCTTGAGCGCCTCTACCAACAGGGGCGCTGCTTCATGGCGGCCCAGAACGCCCACAATTCCGCACATTATGCTTTGCCTTTCGCCGCTTTGATGGCTTTCAAACGGTCAAACAATTTCACCGCCAACCCCGCTTTGTTCACCTGCGGCGCGCGGCCCAAGGCCACGGCCCCTGCGGGCACGTCTTGGGTGATGACAGACCCTGACCCTGTGAGCGCGCCGTCGCCCACGGTGACGGGGGCGACCAGCATCGTATCAGAGCCGATGAAGACGTTTTTGCCAATCTCGGTATGGTGCTTCATCACACCGTCATAGTTGCAGGTCACGGTTCCTGCGCCGATATTGGTGAACTCGCCCACATGGGCGTCGCCAATATAGGTCAGATGGCCAACCTTAACGCCTTCATCCAGCACGGCGTTCTTGATTTCGACAAAGTTGCCAACATGCACATCTTCAGCCAATTCCGCCCCCGGCCGTAAGCGGGCAAAGGGGCCGACGGTTGCACCGCGAGAGATGTGGCAGCCTTCTAAATGGCAAAAGCCCTTGATGTCGGCCCCCGATTCCACCGTGACGGCAGGGCCGAAGATGACGTGGGGGCCGATGGTGGCATCGCGGCCAACCCATGTATCTAGGGCGAAATAAACCGTGTCGGGGGCTGTCAGCGTGACACCGTTTTCCAAAGCGTCAAACCGCGCGCGGGTTTGAAAGGCGGCTTCTGCGGCAGCGAGTTGGTGGCGGGTGTTGATGCCCAGAGTTTCACCCTCAGCGCAGGTGACATAGCCCACCGACAGGCCTTGGGCACGGGCGAGGGCCACGATATCGGTCAGATAGTATTCCCCCGCCACATTGGCATTGCCAACCTTTGCCACCAGATCAAACAGCGTGCTGGCCTGCGCGCAAACGACGCCAGAGTTGCACAAGGTGATGGCGCGCTGCGCCTCAGTTGCGTCTTTGTATTCGACAATTTCCGCCAACTGATCGCCCTGCACGATCAATCGGCCATACCGGCCCGGATCAGCCGCTTGAAAGCCCAACACCACCACGGCATGGGTGGCGCGGGCTTCCATCATAGCGGCCAAGGTTTCAGGGCGCACAAAAGGCGTGTCGCCATAAAGCACAATCGCCTCACCCTCGGCCTTGGCCAAAAGGGGGGCGGCTTGGGCCACGGCATGGGCTGTGCCCAGTTGGGGGTCTTGCACGACAGTCTCGTAAGCCTCGTCAAAGGCAAGGGTTGCTTTGGCGACCGCTTCCGCCTCGTGCCCTGTCACCACCACAACCCGCGAAGGCTCCAGCGAACGCGCCGCCGAAAGCGCATGGTGCAGCATCGGCACGCCGGCCAAAGGGTGCAGCACCTTGGGCAGGTCGGAATTCATCCGCGTGCCCATGCCCGCCGCCAAAACAATCACTGAAACCTGCATCTGCCTCTTTCCTTTATTCTTACCCCGTTTTACCCCGCAGGGGGGCGACAGCAAGGGGGCATGGGTTCACGCCATGTTACAGGGGGGCGGGATGCGCACAGTGGTTTTTGATCTTGATGGCACGCTGGCAGACACCAGCGCTGACCTGTTGGCTGCGGCCAATGCTTGCTTTGTCGAACTGGGGCATAAAGCGCCCTTGGGGGCTGCTGATAGCCTGACGGCCTTTCACGGCGGGCGGGCCATGCTGCGCTTGGGGTTTGACAGGCTGGGTGTGGCGTGGGGCGAGGATGACATTTCCCGCGAATACCCGCGTTTGCTGGCAACCTATGCCGATGTGCTAGACCGTGAAACGCGGCTTTACCCCGGTGCGGTGGAGGCCGTGCAAGACTTGCGCGCTTTGGGCTATGCCACGGCCATTTGCACCAATAAGCCCGAAGGCTTGGCGGTGGAACTGGTGAAGCGTTTGGGCATTGCGCCCTTGTTCGGCGCGCTGATCGGCGCTGATACCTTCCCCCTGCGCAAGCCCGACCCGATGCCCTACCGCGCTGCGGTGGAACGGGCGGGGGGCTCTGTGGCGCGATCGTTCCTGATCGGCGATACGCAAACCGATCATGACACGGCGCGCGCGGCAGGTGTGCCCATCGTTTTGGTCAGCTTTGGCCCCGAAGGCCAAGGCGTTGCGCGGCTAAATCCCGATGCGCTGCTGCACCACTACGCCGACCTGCCCGCGCTTGCCCAAAAGCTGATTTCCTGAAAGAAGCGGGCCTAGACCCGCGCAGGAGACGCCATGACCACCCCTCACCCCACCCCCATTTCGCGCCACGCCGTGACGTTCATTTTTGTCACCGTGCTGCTGGATATGGTGGGCTTTGGCATCATCATTCCGGTGCTGCCCAAGCTGATCGGCACCGTGGCGGATGTGTCTTTGGCGGAAGCTGCAAAGATTGGCGGCTGGATGGCGGCGGGCTATTCGATTGCGCAGTTTGCCTTTGGGCCCTTGCTGGGCAACCTGTCAGACCGCTTTGGCCGCAGACCCTTGCTTTTGCTGGCCATCTTGGGCCTTGGTTTGGACTTTCTGGCTCAGGCTTGGGCCCCTACGACGGGTTGGCTGTTTGCGGGGCGTATCCTCGCGGGCCTGTGCGGGGCGTCTTGGGTGATTGCCAACGCCTATATCGCGGATGTGACAGCGCCCGAAGATCGCGGCAAGGCGTTTGGCATGATGGGGGCGGCCTTTGGTTTGGGCTTTATCATCGGGCCGGTGATCGGCGGGCTGCTGGGAGAGTTCGGTGCAAGGGTGCCGTTTTATGTGGCCGCAGGCGTGTCAGGGGTGAACCTGATCTACGGCTATGTCGTGCTGCCCGAAACCCTCACCGCCGCCAACCGCCGCCCGTTTGACTTGGCGCGGGCCAATCCGTTTGGGGCGTTCAAGATCTTTGGCCAATATAAGGGCGTCTTGCCGCTGTGCTTGGTGCTGGCGCTGTTTTTCTTTTTCTCCTCGGTCTATCCGGCCATCTGGGCCTTTTGGGGCAAGGTGCGCTTTGGCTGGTCAGAGGCGATGATCGGCGTGACCTTGGCCGTCTTTGGCGTGGTGATTGCAGCCTTCCAAGGCGGGCTAACGGGGCGGTTTGTGAAGCTGTTTGGCGATCAGGGCACGGTGATTTTGGGCTTTATCTCGGCCATTGTGGTGGGGGTGGGATACGGGGTGACGGGATCACTGGCGGTGGTGTTCTTGCTGATGGTGGTTCACGGGCCAGAAGGGTTTATCAACCCGCTTTTGACAGCGCGCATGTCAAAGCGTGTGCCAGAAAATGCGCAGGGCGAGTTGCAGGGCGGAATCTCGGCCATCACCAATATCGCAATGCTGGCGGGCACGGTGTTTTACGCGCAGGTCTTTGGGTACTTCATGTCACCGACAGCCCCTTTCCAATCGCCCAACGTGGCCTATTATCTGACGGGGGCCGGCATGACCCTGACCTTTGGGCTGTTTTTATGGGTGTCAGCCCGCGACCGTGAAGGGGCAAGCGCATCATGAGCGAGGTTTTCACCGGCAATTTCACCCAGCAAGAGCCGATCCCGGAAGAGGGCATCGAGGCCGCTTTGGCCGTGCTGCGCAGTGGCCGTTTGCACCGCTACAATACGGCTGCGGGCGAGGTGGCGCAAACAGCCCTGCTTGAGGAAGAGTTCGCAGCCCTGACGGGGGCGAAATATTGCCTTGCTGTGGCTTCGGGGGGCTATGCTTTGGGCTGTGCGCTGCGTGCGCTGGATATTCAGGCAGGTGAGCCGGTTTTGACCAACGCTTTCACCTTGGCCCCCGTGCCGGGGGCGATTGCAGCGGTGGGCGGGCGGCCGGTTTTTGTCGAAGTGACCGAAGATCTGGTGATTGATCTTGGCGATCTGGAAGCCAAGGCGCGCTTAAGCGGGGCGCGGCTGTTGATGCTAAGCCATATGCGCGGGCATCTGTGCGACATGACGGCGTTGATGGCGCTGTGCGATGGCTTGGGTGTGCGGGTGATTGAAGACTGCGCTCATACGATGGGGGCTGCGTGGAACGGGGTCGCCTCGGGGCGGCACGGGGTGGTGGCGTGCTATTCGATGCAGACCTATAAGCACATCAATTCCGGCGAGGGTGGCTTTTTGATCAGCGATGATGCGGCCCTGATGGCGCGCGCGGTGCTGCTGTCGGGCAGCTATATGCTTTATGCCAAACACCGCGCCGCCCCCCCGCCCGAAGCGTTTGAGGCGGTGCGGATGGTAACCCCCAACGTGTCAGGCCGTATGGACAATCTGCGCGCCGCGATCTTACGCCCGCAGCTTAAGGTGCTGGGCGAACGTGTGGCGCGCTGGGAAGTGCTGTACCGCAGACTTGAAGCGGGGCTGGTCGCCACGCCGGGGCTGGCGCTGGTGGAACGACCCGAGGCGGAGACCTTTGTGGGATCATCCTTCCAGTTCCGCCTGCCCGACTGGTCGCCCGCGCGCATCGCCTTATTCTTGCAACGCTGCGTGGCGCGGGGGGTGGAGTTGAAATGGTTCGGCGCGGAGGAGCCTGTGGCCTTCACCTCGCGTTACGATCATTGGCGCTATGCTGAAGCGCAAAGCCTGCCCCAGACCGACAGGATTTTGGCGGGGCTGATTGATTTGCGCTTGCCGCTGACCTTCACACCGCAAGATTGCGACACCATCGCGCGCATCCTTCGGGCCGAGGCTTTGAGCGTGGGGCAGGGGCCAGAGCCGGAAGGGGTTTTGGCACCTGCCATTCAATAGATGGCACCCTGTGACACGCAGGGGGTTTCACACCCCCTGCACCCCCGTGGGATATTTGGGCAAGTATGAAAGGGGAGCGGGGGGGCGTTAGGTGAGTTTGAATTGTTTGGCGAGTTTGAGGCCTTGGCCTTGGTAATTTGAAGAAATGCCTGTGCCGTAAAGCGTGTCAGGGCGTTCGGTCATGGCTTCGTAGACAAGGCGGCCGACGACTTGGCCATGTTCCAGCACAAAGGGCGCTTCGTGGCAGCGCACTTCCAAAACGCCGCGCGACCCTGTGCCGCCGGCTGCGGCATGGCCAAAGCCCGGGTCAAAGAAGCCTGCGTAATGCACACGAAATTCGCCGACCATGGCAAGGTAGGGGGCCATTTCGGCAGCGTAGTCGGGCGGGATGGTGACGGCTTCACGGCTGACAAGGATGTAAAAGGCCCCCGGGTCTAGGATGATCTGGCCATTTGACGCGCGCACCTCTTCCCAGAAATCGCGGGCGGGGTAATGGGCGATGCGGTCAAGATCCACTACGCCGGTATGGGGCTTGGCGCGGTAGCCCAGAAGGTCGCCTTGGGCGGGGCGCAGGTCGACCGAAAAGCCCAAGCCTTCGGAGATGACAGGGGTGCCAGACACGAGCGGATCAACGCCGTGCAGGGCGCGCAGTTGATCGTCAGACAGGGTGGCATGGCCATAGCGAAAGCGGATTTGGTTTAACCTTTGGCCCGCGCGCACCAGCACGGAAAAGCTGCGGGGGCACACTTCGGCATAAAGCGGGCCAGCATAGCCTTCGGGGATACGGTCAAACTCTGCCCCGCCATCGGTGATGGTGCGGGTGAGCAGATCAAGCCTGCCGGTCGAGGATTTGGCATTGGCCACAGCCGACAGGCCCGCAGGCAGGTTCAGCCGTTCCATCAGGGGCACAACATAGACACAGCCCTTTTCCAGCACAGCGCCCTTGGTCAGATCAACCTCGTGCATCATGAATTCGTCCAGCCGTGCCGCGACCTTTCGCCCAGCCCCCGCAAGGAACGAGGCGCGCACGCGGTAAGCCTTTGTTCCCAAGCGCAGATCAAGGCTGGCGGGTTGCACTTGGGCGGGATCAATCGGCAGATCGGCCTTAATCGCGCCTTGGGCCATCAACAGGCGCAGGCTTTGCGCGGGCAGCACACCGGGGCGGTTCATGGGCGGGCCTTTCGCGGCAAGACAAGCATTTCAAACAAAAAACCGCCCGCAAGGCCAGATGCCCCACGGACGGTTTTTGCAATGGTCGGGCCGGAGAGATTCGAACTCTCGACCTCCCGCCCCCCAGACGGACGCGCTAACCAGGCTGCGCTACGACCCGACGATGGAGGCGATACATAGCGATAATCCGGGCGGGGGCAAGCGGGAAAATGAGAGCCAGCACACATGGTTGCCCGCCCCTAGCTTTGCGGGCGTGTGGCTTGGGCCATACGGGCGTGCAATTGGCGCAGGCGGTCGTGCAGATCGCGCAGCGCTGGGCTGGTTTGGCCCACAGCGCTCGCGGGCAGGGGCTGCAACTGGGCGGCCATTTGCGCCAGTTTGTGCAGGGCGGGGGTAGGGGCCGGCAGTGGTGTGGGAAGGGGGATCAGGTCGAAGACGGGGGCCGCATCAACCTCGACCCAGATATGCGGGGCTTCGGGGACATCTTCGGCCAGCAAAAGCGGTAACTTGGGTTGTTGGGTGTCGGCCGTTACCACCGTTGGGCGCGGCTTGCGCGGGCTGGTGGGCGCGCTAGGAACGGCGGTTTCAAGCGGTGATGCGGGCTCTAGCGCAAACAAGGATTGTATCGTGGCCCCCTGCGCTGGCGCTGAAGGGCTGGCCCGGCGCGGTTGGCCGTTCAGCGGCAGAACCTGCGCTTGGGGCGGGGGTTGTGTGGCTGCGACCGGTTCCAATGCCTGTGCTGCCGCGCGGTCAAGATCGGCGGGCAGCGCACCGCCGATGGCTGCGACATGGCGCACGCCTTGTTCACGCAACACTTTTTGCACATCGCGGATCGTCAGCCCGTCGATGTGCAAAAGCTGACGAATGCCGCAAACCAGCGCCACATCAGACGGGCGGTAATAGCGCCGCCCGCCCGCCCGTTTGACAGGCTTGATCTGGGGAAAGCGTGTCTCCCAAAACCGCAGAACATGGGCGGGGATCGCTATCGCTTCGGCCACTTCTGAAATGGTGCGGAATGCGTCCGGCGCTTTGTCCATCCGCTGGCCTGATCTTACTTGGCGCCGCCTGCGACGCGATCTTTCATCAGATGCGACGGACGGAAGGTCAGCACACGGCGCGGCGATATTGGCACTTCATCGCCGGTTTTCGGGTTGCGCCCCACACGCGCGGTTTTAGAGCGCAGCGAAAAGGTGCCAAAGGACGAGATCTTGACCGTCTCACCCGCAGCCAGCGCGTCAGAGACGTGTTGCAGCACAGATTCCACCAGTTGCGCAGATTCGTTGCGCGACAGGCCCACTTCGCGAAACACTGATTCGCTTAGGTCCATGCGTGTTAGAGTTTTTTCAGCCATTCTATCCCCCCCGGGCAATTTGACCGAAGATGCGGCGGATCAAATTGCGAGTCAATAACAATGGCTTGAAGCGCGATCATTGGGTGGGGGTGTTGACGCAAAAGGGCGCAAAGGTTTGACTTTTGGATACTCAGTCGGGCTGGCTTGGTCTTACCAGCGCAAAACCACAGCGCCCCAAGCCAAACCGCCGCCAATCGCCTCGGTCACCAGCAGGTCGCCTTGCTTGATCTGGCCGCGCTGCACGCCCACCGACAAGGCCAGTGGAATCGAGGCGGCAGAGGTATTGCCGTGATCTTGCACCGTCACCACAACCCGTTCCATCGGCACTTGCATGCGCTTGGCCGTACCTTCGATGATGCGGATATTGGCTTGGTGCGGGACGATCCAGTCAACATCCTCACCCGACAGGCCGGCCTTATCCAAGGCGGCATGGGCGGTTTCGGCCAGTTTTTCCACGGCGTGGCGGAAAACTTCTTTGCCCTGCATCCGCAGATGGCCGGTTTTGCCGGTAGACACACCACCGTCAACATAGAGCAGGTCTTTAAAGCGCCCGTCAGAATGCAGGTCGGTCGCCAGAATGCCACGGTCGGCGGAGGTGCCTGTTAGCTCTTGGCCTTCCAGCACCAAAGCGCCTGCGCCATCGCCGAACAGAACGCAGGTGGCGCGGTCATCCCAATCCATCAGGCGGGAAAAGGTTTCCGCCCCAATCACCAGCACACGCTTGGCTTGGCCCGACACAATCAGCGCATTGGCGGTGGATAGGGCGTAAACAAAGCCCGCGCAGACAGCTTGCACATCGAACGCAAAGCCTTGGGTCATGCCCAACTTGGCCTGCACCATGGTCGCAGCAGAGGGAAAGGTGAGATCAGCTGTCGAGGTTGCCAGCACAATCGCGTCAATATCATCGGGCGACAGGCCCGCATGGGTTAGGGCGGCTTGGGCGGCAAAGGTGGCAAGATCAGACGTGGTCTGCCCTTGCGCCACAAAATGCCGCCGTTCAATGCCTGAACGCGAGCGAATCCATTCGTCAGTGGTTTGCACAAGGGCTTCAAGTTCGGCATTGGGCACAATGCGGTCGGGCAGATAATGCCCAACGCCTTTAACCACGGCGCGCAGTGTCATTCCGGTTGTCCCATTCCCGCATCTCGGGGCGGCAATTGGGCCCCTTCGGCGCTACCTTGCCCCGTGGCCACAGCCGATGCAACCCGCGCCGCAAGTCTTTCGCGAAAGCCCGAACGCGCAAGCTTATAGGCCATGTCGATGGCAGCGGCGACACCAGTGGCATCGGCCCCGCCGTGCGATTTGACCACGATGCCATTCAACCCCAAAAACACCCCGCCGTTTGATCGGCGCGGGTCCATGCGGGTGCGCAGGCGTTTAAGCGCGTTCATCGCCAGAAGCGCTGCGAATTTTGACAGGAAGGTGGCGTTAAACGCCTCACGCAGGAAATCGGCGATCAGGCGGGCGGTGCCTTCGCCGGTTTTCAGCGCGACATTGCCGGTGAAGCCATCGGTCACAATCACATCCACGCGGTTTGATGGCAGATCAACGCCTTCGACATAGCCGATATAGTCATAATCACCGCGAAGGGCGGCGGCGGCGATCTGGTCGCTGGCGGCTTTGAGTTCTGCGCTGCCCTTATGCTCTTCGGTGCCCACGTTCAGCAGGCCCACCCTTGGGCGTGCCAGCCCCATGCCGTTGCGCGCATAAGATGCGCCCATCATCGCATATTGCACCAAGTCTTCGGCATCGGCCTTAATATCAGCCCCCGCATCCAGCATCAGATTATACCCGCCGAGATTGCGAGAGGGCCACAGGCAGGCAATCGCAGGGCGGTTCACCCCCGGCAAACGGCGCAGGCGGATCATGGCAACCGCCATCAGCGCGCCCGTGTTGCCGCAACTGACCGCAACAGAGGCCGCGCCATCGCGCACCGAATCGATGCAGCCCCACATCGAGGTGCCTTGGCCGTGGCGCATCACTTGGCTGGGTTTATCTTCCATCGTCACCACGCGCGCGGCGTGGAGCAGGGTGACACGGTTTTGCAAGGCGGGGTCGCGGGCCAAAAGTTTAGTCAGTTCACCTTCATCGCCGTGCAAGATAAAATCGGCATCGGGCATTTGCGCTGCACAAATGGAAAGACCGGCGACAACAGCCGCCGGTCCACGATCACCGCCCATGGCGTCAATCGAAAGTACAATGCGCGCGCTAACCAATGCCACAGACCCCTGTCCATTTTGGGGAAGCGTGCCGCGGGCATCAGGGCCTTGGCTCGCGCGTGTCATGGGATGCTGGCCTTGGCCCTAGGTGGCGCGGCTTACGCCGCGTCCTCGTCCGAGGTGGCGGCTGCGGTCGAAGCCACAACTTCGCGCGCGTCATAATGGCCACAAGCGCCACACACGTGGTGCGGGCGCTTCAATTCGCCGCAGTTCGAGCATTCTGCCGGATTTGCAGCCACAAGCGAGTCATGGGCGCGGCGCATGTCGCGCTTAGAGGAGGTCGTACGATTCTGCGGGACAGCCATGTCACACCTTAAACTGAAGGGGACAGACCCCTGATTTCTTTGCGATTTCCGCTTTACTGATCAGCTGTTTTCACCCCTGATCAGCCTCTTGGATGAGGCGCGGAACATAGACGGATTTGGGGCACGTGCAAGCCCTTTTCTGCAAGTCTTTCATATGCCTGTCACAGATGCGCCAAGCAGGGTTAGCTTAGGAACCGCCCTTGTCACTGTCTTTGGCTTTTAGCACCAATCCTGCCAAAGCGGCAAAAGGTTTCAAATCGCCTTCGCGCAGCGGTTCATGGCCGGGTTCGGTAAAGACCGCCTCGCCCAGTTCCACGCCCGCCGCACGGGGGTAAAGCGGCAAGGATAGGGCCAGCGCTTCAATCGCCACGGCGGCGGCGTCGATCACTTCGCCCATGGCTTCGGTGGAATCATCCTCGGGCATTTCCAATTCATCGGCTTCGGGCAGTTTGTAATCGGCGATGAAATGGCGGCGCACGGGGTCGGCGATTTTGGTCGTCACCGGTTCTAGCGTGACAGAGCAGGGCTGCACCACAGTGGCGGTCAGTTTGCCTTCCAGCACCATATCGCGCTTGGCTGCGGGGCGGATGTCACCGTCAAATGTCATCGCGGGCAGGCTGATCAGGCCCAAGGCCTCGGCAATCGCTTGGCGTTCGGGGCCTGACGGATGAAAGCGCACATGGGTTGATGTGCGACCTGCAATGGCTGCCACCTTGAAGGGCAGGCTGGGCAAATCGACGCCGCTGAGGGGCAAAGCAGGCTCCATCGGCAGCGGGGCGGGGGGTTTTGGGGCTTTGGTCATGGGCTGATATCCTTGCACTGGCATGGGGCTTAGAACTGCCTTAGGGCAGCGGTCAAGCGTTCCTTTCTTGAACCGGCCCCCTTGGATGATGTAAGCCTAGGCGAAAGGGCCGTCTGATGGGCAGTTTTTGCGACAGGCGGGCAAGGATGGCAGGGCCCAAACAAGCGGGTCACGGCAGGGGAAGGCAAGGCTTTGGGCATGGATCAAGACAAACGACAGGGCCTGATGCGCAAGCCGCACCGCCTTGGACAACGCTTTGCAGGGGTGGCGCAGGCGGCTTTGGGCGGCGTGGCGATAGCCCTGCTGGTGGCCTGCACGCCGATTTACACCAACCACGGCTTTGTGCCCGATGATAAAGATCTGGCAAGCATCACCACGGGCGTTGACACGCGCGAGACGGTGGGGGCCTTCTTGGGCCGCCCCTCGGTCGAGGGGCTGATCGGCGACGGCGAATGGTTCTATGTGCGCAGCCAGTGGAAAACCGTCGGCGCCAAGGCCCCGCAAGAGATCGACCGGCAGGTTCTGGCGATTACCTTTGACGACACAGGGGTCGTGACCAACATCGAACGATTCGGGCTAGAGAAGGGCGAAATTGTGGCGATTTCGCGGCGCGTTACGACAGAGCCGATCAAAGGCCGCAACGCTTTGGCGCAAATCTTCGGCAATATCGGCCGGTTGGATCCGTCAGCCCTGCTGGGCAATAAGTAATCCTGCGGGCGTTGATCGCCCGCAGAAGCGCTGTTCTTAATCTGCTGGATCAAACGTCATCGCCACGCCGTTCATGCAATAGCGCAGGCCGGTGGGCGCGGGGCCGTCGGGGAATACGTGGCCCAGATGCGCATCACACCGCGCGCAGTGCACTTCGGTGCGGCGCATGAACCAGCCATTATCCACGCTTTCGCCGACAGCTTCGGGGGCAATCGGGGCATAAAACGAAGGCCAACCCGTGCCGGATTCAAACTTGGTCGCCTGATCAAACAGCGGCGCATCGCAGCATAGGCAGCGAAAGGTTCCCGCCCCTTTGGGAAAGTTGTCATGCGTGCCCGCCCGTTCGGTGCCATGCTGGCGCGTGACCTTATAGGCCAGATCGTCCAGTTCTGCGCGCCATTCTGCGTCGGTTTTCACAACCTTATCCATTGCATCCTCCTGTCACTGAATGCCAAATCTAGGCCGATGTGGGCCTTGTGCAAGCAAGAAGAGGAAAAGGGCAATGCGGCCGCTGACACGGGGGCGCTATAGCGTGCGTTTGGGGGAAAGTGCGCGCGACGTGCTGGCCGCCCAAGCGCTGCGGCATTTGGCCTTTCACGGGCGCGAAGGTTTGGATCAAGACGCGTTTGATGCGCGCTGCCAGCATGTGTTGGTGGAAGATGCGCAGGGCCATCTGGTCGCCTGCTGCCGTTTGCAGGTGTTTGGGGCGCAAGATGATCTGCACGCCAGCTATTCAGCGCAAAGCTACGATCTGACGCTTTTGGCGCAGTTTGCAGGCCCCAAGCTGGAACTTGGCCGCTTTTGCCTGCAACCGGGGGTCAAAGACCCCAACATATTGCGGCTGATCTGGGGGGCGCTGACCGTGATTTTGGATGGCCAAGGCGTGACGCTGCTGTTTGGCTGCACCTCGTTTTCTGGCGCTGATCCGGCAATGCACGCCTTGGCGCTTGCCACCTTGCCTGCCCATGTTGCCCCACCACACTTCGCCCCCGCACCGCGTGCGCGCGAACGGGTGGCTTTGCCGACAGGGCAGGGCGACCCCTTGGGCCTGCCGCCTTTGCTGCGCAGTTACCTTGCGATGGGGGCTTGGGTGTCGGATCACGCGGTGATTGACCGCGCTATGAACACGCTGCACGTTCTCACCGCGCTGCCCGTGGCCCAAGTGCCGCCCGCCCGCGCGCGGGCTTTGCGCGCGATTGGGCTTGGAAATTCCACCACGGGCGATTGACGCCTTGCCCGCTTGGCCTTAGGGGCAAGGCATGGCACGCGCACCCCTTTTACAGCTTTCCGATCTGTCGCTGACCTTTGGCGGCAACCCCTTGTTTGAGGGGATCACCCTCACCGTTCAACCCGGCGACAGGCTTGCGCTGGTCGGGCGCAATGGGTCGGGCAAATCCACCCTGATGAAGGTCATGGCAGGGCTGGTGGAAGCCGACAAAGGCATTCGCGTCGTATCACCGGGCGTGACGGTAGGGTATATGGAGCAAGACCCCGATATGTCGGGCTTTGCCACCTTGGGCGATTACGCCGCCAGCCGGATTCCCGAAGGCGAGGGCTACCGTGTCGAAGTGGCCGCCGAAGGCTTGGGATTTAAGCCTGACACACCGGTCGCCTCGGCCTCGGGCGGGGAAAAGCGGCGCGCGGCGCTGGCAAAACTGGTGGCCGAAGCGCCAGAGTTGATGTTGATCGACGAGCCGACCAACCATTTGGATATCGCCGCCATCGAATGGCTGGAAGATTTCCTAAACCAAACCCGTGCCGCCTATGTGCTGATCAGCCACGACCGTGCTTTGCTGAACCGCCTGACGCGCCAGACCTTTTGGCTTGATCGCGGTGTGCTGCGGCGGCGGGAACTGGGTTTCTTGGGCTTTGAGGAATGGCGCGAAGAGACGTGGGAAACCGAAGACGAGGCGCGCCACAAGCTTGACCGCAAGATCAAAGCCGAGGCCCGCTGGGCGGTTGAGGGTATTTCAGCGCGCCGCAAGCGCAACCAAGGCCGTGTGCGCGCACTGGCAGCGCTGCGTGATGAACGATCAAGCCAGATCCGGCGCAAGGGCACGGCGGCGCTGGAGTTTGATTCGGGCACAGCCTCGGGCAAAAAGGTGATCGAGGCGAAGGGCTTGGGCAAAGCTTACGGCGACAAACTGCTTTTCAAAGACTTTGACCTGCGCATCTTGCGCGGCGACCGTGTGGCCTTTGTTGGGCCAAACGGCGTGGGCAAGACGACGCTTTTGAAGATGCTGACGGGTGAAATACCGCCAGATCAGGGCAGCGTTTACCTTGGCACCTCGCTAGACATCGCCATCTTCGACCAAAGCCGCGCGCGGTTAGACCCAGAGGCGAGCCTGTGGAACAATCTGACCAACGATCCGCTTATGGCGGTTTCAGGCAATTCCGATCAGGTCATGGTGCGGGGCTTTCCAAAGCACGTGGTCGCTTATCTGAAAGACTTTCTTTTTGACGAATCGCAGGCCCGTGCGCCGGTGAAATCGCTGTCGGGCGGTGAAAAGGCGCGTTTGTTGCTGGCCAAACTGATGGCCAAGCCGTCGAACCTGCTGATCCTTGACGAACCGACCAACGATCTTGATGTGGAAACGCTTGATCTGCTGCAAGACATCTTGGGCGATTATGACGGCACGGTGCTGCTGGTCAGCCACGACCGCGATTTCATCGACCGCGTGGCGACATCCACCGTGGCGCTTGAGGGCAACGCCAAAGCCACCGTCTATCCCGGAGGTTGGTCAGACTACGCCGCCCAACGTGGCGCGCAAGAAGAAGGCCCCGTCGCCCAAGCGCCGCGTGCAGCGGTGGAAGCGCCCAAACCCATCAAGAAAACCGCCGTAGGCCTGACCTTCACCGAAAAAAAGCGCCTTGACTCCTTGCCCGCCCTGATTGCGCGCATGGAAGCTGAAATTGCCAAGCTGAACGATCTGATGTCGGATCCCGAACTTTACAAGCGCGAGCCGGTGAAGTTTCAAAAAGCCTCTGACATGTTAACCGAACGCCAAGAAGCTTTGGCCGCCGCCGAAGAAGAATGGCTTGATCTGTCAGACCGTACCTGAGCCGTTTCATCTTGGTCTAAATACGCATGCGATCCGCTGAGTAGTTAGACCAAGACGAATGGGCAAGATCACCACATATGGGCAACGTGCGGTGCGATAAGGCGGGTGTAGATATCCCGCGCCGCTTCTAGCGTTTCGGCAGACAAAGCTGGCAGCGCATCGGCCAGCACGTTGGCTTGGGCTTGGGCAGCAGATTTTGCGCCGGGGATGACGACCGACACGGCATCTTGCATCAAAATCCAGCGCAGCGCAAAGGCGGCCATTGTGGCATTGGCAGGCACCAAGGCGCGCAGTTCCTCCACGGCCGTCAAAGCCACATCATAGGGCACACCAGAGAATGTCTCCCCCTTATCAAAGGCTTCGCCGTTGCGGTTAAAGCTGCGGTGATCGTCGGGCGCAAAAGCGCTGGTGGCCGTCATCTTGCCCGTCAGCAACCCCGAGGCCAGCGGCACGCGGGCAATTACAGCCACATCGGCGGCCTTGGCTGCGGCCAAGAACGCATCCGCGGGGCGTTGGCGAAACAGGTTGTAGATGATCTGCACCGACACGACGCCAGGGTGGCGTATAGCTTCCATCGCCTCGTCAATCTTTTCCACCGACACGCCATAGGTCGCGATTTTGCCTTTGGCTTTCAGCGCTTCCATCGCGTCAAAGACTTCGTGGCCGGAATAAACCGATGTCGGCGGGCAGTGCAGTTGCACCAGATCAAGGCAGTCCATCTGCAAATTGGCGCGGCTGCGATCGACGAAGGCTTCCAGATTGGCCAAAGTGTAGCCTTCGGCCACATGCGGGTTCAAGCGGCGACCGGCTTTGGTGGCCACAAAGGGGCGCGGCGCTGACTGCCCGCGTTCGGCCAGCACAGCGGCGATAAGGCGCTCCGACCGGCCATCGCCGTAGACATCCGCCGTATCAAGGAAATTGACGCCGGCATCCAACGTGGCGTGCAGCGTGGCTTTGGCGTCAGCCTCGCTCACCTCGCCCCAAGTGCCGCCGATGGCCCAAGCGCCAAAGCCGATGGCGGTGGTTTGAAAGCCAGTTTTGCCAAAGCGGCGGGTGGAAAGGGTCATGGTTCTTCTCCTGTTGCGCGGCATACTTAGCGCGCAGCCCCCGCCAGTCCAAGCCCTTCCCGCTGGGTGTGAAAGGGGTTAGACTTGCCCTTATGTTACAAGTGCACGATCTGGCCGTGGCGCGCGGCGGTTTGACAGTTCTGGAGGGGCTGGGTTTTGCCCTAGCCCCGAGCGATCTGTTGATGTTGCGCGGGCCCAATGGGGTGGGCAAAACCACGGTTTTGCGCACTCTTGCAGGGCTTCAGCCGGCGTTAGATGGGCGGATTGTGGCGGATGCCGATCAGATCACCTATTCTGGCCATGCCGATGGGGTGAAGGCCACGCTGACGGTGGACGAGAATTTGCAGTTTTGGGCGGCTGTGCATGGGCAAAGTGCCATTGATCCTGCGATTCTGGCCATGAATCTGACCGCCTTGCGCTTTCGGCGGGCGGCGGATTTGTCGGCGGGGCAAAAGCGCCGCCTTGGGCTGGCGCGACTGGTTGTGACGGGGCGCAAGATTTGGCTAATGGATGAGCCCACCGTGTCGTTGGATGCAGCCTCGGTCGGCTTGTTTGGCGCGATGTTGCGCGGGCATTTGGCCCAAGGTGGGGCTGCGATTGTGGCGACACATATAGATCTGGGCCTGCCCGAGGCGCGGGTGTTGGACCTGACACCGTTCAAAGCCACCTCCACCCGCCAAGGCGCCTTTGACGAGGCCTTTGCATGATCGCTCTGTTGCAGCGCGATTTGCGGCTGGCCCTGCGCGCGGGGGGCGGCTTTGGGCTGGGGCTTGCGTTTTTCTTGATGGTGGCCGTGCTGGTGCCCTTGGGTGTAGGGCCAGAGGGGGCCTTGCTGGCCCGTATTGCCCCCGGCATTTTGTGGGTGGGCGCACTTTTGGCCTGCCTTTTGTCGCTGGACCGGATGTTTGCGCTGGATTTTGAGGATGGCGCTTTGGATTTGATGGCGGTGTCTCCTCTGCCGTTAGAGGGCGTTGTGGTGATGAAGGCCTTGGCGCATTGGCTGGTAACGGGCCTGCCCTTGGTGCTGATCGCCCCTGTTTTGGGGGTGCTGTTAAGCCTTGCCCCCAGCGGATATGGGTGGCTTGTGGCCTCGCTTTTTCTCGGCACGCCCGCTTTGTCGCTGATTGGCGGGTTTGGGGCGGCATTGACGGTGGGGCTAAAGCGGGGCGGGTTGATCTTGTCTTTGATTGTGCTGCCCATGTATGTGCCAAGCCTGATCTTCGGGGCCGAAGCCGTGCGGCGCGGCGCGGTGGGGGGGGATGCTATGGTGCCCCTGTTGCTGCTGGCGGCCATCAGTCTGGGGTCGGTTGCGATTTTGCCCTTTGCTGCGGCAGCGGCATTGCGGGCCAATCTGAAGTGACAGGCTAACGAAACTTTGATTTGTAAAGCCAAAGCCCATTGGGCAAGGACGGGATATGTCGATCTGGGAATATGCCAACCCGAAGAAGTTCATGCAAACCTCGACCATGGCTTTGCCTTGGGTGTCGGGCTTGGCAGTCGTTTTGCTGGTTGCAGGGCTGGTATGGGGGTTTTTCTTCACCCCAGAGGATTACAAGCAAGGCTCGACCGTTAAGATCATCTATCTGCACGTGCCCGCAGCGATGATGGCGGTGTCGGCGTGGTTCATGATGCTGGTGGGGTCGCTGATCTGGCTGATCCGGCGGCACCATGTCAGCGCTTTGGCGGCGAAGGCGGCAGCACCCGTGGGGTTGACCTTTACGGTGATCGGGTTGGTGACGGGGGCAATTTGGGGTCAGCCGATGTGGGGCACGTGGTGGGCGTGGGATCCTCGGTTGACCTCGTTCTTGATTTTGGGTCTGTTTTATCTGGGCTACATCGCCTTGTGGGCGGCGGTGGAAGATGCCGATACAGCGGCAGATTTGACTTCCGTTTTGTGCATCGTGGGATCGGTTTTCGCCTTTTTGTCGCGCTATGCGGTGCTGTTTTGGAACCAAGGCCTGCATCAGGGCGCGTCGTTGAGCATGGATGCCGAACAACATGTGTCAAACATCTATGCTTTTCCGCTGTGGACCTGCATTGCAGGGTTTATCGTTTTGTTCACCACCTTGGTCTTGCTGCGCACGCGAACCGAAATCAGGTCGCGCCGGATCAGGGCTTTGATGGCGCGTGAAAGGGCTGCGGCATGATGGATTTGGGCAAATATGCGGGCACGGTGCTAAGCGCTTATGGCGCGGCCATCGTGTTGCTGGTGGCTTTGGTGGTGGTGTCTTTGTGGCAAGGGGCCAAGATGAAGCGCCGCTTGGCCGAGATTGAGGGCCGCTTGGCCAAAGGAGCGTAAATGGCATTTCGTCCGCTGATCTTGTTGCCCTTGGGGGTTTTTGCGCTGTTTGGCTATTTGGCCTATCAGGGCATGCAAAAAGGCGATCAACCTTTGCCGTCAATGATGGAAGGGCATGCAGCAGCCCCCGTGCGCGTTGCGGCTTTGGGTGACGGTGCACCGATAAGGGATGCCGATTTGCGCGCACCCGGGGTGAAACTGCTGAACTTTTGGGCCAGTTGGTGTGAACCATGTCGGGCGGAACATCCGATGCTGGAAAAGCTGAAGGACGAAGGTGTGGTGATTTACGGTGTGAATTACAAAGACACACCAGAAGCTGCGGGAAAGTTCTTGGCCGATATGGGCAATCCCTATGCCGAGATCGGGGCCGATGCGGGGCCTATGGCTTTGGATTGGGGGGTCTACGGTGTGCCCGAGACTTATGTGATCAACTCGCAGGGCGTGGTTGTGTTGCGCTTGGCGGGGCCGATTACGGCGGGGAATTTGGAAAGCTTGGTGCGGCCTGCGATGGAGAAGGCGGCGCAGTAACGGATTTTCTGCGAAAATCCTAAGAGAAGAATTTTCTGCGAAAATTCGGGTAAATGATTTTTCGCAGAAAAATTGTTGGCAGAGTTTTCGCAGAAAACTCGGTTCTAGAATCGCAGGTTGATCGGGCCGGAATGGCAAATCACCACCAACTGGCTGCCCGCTTCGATCAGGTGAAAGCCACGGGCGCGCACGGCCAATTCAAACCGCTCTAGCCCGATTTCTGTTTTCACCCAATGCTTTGACCGACGCACAACGCCGCCAGAGGTCGCAGACTTGGCGGCAAAGATCTGGCCCAGCCAGAAATCAGGATTGTGAAGGCGTATCGTGTCCATGGGGCGGAATTTACCGCCCCATAGTTAAGAAAAAGTTATTCCGACCGCGCGCGACGCCCGCCACGACGGCCCGATGTGGCGGCAGAGGCTGCAGCCGAAGCCTCGGCAAAAGTTGCCCCCGCTTCCACAGCTTCCAGCACTTTGGCAAAGCGGATCCACTCACCCCCATTGGCATCGTGGTTCATCAGGAAGTTGGCGGCGCGGATCGCCTCCATTTCAGGCTGGCGCACGGGGTTCATGATGGCTGATGTCATGCCAGCGGTGATGGCCATGGGCAGGAAGGCGGCGTTGATGCCGTGGCGCTGCGGCAGCCCAAAGCTGATGTTCGACGCACCGCAGGTGGTGTTCACGCCCAGCTCTTCGCGCAAGCGACGCACCAGCGCAAACACCTGTTGACCGGCAGAGCCCATCGCGCCGACCGGCATGACCAAGGGGTCAACCACGATATCATGCGCCGGAATGCCAAAGTCAGCGGCGCGTTGCACGATCTTCTTGGCCACAGCAAAGCGCACATCGGGGTCTTGCGAAATGCCGGTGTCGTCGTTGGAAATCGCCACCACAGGCACGTTGTACTTTTTCACCAAGGGCAGAATGCGTTCCAGACGCTCTTCCTCACCGGTGACCGAGTTCAACAAGGGGCGACCTTCGCAGGCCAAAAGCCCTGCTTCCAAGGCTGCGGGCACCGAGGAGTCGATGCACAAGGGCACATCGACCACGCCTTGAATAATCTCGATCAACGCTTTCATCAGCGGTGGTTCGGTGAAGTTGTTGTCTGCATAGCGCGGATCGACGGCCATTTTGTTGGTGAACACAGCGCCAGAGTTCACGTCCAGAATGGTTGCGCCACAGGCGACCTGTTCTAGTGCGTCTTTCAAGACGGTCTCGAAATTGTCCACCTCCAGCTCGGCTGCCAGTTTCTTGCGGCCGGTGGGGTTGATACGTTCGCCGATCACGCAAAAGGGCTCGTCAAAGCCGATGATCACGGTTTTGGTTTTGGATTCTACAACGGTACGGGTCATTTGACTTATCCTTTAAGCGTTCACGGGCAGGCCAGCGGCACCGCCGTTGTCTGTTACCCATTGGGCATTGGTCTTGATGCCGCCCAAGGGGAAGAAATGCACCTGTTCGATGTTAAAGCCCGGCGTTGCGGCTTTGTGCGCGGCCAATTCGCCGGCCACTTCGGTGGGTTCATAGGGCAGCAAAAGCTTGGTCACATCCATCGCGCGCTTTTGCAGCACGCGCAGTGACGGGCCAACACCGCAAGCGATGGCGAATTTGATCAGGGTTTGCAGCTTGGCGGGGCCTGCAATGCCGATGTGGATGGGCATGGAAATGCCCGCATCCGACAGTGTGTTGGCCCAAGCAATCACCGGATCGGCTTCAAAGCAAAACTGGGTGGCGATGGCGAATTTGGCGTCTGACGTGTTGGCAAAGGCCTGTTTCCACGCCAAAGCCTGCATGATCACAGCGTCACCGCCGTCTTTGTCGATGTCTTTGTTGCCTTCGGGGTGGCCTGCCACGTGCAAACGGTCAAACCCGTTAAACAACCCGCTTTCCAAAAGCTGCATCGAGGACTGATAATCGCCGTGCGGGGTGGTTACACCGCCCGCCAGCAGCAAAGCCTGACGCACGTTGGCTTCGCCTTGATAGCGCGCGATCCAGTCGGCCAGCGTGGCTTTGTCTTTGATGATGCGCGCGGGGAAGTGCGGCATCACGTCAAAGCCTTCGCCCGCAATGCGCTTGGCGGTGGCGACCATGTCTTCAATCGGCGTGCCCTCGATATGGGCGACGTAGACGCGCGTGCCTTTGGGCAGGATGGCGCGGAAATCTTCGATCTTTTCGGCGGTGCGCGGCATCACCTCGATCGAGTAGCCTTGCAGAAAGGCTTCCAGTTCGGCGGCGGTGGAGGCTGGGGCCGCATCGCGGCGAAAGTTGAACAGGGCCATGTGATGTCCTTTGCGTCAGGCGTTTGCCCAGCCGTCAGCGGCGATGAGGGATTTAAGGCGTTCGGTGTCGTAGCTGGCTTCGATTTTGGCGGCTTCAGCTTGGGCCACCTCCATCTGCTCACCTTCGACAGGGAAAGGATCAGCTTTGCGCCATTCGGCCAAATAAGCATCGGCATCCTTGGCGCCGATCTTCATAGCGCAGCGGTCGATGGCCTGTTCGAAGCGTTCGGTCAGCTTGACCTTGGCCCCCGTGCGGCCCTTGCCGACGATGATCTGGGCGGGGATGTCGCGCCAGTAAACGATGGTAACGTCGGGCATGGGTGTGATTCCGCCATTAGGGTGTCGCGCCCTGTTTAGCGCCAATTTGCGACAGACGATGCCGGATTTCGACATCAGACGGTGTGGATGCGACGGGGGGATGCGCCCTGACGCCTATCGCTGCAATGCGGGCTTGAGCATGGCAGGCATCGGGGCTAGAAATAGGGTAACCATAGATGGAGGGCGGCGATGGCGCCCCAGCGTCCCCGGGGGGCGGACGCAAGCGAGCATAAGGTAGAGCCTGTCATGGGCGCCCTTTTGCCGGAAATGTCTGCTCCCTTACCGACCGGATCCGGTCAGCTTTATGCTGCGCTGGATTTGGGAACAAATTCGTGCCGAATGCTGATTGCCCAACCCAAGGGCAGTCAGTTTCTGGTCGTGGACAGCTTTTCAAAGACCGTGCAACTGGGTGCGGGCTTGGAAGCGTCAGGCAAATTGTCGCGCGCTTCGATGAACCGCACGATTCAGGCGCTGCGGATTTGCGAAAAGAAGATCGAAAAGCACGGTGTCGGGCGGATGCGCTTGGTTGCGACGGAAGCCTGTCGTCGCGCTAGCAATTCCAAAGAGTTCATCAAGCAAGTGCGGCGCGAAACCGGCCTGACGATTGAAATCATCGGTTCCGAAGAAGAGGCGCGCCTTGCGGTGATTTCTTGCGCGCCTTTGGTGCGCGCCGGGTCAGAGCAGCTTTTGATCGTCGACATTGGCGGGGGGTCGACCGAACTGGTCTGGATCGACCTGTCACAGGTTGATCCGGCGGATCGGTCAAAGTCGATCATGCGGCTGTCATCTGGGTTTGACCGGCAGGGCTTGGGCGATGCGCGGGTGGTGGATTGGATCTCGGTGCCCTTGGGTGTGGCCACGCTGAAAGATCAGTTCATTGATGTCGAAGACGACTCGGCGCGCTTTGCGCTGATGTCGTGGTTCTTTGAAGAAAGCCTTGCAACCTTTTCGCCTGCCACAGTGGCCCAACCGCGCAAGGGGTTCCAGATCATCGGCACCTCGGGCACGGTCACAACGGTTGCCGCCTCGTTCTTGGGGCTGCGGCGCTATGATCGGGCAAAGGTTGATGGCTTGGTGATGTCTTCTGACCAAATCGACCTTGTCATCCGCGAGTATTTAGCCCTTGGTCCGGAAGGACGCAGGACAGACCCGCGCATCGGGCGTGATCGGCATACGTTGATCATGTCAGGTGCGGCCATCTTGCAGGCCCTGATGCGCATTTGGCCCACCGATCAGCTTTCTGTAGCCGATCGCGGCCTGCGCGAGGGGCTGTTATACGCACAAATGACCGCCGATGGCGTGTTAGGAGACGGACCTTTTGCATGACTGAAACAAATGACTCCGGCCGTGGGCGGCGCGATCTGCGCATTAAGGTCAAGACGGCCAAGGGCAGAAAACTGTCCTCGACCCTCTGGCTGGAACGGCAGTTGAATGATCCATACGTCACCAAAGCCAAGCGCGAGGGGTATCGCGGGCGCGCGGCTTATAAGATCATGGAGCTTGATGATAAATACGGCTTCTTAAAACCCGGTGCGCGCGTGGTTGATTTGGGCTGCGCGCCCGGCGGATGGTGCCAGATTGCGGTGCCGCGCGTGAATGCTTTGGGCGAAAAGGCCAATAAACCGATTGGCACGGTTCTGGGCATTGACCTGCAAGAGATTGAGCCGATTGCGGGCTGCGAATTGCATCAGTTGGATTTTCTGGCCGACGATGCTGATGCGCTGGTGAAGGGCTGGTTGGGCGGTAAGGCCGATGTGGTGATGTCTGACATGGCGGCGTCAGCTTCGGGGCATAAGGGCACCGACCACTTGCGCATCATCGCCTTGGTCGAGGCGGCCTTGGCCTTTGCCTTTGACGTTCTGGAAGAAGACGGCACTTTTGTCGCCAAGGTTTTGGCGGGCGGGGCGGAATTGCAGATGCAAAACCAGCTTAAGAAAGCCTTTCGCAAGGTGGCCAATGTGAAGCCGCCCGCCAGTCGCGCTGATTCGTCAGAAAAGTTTGTCGTGGCGCAGGGGTTTCGCGGGTTGAAGATGACCGACGATGGCGACCCGCGCGATTCCTAACGCTTTGGCCTGACCGAGCAAAAAGAAAGGGCACCGAAAGGTGCCCTTTTCTTTGCGATCTTAACCTAGATCAACCCGCCCAAGTGCGAACAGGGCCACAGTCCATATGTACGAAATTGGAGTGGTAATAATGCCCGACACCGCCTGCGGCACAAGCCTCTGCCGCTTTGGCCATTTGCTTGACGCTGCGCGATTTCAAACGCAAGTCAGCGGCCATCCCTTGAATATGCAGGGAGTTCTTCGCCACACCGTGCGATTCTGACCGCAACATGGCGTTGGTTTTTGGCGTCCGGTAGCCAGACAGCAGCATGTAGGGTTCTTTAACATCCAGCAAATGATGCGTTGCTGCGATGATGTCCATATTGTGCGGGTTCATCGCGATAGAGGAATCAACCCGAAGGTCGCGCATGAAGTGGCTGATTTCTTTGACAACCTCTGGGATATATTCGCCATCAACCCAATAAATCGCGTTAACGGACTCCCCCGAGCGGCCCGAATACATATGCACACGGCGCACATCACCTGCGCCTTTCAACAGACCTGCGGCTTTGGAAAACGTGGGGGCGGCAACAACGGTGGCAGCGGCAAAAATGCGCAGCAAACTGCGCCGCGACAGACCTGCGTTTTCCGTTTGCATCATCTTTTAGCCCGTCCTGTTGTCGTGCCCATTCTGGTCTTGAGGCGGCATCTAGATCGTGTCGTTCTCAAAGCGCTTAACTTTAATGACACATGTTTGCATTTGGCCCAACACTGAATGCGGGCCTGATCACGGGGGGGGATGCAAATCGGCAAGATTTCGCTGAACGGGGTGGCAAAATTCCGCCAGAGTGCCGATTTTTCGGCTATGTGGCCTTTCTGCGACAGGTTGAAAATTCTCGCGTTCTGCGACTTGGGTTGGTTTGCAACGAAGGGCAAGTTCGGCTAGGTTTCGGAAACTTAAGTGAAAAGCACGGCTGCCCGCGAAAATTTGCGGCGTAAAGGATCAAGGATGCAAATGGGTGCTGTAAACCGCCGGACCGCGCTTGGCTTGATGAGTTCGGGCTTGGCCTTGGGGCTTGGATTAACCCCTGCGGTGGCGGCGTTGAATGTCTTGTCCGCCGTGCCAACCGATGATCCTGTGATCGCAAAGTTCTACGCTGATCGGGGATTTGCCACGTTGTGGACAGGTCAGGGCGATGGCGCACGCCGCAGGGCCGCCTTGCAAGCCTTTGATACTGCAACAGATCACGGCCTACCCGTGCGGCGTTATGATGCCAAAGCCCTGCGTGCGGAATTTGCGGCCGCCCAGACAGAGGCTGACCTTGGCAGGCTTGAAATTGCCATGACCACCGCTCTTTTGGCCTTTGCGCGCGATATGTCTTCGGGGGCGTTAGAGCCGATCAAGATTGACGACGGTATCAAGCGCAAGATCCTGCGCCCCGATCCGGCAGCGATTCTTGCACAGGCCGATGCGGCGGGGTTCGCGGCATGGTTGCGCGGGCTGGTGCCCTCAACTTCGGTTTATAGCCGCCTTATGGCCGAAAAGTTTGCGCTGGAAGCGCGGGTTGCAGCAGGCGGCTATGGCCCGACTTTGACAGCGGTTGAAATAAAGGCTGACGCCGCCACCGCAGATATTATTGCGCTGCGCGACCGGCTGATTGCGCTGGGGTATCTTGACCGCTCGTTCACGCAAACCTTTGACGCCACCTTGCAAGCGGCCGTGCAGCGGTTTCAGGCGAACAACGGCATCTCGCCTGACGGGGTGGTGGGCAAGGGCACTTTGGCCGCACTCAACGCCTCGGCGGAAGATCATCTGAAATCGGTGATCGTGGCGATGGAACGCCTGCGCTGGATGGGCAACGCTGATCTTGGCGCGCGCCATATCTGGGTCAATCAACCCGATTTCACAGCCAAGGTGTTTGACAACGGCGCTGTGACATTTGACACCCGTGTGGTGATTGGCAAAATCGGGCATGACACCCAAAGCCCCGAATTTTCCGACTTGATGGAGTTTTTGGTCGTCAATCCGACATGGTCGGTGCCGCGCTCTATTGTCGTCAAAGAATATCTGCCGCAATTCCAAAAAGACCCGACAGCGGAATCGCAACTGCAACTGTTGGACCCTGATGGCAACATCGTTGCGCGCAATTCGGTGAATTTCGCGGCCTTCACACCGGAAAACTTCCCCTATGCGCTGCGCCAACCCCCCGAAGAGGGCAACGCTTTGGGCAAGGTGAAGTTCATGTTTCCTAACCCCTACAACATCTATTTGCATGACACGCCCACCAAGTCGCTGTTCGCCAAAGATGTGCGCGCCTTTAGCCACGGCTGCATTCGGGTCGGATCGCCCTTTGATCTGGCCTATTTTCTGCTGGCGCGGCAAAGCAATGATCCCAAAGCGCTGTTTGAAAGCTATCTCAACACCGGCACGGAATCGGTGCTGAACCTTGATCAAGCGGTGCCGGTGCATCTGGTGTATTTCACCGCTTGGCCGGATGATCAGGGGCGCATGGGGTTTCGACGCGATATCTACAGGCGCGATGCGGCCCTATTTGCAGCGCTTGCCGATGCGGGCGTGACCCTTGCGGGCGTTCAAAGCTAACCACTCGTTTTTGACGGAGGCTGATTTGGCCCATAGTATTGCCACGATTGCTGCCGCCATCGGTGCGCCCTTTGAAGGGGCGGGCGATTTGCTGGTGGAAGGGGCGGCAGAGCCGGCCTTTGCCACGGCAGATCAACTGGCGCTGGCGACAAACCCGACATATGCGCAAGGTCTGGCCCAAGGGCAGGCGCGCGCCGCTTTGCTGTGGCCGGGCGCGGATTGGCGCGCCTTGGGGTTGCAAGCGGCGATCTTTGCGCCGCGGGGGCGTTTGGCTATGGCGGGTTTGACGCGCACGCTGGATGCGGGGCCAGCGATTGCGGCGGGGATTCATGCGATGACGGCGGTTGACGCTTCGGCCCAAGTGGGGGCGGGGGCGGCGATTGGGCCGTTTGTCAGCATTGGCGCGGGGGCGATCATCGGGGCACGCGCACGGATTGCGGGGCATGTGTCGATCGGGGCAGGGGCGGTGATCGGGTGTGATGCGCTGATTTTGGAAGGTGTGAAGATCGGCGCGCGGGTGGTGATTGGCGACAGGGTGATCTTGCAACCGGGCTGTGTGATCGGCTCTGACGGGTTTTCTTTTGTGACGCCCGAGATTTCGGGGGTTGAGGAAATTCGCACAACCTTAGGGATTCGCAGCGAAATTCGCCGCCAAGAATGGCACCGCATCCATTCGCTTGGCGCCGTTACATTGGGCGATGATGTCGAGGTGGGGGCGAATACCTGCATCGACCGTGGCACGATCCGGTCAACCAAGATCGGCAATCGCACCAAGATCGACAATCTGGCCCATATCGCCCACAACGTTGAAGTTGGCGAAGATTGCCTGATTTGTGGCATGGTCGGGCTGGCAGGGTCCGCCCGCATTGGCAACCGTGTGGTGCTGGCGGGGCAATGTGGCGTTAGCGACAATCTGACCGTGGGCGATGATGTGATCGCTGGGGCTGCGACCAAGATCATGACCAGTGCGCCCGCAGGGCGGGTGCTGCTGGGCTATCCGGCGCTGAAAATGGATAAAAACATCGAGTTGCAAAAGGCCCTGCGCCGTTTGCCGCGCCTATCGCTGCGCGTGGGGGCACTGGAACAGCGCCTTGGCGCATCAGCCCCCCAAGACGAAGAGTAACGCCGCGCCCCTTTCAGCGCGCGGCGCGGTCGGATTATTGCTTGATCTTGGCGGCCGCATCCACCAGCGCCTGATGGCCTGCGGTAAAGCCCTTCAGCGCGATTTTCACCACAACGGTTTTATCGGGGGCTGCGGCTGGCACCACGGTCATCACGGCTTCCGTGCCGGCTTCCATCGCCGTCACATCTTCGGCGGTGAAGCCCACTTTGGCCACGCAGCCGTTCACCGTGCAATAAGAAAACGGATACAACTTGGCCGTGCCCGCATCCACGCCAAGGCGCAAATTCGCGGTGAGCAGGGTTTCCAGCGGGGCCAAAACCGTAGCGCCCATCGCGGCTTTAGAACCTGCTGGCAGCACGAAGAAGCTGATCTCTGACACCGGATTGCCGGTGTCGTCTTTCAGCATCTGGTACAACTGGCACGGATCACCGCCGTCAGGCTTTTTCACGCAGCGTTGTTCCCAGCCGTCAAAAGTGGCCGCCAGATAGACTTTGCCCAGCTCTGCCGTGTCACGATCGGGCATGCCGTCAGGCACGCCCATGGAAACGCCGTCTGCGGGGGCTGTGGCAGGGGCGGTTTGTGCCACAGCCGGTAAAGAAGCGCCCAAAAGGGCGGCGGAAAGGCCAAGCCCCATAGCTAGGCGAAAGAGAGTGCGGGTCATATCAAAGTCCTTGAACGTGCGTCATTGTGTCAGTCTGCGCGTGCCATAGCACAGGGCGATCTGGCCGTCAGGTCACAATTCGTTGTCAGGCGGCGCAAGGCAAAAGCTTGCCAGCCCCAAAGAAAAAAGGGCCGACCAGCGACCCTTTTTCCGGTATTTTTTTGCTCCCTGTCGGACTGGCCGACTTATTCTCAAAATCGTATGACTGTTTCACAGCACCGTCAACACACATTTGTAACGAAAGGTGCCAAACCCGTGCAGTTGGGCCTTAACCTTCTGGATTTGCGGCTTCATCTTGGCGAAAATACGCAAACACGCTTGGTGCCAAACGCCCGCCTACAGTTTACGCACCTTTAACCGCGTCAGGCGGTTTTCGCGGCGGGTGACCACTTCAAAGCGAAAGCCGTGAAAGCTGAAGGCTTGGCCTTGGGCGGGAATCATCTGCGCTTCATGGATGACCAAGCCTGCCACGGTGTTCGCCTCGTCATCGGGCAGCGCCCAATCGGTGGCGCGGTTCAGGTCGCGGATCGTCATGGCCCCTTCGACCAGATAACTGCCATCGTCAGCCTTTTTCAGCGCGTTGGATTTGTCGACAAGATCGAATTCGTCGGTGATCTCGCCCACGATTTCTTCCAGAATATCTTCCAGCGTGATCAGCCCTTGCAATGTGCCGTATTCATCCACCACCAGCGCGAAATGGGTGCGCCGCTTAAGAAATTCGCGCATTTGTTCATCAAGCGTGGTGGTGTCGGGGATGAAATAGGGTTTCATCGCCACTTTCACCACATCCAGCGCGGCCATGGCTTGGGCATGGGTTTCATGGATATGGCTTAGGCGTTCCACTTCGCGCAGCAGGTCTTTGGCGTGGATCACGCCCAGAATGTTTTCATCGCTGCCCCGGTACACCGGCAGGCGAGAGTGGGAGGAGGCCAGCACCAAGCTGACAATCTCTTCGGGGGCCAGATTGGCATCGACCATCTCAGTCTCACGGCGGTGGCGCATGATTTCATCCACCGTGCGGTCGGCCAGATCAAGCGCGCCAAGCAAGCGGTCGCGGTCTTCTTTTTCCACCGCACCTTCGGAATGGCCCAAAGAAATTGCGCCCGCGATTTCTTCGCGCAGCGCAAGGATATGGCGGTTTGGGTCAGCACGCAGCCCGAAGACGCGCAAGATCAGCCGCACAAAGGCGCGCACCGTGGTGACGATGGGGGTGAACAGCGTGATCAGCAGTTTCACCCCAGGGCCGACCAAGATGGCCACCGGAACCGGTGAGATGATCGCCACGGTTTTGGGCAACACTTCGGCAAAAACCAAAACCAGCACCGTCACCATGACTGTGGCAATCGCAACACCTTTTGATCCGAACAGATCGGTCAACAGCGCCGTGGTCAAAGCCGCCGACAGGATGTTGGCGATGTTGTTGCCCAAAAGCAGCGCGCCGATCATCCGCTCGCTGTCATCTGTCACGGCCAGTGCTGCCTTAGCCCCGCGTGATCCTTTATCGGCCTGCGCTTTGAGCACCCCACGAGAGGCCGCCGTCAGCGCCGTTTCTGATCCCGAAAAAAAGGCCGAGATCAGCAAAAGCGCTGTCACGGCCAAGGCGGTCAGCACAACCGATGCGTGGGCAAGGATCCAGTCCATTTATCTTCACGTCTTTCTGGTTTGGGCCAAAGGGTGGTGGTTTAGCACCAAGTCTTTCAAATGGTCTTCTAGCACATGGGTATAAATCTCGGTCGAGGAAAGATCGGCATGGCCCAAAAGCGTTTGAATAACCCGCAAATCGGCCCCGTTTGCCAAAAGATGCGTCGCAAAAGCGTGGCGCAGCACGTGGGGTGAGACTTGGGCCGGATCAAGCCCCGCCGTCAGCGCCATGGCTTTGACCAGCCCGAAGAATTGCTGCCGTGTCAGGTGGCCGTCAGCGCCCGATCCGGGGAACAGGTAGCGGTTGGCGGGTTTTCCGGCCAAGCGTGCTTGATCTTCATCGGCATCGCGCAGGGTTAGCCATGCGGTGATCCCCTCTCGGGCGGGGTCTGACAGGGGGGCCATGCGGTCTTTGTTGCCCTTGCCCTTGACCAGAATCATCTTCGGCGCACCGCGCACGGCGGCCATGGGCAGGGTGACAAGTTCGCTTACGCGCAAGCCGGTGGCGTAAAGCAGTTCCATCAGCAGCGTGTTGCGCTGCCGTTCGCGGGCGGTGTGGCCCGTGGCGCGCGCCGCGTTCAGCAGGCGCAGCACATCGTCTTGCGACAGGTTTTTGGGCAGATGGCGCGTGGCCCCTGGACCGGTGATTTGCAAAGCCGGATTGTCGGCGCGCCAGCCTTCTTCAAAGGCAAAGCGGTAAAGCTGACGAATAGAGGATAACCGCCGTGCGCGCGTGCTTTGTGACAGCCCCTCTGCCGCGCAGCGCAGCAGATAGGTTTCGACATCGGCGCGACTGGCTTGCGACAATGCGGTGGGGGCAAGAAACGCGGCAAAGGCCAACAGATCGCGCCCATAGGCCAGTTGAGTATTGTGCGCCGCACTGTGTTCGGCGGCTTGTGCCTGCAAAAAGGTTGAAATCCAGCGGTGACTCTCGTCTGCCATCAGCACAGGCCCATCACAACTGCCGCTTTAACAACACCAACTGCAAGGCACTGCGGCGGGCGACATCTTCCAGCCCCAAATGGCGCAGGGTCGAAAGCCCCTCGGTCACAGCGCGCAGATCGCCCGCCTCGCCTTGGCGCATTTGTGTCATGGCCGATAAAATGGCTTGACCGATGCGGCCTTGATCAAGCTGCGCTTGCAGGGTTTGCGGCAAGACGGGGGCTACGAAGGCTGCGGCAATCGCGGCATCTAGCGGATCGGGCGCGGGCACCCCTTGCAGCGACCCGCGCGCTAGGGCCAACAAAAAGGCTTGTTGCGGGTCTTTCGGGGCGTAAATCTGCGTCAGGCTTTCATAATCGGGCGACAGCAGCATCACTTGAAAGGCCAGCGATGCGGCATCGTCTGACAGGGAAAAATGCGACAAATCTTGGCCGTACAGCGTGGCAAAGGGCACTTCTAGCCCCGCCTCTGTCATTTTTGCCCAAACTTGCGGCAAGGTTGCTTCTACAGCGGACTGATCTTTGGCGCTGACGGCGGCATCAAAATCTTGAAACGCCGCGACCCTATCCCAAACCCCGCCGGAAGCGGCGGGTTTTTGCTGCGTGTACAGCCCCAAGAGCATATTCGGCGCAACCGATCCCATGCGCGATAGGCGTTCAACCGCCTCTAGCTGGGCCTTCCATCCGGCGTTTTCGGACAGGTCGGCATAGGTAAAGGCTATGGGCAGGGCGGTGTCGGGCAAAGGTTCGCCGATCGCTTCGTAGATGCGAAAGATCAGCGGTGTGACCGGCGTGGGCATAATGGGCGTGATGCCGGTATCATCCAGTTCCGGTTCCATAAAACGGGTCAGAAGCGCGCCTTCTTCGGGGCTGACCGTTTGCAAGGCGCGCGCTGTATCCAGCGTTAGCTTGGCGGTGTCAAAATCGCCTGCACGCGCAAGGCAAAAGATGCGCGTGGGCAGGGCAGGGGCCAGACCGGGGGCGGATTTCAGCGCCTGACAGGCGTGATCTTCATCACCGATCAGCAAAGCGACATCAAAAAACCGCCGGAAAATCTCGGGCGAGCGTGTGGCACCTGCGGTGTCTAGCAAAGCGCGGGCCTGATCCAGCGCGCCGATGGCCAAAAGCTTGTCAACGCGGGCCAAAAACAACGTCTCGCCGATTAAAGAGCCTTGCGGGGGTTCGGAGTTTGCCAAAAGCAGGGTCAACAGTTCTGATTGCAAAGCGGGCAAGTCTTGGCCGTTGTCTTGCGACAAAAGCGTTGCAATATCCGCCACCGAATCTGTGCCCCACAAATTGCGCGGCAATCCGGTGACAGCGGGCGGCAAAATCCCCAACCCATCCACGCTGTCAGCCTGCAAAGGTTGCACGGTGACGGTATCGGTCTGCACGCCGTAAGCCGACACGGGCGGTTCCCCCAGCGCCCCGCCTGTGCTGTTGCTGACCAAAGACTGGCTTAACCAATCAATTGCAGACAAGGGCTGATCGGCCAAAACCATGCCGCCACAGGCCAGCCCAAGCGCTGTGGTCACGCCGAAAAGCCCGTGCCGCCTAGTCGGCATGTAACGTCACCGGCACTGTCATTTCCCCTGTCACGGGGGTCATTTCAGCCAGATAGGCATAGGCTATCAAAGCCGCAAAGCCCAAGATGGCCAAGACCAGCACTGCCTTAATCAAACGCCCCATTCCGTTTGTCCCCCATCGCCCACAGCGCTGACCCACACTGGCGATTATATATGGCATTTGTCGCAACTTCACGCCATTCAGGAGAGGAACTGCGACCTTAGCAAGGCATTATCCTGCCCCAAGGGTCTGCGAAAGAGGGAACGGACCGCAACGATGCAGCGCTTGAAGAAAACCGTGGTGCTGGTGGGCATGATGGGGGCAGGCAAAACCGCCGTTGGCACGGCTTTGGCGCGTGATTTGGCCGTGCCCTTCCGTGATTCGGATGATGAAATCGTGCGCGCCGCACACCGCTCGATTGCCGAAATCTTTGAACGCGATGGCGAGGCGTTTTTTCGCGCCCGTGAAACCGAGGTTTTGGGGCGCTTGCTGCACGCCGATCCTTGTGTGTTGTCAACCGGCGGTGGAGCTTTTTTGGCGGGGGTGAACCGCGATCTGATCCGCGCAGCGGGGGTTTCGGTTTGGCTGCGGGTGGATATTGATTTGCTGTGGCATCGGGTGCGCCACAAAACCACAAGGCCCCTGCTGCGCACCGCGAATCCGCAAGAGACGCTGAAGGCGCTTTACGCCGCCCGTCTGCCTGCCTATGCCCAAGCTGATATTACGGTGGATAGCGCGCCTGACCTGTCAGTCGATGCCATGGCCGCGCGCGTTGCGGCCAGTTTGGCCACCCGCCCCGATGTGATGGAGACGGAATAAATGCTAAATATCGTTCCGGTAGATTTAGGCGCGCGCTCGTATCAGGTGCGCATCGGGCAGGGGCTTTTGGCCGACATCGGCGCGCACATCAACCCGCTGTTGCGGCGCAAACGTGTGGCAATTGTGACCGATGAAAACGTGGCCGCCCAGCATTTGCCCGCCGTGCTGGCGGCTTTGACGGATGCCGGAATTGCGGCTAACGCGCTGACATTGCCTGCGGGCGAAAGCACCAAGGGCTGGCCAGAGTTTACCCGCACCGTCGAATGGCTTTTGGCCGAAAAAATCGAACGCCGCGATATTGTCATTGCCTTGGGCGGCGGTGTGGTGGGCGATTTGTTAGGCTTTGCCTGCGCGGTTTTGCGGCGTGGCGTGCGCTTTGTTCAAGTGCCGACGACCTTGCTCGCGCAGGTTGATTCCTCGGTCGGGGGGAAGACGGGTATCAATTCGACGCATGGCAAAAACCTGATCGGGGCCTTTCATCAACCGTCTTTGGTGCTGGCCGATATTGGCGCGCTAAATACCCTACCACAGCGCGATCTGCTGGCGGGCTACGGCGAGGTGGTGAAATACGGGCTGTTGGGGGATGCCGGTTTTTTCGATTATCTCGAGTCCCAAGGCCCGGCTTTGGCGCGTTACGATGCTGACGTGATTTTGAAAGCCGTCACACGGTCAGTTCAGATGAAAGCCGGAATTGTCGAGCGCGATGAGACAGAAGAGGGCGAGCGCGCGCTTCTCAACCTAGGGCATACATTTTGCCACGCGCTGGAAAAGGCCACAGGGTACTCCGACCGCCTTTTGCACGGCGAAGGTGTCGCCATTGGCTGTGCGCTGGCCTTCGAACTTAGCCAGCGCCTTGGCCTGTGTTCGCAAGAAGCCCCCAGTCGCGTGCGCGCGCATCTTAAAGCGATGGGCATGAAAACGGACCTGTCCGATATTGCAGGCGATTTGCCGAACGCCGAATCTTTGTTGGCACTAATGGGGCAAGATAAAAAGGTGATCGACGGCAA
>CAIQOV010000003.1 GCA_903873585.1 uncultured Rhodobacterales bacterium
CGGCAAGCACAACGCCAAGCCCAAGCCGTTCCACTGGACAAAGACCGCCGAAGACATCCTCACCCGAGAACGACGAGCGCTGGACAAACTCGATGAAATCAGAAAAAAATAGGGAGCAAGCGTCAGACTCAGAACACTAGAAATTGGTGAAGACTTTGCGGGTGTAAACCAGACCATTCTTGCCCGAAGAAATGTGTTCATGCACAGAAATCCTTTAGATACGGCAGTCTCAATGTATTTTGAAACGCATTTTAGACAGCTTCATCCAAGTTCTAAGGGATATACTGAAAAATTAAAAAAAATGCAAAATTTGGATCGAATTCCTCCAGAAAAAATCGAAGACTTTGTGTTGGATTCAATTTGGGGAATTGAGAGAGTTTGCAAGTTCAACAGAGGTTGGTTAAGCTTTATACAAAGCGCAGATAAAATAAAGTTTCATATAATATCTTATGAGACTGCAAAATCAAATTCGAAGTTGGAAATAGAAAAATTTTTAGGTTTTCTGAACAGCAAGGTCAAAAACATTGATGAAATAGTTCAAAAGACCCAATTTGATGAAATGAAAAAACTAGAGTCATCGCTTTCGGAACCTGTCGGCAGACTAAGGTTGGGCATGCAAGTTCCGGGCGAACCAGAGTCTATGAAAGTGAGAAAGGGAAAGATTGGTGGTTATAGGGATTATCTTTCCGATCATGTTATCAAGCAATGTGCTGATATAGCTTCATCCTATGACTTCAACGTGTGATTTCATAGCACGGTAACTTTTCGTCGATCAACTGTCTGCTTTGTTTTGATCCAAACACCCCGACCCACCACCTTTCACCCCCCCGCGATTCCCCACCCATCGCAGGGGTCCTACCGCTCTATAAGTCTTTATAAGTTTCAGTTGCACATAAGAAAAAGATCCCAAGCAGATAAGTGCTTGAGATCTTTGATAAATGGTGAGCCGGTCGGGATCCGAACCCGAGACCTACTGATTAAAAGTCAGTTGCTCTACCAGCTGAGCTACCGGCCCACTGCGGCGCTGACTAAGGAAAGCTGAGGGGGACGTCAACCCATAATCGGCAAGGAAATCGGGGGATTGTGACAGTTCGAGGTGATCAGGCCGATCTGATGCGCGCTTTGCCCGCACCTGCGCGGGCGGTCAGGCAGCCAATCGGCGGCAGTCGGCCTTGAAACGCTGGCAAAACCTGACGGTCGCGCGTATATCGCGGGCATGAACACGACCAAACTCTCATCCTCGCTTGGCTTCATGAAGATGCATGGGGCGGGCAATGATTTTGTGGTGATCGACTCGCGCGGGCGCGAGGCGGTGGTGACGCATGCGCTGGCGCGCGCGTTGGGGGATCGCAATCGCGGCGTGGGGTTTGACCAGCTTGCTGAAATTCGCACCAGCGATGTGGCTGATTTTGCGCTGGATTTCTGGAACAGCGATGGCAGCCGTGCCGGCGCTTGCGGCAACGCCACGCGCTGTGTGGCTGATTATGTGATGCGGGGGTCGGGGCTTGCCTTGGTCAATCTGGTCACGGCGCGGGGGCATCTGCGGGCCGAACGGGTGGATGGCAGCGTGTGGGTCAACATGGGCGCGCCGCAGCTGTTGTGGGGCGAGGTGCCCTTGGCAGCGCCCACCGACACGCTGCATCTGCCGCTGGCGGGCGACCCTGCGGCGGTGGGCATGGGCAACCCGCATTGCGTGCATTTTGTTGACGACGCCGAAACAGTTGACCTTGCGGGCCTAGGGCCTAGCATCGAACACCACGCCCTGTTCCCGCAGCGCACCAATGTCGAGTTTGCCTCTCTGCTTGGGCCCGATCATCTGCGCATGCGCGTGTGGGAACGGGGCGCGGGTGTCACGCTGGCCTGCGGGTCAGGGGCTTGTGCCACGGCTGTGGTGGCCCATCTGCGCGGCCTGACGGGGCGCAAGGTGCGGCTGGACATGGACGGCGGCACACTGTCGGTCGATTGGCGCGATGATGGCGTGTGGCTGACCGGCCCTGTGGCGCAAGTGTTTGACGGGGTCTTGTCGGCCGATTTTCTGGCGGCTCACGCATGAGCGCCCTGTTTGACAAAGCCCCCATCTTTGCCACGCTAGGATGCAGGTTAAACGCCTACGAATCTGAGGCGATGAAAGAGCTTGCCGCAGCGGCTGGCCTATCGGGCGCGGTGATTGTGAACACTTGTGCGGTAACTGCCGAAGCCGTTCGCAAAGCCAAGCAAGAAATCCGCCGCCTTGCCCGCGAAAATCCGGGCGCTGCGGTGATTGTGACAGGCTGTGCGGCGCAAACCGAACCCGAAACCTTCGCAGAAATGCCCGAAGTGACGCGGGTGATTGGCAATCACGAAAAGATGCAGGCTGATACCTGGGCGGGCCTGTCTGACACGCTGAAATTGCCCGACCTGATCGGTGTGACCGAGAAGATACAGGTCGACGACATCATGTCTGTGCGCGAAACGGCGGGGCATCTGATCGACGGTTTTGGCCGCCAACGCGCCTATGTTCAGGTGCAAAACGGATGCGACCATCGCTGCACCTTTTGCATTATTCCCTATGGGCGGGGCAACTCGCGTTCTGTTCCCGCAGGCGTGGTGGTTGAGCAGGTTAAGCGCTTGGTCGATAAAGGTTTTTCCGAGGTCGTTCTGACCGGCGTTGACCTGACATCGTGGGGCGCAGACCTGCCCGGCGCGCCGCATCTGGGCGACCTGGTGCTGAAACTTTTGCGGCTTACTGACATCGCTAGGCTGCGTATTTCCTCGATCGATTCGATCGAGGCTGACCCCGCCTTGATGGAAGCTATCGCCACCGAACCCCGCTTGATGCCGCATTTGCACCTAAGCTTACAGGCGGGCGATGACATGATTTTGAAGCGCATGAAACGGCGGCATTTGCGCGACGACTCCATCCGCTTTTGCGCCGAAGCCCGCGCGTTGCGGCCAGATATGGTGTTTGGCGCTGACCTGATTGCAGGCTTTCCGACCGAAACCGAAGATATGTTCGTTAACTCTCTTAAACTCGTCGAAGATTGCGGCCTGACCTTCTTGCACGTCTTCCCCTTTAGCCCGCGCAAGGGCACGCCTGCCGCCCGTATGCCGCAGGTCAAGGGCCCCGATATCAAGGCCCGCGCCGCCCGTCTGCGCGCAGCGGGCGACCTTGCGCTGCGGCGTCATTTGGCTGCACAACTGGGGCGTGTGCATCAGGTCTTGATGGAGACGCCCCGCATGGGGCGCACGGGGCAGTTTGCAGAGGTTGTTTTTGCCACAGATCACCCCGAAGGCACGGTGATTGCGGCGCAGGTCACGGGCCACCAAAGCGGCCAACTGTTGGCGCAGGCACTACAATCAGAACTGCCGAATCGTATCGCCGGGCTGTAGGGTCGGGAACAGTTCAACCACGTCCGGCCCCAGATCAGCAGTTTGATTGCGCGCATTGATGATCTGGGCGGCGCGTTGACCAATCTCTAGACGGCAGGCATCCATCGTGGCCAAGCGGCGCGGCAGACCGTCAAGAAGCTCAACACCGTTAAAGCCTGCCAAGCCCACTTTACCCGGTACGTCGATACCTTGATCCAAGCAATACAGTAGGCCACCTGCACCGATCATGTCGTTGGAATAATACAGAAAATCAACATCAGGGCTGCGGCGCAGAACGGCGGCTGTCATCTCGCGGCCTTTCAGCAAGGCTGAACCGCCATCATAAAACTCGCGGTCCACCAAGGCCAAGCCGTTGCGGCGCAAGGCCTCTTCAAAGCCTTCCAGACGTTTCTTGGCGCGAAAATCATTGGGCATTTGCGTTCCCATAAACGCGATCCGCCGATAGCCCGATGCGATGATTGCCTCGGCCATCTGGCGTCCGGCACGGCGGTGCGAAATGCCAACGGCACTGTCAATCGCCTGCCCGTCGATATCCATAATCTCAACAATCGGGATCCCCGCCTGCGCCATCATGGCCCGCGCAGGAGCTGTGTGTTCAAGCCCCGCGATAATGACCCCCGAGGGTCGCCAGCTGAGCATTTCATACAGAACCGCCTCTTCGCGGTCGGGCAGATAATTTGTCACCCCAACCACAGGTTGCAAGCCTGTGTTATCCAGCACCGAAGAAATGCCTGTCATCACCTCGGGGAAGACCATGTTCGACAGCGACGGGATAATCACCCCCACCAAGTTCACCCTTTGGCTGGCCAATGCGCCCGCAATCTTGTTGGGCACATAGCCCAAGGCGCGGCTGGCTTGCAGCACCCGTTCGCGCGTGGCCGCCGACACATCGCCCCGGTTGCGCAGCACGCGGCTGACGGTCATTTCACTGACGCCAGAGGCTTCAGAAACATCCCGCAGCGTCAGCGCGCGCCTTGGTTCGGTGGATGTGGGATTTGTCAAACCATGTTCCTTCGTTTGTGCAACTTTATCGTTAAATCTTTCGCTTGTCCAAGCCGCGATTTTGCGCTATGTTACCGCTAACGGGGCCTGCAAATGGCTTCGGTGATATCCTGCGCGGCCTGCAAGCTCTCAACCCAGACGCAATGGACCCAAGGGGGAGTGGTGGGCCAAATTCACTCCCCCTTTTCTTTTCCCACACAGTCCGCGCCAAATCCGTTGCATAACAAGGGTTTTTGGGCGACAAGCCCATCAGGTCTTTGGCCTCGTAGCTCAGGGGATAGAGCGGCCGCCTCCTAAGCGGCAGGTCGATGGTTCGAATCCATCCGGGGTCACCAGACCAAAAAAGGGGGCCGAAGCCCCCTTTGGTAGAAAAACTTACACCAGATCAGATATCTAGATGTTCAACGTTCAGGGCGTTGGCCTGAATGAACTCGCGCCGCGGTTCGACAACATCGCCCATCAGCTTGGTGAAAATGTCATCGGCTTCGGCCAGATCGTCGACCTTCACCTGCAACAAAGTGCGCGCTTCGGGGTCAAGCGTGGTTTCCCACAATTGACCCGGATTCATCTCGCCCAAGCCTTTATAGCGTTGCAGCGACAGGCCCTTTTCACCCTCTGCCAGCACCGATTTCAGCAAATCGACGGGGCCAAGCACCGGTTGATCGCGGTCTTTGCGCACCAAGCGGCCCGCGTCACGGTAAACGTCGCGGTCGCGCTTGGCGATAGCGGCCAAACGCCGCGCCTCGCCAGAGCGCAACACAGCGCCGTCCAATGTGCGCAACTCTTCCACGCCGCGCAGAATGCGCGACAGGCGAATGCCGTGATCTTGCGTGATGCGCCCGACCCACGAACGTTCGAATTCGGGGGCCACTTGATTCAACCGACGGGCGACTTGATCGGCCACCGCTTGCAAATCACCTTCCGATGCGCCGGGGTCAAACGCCCCCGCCAGCGCTGCCTGTTCCAGAATCGCACGCGGATAATGCGTGGGGAAAGCATCCAGCACGCGGCGGAAAGCGCGCGCGCCTTCAATCACGCGCACCAGATCGTTGCCGGCGATTTCGGTGCCATCGGCCATGCGCAAAACTGCACCTTCAACGCCCATTTCGATCAGGTAATCGTCCAGCGCGACTTGGTCTTTCAGATAAACCTCAGACTTGCCGCGCGCCACTTTGTACAGGGGAGGCTGGGCGATATACAGATACCCACCTTCGATCAACTGCGGCATTTGCCGGAAGAAGAAGGTCAAAAGCAGCGTGCGAATATGCGCACCATCCACGTCAGCGTCGGTCATGATGACGACTTTGTGGTAGCGTAACTTCTTGATATCAAACTCATCTCGGCCAATGCCGGTGCCAAGGGCCGTGATGAGCGTGCCGATTTCTTGGCTGCCCAGCATCCGGTCAAACCGCGCGCGCTCTACGTTCAGGATCTTGCCCTTCAGCGGCAAAACGGCCTGATTGGCGCGCGAACGGCCCTGCTTGGCCGATCCACCAGCCGAGTCACCCTCGACCAGAAACAGTTCCGATTTCGCGGGATCGCGCTCTTGGCAATCGGCCAGTTTTCCGGGCAGGCTGGCCACATCCAGCGCGGTTTTGCGCCGTGTCAGATCACGCGCTTTGCGGGCAGCTTCGCGCGCCAGCGCGGCTTCGATGATCTTGCCAACAATGATGCGGGCGGCGGCGGGATTTTCTTCGAACCACTCGCCCAGCTTTTCGTTCACCAAGTTTTCAACCGCAGGGCGAACCTCAGACGACACAAGCTTGTCTTTGGTCTGGCTGGAAAACTTCGGATCAGGCACTTTCACCGACAAAACGCAGGTCAGACCTTCGCGCGCGTCATCACCGGTGAAGTCGATCTTTTCTTTCTTCGCAATGCCAGAGCTTTGCGCATAAGCGTTAATCGTGCGGGTTAACGCGCCGCGAAAACCGGCCAGATGCGTGCCACCATCGCGTTGCGGAATGTTGTTTGTGAACGGCAGTACGTTTTCATGGTAGCTGTCGTTCCACCACATCGCCACTTCGACACCAATGCCGTTCTTTTCGCCGATCATATAGATTGGATCGGGCATCACAGGGGCCTTCGAGCGGTCGATATATTTGACAAACTCGCGCACGCCGCCGTCGTAATACATCTCGGTCCGCAAAGCCTCGGCCGGCCGCTCGTCTTCTAGCACGATTTTCACGCCAGAGTTCAAAAACGCCAGTTCGCGCAACCGCACTTCCAGCGTTTTGAACTGGTATTCCAGATTGGAAAACGTGCCATCGGGCACATTGGTTTTGGCACTTGCCAAGAAGCGCACCTGCGTGCCCTTTTGGCCGGGGGCGGGGCCAACGGGATACACATGCACCGTGCAGTCGCCATGTTCAAAGCGGGCGCGGTATTCGGTATCGTTGCGCCAAACGGTCAGTTCCAGCCATTCAGACAAAGCGTTAACGACCGAAACCCCCACGCCGTGCAAACCGCCCGAGACTTTATAGGCATTGCCAGATTCGTCGGTGTTGTTGAATTTCCCGCCAGCGTGCAACTGGGTCATGATCACTTCGGCAGCCGAGACACCCTCTTCCTCGTGCATATCCACGGGAATGCCGCGCCCATTGTCGCGCACCGAAACAGAGTTGTCGGCGTGGATTTTCACGCTGACTTCGGTGGCATGGCCAGCCAAAGCTTCATCAATGCCGTTATCGACGACTTCATACACCATATGGTGCAAGCCCGACCCGTCATCGGTATCGCCAATATACATCCCGGGGCGCTTGCGAACAGCGTCTAACCCCTTGAGAACTTTGATAGAACTTGCGCCGTAGCTTTCGGTGATCTTGGGCTCTTCAGCCATGTGCAGTGCACCCCTGTATAAGCGTGCAATTTATACTGGCATCTGGCGGCAATGTCACGCGTTGGACACAATATTTAGGGCTTAGGTAAAGGGAATAACGCAAGCAACAAGCAACAGCAGACCGCCGGAAATCTTGTTCAGCACCTGCACCCGCGCGGGGTTCGACACGATATCGCGCGCGCGGTCTAAAAACAACGCAAGGCCAAGGTTGCCCACCAAGGGCACGGCGACAGACACGGCCAAGATAGCGACAACATCACCCGCCGTCAGGCGCGACAGGTCACCAAAGAAGCCGGGCAGAACCGTCATGTAGAACAAAATGGCCTTGGGGTTGCCCACCACCGCCGCAACCCCCGTCATCACCCCCGCTATCCGCCCCGGACGGGTCAGTTGGCTGTCGGCTGACAGCAGAGTGCCAGATTTCGCAATCAGCAAAGCCCCCATCACCGCAAAGGTCGCCGCCGCAATCCAGCGCAAAACATGCAAAGCGTCACCGTAGTGCGACAGCACCCAACCCATGCCAAAAATCGCAAGGCTTGGCCACAAAAGATCACCCAGCGTTACCCCCAAAGCCAAGGGCCACGCGGCGGCAAACCCACCTGACAAAGCGCGCGCCAGCAGCGCTACCCAAACAGGGCCCGGAACGGCCCATAACCCTGCCATACCCAAGGCATAAAGGCCCAATTCTGTGGCGTTAAGGGTCATCATAAAAGCGTCCCAATCAAGCGCAGCCCGAAAGAAGCCGCACGGATTTCATGATTAACGAACACGCATTCTGAAATGCGTTCGTTAACCATCCGCCGCAACCCTGCTCTCCCCACCCGCTTCGGTAACGCTAAGATTTTGCGCCCGCGCCCCAAGCGAGTCAAACAGCCCCGGTTCGGTTCCCGTCAAAATCGCCTGCGCGCCAAGGTTGCAAATCTCGTCATACAAAGCGCCGCGCCGTGCGGCATCAAGATGGGCTGCGACTTCGTCAAACAGCAGCACAGGTGGTTGGCCCAAATCTTGCGCCAAGGCGCGGGCGTTGGCCAGGATAAGGCTGATCAGCAGGGCCTTTTGCTCGCCGGTGGAACACTGATCGGCGGGCTGCGCCTTGGCGCGGTACATCGCCTGCAAATCTGTGCGGTGCGGGCCAACCAAGGTGCGCCCCGCGGCCATATCGCGCCGCCGCCCTTGGGCCAGCGCTAGGGCCAGATCGCCCGCCTCCTCGCCATCGGGTGCGACCAATGCCAGATCAGCCTGCGGAAAGGCAGTATCTGCGCCTTGCTGCGCTGTCACCAACCGCGCCAATGCGGCGTGACGGTTGGCGATAATCTGCCCGCCCGCCTCGGCCATCTGCGACTCTAGCGCTGCAAACCAATGCGGGTCGCTGGCCCCCTCTTTCAACAAGCGGTTGCGGTCGCGCATCGCTTTTTCATAGATCAAAGACGCCTCGGCATGGTCGGGGGTAAAGCTTAGCGTCATGCGGTCTAAAAACCGCCGCCGCCCTTCGGCCCCTTCGATCCAAAGGCGGTCCATCGCGGGCACCAGCCACAAAATGCGTAAAATGCGGCCCAAAGCGGTTTGGCTGGTGGCCTTATCGTCGATGCGCACCTCGCGCGGGCCGCCCGCCTCGGCCCAAGTTTCCACCTTGTGCGACGACCCGCCAAGGCCACGCACCTCGGCCGCCACTTTCCAGCCGATCGCAACGGGCAGTCGCGCCAAATCGCCACTCACGGCACGGCGCAGGCCGCGCCCGGGCGACAGCAGCGAAATCGCTTCCAAGATATTCGTCTTGCCCGCCCCGTTTGGCCCCGAAATCGCAACAGGCCGCCCGTCAAACACCACACGCCCCGCGCGGTGGCTGCGGAACTGCGACAAGGTCAGCGCTGTGATGGCAAGACCACTCACCCGCCTGCCCTTTCATACTTGCCCAAATATCCCGGAGGTCCGGAGGCAGCGCCTCTGGATGTCACACGCGCATCGGCATGACGACATAGGTGGCCGACATATCGTTGCCTTCGCGCATCAAGGTTGGATCGCCCGAGGTGTTGAACAAGAAAACCGCATTCTTACGGTCAACTTGGCCGGCAATTTCCAGCAAATACTTGGCGTTAAAGCCAATTTCCAAACGCTCGGCATCATAGGCCACGGCCAGTTCTTCTTCGGCAGCGCCCGAATCTGGGGCGTTGACCGACAGGATCAGCCGGTCATCTTCCAGCGTCAGCTTCACCGCGCGCGAGCGTTCTGACGACACAGTTGCCACACGGTCAACCGCCTTGGCAAACTCTGCCGCGTCAACTTCCAAGCGGCGGGTGTTGCCGGTGGGGATCACGCGGGAATAATCAGGGAAGGTGCCGTCGATCACCTTGGACGTCAGGCTGACCCCCGGTGTCGCAAAGCGGATCTTGGTTTCAGAAACCGAAACGGCAATCTGCGCATCGTCATCATCCAGCAGCTTGCGCAATTCGCCCACGGTTTTGCGCGGCACGATCACGCCGGGCATTCCGGCGGCGTTTTCGGGCAAAGCGGCATCAATCTGCGCCAAACGGTGGCCATCGGTCGCCACACAGCGCAGCACCGCGCCGTCAGCCGATTTGGCAACGTGCATATAGACGCCGTTCAGGTAATACCTTGTTTCCTCTGTCGAAATGGCGAACTTCGCCTTGTCAAACAAGCGGCGCAGCACACCGGCGGGGGCGGTGAAATTGCTGGTGTATTCCGATGTCGCCATGACAGGAAAATCTTCGCGCGGCAGCGTGGCCAGCGAAAAGGTCGACCGCCCCGCCGCAATCGCCAAGCGCCCGGTCGCGGCATCGTCAATCAGGCTAACCAGCGCGCCATCGGGCAGTTTGCGCACAATTTCATGCAGCATCACGGCTGACACCGTGGTTGCGCCAGCGCGTTCCACCATCGCAGGGGCGCGGTCGACCACCTCTATATCCAGATCGGTGGCGCGGAAGCTGGCGGTGTTGCCCTCTGCCTCGATCAAGACGTTGGCAAGAATTGGAATGGTGTTGCGGCGTTCGACCACCGATTGCGCCTGCGCCAGCGCCTTAAGCAGTGCGGCGCGTTCGATCGAGAGTTTCATGTTCCCATCCCTTTGTCTTGCCGCGTAGAAAGCGCGGGCCCTTGACCCTATCGCGTTTGGTATAATTCACAAGAGGCTGGCACGACAGCCGCAAAAATCTGTTCACGCTTGCGCCGTTTGACGGCAACTTTTCAACCAGATCGCGAATCAGGCCTGCAACAGACGTTTCAGCAGTTGCATATCGTCGGAAAGCTGGCTGTCGGTCGTCATCAACTCTTCGATCTTTTTCACGCCGTGCATGATCGTCGTATGATCCCGCCCACCAAACCGCCGCCCGATCTCTGGCAAACTGCGCGAGGTAAGCTGCTTGGCCAGATACATCGCCATTTGCCGAGGGCGCGCAATGGTGCGCAACCGCTTCGGCCCGATCATGTCGCTCAGTCGGATGTTGTAATGTTCTGCCACTTTGCGCTGAATTTCTTCAATCGTCAGCTTGCGGTCTGACGCGCGCAGAATATCGGCCAAGCAATCTTGCGCCAGATCCAGCGTGATTTCGCGCCCCACCAGCGAGGCAAAGGCGAACAGGCGGGTCAAAGCGCCTTCCAGCACGCGCACGTTGGTCGTGATGCGGTGGGCCAGAAACTCTAGCACGCCCGAGGCGATTTGCAGGCCGTGGTATTGCGCGCGGTAATGTTCGGCCTTGGTCTGCAAAATGCCCAACCGCAGTTCGTAATCCGTCGGGTGCAGGTCAACCACCAACCCGCATTGCAGGCGCGATTTGATGCGTTCCTCAAGATCTTTGATCTCGCCCGGCGCGCGGTCGGCTGAAATCACGATCTGTTTGTTCTGATCGACCAAGGCGTTGAAGGTGTGGAAGAATTCTTCTTGGGTCGAATCTTTGCCCGCGATGAATTGCACATCATCGACCATCAGCACATCGACTGACCGGAAGATTTCCTTGAAATCCATGATCTGGCGTTCGCGCAGGGCCTGCACAAAGCGATACATGAACTGTTCGGCTGACAGATACAGCACGCGCAAATCGGGTTGGCGCAGGGTCAATTCATGGGCGATGGCGTGCATCAGGTGGGTTTTACCCAAACCAACGCCGCCATACAAAAACAACGGGTTGAACGTCACAGGCCCGCCTTCGGCCACACGGCGCGCGGCGGCATGGGCCAATTCGTTCGGCTTGCCCACCACAAAGGTGTCAAAGGTAAAGCGCGCATCCAAGGGCGCGCCGGGCAGTTCTTCATCGACAGGGCGGGCGGGGCGCGACAGTGGGCGGGCGAGGGTTTTCTTGACCTCGGCCTTGGGGGTCGGCGCATCGCGGGTCACGGCGAACTCGACACGTTGCACAGACGCGCCCGATTGCTGCAATTCGCGCAAAATATGGTCGGCAAAATTGCGCGAGACCCAATTGCCAAAGAAAGATGTCGGCACTTCAAATTGCGCCACGCCATTCGACAGGGCCTGCAGCTTCAAAGGCTCGATCCAAGTCGTGTAATTATTGCGGCCCACACGGGGGACCAACTGTTCACGTACCTGATCCCAAGTCTCTTGCGTCATCTTTTTGTCCAAAGGCCGTTCCCCGAGCAGATTCGGGAGGCCCATCCATCACTGTTTCACCGCTGGATTCTGAACACCTTAAGGAGGGCCACATACTTCGGAAACCTTACCGAAGTTATGGCACGCACGAAAATCGCTATAAACGATCAGCAGAATCGGTGCCAACCGTCTTGCAAAATGGCAAAGCTTTGCCTGCCTGTAAGCAGACTAACTAACCCACGGATTTTCCACCACTTTCTGTTATTTTATAGCCAAACTGGCAGGTTCGGCATTGCAGAAATGTGGCTTAGAATCCTTTTTGTCCCCCAAGGCGACGTGAATCGCTTGATGACATTAGCAATCCCTCAACGGTCAGATCAACCGAACTTCGCGCTTGACACGAAGCTTTGGCAAACGAATCTCTTGGGCTGTGCCAATCTGCCGCGCAGGGGCAGGCGCGTGCTATTTTAGGCTGGCAAATGCAAAAAGCGCACTCTTTTCAGAGCGCGCTTCGGCATGGTCTTTCAAGCAACTGTCTTAGACAGCAGCCGCAGCACCCAGCGTTTTCACGCGGTGGTTCAAGCGCGAGATTTTGCGCGCAACGGTGTTCTTATGCAGAACGCCTTTGCTGACGCCGCGCATGATTTCGGGCTGTGCGGCCTTCAATGCAGCGGCTGCCGCATCTTGGCTGCCAGAGGCCAAAGCCTCTTCTACTTTGCGCAAGAAGGTGCGGATCCGCGAGCGGCGCGCCTTGTTCACGTCTTGGCGAGCCTCGGATTGGCGGGCGCGCTTCTTGGACTGGGCGGTGTTTGCCATATCTTTTTCGGTGTCCGTTTGGGTCTATCTGATCTGAGGTTGGGGCTATAGTCCGCGTCTGGCGCGCCGTCAACGGGCATTCGTCATTTGTCTGTAAACTTGGGCGGGCGTTTTTCCAAAAATGCCTGCATTCCTTCGGTTTGATCGTCGGTGGCAAAGGCCGCATGAAAGGCGCGGCGTTCAAACAGCAGGCCTTCGGCCAGCGGCACTTCCAAAGCGCGGTTGACCGATTCTTTCGCGGCCCGCAGGGCTAACAGCGATTTCCCGGCAATCACCGTGGCGGTTTTGATCGCTTCGGCCACCAGATCGGCCATGGGAATGATCCGCGCCACAAGACCCGCGCGCTCTGCTTCAACCGCGTCCATCATGCGCCCTGTCAGGTGCATTTCCATCGACTTTGATTTGCCAATCAGCCGAGTCATCCGCTGCGTGCCGCCCATGCCCGCCAAAATGCCTAGGTTAATCTCGGGCTGGCCGAATCGGGCGGTGTCTGACGCAAGGATGAAATCGCACAGCATCGCCAGTTCACAGCCCCCCCCCAAGCAATAGCCCGACACAGCGGCGATGATCGGTTTGCGGATGCGCGCGATGGCTTGGGCGGCGGGGCCGTACAGGTCAGCCGTGGCGACATCGGCATAAGACATCTGCACCATTTCCTTCACATCAGCCCCCGCCGCAAAGGCTTTGTCTGATCCGGTGATCACGATGCAGCGCACCGATGGGTCGGCGTCGGCTTGGGTCAGCGCCTGCGTCAACTCGGCCATCATAAGCTGGTTCAGGGCATTCAGCGCCTCTGGCCGGTTCAGGCGAACAAGCAGCACGGGGCCGTGGGGGTCTAGGATCAGGGTTTGCATCGGGTCACCTTTGGCAAGACGGGCAATAAAACGACGATCGCCCCGCTTGCACAAGCCGCACAATCGGCGTGGCGCAGGCAAGGCAGGGCTGACCTTCGCGGTCATAAACGCGGAAGGTGTGTTGAAAATAGCCCAACTCGCCATCGGCTTGCCGATAATCGCGCAGGCTAGACCCGCCTGCTTCAATCGCTTCGGTCAAAACGGTGCGGATCAGCGGCACTAAAGACGCAGCCTGACGGGCCGTCAACTCGCCCGCCAAACGGGTGGGCGCAATGCCTGCGCGGTGCAGCACCTCGCAGACATAGATATTCCCAAGGCCAGAGACGACCTTTTGATCAAGCAGCGCCGATTTGATCGGCGTGGCGCGGTTTTCCAAGCGGTGGGCAAGGTAAGCCTCGTTAAAGCCATTCCCCAAGGGCTCTGGCCCCAGATCGGCCAGCAGCTTGTGCGATTGCCAGCGGGCGGTGGGCATCAGGTCCATCGCGCCAAAGCGGCGCGGGTCGTTAAAGGTCACGCGCGCGCCTGATTCCATCGTCAGCACCACATGGTCGTGCTTTTCTGGCGCGGGATGGTCGTGGTGAAACTGGCCAAGCTGCGCGCCAGAAATCAGCATCCGGCCGGACATACCAAGGTGGATAAGCAACGTCTCGCCCGATGACAGGTCTGCCAGAATATACTTCGACCGCCGCCGCAGGGTTTGCACCACCTGCCCCGTCAACCGCGCCGCCATATTTTGCGGCAAAGCAAAGCGCAGATCCAGCCGGTTGACCTGCGCTTGGTCAATCCTTTGGCCTTCCATCACGGGCAACAGCCCACGGCGCACAGTTTCCACTTCGGGCAGTTCGGGCATCTGGTTCCTAAAGGTTGAGGCGCTGGCCCACACCGCCTATAAGGTCGATGACGCCAAGGAAGGGCAAGCCCCGATGAACGAACACTCCACCACCCATTTCGGCTACCAAACCGTAAATGAGGATGAAAAGGCCGGCATGGTCCACGGGGTCTTTACCCGTGTTGCCAGCAAATATGACATCATGAACGACCTGATGTCAGCCGGTATTCACCGCCTGTGGAAAGAGGCGATGATGGATTGGCTAAACCCCCGCCCCGGCCAGCGCCTGCTGGATGTGGCGGGTGGCACGGGCGATGTGGCCTTTCGCTTCCTAGGCCGCGCACCGGGTTCGGTGGCAACCGTGCTAGATATGACCGAATCCATGCTGATCGAAGGCCGCAAACGGGCCGAGGCGGAACGCCTGTCAGACCGCCTTGATTGGATCGTGGGCGATGCCATGGCCCTGCCCTTTGCCGACAACAGCTTTGACACCTACACAATCAGCTTTGGCATCCGAAACGTGGTGCGCGTGCAAGACGCTTTGAGCGAGGCATTTCGCGTGCTGCGCCCCGGTGGGCGGCTGATGGTGCTAGAATTCTCGCAGATCCCGAACGAGATGTTGCAAAAAGCCTACGATCTTTATTCCTTCAACGTCATCCCGCCCTTGGGCAAACTGGTGACAGGGGATCGTGACAGCTACCAGTATCTGGTCGAATCGATCCGCAAATTCCCCGAGCAAGAGGTGTTCGCCGGAATGATCCGCAAAGCGGGCTTTGCGCAGGTGAAATACCGCAACCTGACAATGGGTGTCGCCGCCTTGCATTCGGGCTGGAAGGTCTGATGCGGGGACCGCACAATCTTTGGCGGCTTATTCGCACAGGGGCCACCTTTGAACGCACCGGTGCCATTCGCGTTATTCTGGAAGGCTTCGGCGCGCCTTTGTCCGTGCGTATTCTGGCGCGCACGCTGGCTTGGCCCTTCACTTGGCTTGGCCTGCGCGGCGACCCTGCCCTGCCGCCTGTGACCCGCGCGCTAACCGCACTTGGGCCGTCTTACATCAAGTTCGGCCAAATCCTGTCGACCCGCCCCGATATTGTGGGCGACAAGATGGCGTTGCAGCTGAAATACCTGCAAGACCAATTGCCGCCCTTTTCGACCGATCTGGCCAAGGCGATGGTCGAAGCCGATCTGGGCCAAAGCGTTGAGTCGGTCTTTGCCGAATTTTCCGAACCCGTCGCCGCCGCCTCTATCGCGCAAGTGCACAAAGCGCGGCTGGTCCATGATGACCGCGCCGTGGCCGTCAAAGTGCTGCGGCCGGGCATTGAACGCGCCTTTCGCAAAGACATCGACGCCTTTTATCTGGCGGCAGGCACGCTTGAACTGCTGCTGCCGTCAACCCGCCGCCTGCGCCCGCTTGAGGTGATCCGCCATTTCGAAGGCGTGGTGATGGGAGAGTTGGACCTGCGGCTGGAAAGTGCGTCAGCGTCAGAATTTCGCGCCAACACGGCCAAGGATGCGGGTTTTCAGGTGCCCCAACCCGTGTGGCGGCTGTCGGGCCGATCTGTGATGACGATGGATTGGGCCGAAGGGATCAACCTGTCAGATAATGTCGCCTTGGATGCCGCAGGCCATGACCGCGTCAAGCTGGGCAACCGCGTGCTGCACCTGTTCCTAAGCCACGCGCTGCGTGACGGCTTTTTTCACGGCGATATGCACCAAGGCAATCTAAAGGTCGCCGCCAACGGCGATATCATCGCCTATGACTTTGGCATTATGGGCCGAATTGATGCCTATACCCGCAAAGTCTATGCCGAAATTCTGATGGGCTTCATTCAACGCAACTACCGCCGTGTGGCGGAGGTGCATTTTGAAGCAGGCTATGTGCCCGCCGACCGCGATGTTGAAGCCTTTGCCTCCGCCCTGCGCGCGGTGGGTGAACCGATCTTCGGGATGGAGGCGAACCGCATCTCGATGGCCAAGCTGTTGGCCTATCTGTTCGAAGTGACCGAACGCTTCGGCATGCAAACCCGCACCGAACTGATCTTGCTGCAACGCACCATGGTTGTGGTCGAGGGCGTGGCCCGCAGTTTGGATGACAATATCAACATCTGGGAAGTCGCCCGCCCCGTGGTGGAAAGCTACATCCGCAGCCATGTGGGGCCCGTGGCGTTGATTCGCGATTTGGTCAGCACCGTGGAAGTGCTGGCCCGCTTTGGCCCCAGATTGCCACGACTGGTGGAAGATTTGTTGATCGCCCAAGCCGAAGGCCCCAAGCCCCCGCCCAAACGCCGCGCTGTGCCGCTGGGATGGGCAACACTGGTCGCTGCGGCCTTGCTGGCGGCAGGGGTCTGGGCAGGCTTTACGCTGCGCTAAACGCAGGACTTAGGCTGCTTGCACTGTGCGCGCCTCGGTCAAAATCGCGTGCAGTTTGGCCGGATCAGTGTTGGCGCGCAGCTTGGCGCAAACGCCCGGATCGCGCATGGTGCGCGATACCAGCGCAAGGGCCTTAAGATGCTCAACACCCGATTCCTTGGGCGCAAACAACCCAAAGATCAGATCAACCGGCTGACGGTCAACCGAATCATAATCCAGCGGCTTTTCCATCCGCAAAAACACCGCCACGATCCGATCCAGATCATCTAGCCGCGCATGGGGCAAAGCAATGCCATGCCCCACGCCCGTGGCCCCAAGGCTTTCGCGTTCTTGCAAGCCGTCTGTCGCGACCGAAGCGTTCAGCCCATAGGCTTGCGCGGCGATTTCGCCCAGTTCCTGAAACAGGCGCTTCTTTCCCGTCAACTGGCCAATAAAGCGCACAGCCCCCGGCATGAGCAGTTTCGAAAGTTCCATTGGCCTTATTTACCTGCTTATTCCGGCCTGAGCCGAGGATTACTTGTCATTCGTTGGGTCAATCCAGCCAATGTTGGCATCGTCACGCACATAAACCACGTTGACCCCACCATGGCCCAAATTGCGGAACACCAGAAACTTTTGCCCGCTCAGTTCCAGTTGCATCACAGCCTCGCCCACGGTCAGGGCCGGGATTTTCGCTTCCATCTCGGCAATGATAACATGGGAAACGGGGGTTGTGTCTGTATCTTCCGGTTCTTGCGTCGGAGCGAGGATATAAGACGCCCCCAGCCCATATTCAACAGGCTCTGTCCGATGGGAGTGGTGGTTGCGCAGGCGGCGCTTGTAGCGGCGCAACTGCTTGTCCATTTTTTCGCGGCACGCTTCAAAAGCCGCATAGATTTCGGCGGCATGGCCCTTGGCATGAGCGTTCAGACCGGTCGACAGGTGAATAACCACCTCGCAGACGTGTTCATGGCCGGATTTTGAAAAGGTGATCGACGCATCCGTGGGCCGTTGGGCGTATTTTTCCACAATCTCGCCCAGTTCCGATTTCACATGGGTTTGCAGTGCTTCGCCGATGTCGATGTGCTTGCCGGTGATTTGGTAGCGCATGGATGCCTCCTAAGCATGAAGATGCCGACGGATCATGTGATCCGGCGGATGGGAGCCTTTTTTCTTGGGTTTTCAGCGCACTTACACCCAGTGGCGGTGCCCCGCTGAGGGGCCGCATGGCATAGGCAAGGCAGGGTCACTCTTGCGCGCATTCTTTATATTTGGGGATGTCGGGGGGCACTTGTCAACGGGCCTGAGTGGCCGTTTTAGCCGATCTTGAAATTCTCGCCCAGATAAACCCGCCGAACCATCTCATCGCGCACGATTTCGTCGGCGGTGCCGGTCATCAACACCTTGCCGTCGTGCAAAATATAGGCGCGATCAACGATATCCAGCGTTTCGCGCACGTTATGGTCGGTGATCAGCACACCAATGCCGCGCGATCTAAGATCTTGGACCAAGTGGCGAATTTCCGCCACAGCGATGGGGTCAACGCCTGCAAAGGGTTCGTCCAGCAGCAGGTACAGCGGGTTGGCCGCCAGACAGCGGGCAATCTCGACCCGCCGCCGTTCGCCGCCCGACAGGGCAAGGGCAGGGGCTGCACGAATGTGGGTGATTGAAAATTCTGACAGCAGCTCTTCCAGCCGCTCGCGCCGCTTGTGCCGGTCAGGTTCGGCAATTTCCAGCACGGCAAGGATGTTGTCTTCGACACTTAGGCCACGAAAGATTGACATTTCTTGCGGCAGATAGCCAATCCCCAACCGCGCGCGGCGATACATCGGCAGGGCCGTGACATCGCGCCCGTCAATCAGAACCTGCCCCGCCTCGGGCGTGATCAGGCCGGCGATGGCGTAAAACGTTGTGGTCTTACCGCAGCCGTTGGGGCCAAGCAGCGCCACAACCTCACCCCGACCAAGGGTCAGCGACACATCGCGGATCACCAGACGCTTTTTATAGCTTTTGCGCAGATTTATAACCTGCAAGCCACCCGCCCCTTCAACGATTACACCCTGTGCCATCAGTTTTTCTTTGGTTGGGCGGGGGTGAAGGTGGTGGTCACGCGCCCTTCCATCGTGCCAAGGCCGGTTTTCAGGCTGATCGTCAACGTCTGCCCCGCAATAGCAGAACTGCCCTGCGTCAGCAAAACATCGCCCTGCAAAATCAAAATGCCGGTTTCAGGGGCGTAATCGGCGCTCTGGGCCGAGGCCGCCTCGCCCCCCGCCACCATCTTCACATCACCCTTGGCCAGCATCCGCGCGATGCTTTTTTGATCTTTGGCATATTCGACCTGCACGCTGGCCGCTTGCAGCGTCATAGCCCCCTGCGTCACCACGACATGGCCGGTAAAAACCGCCGTCCCATCGGCCTGACTGACCGAAAGCTGATCAGCGCTCACTTGCACCGGCAAGGTGGTGTCAGTTTTCAATCCGGCAAAGGCAATATCAGTGCCCGCAGCCCCCGCAGCAAAGGGGGCCGTTATCAGGGCAGCGGCAAGAAGCCATGCTTTGAACATCACAAACCCCCTTTGGGCAGATAGACCAGCGTCACACCGCCCGTGAAATTCAATTCGTAACCGCCCAAAGCCGCAACGCCAAGGTGCATCGCTTGCGCGTGCAGTTTTCCCGGCGGACCTGTGGCATCAACCGGGCCAAGGCTGGTCAAATCGGTTTGGGTCGTGGCCACCGACATGCCGGGCATCAAGGCGGTATACCCGCCAGAGGTGACAACTTTCACCCCCCCCGACAAAACAGCGCGCTGGCTTGCACGGTCCATCTGCACCAAGGGCGCGGTGACTTGGGCGGTTGACCCATCGGGCAGTTCCATCAGGGCTGACATGGCGCGGGCCAATCCGGCGTTGTCAGTGCCCGCCGCACCGGGCCGCGCCTCGGCGGCGGTGATGGTTAGGGCGGCACCGTCCTCGGTCATGCCTGCAAAGACAGGGCTGGTCACGCGCGGGTCTTTCACGCGGTCAGTTATGTCAGTGTTGGCATAGGGAATGGCATCTTCGGGGCTGATCGGGCGACCGAACAGGAACAGCGTGGCCAAAAGGGCCAAAGCGGCCAGCGGCAGAACAATCTTCAGCCAGAACACGAGGCGAGAGTGAAGATTGTCTGCGCGGGCCAGCGCCATCACACCACACCAGCGCGCAGCAGGTCGTGAATGTGCAAAATGCCCAAGGCGGGCAGGCCTGCGTCTGGGGCGTCTTTGACGAACAGGCAGGTGATTTTGCGGTCATTCATCACGGCCAAGGCCACTTCGGCCAGAGCATCAGGGGCCACGCTGCGCGGATTGGCGGTCATCACTTGGGCGGCGGTGAGTGACAACAGCCCCTCCATATGGCGGCGCAGGTCGCCATCGGTGATGATGCCTTGCAAAGCGCCGTCTGGCCCCGTCACCCCCACGACGCCAAACCCGTAGCGTGAGATGGCCAGCAGCGCCTCTGACATCGGGCGATCAGCGGCGATCAGCGGCAAGTCGGTGTGCATCAAATCGCGCACCTTGGTCAGGCGCGCGCCCAGTTTGCCACCAGGATGAAAGACGCGGAAATGTTCGGGGGTAAAGGCGCGCTGTTCCATCAGCGCCACGGCCAGCGCATCGCCCAAGGCCAGCATCATGGTGGTGGATGTGGTGGGCACAACGCCCGTCCCGCACGCCTCCTCTGCCGCAGGCAGCACCAGCGCGACATCAGCAGCGCGCAGCAGGGTCGACTCGGGGCGGCTGGCGATGCCGATCAGCGGAATGTCAAAGCGGCGGGTGTGGGCGACAATATCGGCCAGTTCCGGCGTTTCACCGGAATTGGACAGCACCAGCACCACATCGCCCTGCAACATCATGCCAAGGTCGCCGTGGCTGGCCTCTGCCGGATGCACAAATTGCGCGGGCGTTCCGGTTGACGCAAAGGTGGCCGCCATTTTGCGCGCGATATGGCCCGATTTGCCCATGCCTGACACGATCACCCGCCCCTTGGCGGCCAAGATCAGATCAACCGCCTTGGTAAAGCTGGCATCCAGACTATCGGCCAAAAGGCCCAAGGCCCGCGCCTCGATCCCGATCACGCGGCGGGCGATGTGCAGCGGGTTAGTGGTGGTAGATGTCATTGGGTTCGTTCCATCCCAAAAGATCAAGCTCGGCCCGTGTGGGCAGGAAATCAAAGCAGCGCTGCGCCAGACCCAAGCGGTCTTCGCGGATCAAGATGGCTTCCAGCGCGTCTTTCAGCTTATGCAGATATAGAACATCAGACGCGGCATAGTCTTTTTGCGCCTCGGTCAGGGTGGCTTGGCCCCAGTCAGATGTTTGCTGCGCCTTTGAGACATCCACCCCCACCAACTCGTTGAGCAGGTATTTCAGCCCATGCCGGTCGGTAAAGGTGCGCACCAGTTTGGCGGCGATCTTGGTGCACCACACGGGCGCGGTGCGCACCCCGAAGGCTTGCTGCAACATGGCAATGTCAAAGCGGCCAAAGTGGAACAGCTTCAGCGTTTCAGGGTCGGTCAACAGGCGCTGCAAATTGGGCGCGCTGGTTTGGCCCTTGGCGATCTGCACGATATGCGCATGGCCGTCGCCCGAAGACAGTTGCACCACGCAAAGCCGGTCGCGCCGCGCATCAAGCCCCATGGTTTCGGTGTCAATGGCCACGATGGGCCCCAGCTTTAGCCCATCGGGCAGGTCGTTCTTGTGCAGGTAATTGGCCAAAGTCAGGGTCGCTCCACTGGGATGCACAAGGTCTAGCGGGTTTCGGCGCAAAAGGGAATTCGCCTGACACTGCGCCCTTTGACGCGGGTTAACGGCGCGGTTCGGCGCGGTCGTTTTGCAACGGGATAAGATCCCAGTAAATCCAGCGGCCAAGCAGATCGTCGCGGTCTGCCAAGATCAGTTGGTCATCGCGCACCCCCAGCCAACCGCTGACCGGCATCACAGGGCGCAGGCGAAACCCGATCAGGTCGCGGTACACCAACCAGCGCGAGGTGACAAACCGCGCCATCCCCGCCACTTGCAAAGGTCGCCCCAACGTGACCGATCCGGCCGAGGCGAGCAACATATTCTCTGGCTGGCCTTGGTTCAAAAAGCCCCAAGTGCCGTCTTTGTCTTGCTGAATAACCCAGCGCGTGCCGGTGAAGGGATCGGCGGTCGAAGGGGCAAGGGTGATGCGGGTCGAAAAGACGTCGCCATCGAGATAGGGTTTGACGATCTCGCCGCTTCTGGCCAAGGCGATGGGGCTGCCACTTGCGATGATCTTTCCGTCGACCGGAAAGGGCATGGTCAGGCGGTACAGATCTTGGCGTGCGGTCAGGCGCAATCCTGAGGGGTCGTAATCATTCGCCATGCAGCACCGTAAAGACCTTGCCCTCTGCCTCTGCCAGCCAAAATGGCGCAGCGGCTGTTGTAGCGATTTTATGGCGATAATGGGTGCGCAAATCGTCAAAATTCGCAATGAACACGCTTAGGCTGGCATAAAGCCGCGCCGCCACGCCTGACAAAGCCGCCAAACGGTCAGTTTCAAACGGGGCATAAATGCAGCGCCGATCGGTGTGCGGATTAAACAGCACCACGTGGTCTAGCGGTTGTGTGCCAGAAAAAGGGTCCATATACAAAAAGGGCGCCACGACAGTCGCTTTGCCTTCGCGCGCCGAAGAGTCGGCTAACGAGGCCACCAGCTCATCCGCCATCACCGAAAACGCCGCATCAAAACTGCTGAACCGCGCCGAGGTTGACAGGTAATGTGCGACAAAATCGGGTTCCAGCAAACGGTCGCAGGCAACCAGATCGGCCAGCGCCTCGGCATAAACCGTTAGGCCCGCCACATCGCACAGCGACAGATGCACCGCCGCGCGGCGGTGAAAAAAGGTCGCCAGATCGTCAGGCTTGCTTTGGCCATACGCCATGTTGATGATCACGCCATGCGCAATGCTCATGTATTCTTGGGCGTAGGAATGGGTTGCTTCATGCCACGCCGCCAGATTGGGGTTTGAAACGGTCACACCCCCTGCGGCAACATTGCGCAAGGAATACTCGATATCATCGCCGCGCAGAAACATGGCACAGGGCAGGCCAAGGTCTGCCAAGCGCGCAAAGGGCATCGACAGGAAGATAAACGCTGAATATTCCGGATGATGCAAACGCGCCATGTCATCCAAATGGTCAGCGCCCTGAAAGATCTTGGCATGGCGCAGCAGGCGCGGGGCTATCACGCGGCGCTGCCCACCGGGGCTTTCGCGGGTATAGCGGCCCCAAAAACCGCCATCCTCCCACATCAATCTGGGGTCAGACTTTAGGAAAACGGGCAGGGTGTGAAACGCCTGATCGGTGCGAAACAAGGTTGCCGCCCAATGGCGCGCCAGACTTTCTAGCGACAGCGACACATCGTCATCGGCCACCACCAACTCGCTTACACTCATCCCCGCGTTGGCCACAGCCTGTTGCAGGGCCAACAGTTCAAGGCTCAGATTCCCGCCGCCGCCCATATTGGGGCCGGACAGGGCAAAAATGTTCAGCGGATCACCTTGTTCGAGTTGGGCATAAGACGGGCTGGGCGTGGCTGAGGCATCGTAGATCAGAAAGAACGTATTTTTCAGCATCTGCCCGTAGTCGCTGAAGATCGCCTGATCGTGCAACCGTGCCAGCAGGCGCTGCACCTCTGCCGCGCGGCCAAAGGTGCGGATCGCCACAACCATGCGCCCTTCTGTCGCAACAGGGGCCTTTGCCTGCCACGTGCCATCAATCAACACGCAATCATCCGACAAGGCGCGCGCCACCCAGAACAAACGCACCCCGCGCGGCAAATCGTGCAGCGCGCAAATGGGCACATCAACCGCGTCAACATCGCCCGAGGTCAAGATTTTTTCGATCAGCGGCACCGGCACCTCATCGGCGCGGGCTTGATAAATCGTCAGCTGAAACCGGCCCTGAAACACAAAGTTCAACGTCAGATCAAGGTCTTGGCCATGGGCCATCAGAATTTGCGGAAAGAACGAATTGCGCAGCGTGCCGGTGTTGATCAGCTCTTGGTTCAAAAACCGCATTCCGGCTTCGGCGCGGGGGCGGAAATGGTCATCTTGCACGACAAAGAAAAGATCGTCCAAACCCGCAACCGTGTTGGATTGGTCAAGCCCATGCAGCCGAAAGGTGTCGCCACGGCCCAGCGGCACAGTTTGACCAGCCCAGCGCTGCAAGGCAGCCTGTAACCTGTCGACACAGTTTAGGAACGAAGATTGGGCCAAATCCGATTTACTTCCAATTAAAAGACGATACGCGTATCAAAATCGCCACAACACCGAAGTGTCAGAGCATAATGGCTCTCTTAGTATGCCTGCACGGCGGGTCCGGCAAGGGATAAGACATGGGCTAACACCGAAACAGCCAAGGTTCGCGGGTCGCGGCACGATCCGATCAGGCCAAAGGTTGGGCAAAGTCGGTTGATCTCAGCCTCGCCAACGCCTTGCGCGCGCAAATCCGCCAGCAAGCGTTGCCGCGCCTTTAGGCTTCCCTGCGCGCCGATAAACAGCGCGTCACTTGGCAAAAACTGCCCCAACAAGCGCGCCTCATTCTCATGGTCGTGAAAGAAGAGGGTCACGGCAGTGCGCCGATCAGGCTTGGGGCAGATATAGCTGCGAAAACTGGGCACCAGCGTTATGTTCAACAGCCCGACCCGTGACAGGTCGGTTTGCAAACTCTCTTGCCCAAACAGGGTGACATCATAGCCCGCCGCCTGCGCCATCAGGGCAAAAGACATCGCCTCGATCCCGTGGCCATAGACCCAAAAGCGCAGTTCGGGTTCCAGCGCGATCACCAGTTCATCCGGCCCCGCAACCGCTTGCCCCGCCGCCACCAGCGCCAGCGCGCCGGTTGACAGGGTGATGCGCAAAACCGCCTCTTCGCGCGCATCACCGCAGGCGAGAATGGCTTGCAACACGGCCCGATCAGGGTTGGGGATCAACAAGATCGAAAGGCCCCCGCCACAGGGCAGCTTTAAATCAAAGAAAGGCGAACCTTGGCCATAGCGCAGCGACCGCACCTGTCCGGTTTGCAGCGCCGTGGCGGCGTGTTCGGCGATGTCATCCTCGATACAGCCTGACGACAGCGAACCGGTGCGCTGGCCCTGCGGGCCAAAGGCCATCATCGTGCCAAGGTTGCGATAAGATGTGCCCACGATCTGCGTGATCACGGCCAAAACCCCGCCGGTTTCGCACAAGCGTTTCAAAGGCACGCGGTTGCTGGCATATTCGATCATCACGGCCCCTCCCCTGCCTTTAATGTGGAACTTTGCGCCGGCAACATCCAGCCCGTTTTAAATACAATTCACTTAGCACGCCAGTTACAGTGCAGCCGCTTCGCGAATCGCGGTGATATCGGCCACCAGCGCCTCTACCCCGCCCGGCAACAAGGCCGAAACACCACCCGAGGTGCTGCGAATTTCGCTTATTCTGCCGTAATGTTCGACGGTTGAGGTATCGACAACCTTATCGCCCTGCCAGCTTTCCAAGGTCAGGTTGTAAACCCCCTTGGGCAAAGCCTTGCCCTGCGCATCTCGGCCCTGCCAAGCATAATCGGCGGTGCCCAAGGGCAGTTCGGTGCGCGAGACTTCGGTGCCAGCCTGATCCTTCACCACCAAAACCGCCTTGGTCGCCGCCTGTGCCGGATTGGGCGACAGCGTGACGGGGGTGGCGCCGTCAAAATAGGCGGGCGCTGCAATACGCGCCTCTTTGCCCACCCAGCCGACCATTTGCCCCATGCCCGTCAGCGCATTTTGCCCCAAAAGCTGCGCCAAAAGGTCGTTGGTCTTGGTTTGTTGTTCGACCCCCGAAAAGGTCGCCAACTGCACCGCCAGTTGATCTGCGCTCATCGGGTTCAGCGGGTCTTGGTTCTTGATCTGGGTCGTCATCATTTTCAAGAACGTGTCATAGTTCTTATCGTTCTTTTGCTGATCAGTGGCGGCCGCCGTCTTGATCGGCGTTGGATAAGCGGTTGAGACTTGCATCAGATTTCCTTTCAAAGGCGCAGGTCCAGCCCAGAGGCGGACACAGGTTTGATGTAAGGTGCTGCGATACCCTGCGGCACGGCGGCGGGGGCGGCTTGTTCCAACGGCGATTGCGCTTGGTCGCGCGAGGGGGCGCGTTGGGCCCATTGGCCAAAGTTCAGCGTATCAGCGGTCAAACCCGCCGCGCGAAACTCTTGCCGCAGGGCTTCGGAATTGGCGCGCAGAAGATCAAGGGTTTCGGGCCGCTCGACCGACAGAGTGACCTGCACCTGATCGCCCTGCGTGATCAGATCAAAGCGGATGCGGCCCAATTCGGCGGGGTTCATCAACAGTTCGGCATGGCTGTGGCCGTCGCGCACAGCGCCTTGGTGCAAATGCTCGATCACGGCGGGCAATTGGTGCAATCCCAAAGCGCCCTTTATGGGCTGGGCGGAATGGGTGGCCGTTTGGGCCAAGGGTGCTGCCGTCATGGCTGGGCCACTGGCTTGCAAGGCTGCGCCAAAATCACCCTCTGGCGCATTCAGGAACGCGGCAGCGGGGTCAGCAGAGCCATCGCCGCCTTTTGCAGGCGCTTCAGACGGGGCAGAGATCAGGCTAAATGGCTGAGCGACCTGCGCCACCCCTCGGTCAAACGGCGCACCTGCCGCTGGCAAAGCCACCGCAGCGCTAGCAGGCGCGCGCTGTGGTACAGCGGGCTTTGCCGCAACCCGCGCCACCACCCGCCCCGCCGCAGGCAACCCTTGCACCGTAGCGGGCGTTGCTTGTGCGGCAACCATCGGTGGCAGATCACTGGCACCAGACATCACGGCAGACGGCAGTGCCAAATCGTGACCGCTTGGCGCTGTCTTGGCATTTGGCAGCCGGGCCACCGCGTTTAGGTGAAGGCTATCCCCCGCCTGAACCCGCGACACCGAATCAGCCCTTTGCGGCGCGGCACCCTTGATCACGGCGCTTGGGTCTTGCACAGCCGAACCCCGCCCCACTGACTGCTGGTTCGCACCTTGCAGCCCAAAACCGCTGTCAGCGTTAAGGCGCGGTGCAGCACCCTCGATCCTAGCGCTTGGGCCTTGCACAGCCCAACCATTCGAAACCGGCGGTTGATCCGTAGCTTGCGGCCCAAAAGCGCCTTCGCCTTCGCGCTGTGGCGCACCGGCCCCAACATCCAAGCCACGCGCCTTATCCAAACTGTCGAACGAATCGCCCTGCGTAGCACCCTTGTCTGCATGGCGTTGGCCTTTGCCCCCTTGCCCTTGCACGATGCGCTCAACGTTAGCCCCCACCTTGGCCCGCCCCTCGCCAGCCAAAAGGGATCCGCGATCAGGCAAAGGCGGCAGATTTTGCGCCAGCACAGCCGAAGGGTCGGGAGACGTAGCCAAGCTATCGCCCGCCGCAGACAAAGGCTGATCCATTGCCGGCGGCACAACATCAGCAGAGGAACCCGTCACCGCCCCCTGTGCCTTGACAGGCTGCGAATCGGGCACCGGGAAAACAGCTTGTGGCGGCACCAGCGAAGGGGGGCCTTCGGGCACACCACTTGCTTTGGGATCACGCAGCATCAAAGGCGGCGCGGCCAGAGAATAGGCAATCGCGGCGTCAACGGTGATAGAATCCTCAAGCTTTGGCGCAGACTTTGCGCTTGGGTCGGCGCTTTCGTCTTGATCTGACACGGGGGCTTGCCACGATACCGGCAGGTCAACCTTGGCGTCCGCGACCGGCACATCCGCCTGCGCGATCAGTGCAAGCACAGCTTCGGCGCCAGCCGTCTTTGGGGCGTGCCCCTTTAAGGGCGCCACCGGCAAGGTCAGATCGGGCGCGCCCAAGCTGGCCGCAAACTCTGCCCCCGCAGGCTCTGCAAGCGCTGGCTGCCCCTGCTCGCCCCGCGCCAATGTAAAGGCTGTCAGCAAACTTGAAATGTTCATAGCGCTCCGGCTCTGGCCTAAGGATGACTGATCTTTCGACGAAAAAACTTACCAGTTCTTTACCGCTTGGCCGGATACTGCGAAAAATCTTACAGGTTGGAGAAGCCTATGCACCCGCCCCCGCTTTTGGCCCCCGTCACCCCCCGATCCGCCCAGTTGATGCAAAAAGCGCAAGATCTTGAGACGAGCTTTTTGTCAGAAATGCTGGCCCACACCGGGCTTGATGCGCAAACGGGGCCGTTCAGCGGCGGGATCGGCGAAGATCAGTTCGCCTCTTTCCTGCGCGATGTTCAGGCCAAAGCGATGGTCAACCACGGCGGCCTTGGGCTGGCGCAAAGCATCTTTCAAAGTCTGGTGCGCCGCGATGCCGCAGGCTCTTAGCCCCTCAGCCGCCACCCTGCTGGATGACATTCACCAATGCTTGCTGTCGCGCCAGTATGACCAGCTTGGGGCGCTGTCTTTGGCCTTGGACCATGCCCTAAGCCAACCGCAAAAGCTGGATGCTGCGGCGCTAGCGCTTCTTCACGCCAAGGCCCAGCGCAATGCCTCTACGATGATGGCGGTGCAGCGCGGCATCCGCGCAGCGCTGCGGCGCGTGGCAGCTATCAAGTCGGTATCAGGCGGATTGGTGACCTATGACAAGTCAGGGCTGCGGCAAGACTGTGTCAGCTTTGGCGTGGCGCAAAGACTGTAAGGTTTCGCTAAAATGCTGCGCATCCAGCCCGTGGCGCTTAGGGCGATGTTAAGAAATGCAGGCCCTAATAAGAGGGCATCCTAGGTGGGGTGGCGCGTTTCGGGTGATCCGGTCGCATTGGAAAGAAATCCCTTCAGGCCATCTCGCAAGATGGCGCAAAACGCCGCTCGCAAAGCGACGGTAGATCGCAAAAGGAACATAGAATGTCGTCAGTTTTGACCAACAACAGCGCCATGGCCGCCCTTCAAACGCTGAAGTCGATCCATTCGAACTTGGATACTGTCACCGCTCAGGTGGCAACCGGCAAGCGCGTGGCCGATGCCAAGGATAATCCGACCGTCTGAATGACCTTCACGTTCGAGGAATAGGCGCGCTGCGTGCTGATCAGGCTGGTCAATTCCGATGTCACATCGGTGGTCGACTGCTCCATGCTGTGGCCCACAACGTTGCCCGTGGGCCCATCGCCCGCATCCCACAAGTAGAATGCGCCCGAATCTGCGGTGACATTGTAAGTTTGGTCAGAAAGAGTGGCCAAGCCGTTGGGATTGGCCACATCAACCACGGGAATTTGGTAGACAACCTTGGAAAAGCCCTGCCCGTAGTTGGCGTGCAGAAACCCGCTGTCATCCACCTCTACCCCGATCAGGCGCGACACGGGGTTGCCATTGGTCGCCTTGCCAATCGGCGAGAAATTAGAGACCAACTGCGACATTCCCCCTTTTTCGCCAACGATGCCTATGTTCAGGTCCATCGCCCCGCCGCCCGTCGTCAGCGCGATCAGGCCGGTGGTGCTGTTATAAGCCGGGCTGGTGCCTAGCGCCGTGACAGAGGCGATTGTGCCCCCCGACCCTTGGGTGCCATCAAACGTGACCGTGTAAGACCCGATCACCGCCCCACCAGAGGCGCTGTCAGAAATGCTCATGGTCCAAGTGTTTGTGGCAGCAGCCCCAGTCGCCGCGACCGAGGGGGTGAAGACATAATCCAGCGTTTCTTGCCCGCCAAGGTTGCCGTAGTAGGGCACCGACATCGAATAGGTCTGCCCGCTGGCCCCCGCTTGGGTGGCGGTTGCGGGCAAGTTGGCCGATAAAGACATGGCAGTTGTCGGGTTCGCCTCTAGCAAATTGGGGTCAATTTGCACCGGGGTTAGGGCGTTCATCGTGTTGCGCGGAAAGGTGCCCATCGTGCCATCGGCGTTGGCAGGCCACCCCATCAGCACTTGGCCCGACGTGGTGCGCAAAATGCCATCAGCGTCGGGCGCAAACGATCCGGTCGTGGCCAAACTGACCGGAGGAGAGGTATCCCCCCGATGAACGGCATCAATGGTCGTGACCGGCATAAAACCGCGCCCGTCCATCGCCAGATCGGTGGCATTCGACGTGGCCAGCAGGGGGCCATGTTCATCAATCAGGCGGTGCGTGGTCGACCGCACGCCACCCGCCGAATAGGAAGAGCTTAGATCGCCATGCATGACGACCGAATAAAAATCAGACGTTACCCGCTTGTACCCATAGGTAGAGGCGTTCGCGATATTGTCTGAAATGGTGGACAGGCGGTTCGCGTTCACGTTCAGCCCCGCCACCCCCGCGTTCAGCGAAGAAGAGATCGTCATCAATAGCGCCTTTCTGCAGCTAGGTCGGACAGGGCCAACCTGCACGCTTGGGCTTAAGAAAGAGCTAACAGATAAAATGCGATGCTTTTAACGGTCTGCCCGCAGCAAAATCACCTCGACCCGATTGTTGCGCACCGCCATCGGGTTGGCGGTAACGGGCTGGCGGTCGGCATGGCCGCTGATGCGCGCGATACGGCTTTGGTCTAGGCCCGATTGTTGCAGCAGCTGGCGCAAGGCTTGGGCGCGCGCGGCTGAAAGATCCCAGATGGGGCTTTTGATCAGCGTGATCGGATAAGTGCGCACATAGCCTTCAACCGCGACGGCGTTGGATGTCATCGCCATCACCTCTGCCAACAGCGCGGCAATCTCGGCCAAGGTTTGGGTCGGCTGGGCGCTGTCAGCGTCAAACAAGGGGCTGTCGGCGGTGTCAAACACGTCGATCACCAAGCCCTCGTCGGTGACTTTGGTCACCACATGGCTCAGCAACCGCTGCATCGTTTGGCTTTCGCCGCCCTTGCCCTCTAGCACCGATTGCAGGCGCTTTAGGGCAGCGTCTTGCGCGGCGGCACTGGCTGCAGCATCAGATTTTGCAGCGTCAGCAGCGGATTGGCCCGTGCCCGTTTGGGCCAGCGTGTTGTCTTCTTGCACCGAGTCGCCGCCAAAAACCCCTTCCCCGCCCGCTGCGGTGCGCAGGTGAACGGCTGTCGGATCGAAATAATCCGCAATGCCCTTGCGTTGCTCTTCTGTCGTTGCGCTTAACAGCCACATCAGCATGAAAAAGGCCATCATGGCTGTCACAAAGTCGGCATAGGCAATTTTCCATGCCCCACCGTGGTGACCGCCATCGACGACGTTCTTCTTGCGTTTGATGATAACTGGCGCGCCATTTGCTGGCCCTGCCATTCCACACCCGTAATCTACCCAAGGCCAACCCTAGGCGATCTTTATGAACCCCGGCTTAACCGGCGACATTTTAATGACTTTCTCTTGCGCGCGCACAAAGTGGGCCTGAACATGAAGGCCGATCATAGTGTAATCGGCCACGAACTGTTCAGCGGCCTTGCGGCTTAGGGCAGATTCAATCGTTAAGCCCTGCTCGCACGACAGGCCGTTGAAGGCGATAGACGGGGTGTGGCCGCGCACCGTTAAGAAATCAACAAAATCGCGGATCGACACGTCACCAAGCCCGGTCAGAATAACGTCATACCGCTGAAAGGCTTGATTAACGCAAACCAAACCATGGTCGGCAAACCGCGTTTCGAAATGCGCAATCATCTTGCGGTCAAGCCCAACAGCCACGGCAGGCCACGGGTCAACGGTATGGCAGCCCATATCCGCCAAATGTTTGATCTGCGGCGCAAGGTCTGACCGTCTTTGATCAGCCCCAAGAAAGAAGTCATACAGCGCGTCACTTTGCGCGCAAAACGCAACATCCACGCCAGAGGTGCGCCCCAAGGCCAGAACGGCGGCTTGGGTCAGCCCTTCGCAAAGACCTGTCATCTGCAATCCGCCGGGGCCAAAGAAATCGGGCCTTTCGACAGCGGTCCAAATACCCAAATCGCGCAACTTTTGTTCAACACAGGCGGCAGCGCGCAGGTCGGTAAGATGCACGCACAGGTCAAACAGGTCTGGCGCAGCTTGTGCGCCGACGGGCACCATCGCCAGACGCACACCCAAAGTGGCCATGATGCCGATAGCGGCCTTCGCACAGCCATGCGGCATTTGTGTGGCAACAGGCCCGCTGCCTTTGCTCAAAACCGCCGCAGCCATGGCATGGGGCAGGTTAAAATGCCGCGCAAGTTGAGAACTGGCCGTACCACAAAGCGGCCCGGGCGATAGCAAAACAACATCTACACTTTCGTGCAACTTATGGCATATATTCAATCTCATCTCCAGGTCACTGAGTGATCCGACAGGCAGCGCCAGATCCGTTTGCGGTCTGAATGTCTACAAAGTGATTAATTTGGTAATTTTGAGGTGTCGATAGATATTTCTTTTGAATTTTACCGAAAAAAATCCGGAAAAATCACTTTCTGCCTAAACTTTAGGCAATTTCGAATAGCCTAAACCACGCAAAGCAACCTTAAGGCATCATAAATCGCCGCATGGATGTTGCGCGCTTCGATCGCGTCACCAATGCGGAACAGTTGAAACCCTGCCGGACCGCCGCCAAGACTTTGCGGTTGGCTGGCAATCAGCGCTTCATAATCCACCGCCCCTAGGTTGACCGAGCGAGGTTTCAGCGCGAAATATAACTCATCCAAAGGTGCAGTTCCGTGGTTCACCACCACCTGATCGAAACTGCGCGTGATACCCAGCTTGCTATAATCGCTGTCGATGGTGGCCTTAATAAGATTGCCCTCTTTGGCGACAGAGGTCAGCCGATAGGTCACGGTAAACGTCACCTTCTTATCCTGAATGGCGCGCATATAGGGCACCAAGTTCATCGCCATCACATCTGGGGCAAAGGTGCGGTCAGGCGTCATCACCTCTACCACAGCGCCGGATTCGGCCAGCAGTTGGGCGGCTTGCAGCGCGGTGTGGTCGCCTGCATCATCGTATAGCAGCACGTTTTGGCCCGGCTTCACATCGCCTGACAGAATATCCCAAGCAGAAACAGTCAGCTCATTGCCTGCGGCCAGAATATCCTTTTGCGCGATGCCACCCGTGGCGATGATAACGACATCGGGGTTCAGGGCGGTGACATCCTCATCCTCGGCCCAAGTGTTAAAGCGAAACTCTACCCCCAGCGCCGCGCATTGCGCCATGCGCCAGTCGGTGATGCCGATCATCTCGGCCCGGCGTTTGGTTTGGGCGATCAGGCGCACTTGGCCGCCGGCTTCGGGCGCGGCTTCAAACACTGTCACCTTATGTCCGCGCTCGGCCGCAACGCGTGCCGCCTCTAGCCCCGCAGGGCCAGCGCCCACGACGACGACCTGCCGCTTGGTGGCGGCGGGCGTGATCGTGTGGGGCATGGTTTCTTCGCGGCCCGTGGCGGGGTTGTGGATGCAAAGCGCCATGCCACCTTGATAGATGCGGTCAAGGCAATAGGTCGCCCCTACGCAGGGGCGAATGTCCTGCTCGCGCCCTTCGATGATCTTTTGCACAATATGCGGGTCTGCCATGTGCGCGCGGGTCATCCCCACCATATCCAACTGCCCCGAGGCTATGGCATGCCGCGCCGTCGCCACATCTGGAATGCGCGAAGCGTGGAAAGTGGGCATCCCCACTTCGGCTTTCATGCGGCCCGCAAAATCTAGGTGCGGGGCAGATTTCATGCCATGAATCGGGATCACATCGGTCATAGCGGCATCGGTATGGATGCGGCCTTTGATGATGTTCAAAAAGTCGACCAAGCCGCTGTCGCGGAACATTTTGCCAATCGCCACACCTTCATCAGCGTCGATCCCGCCTGCTTCAGCCTCATCCGCGGTGTAGCGCATGCCCAAAAGGAACGTGTCGCCCACCCGTTTGCGCACAGCGGCCAACATCTCCATCGCAAAGCGCGCACGGTTTTCAAGACTGCCGCCGTAAGGGGCGGGCAGGGCGTTGGTGAAAGGTGACATGAACTGGTCAAGCAGGTGGCCGTAGCATTCAAACTCTACCCCGTCCAAACCCGCCTCTTTCATCCGCTCGGCAGCATCGGCGAAATCGTTGATCACACGGGTGATATCCCAATCTTCCATCACCTTGGGAAAGGCGCGGTGGCTGGGTTCGCGGGCGGGCCCTGCGGCCAGCACCGGCAACCAATCGCCCTTGTCCCAACGGGTGCGCCGGCCAAGGTGCGTCAGCTGAATCATCACCGCAGCGCCTGCTTCATGGCAATCGTCAGCGATGCGCTTCATCCACGGAACCACCTCGTCCTTATAGGCCAGAACGTTGTTGAACACGGGCGGCGAGTCTTTTGACACAGCGGCAGACCCCGCCGTCATCACCATCGCCACGCCTGCCTTGGCCCGTTCCAGATGATACAGGCGGTAGCGGTCTTTGGGCATCCCGTCTTCGGGATATGCGGGTTCATGGCTGGTCGTCATGATCCGGTTGCGCAGGGTCAGGTGTTTGAGTTTGTAGGGCTGCAACAAGGGATCGTTTGACATGATAGCCTCCGGTTTTGGATGCAGACTAGGGCCTGCGCAAGAAACGGCGCGCGCATTTGCGACCCGCCTTTGAGGCAGCGTGACAAATGGGGCGGGCAGAGGCAAGATGCGAAGTGGGCTGGTCTGGTCCGTGCTGGCTTGAACAGATACACGTGGCAAACGCCCTACGCTTTGCTAACCTGCGGTGAAAGTGCGTCATTTCAGCTTTGCGGCATGGCGCGGCCCAGATGCTGAAAACCCCTTATTAGGGACACATATGCCCATGACCCAATCCCCCCCCTTTGCCGCAGGCATTGACCTAGGCGGCACCAAGATCGAGGCGCAAATCTTCGATTTTTCCTTTAATAGGGTCACATTTCACCGCATCCCCACACCGCAAACCTATGACGCGCTGGTGGCAGCGATGGCCGACCAGATTTCTTGGGTTGAAAGCCACGCAACGGGCTTACCACTTGGCATTGCGGCGGCGGGGTTGATCCACCCCGTCACAGGGATTGCGCTTACCGCGAACCTTCCCGCATCGGGCAAACCCTTTCCCGCTGACATCGCTTTGGCCGCTGGCCGCGCTGTTACCTACATCAACGACTGCCGCGCGCAGGCCCTGTCAGAGGCGCAGTTTGGCGCGGCCAAGGGCTATGCTTCGGCGCTGTGCTTGAACTTGGGCACGGGCATTGCGGGCGGGTTTGTCGTGGGTGGGGCGCTGTTGCCAAGCGCGCTTGGGTTGGGCGGCGAATACGGCCACTTCGCCTTGCCCGCCCATGTTGTGCAAGCCCACGCCTTGCCCATCATTGCCTGTGGATGCGGGCGAAGTGGTTGTATGGAAACGCTCATCTCAGGCCCCGGCTTGGCGCGCATTGTGCAACATCGCACAGGCCGCAGCCTGACAGCGCAGCAAATCGTGGCGCTGCGCGCCAATGATGCAGCGATTGCGCAGTGCTGGGCCATCTGGTGCGACCTTGCGGCAGAACTGATCCACACCCTATCCCTTACGCTAGACCCTGCCTGCATCGTGCTGGCAGGTGGCCTTTCGCAAGCGCCGAATTTGGTGGATGATCTAACCCAAGCCGCCAGCAAATCCGCCCTGCGCGGCTACGCCCCGCCGCCCATTCTTATGGCGCAAGGCGGCGATGCCACAGCGGCACGTGGCGCGGCCTATGCCGCTTTTCTGGAACGGGGGCGCGCATGACATCGCAAACAACCTATCTGCACCCCGACCAAATCTTTGACGGCGACGCGCTGCGCAAGGGCTATGTTGCGGTGAAAAGCGGCTCTATTACAGGGATTTTAGACACTCTGCCCACAGGGGCCACCGCGCAAACCCTGCAAGGCACCCTGTCGCCCGGCTTCCTTGACCTGCAAGTCAACGGCGGTGGCGATGCGTTGCTGAACAACACCCCCACAATGCAAGCCATGCAAACCATGGCCGCCGCCCATCGGCGCTTTGGCACGGTGGGCATTGTGCCCACCGTCATCACCGACGCGCCTGAGGTGCTTGACCGCGCCGCCGAAGCCGCCCTGCACGCGCAGGGCCTGCCCGACATCTTGGGCCTGCACATCGAAGGCCCGCATCTTTGCCTTGCCCGCCGTGGCACCCATGCCGCCCAATTCATCCGCCCCTTGGATGCGCGCACCCTGTCGGTCGTGCATCGCCTGCGCGAGGCGGGTGTGGCGGTGATGATCACCCTAGCGCCAGAGGCGGTTTCTGCGGGCCAAATCGCGAACCTTGTGGCGATGGGCGCCGTGGTGTCGCTGGGCCATTCTGACGCCACAGCACAGCAAACCCGCGCTTGTCTGGCCGAGGGGGCAAGCTGCTTCACCCACCTGTTCAACGCCATGTCGCCCATGCTGGCCCGCGCGGCGGGCGTGACGGGGGCGGCGATCAACTCGACCGCCTATGCGGGCCTGATCTGCGACGGCGTGCACGTGGCGGATGAGATGGTGGCCCTAGCCCTGCGCGCAAGGCCGCAGGCGGATACGACCTTTCTGGTGTCAGACGCCATGGCAACGGTGGGCGGGGCAGATCATTTCACCCTATATGGTCAGGAAATCCGGCTGGTTGACGGACGTTTGATCAATGCCGAAGGCGCGCTGGCAGGGGCGCATACCACCATGGCGCAAGGGGTGGTGCGGTTGATCACGCATCTGGGCCTAGACCCCGCCACAGCTTTGCGCATGGCCACAACCATTCCCGCTAGGGTGATGGGCCGCCCCACGGGGGTGATTGGGCAAAGCCTGACCGATTGTGTGCTGCTGGGGCCTGATTGGGCGGTGATGCAAACGGGGCTGGCGTAAATGCTGGCGCGCGGCGTTTATACCTATGACCAAGTGCAGATCGGCGACAGAATGTTGACCGATTGGGCCAAACTCACGCCCCAAGCGATCGACACGTTCGCCGCCCTGACCCAAGACCGCTTTGCCATTCACCTGTCAGACGAAGGGGCCCGCGCCCATGGGTTTGACAGGCGCGTCGCCCACGGCCTGCTGATCTTGTCGCTGGTTGAGGGGCTAAAATCTACCGCGCCAGCGCAGTTGGATGCCTTCGCCAGCCTTGGCTGGGAGTGGACATTTCGCGCGCCGGTTTTCGCGGGCGATAGCATTCGCGCCACGGTGACAGTGACAGCCAAAAGGGCAGCGGGGGCTGGGAAAGGGATGCTGACGCTATCTGTCAGCGTTGAAAACCAAGACGGCGCGGTTGTGCAGCACGGCCAAACACGGCTGATGGCGCGGCGCGCACCACCAGCCGCTTAGCGCCTTTATTGTGCCGCCTTTTGCATCGTGACCATGTCGTTCAGATAGGCCGAGAACTCTTCGTTCAAGTCAGGGCGCGCCAAGGCAAAGGCCACGGTTGCCTGCAAAAAGCCAGCTTTCGTTCCGCAATCATAGCGCTGGCCGCGAAAGCGAAAGCCGTAGACGGTGCCGGGGGTTTCAGCCTCTTTCGCGATGGCGTCGGTCAACTGAATTTCACCGCCAGCGCCGGGCTTTAGCTTATCAAGGTTGTTCATCACCTTGGGTGACAAGATATAGCGCCCGATCACGGCAAGGTTTGACGGCGCTTCGCCTGCTTTGGGCTTTTCGACCATGCCTTTGACAGAAACGACCGACCCCATATCTTCGGCCACATCCAGCACGCCGTAAGACGAGGTCCGCTCGACCGGAACTTCCATCGCGGCGACGATGTTGCCGCCGGTTTGAGCATAGGCTTCAACCATTTGTTGCAGGCAAGGCTTTTCGGCGGCGATCACGTCATCGGGCAGCAGAACGGCAAAGGGTTCGTCCGCCACCAAACGGCGCGCGCACCAGACGGCGTGGCCCAAACCCAGCGGGCGGTTCTGCCGCACATAGGCGATGGCACCCGAATCCATGTTGGTTTCGCGCAAAATTTCCAGCAAAGCATCCTTGCCCGCACGGCGCAGGGTGGCTTCCAGTTCTGGCGAATAGTCGAAGTAATCTTCCAGTGCCGATTTGCCGCGCGAGGTGACAAAGATGAACTCTTTGATCCCTGCGGCCCGCGCCTCGTCAATCGCGTATTGAATCAGGGGGCGGTCGACCAAGGTGAGAATTTCCTTGGGGATAGATTTGGTCGCTGGCAAAAACCGTGTGCCCAACCCTGCCACGGGGAAGATGGCTTTGGTGACTTTCTTGATGCGACGCGTCTGAACTTCGGCCATAGCACTCACCCAATTATGTTTTTGACGGTTGACCGTTCGCCGCGCATCTTAGCAGAGCGACTGTTAAAAGCAGATATCTGCGTTAGGATAAACGTTGAAAAAAAGTTCATATTTTTGACACACCTTGGTTCACAAAAGACGATAAATGAGATGAAAGCACAAAAAGTCATATCGTTGCCGCAAAAATCCTAGGCCATCTCGCGCATCATCGCTTCGATCACGGGCACGTCTGAGGGGTTGTTCAACTCCCAAAACTGCCGACCGCGGGCTTGCACCTCGACACACAGCACTTTGCGCCCCTGTTCCAGAAAACGCAACTGTTCTAGGCCTTCCAACTGTTCCAGTGGCCCCGTAGGCCAGCTTGGATAGGTGGCAAGTGCTGCGGGGCGATAGGCATAGACGCCGACATGGTGAAACACTGGCGTCGGTTCGTGGTCGGCGTAGGTCTTGCCAGTGTAGGGGATCACCTCTTTCGAAAAGTACAGCGCGCGGCCTCCGGTGCCGAACACCGCTGTCGTCCCACCCACACGGCCTGCGCGCCGGTCAGCCAGAAAGCCAGCGACAGCGCGGCCATCGCAGCGCAGAACGGGGGTGGCGATGTCGGCCTCTGGGTCGGATAGCAATCCCGCCACCAAGTCTTCGACAAACCACGCCGGCGTCAGCGGAGCATCGCCTTGCAGGTTCACCACCACGTCGTAGCCGGTCAGTTGCTGCACCACCTCGGCACAGCGTTCTGTGCCGTTTTGCGCAAAGGAAGAGGTCATCACCACCTCTGCCCCGAACGCCTCGGCATGGGTTTTGATGCGCTCATCATCGGTTGCCACCACCACACGGTCCACCCCGCGCACCGTCATCGCCGCTTCCCAACTGCGGCGGATCAGGGTTTTGTCGCCATCCGGCCCGCGCAGCGAGACCAAGGGTTTGCCCGGATAGCGGGTTGAGGCATAGCGGGCGGGAATAGCGATTAAGACGGTCATTTTTGCAACTTTACTCCGGGCGCGTAGGCGATGAAGAAGGGGTTATCCCAGCCGTCTTTGCCATAGGTTAAGATTGTATGGTCATCAAAGCGCACCATGCAGCCACCTGCGCCGCGCAAAACGGCGTCGCCTGCGGCGGTGTCCCATTCCATCGTGCGGCCAAGGCGGGGGTAAAGATCGGCCTCACCCGTCGCAACCAAGCAGAATTTCAAGCTTGACCCTGCGCTTTTCATATCGGCCACGGCATATTTGCCAATGTACTCATCAGTCGCCGCATCGCGGTGGCTTTTTGACGCGACCACCCGCAGGGCGGTATTGTCAGGCTTGGCTACTGAAAGCGGGTGCAAGGTGCCCACAATGTCATGGTCAAACGCGCCCGTTTCCTCAACCGCTTGGCCATCGGGCAGGGTGTAAAACAGCCGGTCCTGTGCGGGGGCATAAACCACCCCGCGCAGGGGCACACCATTTTCAACATAAGCGATGTTCACCGTGAAATCGCCGCGCCTTTGCACGAATTCTTTGGTGCCATCCAGCGGATCAACGATCAGAAAGGTTGACGCCCGCAGCGCATGGCTGGCCGCCTGTTCTTCGGTGATCAACACCAGTTCGGGAAAGGCCGCGCGCAATCCGGCCGAGATCAGTTCATCTGCCGCCTCGTCAGCCTCGGTCACGGGGCTGGCATCGCTTTTGGATTTCACCGCGAAATCGGGGCCGTTGTAGACCTGCAAGATCCGCGCACCCGCCTCTAGCGCAAGGCGGCGGAACACCGGGATCATACGATCGAAATCCATCAACTCTCCTTTGCCATCGGGATCTGGCCCGATGCTTTGACCATGACGTCTGCAAGTGCTCTTATCCCTAAAGTCACGCCGAACGGCAAGTTGCCCTGATGCGAGGGCCATTTGCTGCGGCCCGATTTGGCTGGTCATCTGGCGCGGCCTGAGGGCTTTGCAAAAAATCTGGCGATTCCGTCAAATTCTGGCAGATTTCTTGGGCGTGCGGCGCTTGCAGCACCCGCGACCCCCCCTTATATACCCAACGAAGCCGAAAGCGGGTGTGTGCAAAAGCACCCTTCTCGGTTCAGTTTGGGAACGAGGTGGATGCCTGATGGGGTCTGCTTCATAACTTCGCCTAAGAAAAGGGAACGTCATGGCCAAAATCATCGGCATCGACCTAGGAACCACCAACTCTTGCGTCGCCATCATGGATGGCAGCCAACCCCGTATCATTGAAAATTCCGAAGGCGCGCGCACCACGCCTTCTATCGTCGGTTTCACCGAGAACGAGCGTCTGGTTGGCCAAGCCGCCAAGCGCCAAGCCGTCACCAACGCCTCTAACACCATCTTCGCCGTCAAACGCCTGATCGGTCGCCGCGCAGATGATGCGATGCTGGCAAAAGACATGAAGAACCTGCCCTACAAAGTTGTCAGCGGCGGCAATGGCGATGCGTGGGTTGAAGCGCGCGGCGAAAAATTCTCGCCCAGCCAAGTTTCGGCGATCATCCTGCAAAAGATGAAAGAAACCGCCGAGGCGTATTTGGGCGAAACCGTCACCCAAGCCGTCATCACAGTGCCCGCCTATTTCAACGACGCGCAACGCCAAGCGACCAAAGACGCAGGCAAGATTGCCGGCCTTGAAGTGCTGCGCATCATCAATGAACCCACGGCGGCTGCTTTGGCCTATGGGTTGGACAAGAAAGAAACCAAAACCATCGCGGTCTATGACCTTGGCGGCGGTACCTTCGACATCACCATTCTGGAAATCGACGACGGCCTGTTCGAAGTGAAATCGACCAACGGCGACACCTTCTTGGGTGGCGAAGATTTCGATATGCGCATCGTGAATTTCTTGGCGGATGAGTTCAAGAAAGAACACGGCGTTGACCTGACCTTGGACAAAATGGCCCTGCAACGCCTGAAAGAGGCGGCTGAAAAGGCCAAGATCGAACTGTCCTCGTCCTCGCAGACCGAAATCAACCAGCCTTTCATCAGCATGGACCGTAATTCAGGCCAACCGCTGCACTTGGTGGTCAAACTGACCCGCGCCAAGCTGGAAAGCCTGTGTGACGATCTGATCAAACGGTCGATCAAGCCCTGCCAAGCGGCGTTGAAAGATGCAGGCGTTTCGATCAGCGACATCGACGAAGTGGTGCTGGTCGGCGGTATGACCCGTATGCCGCGCGTGATTGAAGAAGTGACCAAGTTCTTCGGCAAAGAGCCCCACAAGGGCGTGAACCCCGATGAAGTTGTGGCCGCTGGTGCCGCCATTCAGGCAGGCGTGTTGCAAGGCGACGTGAAAGACGTTGTTCTGCTTGACGTGACGCCGCTGTCGCTGGGCATCGAAACCTTGGGCGGTGTCTTCACCCGCCTGATCGACCGCAACACCACGATCCCGACCAAGAAGAGCCAAATCTTCTCGACCGCCGAAGACAACCAAAACGCCGTGACCCTGCGCTGCTTCCAAGGCGAACGCGAAATGGCGGCTGACAACAAGATGCTGGGCCAGTTCAATCTGGAAAACATCCCCCCCGCCCCGCGCGGCATGCCGCAAATCGAAGTGACCTTTGACATCGACGCCAACGGCATTGTGACCGTGAAGGCGAAAGACAAGGGCACGGGCAAGGAACAGGCGATCACCATCCAAGCCTCGGGCGGGTTGTCGGATGCTGACATCGAACGCATGGTCAAAGACGCCGAAGCCAACGCTGACGCCGACAAGGCGCGCCGCGAACTGGTGGAAGCGAAGAACCAAGCTGAAAGCCTGCTGCACTCGACCAAGAAGTCGCTGGCCGAACATTCTGACAAGGTCGATCCTTCGACCGTCGAAGTGATCGAACTGGCGATGAGCGCCTTGGAAGACACGCTTAAAACCGAAGATGCCGGCAAGATCAAAGGCGGCATCCAGAACCTGACCGACGCGGCCATGAAGCTGGGCGAGGCGATCTATAAGGCGCAGGCTGACGCTTCCGAAGGCAACAGCGACGAAGGCGGGCCGCGCGATGTTGATGACGACATCGTCGATGCCGACTTCGAAGACCTTGGCGACAACAAGCGCAAGTAACGCGCGCAGAACCGGCTAAGGGCGGCCCCCCACGGGGTCGCCCAAACGCATTCTAGATACAAAGGTCCTGCCATGGCGAAGCGCGATTATTATGATGTCTTGGGGGCCTCTAAGGGCGCCTCGGCGGAAGAGCTGAAAAAAGCCTACCGCACCAAGGCCAAAGAGCTGCACCCCGACCGCAACACCGACAATCCCAACGCCGAAGCCCAGTTCAAAGAGATCAACGAGGCTTATGACGTTCTAAAAGACGCCGACAAAAAGGCCGCCTACGACCGCTATGGCCATGCCGCCTTTGAAGGCGGGCGTGGGCCGGGGGGTGGCGGCGGCGGTGGCAACGGCGATTTCGGCGCGTCTTTCTCGGATGTGTTCGAAGACCTGTTTGGCGACTTTATGGGCCGTGGCGGCCAAGGCGCCCAAGGCGGGCGGCGCAGCAGGGCGCAGCGTGGGTCAGACCTGCGCTATAACCTGCGCGTATCCTTGGAAGAAAGCTTTAAGGGCGTTCAAAAGACCATCACCGTGCCAAGTTCGGTCGCCTGCGACGTGTGCAGCGGCACGGGGGCCGAAGGCGGGGCCGAACCTGTCACCTGCCCGACCTGTTCGGGCATGGGCAAAGTGCGCGCGCAACAAGGCTTCTTCACCGTGGAACGCACCTGCCCCACCTGCGCGGGCGCGGGGCAGACGATCAAGAACCCCTGCAAAGCCTGCGGCGGCGCGGGGCGCACCGAAAAAGAGCGCTCTTTGTCGGTTAACATTCCCGCAGGCGTTGAAACCGGCACCCGCATTCGCCTTTCGGGCGAGGGTGAGGCCGGTATGCGCGGCGGGCCGACGGGTGACTTGTACATCTTCATCGAAACCCGCGATCACCCGATCTTTCAACGCGACGGGGTGAACCTGTTCTGCCGCGTGCCCGTGTCGATGATCACCGCCGCCTTGGGGGGCGAGGTGGAAGTGCCCACGATTGATGGCGGCAAAAGTCGCGTCAAAGTGCCTGCTGGCACGCAAACCGGCAAGCAACTGCGCCTGCGCGGCAAGGGCATGCCCGCGCTGCGCGGTGGCGGGGCGGGGGATATGATGATTGAACTGGCCGTTGAAACGCCGGTGAACCTGACGCCCAAGCAAAAAGAACTGCTGGAAGAGTTTGAAAAGCTGGGCGCAGACAACAATCCGGAAGGATCGTCGTTCTTCGCCAAGGTCAAAGGCTTTTGGGACGGGATGAAAAGCTAAGCTTTTCTGCCCGCTACAGTGCCACAAACGCCGCACCCTTCAGGGCTGCGGCGTTTGTTTTTTGCAGATCTGTTAACGCTTTTTTCACCACCCCCATGCCACATTTCCCGCATGGCACCCAATGGCTTTCACGAACCGCCGCTTCCGCTTTTCCCCCGCAAGGGGGCAGAGGATGAGGCGTTTACCGCCGTCGTTCCCGCAAAACTGCCCTCGTATATCTCTGACCACCGCAAACGCCTGCGCGACCGCTTTATGGCGGGGGGTGCGGCGGCTTTACCCGATTACGAGCTGCTGGAACTGCTGCTGTTCCGCGCCATCCCGCGCCAAGATGTCAAACCGCTCGCCCATCTGCTGCTGGACACGTTCGGCGATTTTAACCACGTTATTTCAGCCAGCCCGCAACGCTTGGCCATGGTCAAAGGCGTGGGCGACGCCGTTATTCAGGAACTTAAGATCGTCGAGGCCGCAGCGGGCCGCCTGATGCGCGGGCGGGTGTTGAACAAGCCGGTTCTCACCTCGTGGAGCGCGCTGCTCGATTATTGCCAAACTGTCATGGCCCACCGCGAAACCGAACAATTCCGCATTCTGTTCCTAGACCGCAAAAACACCCTAATCGCCGATGAGGCGCAATCTGACGGCACGGTCGATCATGTGCCCGTCTACCCGCGCGAAGTGGTGAAACGCGCGCTGGAACTGAACGCCTCGGCGGTGATCTTGGTGCACAACCACCCCTCGGGCGATCCCACGCCGTCACAGGCCGATATTTCCGTGACCCTACAGGTGCAAGACGCCGCCAACGCACTGGGAATCGTGCTGCACGACCACCTGATCATCGGCAAATCACAGCAATTGTCGTTCAAGGCGCAGGGGTATCTTTAGGCGGGAAACAAAAGTAAAAGCCGCGCAACCCCTTTGGATTGCACGGCTTTCTTTGCGATATTGGTGCCCAGAAGAGGTAAAGAAGCACCATATAGGAACACTATCAGGTTCTATTGGGCACAATCACAAAGCATCGACTAAGGCTCATAGCGCCCATTTCCTTGTATTATTGGCGTTTTCCTACTTTCAATCTGTCTCAGCCAAGCTTACTGTCGAAGGTGGACAATGAGGTGGATAGATTGGCTGCTCATTCGCTGAACAAGTTGACCGCCTTGGAGGTCAAAGCCGCAGGCACCGGCAAGTACTGCGACGGTGGCGGCCTGTGGCTGATAAAGCGCGCAGATGGTGGTGGACAGTGGATGCTGCGGATCACCGTTCACGGGCGGCGACGGGAAATGGGCCTTGGGTCTGTTCAGGACGTGTCCTTGAAGGATGCCCGCACCTTAGCCGCCAAGTGGCGTAGCATTGCCGCATCAGAGGTCGACCCGATCAAACAGCGAGAAAAGGAACGCCGCGAAGCCTTGCGCAACCTCCACCTTCTTAAGGATGTTGCAGTCGATGCCTTTGAAAGCCGCAAGGCCCAGTTAAAGGGTGATGGGGAGGCTGGGCGCTGGTTTTCCCCGATCCGCCTTTACATCTTGCCAAAATTGGGTCGGATGCCGGTGGCCGAGATCGACCAAACCGACATTCGCGACACACTTGCCCCAATTTGGCACACCAAGGCCGAAACCGCAAAGAAGGCGCTTAACCGTTTGGCGATCTGCATGAAGCATGCAGCCGCACTGGGCCTCGATGTCGACCTGCAAGCGGCTGAAAAGGCCCGTGCGCTGTTGGGCAAGCAACGCCACAAGCCAGAGAACGTACCGTCCCTACCATGGCAGGAAGTCCCCGCCTTCTATGACGCTCTAGGCGATGGTTCGATCACCCATCTAGCCCTTCGGCTGCTGATCTTAACAGGGGTGCGGTCTGCACCGCTACGCTTCTTGCATCTTGACCAGATCAACGGCGACGTTTGGACCATCGACGGTGAAAAGATGAAGGGTCCACGCGATGCTACCCCAGATTTTCGCGTCCCGTTGTGTGTCGAGGCGCTTGAGGTGATAGAACAGGCAAAACCACTTGCACGTGATGGCTTTCTTTTTCCCAGCGTGCGCAAGGGCGTGATCAGCGACATGACAATGAGCCGCCTGATGGAACGCATGAACATGGAGGCACGCCCACATGGCTTTCGCACAAGCTTGCGCAACTGGATCGCTGAGACGACAGACACTCCCCACGAGGTTGCAGAAAGCTGCCTGTCACATGTTGTTGGTGGCACCGTGGAAAGGGCCTATCGCCGCACGGACTTTCTCGAACAAAGACGAATACTTATGGGGCGCTGGGCTAAGCATGTGACCGGAAAGAATAGCTCCGTGGTCCAATTGATTCGTGGGGCCTGAGGATGTTTTGCCCCGACGGATTCGAGACACTAGCGTCGACCTACCGCATGGTCGGCGACATCGCATTGCAATGGTCGCGCAAGCAGCCAAGGATTGAAGGGCGAAAACTCACCCAAGACATGAGTGAACCGGAAGCGACGAGGTGGGAAGCCTACCGCGAATGGCTTTGGGGTCGCTTCGTCAAGCGCACCGCAGGCCAATTGTTTGTAACATCTCCCGAGGGCAATGCCCTGAAACTAGACATCTACGCCGGAAACTTCTGGGTAAACCCTGAAGAAAAATTCCCTGATGATCCCATAGAGCAGCGGATACTTGCCAAAAAGAATCTGGATGTGTTCTACGCGATCCGGCCCGAAACCTTCACGGTAGATGTGCACCACAGTCCGCCGGACAGTGACAGGCCAGACCTCAACAATTTGCTTCAAACTTGGCACGGGTGGCCAGTCTGTTGGAAGCCGCTGGCAAACCAAGGGTTGGAAGCTCTACTTTTTGATACTCCCGTAGCCCGCAAAAACGGAAACCGTCCGCCAAAACAAGAACCGATTAGAAAGCGCTTCCAAGAATTGTACCCCAATGGCAGGGGCAAGACGCATTGGGTTACCGTTACTTGTCTGCGCCGACGGCGCGCGGGTGCAGGGCCGTTTCATCATGGGGTCGGGCACGGAAAGTGGTACGGGTACTGTGACGGACACTTTGGGGAATACGTATAAGCTGCTGTTCTGAGGGCGAACTGCCTCATCGACGGCCCCAGCTGAGAGTGGTTCGACCCAGATCGATCAGCGGCCAGAGAAACGTCTTGTCGAAGCCAACTGTCTTGATCGTTAACAGCAACGGCGCCGAGTTAAAACCGTCTTTGACATGGGCCAACCCCAGGATCGCTGGGTGGGCAGTCCTTGAATGAGACGCATACATTCAGGTCGCCAAAAAATTGAAATACCGGCTCGCATCGCGTGACTGATCCGCTTCCCAGACCCTTGAACCGATAAGGTCGCTGGCCTCGCATAAGGGTTGCACACAAATGGGATGTCGTGTCTGGGACAAACTTATCCAACACTGTCGCCTCTGACCCCAAAAATCTTCGAACCATCACTCAAATTCTGGTAGATTTTTTTGTCGAATTCTGGGATGCGTTTCCCCAAGATGGTGAGTGAATAGGATCGGCTTGCCTCGTCTTATAACGGCGTGGATCCGTGCTCGCGTTGTTGTGTAGCAATTTTTTCACTTGGGTGCCCTAATGACGCGACCTTGCTTTCTGGTTATATTTGCTCTGAGCCTGTACTTGGTTAATCCAAGTCTGGCAGCTGCACAATTATCTTCGACCTGCCAAGCCGCCCTAACGGGCCAAAGGTTGACCGTCATTGTCCCAAACGCGGCTGGTGGCGGGTATGATATATATGGGCGGGCCTTGGCCGCAGTCCTGGATGATATGGCTGGGGTGCAATCATCGGTGGTGAATATGCCGGCGGCAGGCGGTCTGGTGGCCTACACAACGTTGGCAGATTCAGGGCCGGACGAGTTGGTGGTGATGGTCAAAAATGCAACGGACCTTGTCGTTGCCGACATGCAAGACAGCACGGCGAAGTGGTCTGAACGCCTGCAAGCTATTGGCGTTTTCCATTCGGAACCAAGTGCTTGGTTGGGCAAACCTGATCTGTCGCTTATGACAGTTCAGACCTTGGTTGCAGCGTCGGGGTCGACCAACGCAACGGTCGAGTTTGATTTGGGCGGTCAGGTGATTGGAAAAGAGATCAAGTTGATTACGGGATATGCGGGATCGAAAGATCTTGAGGCGGCAGTGCTGCGAGGAGAGGCGGACATAACATCGTTCGGTTTGACCTCGGCCTTGAAAGCCGCGAAGTCAGGCGATTTGAAAGTGCAGTTGGTGCTTGATGACAAGGCCAATCCGCAGGCACCTGGCGTGCCATTTATTGCGGGCAGGGATGGTCTTGCGGCGTCTATCGCAAAAGATCTGCCGGAGGGCGAGCGCGCCAAGCGCATCGAGATGGCAGGCATTGTGAAAGATCTGACTTACGCGGTGCGCACAGTGTTTACCCATAGCAATCTGCGTCCCGATTTGAACACCTGTTTGACGCAAGCGGTAACAGATGCGATCCAAAGTCCGGCTTTTGCCGAAACATCGCAAGCGCAGGGTCGTGAAGTTGCGCCGATGGATCCCGCGGATGCGGCCAATTTGATGGCATCACAAAAGGCTTCTGCCGCTAAATTTGCCGCGATGGTCGCGGCTCGGTGAGCGATCCCCTTTTAATACCGAGCAAGCCATGATGTCTTATCTTTCGGCTCTGGCTGCGGGGGCCGGGAATGTCTTTTCTTGGCCAAATATCCTGGTTCCCATTCTGGGCACGCTGATCGCCATGTTCAGCTCTTTTTTGCCCGGTATAGGCGGCACAAGCCTTGCAGCTCTTATGTTGCTTTTGACACTGCATTGGGACCCGGTTCAGGTCTTGCTTTTGTTTGGCGCATTGACGGGCGGCGCGACCTATATGGGGTCAGTGACGGCGATTTTGTTTAACATTCCCGGCAACGCTTCAAGTGCTGCGGCGATGCTGGATGGGCATGCCATGGCCCGACGGGGTTTGCCCCGCACGGCCATTGCTGCGGCGGCAACGGCTTCGGCGGTTGGGTCGCTGATCGGGGTCGTCGTTCTGGTTGCTCTTTTGCCCATTGTGCGCCCGTTTATTCTGCAATTTGGGCCATTGGAGAAGCTATTGCTGGGAATCTGGGGGCTGACAACCATCGTGGCGCTGCCAACCCGTTCGACCAGCCGGGCCTTTGGGGCCGCTTTGCTGGGGCTGATGTTGGCTATGGTTGGCAGTGATCCAACCACCGGTGCCCCACGGTGGACGTTTGGCAGCCTTGGCCTGTATGACGGCTTCAACACGGTTGTGGTTCTGTTGGGCTTTTTTACCCTGTCAGAAGTCATGGCTTGGCGCACGCGTCTTTCCGTTTCCGCAGCAGCCACGTCTGGCGATATTCAAGACAGCACTTGGGCTGGCATTCGGTCTGTTTTCACCAATTTTGGCGTAACCTTGCGATCTTCGATCTTGGGCACCCTTGTGGGCATTATTCCGGGTGTCGGCGGCACCGTCGCAAGTTTTGTGGCCTACGGTCAGGCGGTGCAGGCCACCAAGGGCGACCGCAGTGGTTTTGGCAAAGGCGATGTGCGCGGATTGATCGCACCCGAGGCGGCGGTCGATGCAAAGGATGGCGGATCGTTGCTGCCAACCTTGGCCTTTGGTCTTCCGGGCAGCGAATCTGGCGTGATTTTGCTGTCGGTTCTGGTGATCCACGGATTTGTGCCGGGTTTGCCGATGCTGACCACGGACCTGTCCTTTTCTTTCACGCTGATCGTGGCCTTACTGCTGTCGAACATCTTGACTTCGGTGGTGGGGATCAGCTTGGCCCCGCTTCTTGCACGATTGACCAGACTGCGCATCGATCGCATCGTTTTGCCTGTTTTGATTGCAAGCCTTGTGACGGTTGTTCAGTTGAACGGGTCTGTTGAGGACATTTATTTTGCGCTGGGATTCGGCGTTTTGGGCTATCTTTTTGGTCAATTCGACTGGCCACGTATTCCTTTCGTGATTGCCTTTGTCTTGGGTCGTTTTCTTGAAAGTAACCTCGCCTTGGTGGTCCAGTTGGTGCAGGTTGGTCGGTTGAACGTGCTAGAACGCCCTGCTGCGTTGGGAGTTGCCGCTTTGGTTCTGATATCCTTGGTTTGGATGACACGAAAGGGCACGATCACGAGCAGGTCTCGGGCGGAAAAGGCCGAGCTTGGACTTGGTTTTCCGACCACGTTTGCTTTGGGTTTGACCTTACTTGCGGTCATTCTGGTCGTAACTGGCCTTCTTTCGCGCCCTGCATACGGCTACTATGCGATAGGCGTTGCCGTAACAGCCGCGTGCCTTTGCGCAATGATAACGCTAGGCCTGTATATACGTTTTAAAGTGCAAGGTTCAGGGCTTTCTTTGCCGGGCTTTCCGTTAGAGCACCGCTTGCCGCTTGCCCTGATGACTGTTTTGGGGCCCGGGATTTTTCTGTTTGGGCTTCCGATGGCCATCGGCGCTTTTACCGCTGCATGGTACTGCCGTTGGGAAAAATTGGATCGAAGCATGACCTTGAAATCTGCGCTTGCGGGCGGCTTGGCTTTTGGGGTGACATGGATCTACTTAGATCGCTTCGCCATGGTAATCCTGCCGCCCCCAGCGATTTCATCCTTTGTTGGCAGCTTAGCTGATATGTGAGGATTGTCAGAGTTGACGCGGCATCACGCTGTCAACAAGGTGCGACACGACTGAGAATCCTCGCCCTGCGAAACCGACTGATTTTTCCAAAGCCAATCCTGTGGCGTTCGCAGATGGGCTTCAAATGCCAAAGCAGCGGGCGTCTCAAAAAAATCACGCCGTGCCTGACGTTGGGAATCCACTGGCTCGTGTGTTTTAAAAAACACTGACATCGCGGCATTGCATTCAAACATGACAAAACAGTTTCGGTCAGGATCAATTCCCATATCCATGCCACAAAAATCCAAACCGGTCCGGCCGGGAACTTCGGCGCAAATGCGGGCGAAATGGGCGTTATCGTTCAGGCTATGAACCAGTTCTAATTCGCGGTCTTGGAAGTTGCGGATGCTGTTTTCAGAGTCGTTATGAACTTTCCAGCCATTAGCGCCTTTAATGTGGCGAATGAAGAACTGCCCGCCAATGAACAAGACGCGCGCCTTTAAATACACCTGCTCTTGGGTTGCAAACTCGACAAACTGTGTCATGAAATGCGGTTGGCCGAACCATTGGGTATGCACGGCGGCGTCCCAGTCATCTGGTCTTTCAACCTTGATCAACCCTTGCCCCGTTTGCCCGGCGATAGGTCGCACCAATACGGGAAATTGAAATCCATGCTCGGCAAAGCACCGCTCAAACGAAGCGCGCGATTGTGCTTTGAACCGCACACACTGCGGAACCGTAAGACCAGTAATCCCCGCAAGCGCCTGTGAACTGAGATCGCGGCGCGAGCGGGCAATAGCGCGGGGATGGTTGAAGATGGGCACGCTGGGTGAAAAAGCCTCATCCAGCCAGATCAGAGCACTGCGATACTCATCCGCATCGGCACAGTGGTTGATAATCGAAGACGGGTTTCGCAGATGCGAGGGCAGCGGATGCGGATACCACAGCTGGTCGGCGGTGCGCGCAAGCTCTGTCTGCAGATCCATCGGCATAATTAGTCGGTTGGGAAACCCAGGTATGGGCTTGCCATCCTTGCCGATGCGCACCCGAACTTCTCTCTTGTCGGGCAGGGCAGAAAAGTTGATGGGCCGCGCGGGTCGAACCAACTGCGGGCCGGTGTGGGCTGGGGGGGGTAAGGGCTTAGGCGATGTTTTCACACCCGATCGAGCGCGTTTTGTCATGCCCCATACCTTTGCATCAAAGCCTCGACGCTTGGCAATTTGCGCGCGTCTTCCCGCCAATTTTGCGGTTGGGCAAGCAAGGCCGACAATCGTGGCCCAATTTGGTCCGCGATAGTCAAACTCACCTGCCGCATCTGAGCGATGTCATCCGCCGCGTCGGGTACAAAAAATCCAGCGCTGACATCAAGCAGGCGCAAGTGGTTGGGTGCCAAAGCCATCAAGTCCAGCGTCCAAAAATCTAAGGGAATTCGGCGAAAGGCGGTCTTGAATACCGTTTCAACCAATGCTTTTTGAACTGGCAGAACCGATGCGCTCATCCCCGGCTTGATCCTATGGCGCAATGTTTCCACCGCACCGCCTTGGCCGACAAACACCATGCGCAAGGCCCAGTCGGCTGCGGCCTCATCAGGATGGGCTTGCACCATGATGTGGTGATGTCCGCCTCCGGCAAGGTTGAAAAGGGTTTGCCAATCCATCGGATGGTTGATCCAAATACGCTTTACCCCGTTGCGCGCGGCGCTGGGCTGCACAGTCACTGGGTACTGAAAACCGCCCTGCTCAAAACAATCGGTAAAGCTGCGCGGACCAAGGGGCAAGAAGCGGCGGCTTTTGGGAACCTCTAGCCCGCCAATTCCGGCCAAGGCCACGCCGGCGATATCCCGGCGCGCTGCCATGACCGCCCGCGGGTGGTTGAAGATTGGCGGGGCCGTTGCATAGGCCATGTCAATCGTTAGCAAGGCTTGTGCGAAGCTGTCTGGATCGGCGCAGGTGTTCAGCACCCATGCAGGCTTTGCGGGCAATGCCACCTCTGGCTGCGGGTGCCAGTAGGTTTGGGCGGCACGGTTGAGCCTTTCATAAAGTTCTGGCGTGAACTGTAAGCGATTGGGGATCGCAACCTCTGGTGCTCCTTGTGGCGATAGAACCAGACGGGTCAAAAAAGAATCTGAAATTGCGTTAAAAATCAGGCCATTGCGCTGGAATTTAAGTTCTGCATTCTGTGCGCGCGCCATGTGACCCCGGCTTTAGCCCACGTGGGCGGCGATGATTTCCGCACGGTGGCGGCGCTTTGCATCTGTCTGCATGATAAGGGGCGACACCGATACGCCCGAAGAATCTTTATTCATTTGAACAACTGCGAGCCCTGCATTTTTCAGCATCTCCAGCAGATCATCCTCCGTCATTTGCGGGTACCCTAATCGGATTTGCCACAGTGCCTCAGCCGCCTCAGCGATTGAGGCCGCGCGCGCAACACTATAGCCTTGCGCCTGCGCGGTCGCAAACATTTCGGATTTTCGTTGCGCGAGGGCGTCGGCATCTGGCGCAGTGCGCGGCGCACTTGGGCCTACGGACAGCCGGTTTGAAATCAAAACCCGTCCAGTTGGTGCTAGGTTGCGCGCCCACATGTCAACAACGCCCTGGCGGGCACCCGGTGCAAAAAGTCCCAGAAAGCTATGTGCTACAATGGCGTCAACCGGCGCGATGTTCAGTTCGCGCGCATCCATCTGGAAGGTCTGCAGGTCAAAACCGGCATGTCGGGCGAACAAACGGTTCTGTTCCAAAGTTGTCAAGCAGCGATCAACCAAGACAACTTCTGGCACAATGCCATGCGGGCGCAAAGCCTGCAAAACAAGGGCGGCCAATCCCGTATCTGCTGAGCCAGACAGCAAAATCCTGATCCGATTCCCGCGGGCCAATCCTCTAAGCGCTTTGCCGAAAAAATCCCCGCCAGCCGGGAAGGCCCCATTTGCTTCCAAGTGCCGAACCATACTCCACGCGCGATGATAACTTAAACAACCCGATTCCGGATCACAAAGGCAATGCGCCCAATCAAAGGCAAATGCGGCCAAGGCAGCCAAGGGTTCGTGCAAGGGTAATGGCGAAGCGGTGTTCATAATTGGATTCTTAGCAATAAAAAGCTGGCATTGTATAGGGCTTACCGTACCAGAAAACCTTTGAATAAGACGATTTTAGTGTAATCCCCCCCTCTGAAAGTAAGGGACTGCCATAGCAGAAGGTCTCGGCAAAAAAAACTATGCGGAGGTTTCGGATGAAGACAAGCAGACACCCTAAGGCGCAGATTATCGCAATCGTGCGTCGCGTCGCAGGCGGAGTGCCCATGGCTGAGCTTTGGGGGCCAACAAACAGCCGGGGGCTATCCCCTAAACTGCCAGCGCCATGTGCTGTTCTGGGTCTTCTAAGTAGGTTGTCAGGCAGTCTAAAAACTGGCCTATATGGTAGCCATCAATCAGCGCATGAGTTGATTGAATTGCCAACGGCATCATTGTCGCTGACTGCTGCCGATAGAACTTTCCGATGGTAAAGACGGGCACTGAAGCGTGCTTGCGGCTAAATGGCATGGTAAGCGCCGTAAAGCTGTGCCATGGCACCACGCTGACAATGATATGGCCCGGGTTCGCCATGTCGAGCCCGGGTTTTTGGCCTGCCAGCACATCTTGCCGGATCGCCATGTTCGCTTCATAGCATTTGCCGAAATTGTCCGCGTGCCAGCCTAGGATGAATGACACTATTTTGGATGGTGAGAGGATCGTATACAAGGGGCGTACGTAATCATACTCCTCGATCCCCTCGCCGGCGATCCTCTGGCGGAATTCCGGAACCTGGTTTGCCGCCTTGGTGACCAGCAACGTCATCGCAAGTGAAAACACCAGCTTGTGCTTTTTGACATAGTCCAAGGCGTGCGTGATGTCGATTTGATCGGTACAGGAATGGACGGGGACGTCAAAGGATTTAAAGTAATCGAAGAATGACCGTCTTGGATAGGTATCCATATCGATGAGCCTGGGGGTTGGGGTGTCCGTCGTCGAATGATTTGGAACAGCCGCAGTGACTTTAGAGCGGAGGTCATTGGCTCATCGGGTTTAGGTTATGCTGCTTGACGCTGATGTAACTGCCTCTGCGGATGCGCTTTGTGGTGATCTCGGCAAAAAAGCGTTCGACCAGGTTGAGCCAAGACGCGCTGGTTGGCGTGAAGTGCAGCTTGAAGCGCGGGTGCTTCGCCAGCCAGGCCTTGACCTCGGGCGTCTTGTGGGTGGCGTAGTTGTCGAGCACGAGATGCACGTCGCGCGGCTTGAGGACAGCGCGGTCGATGCGGCGCAGAAAACGCACAAACTCCTTGGCTGCGGGCTATACGGTGACCAACAGCGCCGCGACGGCGACAACACTTACAGGTTCCAAGTTTGCTGATACCCTATCGGGCGGAACTGGGGCTGACACGCTCGTAGGCGGAGACGGCAATGACAGCTTAACGGGCGGTGCGGGGAATGACACCTTCACCATTGCGCTTGGGACGGACAGTATCAAAGATCTGAGCGGCGGAGATGTTGTTACGGTGGCATCGGGTGCAGTGCTCAACGGCACGGTCAGTGCCGCTTGGACAGCCACGGTAGGCACCACGAACGCTGGTACTGCCAATCTGACTAGTGCAGGCTTTGCGGTGAACCTTGCGGCTGTCACAGGTGGCTCTGCCGGTTTCAGCGTGACGAACTCCGTGGCCACGGCCACAACCCTGACCGGTTCAGCATGGGCTGACACCTTAACGGGAGGCGGCGGGGCAGACACGCTGGTTGGCGGGCTTGGGGATGATGTGCTGACGGGTGGGTTGGGCAATGACACGTTTACTGTGGCGTCAGGCACAGACAGCATCAGCGATTTGAACGGCGGGGATATCTTCACGGTGGCCAGTGGGTCGACAGCCAATGCCACGGTCACAGCCACATGGACAGCGACCACAGGCACAACCAATGCGGGCACGGCCACACTCTCCACCAATGGCTTTGCGGTCAACCTTTCAGCCATAACGGGGGGGGCGATTGGCTATAGCGTATCCAATACCGGCGCTGCCACGACCCTGACCGGCTCGAAGTTCGCCGATACCCTGACGGGAGGTACGGGGGATGACACGCTGGTCGGTGGTTCAGGGGCCGACGGCCTTGTGGGAGGCGAAGGCAATGATTTGTTCATAGTGGCTTTGGCTGGTGATCTAGTAACGGGTGAGCTGATGACCGGCGGCATTGGTACTGATGAACTGCGGTTCACCTCGACCACTGCAAGCACCCTTACGCTAACCGGTGGGGTCAAAGTCGACATTGTGGTGATTGGAACAGGCACTGGTATTGTTAGCGCAGCTGTGACCAGCGCCACCACGTCCTTGAATGTTGATGCAGGTCTGGCAGGGAATGGCGTGTCGATGCTTGGGAATGCCGGTGTGAATACACTAACGGGTTCGATCTATAATGACACCCTAAACGGCGGTTCAGGCAATGACAGCCTAATTGGCGGCTTCGGAGACGATATCCTCACCGGTGGCGCTGGCGCGGACACCTTCGTGTTCAACCAGCTGACCGGTGTTGATCACGTCACGAACTTCACGACAGCCAGCGACCACATCAGCCTCGCCAAAGCTACGTTTACCGCGCTGGGTTCTGTTGGAACACTCGGATCGACCGCCTTCTACGCGGCGGCTGGGGCTACGTCAGGCCACCTTGCAACAGATTGTGTGATCTACAACACGACCACAGGTGCGCTGTACTATGACGCGGATGGCAGCAGCTCTGGCGCGGCTGTTCAGATCGGCGTTGTAGACGGTCACCCCACGCTGGCTTACACGGATGTGCTGATTTTCTGACAGGGGCGCTGGGCTAAGTTACGGCGCAGCGTCTTTCTCATCGCCTAACGCCCATCCAAGCCCAACATCGGTTTGTAGATAGCGAGACGGGAAGTAGGCGGCGATGCTCGCAAGGATGCCAAGATCGTGGAGTAAGCCCGACAAGCGACGACATAAACTTGGATAATAAGGTGGATCACCAAAAGCAAAAGCCGCGCAACCCCTTCGGATTGCACGGCTTTCTTTGCGATATTGGTGCCCAGAAGAGGACTCGAACCTCCACGTCTTGCAACACTGGTACCTGAAACCAGCGCGTCTACCAATTCCGCCATCTGGGCGTATCGTGGGGGGCGGTTTAGCTGTGCCTGCACATGGTGTCAACGGGGCGCATTGCAAAAATCGCGAACTGCTTTGGTCTTGCTGGCCGCGCCCTGCCCCTGTATTCAGACAACGCCGACAATGCGGCGCATTTTACCCCTTTTCCCCTACGAGGACCCCATGAGCAAGCTGGTCACGATCTTTGGCGGTTCTGGTTTTGTTGGCCGCTATATCGCGCGCAAATTGGCGCAAGAGGGCTGGCGCGTGCGCGTGGCCGTGCGCCGCCCGAACGAGGCGCTGTTTGTGCGCGGCTACGGCGCTGTCGGCCAAGTGGAACCGGTGTTTTGCAACATTCGCGATGACGCCTCGGTTGCTTTGGCACTGGCGGGGGCGGATGCGGCGGTGAACTGCGTGGGCACCTTTGATGCGCGCGGTTCCAACAATTTTGACGCCGTGCAGGCGCAGGGCGCAGGCCGCATCGCGCGGCTGGCGGCACAGGCGGGCTTGGCCAGCTTGGTACATCTGTCGGCGATTGGGGCCGATGCGCAGGGCGCTTCGGCCTATGCCCGCAGCAAGGGCGAGGGTGAGCAAGCCGTGCTGGCCGCCTTCCCGAACGCTATGATCCTGCGGCCTTCGGTGATTTTCGGCAATGAAGACGGCTTTTTCAACCGCTTCGCCGCGATGAGCCGGATGGGCCCGATCTTGCCGCTGGTCGGCGGTTCCACCCGCTTTCAGCCGGTTTATGTGGAAGATGTGGCCGCCGCCGCCGTGTTGGGTGTGACAGGCAAAGCCCATGGCACCTATGAGTTGGGCGGGCCTGATGCGCTGCCACTCAGCGACATAATCCACCATATGCTGGCCGTCGTGCAGCGCCGCCGTTTGGTGGTGAACCTGCCGTTCTGGGTTGGGTCAGTCATGGCGGGTGTGTTGGATACGCTGTCAGCGCTGACCTTGGGCTTGTTTTCCAACGGCGTGATCACTTCGGATCAAGCGCGCCAGTTGCGCCAAGATAACGTGGTGCAGGCGGGGGCGAAAACCTTGGCCGATCTGGGCATTACGGCTGCGAATTTTGACGCCATCATTCCGGAATATCTGTGGCGGTACCGCGCCACAGGCCAATTCGCAGCCATCCGCGATTCTGCCAAGAATTTGCGGAAAGTTTAAGCCATGCAAGATATGCTGACAGCGGCGCTTTTGGGTTTGGTCGAGGGGCTGACAGAGTTCATCCCCGTCTCGTCCACCGCGCATCTGCTGCTGTTGGCGCATTTTCTGGGCTTGCAAGGGTCTAAGACGCTGGAAGTTGTCATCCAGTTGGGGCCAATTCTGGCGATTGCCTACCTGTACCGCGACAAGTTGATCGAGGTGTTTTCCACCTACCGCACCAAACCCGCCTCGCAGCGGTTTATCGTGTCGGTGCTGATCGCCTTTCTGCCCGCCATGGCGGTGGGGGCCGTGGCGCATGACTTTATCAAAACTGTGCTGTTCGAGACGCCCAAGTTGATGGCGGTCATGCTGGTTTTGGGCGGTGTGGTGCTGGTGTTCGTCGACAAAATCGCGCCGCAAACGCAGGTCGATGATGCAACGGCGGTTCCTTTTGGCAAGGCTTTGGCGATTGGTGTGATCCAGTGCCTGTCGATTTTGCCGGGTGTCTCACGCTCGGGCGCGACCATCGTTGGCGCGCGGTTGTTGGGCGTATCAAAACGCGCGGCGGCTGAGTTTTCGTTTTTCCTGTCGCTGCCGACCATGCTGGGGGCTGTCACGTTTGACCTGATCAAATCGCGCCACGAGCTTGATTTTTCAGCACTGACGGGCATTGGCATCGGCTTGCTTGTCGCCACGGTTTCGGGTGCGATCGTGGTGAAATGGATGCTGTCTTATGTGTCGCAGCAGGGCTACGCGGTATTTGGCTGGTGGCGAATCATCTTGGGCCTTGGCGTCTTGGCAGCGCTGTTTGCGGGCTTTTAGGGGTATAGGTATCACGTACTGACCTAATTTTCGCGAATTTTTCGCCCTGCAAGCCAGTTTCTTTGCCTAATCCCTTTTATAGGTCAGCAATGCTGCCTTTTCATCCCTTAAGGACCAAGCTATCACCCCCTTCACCGTGAAGCTGGGAGATGCCCATATGGCCGTGCAACGTATGCTGAAATTCGTCTCTGTGGGCAAAGAAACCCCCGAGAAGCGGCCTGCCGATCTGCGCGCCGAAGATTTTCATGAAATCTACCGCCAATTCGCTGCCACCAAGGCCGCCGAACAGGCCAGCCGGTGCAGCCAATGCGGCGTGCCCTATTGCCAAACGCATTGCCCCTTGCACAACAACATCCCCGACTGGCTGCGCCTTACCGCCGAAGGCCGTCTGCAAGAGGCCTATAACCTAAGCCAAGCGACCAACACCTTCCCCGAAATCTGCGGCCGCATCTGCCCGCAAGACCGGCTGTGCGAAGGCAACTGCGTGATCGAACAATCGGGCCACGGCACGGTGACGATTGGCGCTGTCGAAAAATATCTGACCGATCTGGCATGGGAAAACGGCTGGGTCGCGCCGATCAAACCGGGTGCTGACCGTGTGGAATCGGTGGGCATCATCGGCGCAGGTCCCGGCGGCTTGGCGGCAGCCGATGTGCTGCGCCGTGCGGGCGTGCAGGTGACGGTCTACGACCGCTATGACCGCGCGGGGGGTTTGCTGACCTACGGCATCCCCGGCTTTAAGCTGGAAAAGCCCGTTGTCATGCAGCGCATTGCGCAATTGGAAACCGCAGGCGTGCAATTCGTGCTGAACTGCCGTGTGGGTGAGGATCTGTCGTTTGACGCGATCCGTGGCCGCCATGACGCCGTGCTGATTGCGACCGGCGTGTACAAATCGCGCGACATCGCAGCCCCCGGCGTGGGCGCGCAGGGTGTGGTCAAGGCGCTTGATTATCTAACGGCATCGAACCGCAAAAGCTTTGGCGATGATGTGGCAGAATTCGATTCGGGCGAGCTGAACGCGCAAGGCAAGCGCGTGGTCGTCATCGGTGGCGGCGATACCGCGATGGATTGTGTGCGCACGGCCATTCGACAGGGCGCAGTCTCGGTCAAGTGCCTGTATCGCCGCGATAAGGCGAACATGCCCGGCAGCCAACGCGAAGTGCAAAACGCCGAAGAAGAGGGTGTCGATTTCGTTTGGCTGTCTGCTCCCAAGGGCTTCACCGGCGGCGCGGTGGTTGACGGGGTGATCGTGCAAAAGATGCGCCTTGGCGCGCCTGATGCCACAGGTCGCCAAGTGCCCGAAGTGATCGAAGACGCCGATTACACCGAACCCGCCGATCTGGTGGTGCAGGCCCTAGGCTTTGAACCCGAAGATGTGCCAGCCCTTTGGGGCGTGCCCGAATTGGCCGTGACCCGCTGGGGCACGATCAAGGCCGATTTCCGCAGCCATGCCACCAATCTGCCCGGTGTCTATGCCGCAGGTGATATCGTGCGCGGCGCGTCACTGGTTGTGTGGGCCATTCGCGACGGTCGCGAAGCGGCCGATGCCATCCTATCCTATCTGGCCCAATCCGCCGCTGTGGCCGCAGAATAAGCACCAACACCCGAACATCCGGATGGAGTTCCCCATGAAGCGCCTTGTTCTGCCCCTGATCCTGCTGGCGGCCCCCGCTTATGCCGCCACCTTTACTCCACCCAAGGGCTGCACCGCCTATCTGACGGTGCAATCGCGCGGCTGTCTGGTGTCGCATTTCTACACCTGCGAGGCGGATACCAAAGGCGACCAGTGGCGCGCCGATTATGACGCCGAGGGCCCGTTCTTCCTGTCCAAGATCGACCGCGACACGCAATGGATCGAAAGCTACGATCTGACACCCGGCACAAAAGAAGTGCTTGACCCAAAGCCGCGCGATGCAGCGTCATTTTCGGACCTGCTGGCTTTGGGGCTGGATACGTTTGATTTCGCCCTTAGCAAAGACAACGGCGAGCACACGATCATTCGCGGCTTTGACAAGCTGACAGGGCAAAGTGCCACGATTGACGGCGTAACCCTGAAGCAAACCGAATACGAATACACCCAAACCGACGACAAAGGCACCGTGCTGCGCCATTCCAAGGGGAATGAGTATATCTCGGAAGAGTGGCGCAGCTTCTTTTCGGGCCATTCAGAATGGGAGTTGGAAGACGGCACTTGGGCCCCGTCTGACACCCCGCCTGTCAAATTCATCACGCCGGGAAAGCCGGGCTTCGCGTCAACCATACCGCTGTTTGAATGTGACGGTCAGATGTCGTCACTCGTTCTGCCCCACAGCGTTGCAAAATTTCTCGGAGGGTCTTGATCATGACCAAATATGACGAAGCATGGGTCGCCGCCGAAGAGGCAAAGCGCGCTTGGATGGATGCCAACAGCCTGTACAAGGCCGAAGACGAGCATTCGTCTTGTGGCGTCGGGCTGGTTGTGGCGATTTCGGGCAAACCGTCGCGCAAAGTGGTTGAAAACGGGATCAACGCGCTGAAAGCCGTTTGGCACCGTGGCGCTGTGGATGCCGATGGCAAAACCGGTGACGGCGCGGGCATTCACGTGCAAATTCCGGTCAAGTTCTTCTACGACCAAGTGCGCCGCACCGGGCATGAACCCGATGTGACCAAGCTGATTGCTGTGGGCCAAGTGTTCCTGCCGCGCACCGATTTTGGCGCGCAAGAAGCCTGCCGGACCATCGTTGAAACCGAAGTGCTGCGGATGGGCCACTATATCTATGGCTGGCGTCATGTGCCCTCTGACATCTCGGTTCTGGGCGAAAAGGCTTTGGCAACACGGCCTGAAATCGAACAAATCCTGATCCGCTGTGAAAACGGCGCGGATGCGGAACAGTTTGAGCGCGAGTTGTACATCATCCGCCGCCGCATCGAAAAAGCTGCGACCAAGGCGGGCATTCAGGGGATGTACCTGTGTTCGCTGTCGTGCCGTTCCATCATCTACAAGGGCATGATGCTGGCCGAACAGGTCGCAACCTTTTACCCCGACCTGATGGACGAGCGCTTTGAATCCGCCTTTGCCATTTACCACCAGCGCTATTCCACCAACACCTTCCCGCAGTGGTGGCTGGCCCAGCCCTTCCGGATGCTGGCCCACAACGGCGAGATCAACACCCTAAAGGGCAACGTCAACTGGATGAAAAGCCACGAGATCCGCATGGCCTCGGGCGCGTTTGGCGATATGGCTGAGGATATCAAGCCCATCATCCCCGGCGGCACATCGGATTCCGGCGCGCTGGATGCGGTGTTTGAAGTGCTGGTCCGTTCGGGCCGCAACGCGCCCATGGCCAAGACCATGCTGGTGCCCGAAGCGTGGAGCAAGCAGACCGCCAATATGCCCAAGGCTTGGGCTGATATGTATTCCTATTGCAACTCTGTGATCGAACCATGGGATGGCCCTGCGGCGCTGGCGATGACCGATGGCCGCTGGGTTTGCGGCGGGCTTGACCGCAATGGCTTGCGCCCGATGCGCTATGTCATCACAGGCGATGGCTTGCTGATTGCGGGTTCCGAAGCGGGCATGGTTCCGGTGGATGAGGCCACAGTGCGCGAAAAGGGCGCTTTGGGGCCGGGGCAGATGATTGCGGTGGATATGCAAGAAGGCCGCCTGTTCCACGATGTGGAACTGAAAGACAAACTGGCATCGGCCCAGCCTTACGGCGACTGGATCGAAAAGATCGTCGACCTGAACGCTTTGCTGCGCGAAGTGCCCGAAGAACCGAACTTTACTGGTGCTGACCTGCGCCGCCGCCAGATTGCGGCGGGCTATACGCTGGAAGAGTTGGAACAGGTTCTGGTTCCCATGGCCGAAGACGGCAAGGAAATGATCGCCTCGATGGGGGATGACACACCAGCGGCGGTGCTGTCGGCGGTGTATCGCCCGCTGAGCCATTTCTTCCGGCAAAACTTTAGCCAAGTCACCAACCCGCCGATTGATAGCTTGCGCGATGGTCGGGTGATGAGCCTGAAGACCCGCTTTGGCAACCTGCGCAACGTGCTGGATGAAAATTCCAGCCAGACCGAGATTTTGGTGCTGGAAAGCCCCTTCTTGGCCAATGGCGAGTTCAAGGTTCTGACCGAACGCTTTGGCGACCAAGTGGCCTATATTGATTGCACCTTCCCCGCAGGGTCCACCCAAGACGCTTTGCGCCAAGGGTTGGAACGCATCAGGGCCGAGGCGGAAGATGCGGTGCGATCAGGCGCTGGCCAATTGGTGCTGACCGATGAACACCAAAGCGACGCGCGTGTGGCGATGCCGATGATCTTGGCCACATCGGCCGTGCATTCATGGCTGACGCGCAAGGGGCTGCGCACCTTCTGTTCGATCAACGTGCGGGCGGCTGAGTGCATTGATCCGCACTATTTCGCCGTGCTGATCGGGTCGGGGGCCACGACGGTGAACCCCTATGTCGCCGAAGATTCGGTGGCCGAACGTGTATCGCGCGGCCTGATCGAAGGCAGCCTGATCGACGCCATGCGCCGCTACCGCGATGCGATTGACGCTGGTTTGCTGAAGATCATGTCGAAGATGGGCATCTCGGTGGTGTCGTCTTATCGCGGCGGTTTGAACTTTGAAGCGGTGGGCCTGTCGCGCGCGATGGTGGCCGAATATTTCCCCGGCATGCAAAGCCGCATCTCGGGCATTGGTTTGAACGGCATTCAGTTGAAATGCGAAGAGGTTCACGCCAAGGGCTGGCTGGCACAAAGCGATGTGCTGCCGGTGGGCGGGTTCTATAAAGCGCGCCGGTCGGGCGAAAAGCACGCTTGGGAAGCGCAGACGATGCATATGCTGCAATCGGCCTGCGACCGCGCGTCGTTTGACATCTGGAAGCAGTATTCCGCCGCGATGCGGGCCAACCCGCCGATTCACATTCGTGATCTGCTGGATATCAAAGCCTTGGGCAAAGCCGTGCCGATTGAAGAGGTGGAAAGCATCACCTCGATCCGCAAGCGCTTTGTCACACCGGGGATGTCGCTGGGGGCCTTGTCGCCTGAGGCGCATAAAACCCTAAACGTGGCGATGAACCGCATCGGCGCCAAGTCTGACAGCGGCGAGGGCGGTGAAGACCCCGCCCACTTCCACCCCGAAGCCAATGGCGATAATCCCTCGGCCAAGATCAAACAGGTGGCATCAGGCCGCTTTGGCGTGACGGCGGAATATTTGAACGCCTGTGAAGAGCTGGAAATCAAAGTCGCCCAAGGCGCCAAGCCCGGCGAGGGTGGCCAATTGCCCGGCATGAAGGTGACAGCCCTGATCGCGCGCCTGCGCCATTCAACGCCGGGGGTGACGCTGATTTCACCGCCGCCGCACCATGACATCTATTCCATCGAAGATCTGGCGCAACTGATCTATGACCTGAAGCAGATCAACCCGCGCGCAAAGGTGACGGTCAAGCTGGTATCATCGAGCGGTGTGGGCACGATTGCGGCAGGCGTGGCCAAGGCCAAGGCCGATGTCATCCTGATCTCGGGGCACAATGGGGGCACGGGGGCTTCGCCGGGTACGTCGATCAAATATGCGGGCCTGCCTTGGGAAATGGGGCTGACCGAAGCGCATCAGGTTCTGGCGATGAACAACCTGCGCGAACGCGTGACGTTGCGCACCGATGGCGGGCTGCGCACGGGCCGCGATGTGGTGATGGCCGCGATGATGGGCGCCGAGGAATACGGCATCGGCACCGCCGCGCTGATCGCCATGGGCTGCATCATGGTGCGCCAATGCCAATCCAACACCTGCCCCGTGGGTGTATGCACCCAGAACGACGCGCTGCGCGCCAAGTTCACGGGGTCGGCGGATAAGGTGGTCAACCTTATCACGTTCTATGCGCAAGAAGTGCGTGAAATTCTGGCATCCATCGGGGCAAGGTCGATGGACGAGATCATCGGGCGCGCTGATCTGCTTAGCCAGATCAGCCGTGGTTCGGCGCATCTGGACGACTTGGATTTGAACCCGCTTCTGATCTCGGTCGATTCGGCGCACAAGATCACCTATGACCGCTCCAAGCCGCGCAACCATGTGCCCGACACGCTGGATGCCGAAATCATCCGCGACGGCGCGCGCTTCTTTGAAGATGGCGAAAAGATGCAGCTGTCTTATGCCGTGCGCAACACGCTGCGCACCATCGGCACAAGGGCCAGCAGCCATATCGTGAAAAAGTTCGGCATGCGCAACAGCTTGCAGGCCGATCATTTGACCGTGAAACTGTCAGGGTCGTGCGGCCAATCTTTGGGCGCTTTTGCTGTGCGCGGGTTGAAGATTGAAGTGCAAGGCGATGCCAACGATTATGTCGGCAAGGGCCTGTCGGGGGCGACGATCACGGTGCGCCCGTCAATGACCTCTCCGCTGAAGGCCGAAGACAACACGATCATCGGCAACACGGTGCTTTACGGCGCAACGGATGGCTATCTGTATGCCAGCGGGCGGGCGGGCGAACGCTTTGCCGTGCGCAACTCGGGCGCTAAGGTGGTGGTGGAAGGCTGCGGGTCGAACGGGTGCGAGTATATGACCGGCGGCGTGGCGGTTATTCTGGGCCGCATCGGGGCGAACTTTGGCGCGGGCATGACGGGCGGGATGGCCTATATCTACGACCCCGACGGCGTGGCCGAAGATGCGATGAACACCGAGACGATCCTGACCTGCGGTCTTGGCCACCCGCATTGGGAAGCCCAGCTGAAGGATCTGATCACCGCCCATGTCGCCGAAACCGGCAGCCGCATTGCGGCGCAGATCTTGTCGAACTGGGCGGAAGAGCGGCGCAACTTCCTGCAAGTCTGCCCGCTGGAAATGGTCAACCGGTTGGCCCATCCGCTGTCAGATGAGGCGATAAAGGTTCCGGCGGAATAAGCGGGGGTTTCACACCCCCGCACCCGCTGTTTAAGAGCGGGGGTTTCACACCCCCGCACCCGCTGTTTAAGAGCGGGGGTTTCACACCCCCGCACCCCCGTGGGATATTTGTGCACGTATGAAAGGGGGAAGGGGCAACTCTTCCCCCTTTGCACCTATTCGCGCGGGCCAGTGCCCACTTGACCAAAACGCAGCACTAGGGCCTATGGTGCCCCATGGCTGATAAGAAGACACGCGCGAAAAAGACCGAACCCGCCGCGACCCTGCCCCTCTGGCGGCAGGTGTTGCGTTGGCTTGGGCGCATTTTGGGCGGGGTGGTGGCGTTTTACGGGCTGTTGATCTTTCTGTTCTCGTTTCTGCCGCCACCGGGGAACATTTATCAATGGCAAGAAAGCTGGCGCTTGGGCGGGATCCAGCGGGAATGGGTGAGTTGGGCTGATATCTCGCCCGATATGGCGCGTTCTGCCGTGGCCGGAGAGGATGCCAATTTCTGCCTGCATTGGGGCTTTGACATCGCCCAGATCCGCGATGCCATTGCCCATGGCAAACAGCGCGGGGCCTCGACTATCAGCCAACAGGTCGTCAAGAACGTGTTTCTGTGGCAGGGCCGATCCTATCTGCGCAAAGCGCTAGAGGCTGCGCTGACGCCGGTGGTGGAACTGATGTGGTCAAAGCAGCGCATTTTGGAAGTTTATCTGAACGAGGCCGAGTTTGCCGAAGGCGTCTTTGGCGTGCAAGCCGCCGCCCGCGCCCTGTTCAAAACCGATGCCGCCCATCTGACCGCCACGCAATCCGCCCGCTTGGCCGCCGTGCTTCCCAGCCCCAAAGAGCGCAACGCCGCCAAACCTTCGAAATTTGTGCGTGCCCATGCCGGGCAAATCCGGTCAGGTGCGCAAACCATCGCCGCCGACGGCCGCGCGTCTTGCTTTGAAACGGTGGATTGAGGATGAGGTGGTTGAACTCTGCCCGCCCTCGTTGCATGGAGAGGTGAACTTTGCCGCAGGTGCACATGATCCGTCTATATCACTTCCCGCTGTCGCCCTTCTGCCGCAAAGTGCGGCTGACTTTGGCCGAAAAGAAGCTAGAGGTGGAACTGATCGAAGAACGGTATTGGGAGCAAGACCCCGAATTCCTGCGGCGCAATCCAGCCGGCAAGGTGCCCGTCTTGAAGATAGACGCCAAGGTGATGACGGAAAGCCAAGCGATCTGCGAATATCTGGAAGAGACAACGCCGAACCCGCCCCTGATGCCGCGCGATGCCGAAGGCCGCCACGAGGTGCGCCGCCTATGCGCTTGGTTTGACGACAAGTTTAATGCCGAGGTGACATCGAAGTTGCTGCATGAACGAGTCTATAAAAAGATCATGGCGCAGGGCTATCCTGATTCCAGCAACGTGCGGTCGGGGGCGACGCAGATCAAGTATCACCTTGATTACATGGGTTGGTTGCTGGAACAGCGCCGCTGGCTGGCGGGCGATGCGATGACGCTGGCCGATTTCGCCGCAGCGGCGCATTTGTCGGCGCTGGACTATATCTCGGACGTGGATTGGAACCGCAACGCTTTGGTCAAGGACTGGTATGCCAAGATCAAATCACGCCCGGCCTTTCGACCGTTGCTGTCAGACCAGATTCCCGGCTTCCCGCAACCCGCACATTACGCCGACCTTGATTTCTGACCTGCGCGATTTTTCTGCGAAAAATCAACTTTGCGCCGGTTCGTAGCGCACATAGGCAAAGGCTGAACTGTCAGGTGCCCAGCACGGCACGTTGATGCTGCCTTGGCCGCCGGTGAATTCGAGAACGTGGCGGCGGTTGGTGCCGTCGGGGTTGGCCAAGCACAGCGCCACGGGCAGGTTCGCGGGGTGGCCTGTCGTGCCGGTTGGATAGGCCAGATACAACAGATGCGCGCCGTCGGGTGAGGGGTGGGGGAACCAGTTCACCTGATCATCGGCAAACAGCTTGCGCTGGTTAGACCCATCGGCCCCCATCACCCAAATCTGGGCATGGCCATCGCGGTCGCAGTTGTAATAGATCTGCGAGCCGTCGGCGGAGTAATCGGGGCCGTCACAATGCCCTTCTCCCTGCGTCAGGCGGGTTTCGGGGCCACCGGTCACGCTGATCGTATAAACATCAATCACCCGCCGCCCACCTCGCGCCGCGACATAGGCCAGCGCCTGCCCATCGGGCGACCAACCATGCCACCAACTGGGCGCATCGGGCGAGATCAGGCGGGGTTCACCGCCAGTGGCGGGCAGCAGAAAGATTTCCGACCCACGGTCGCGGTGGTTGGATATCACGATCTGGCGGCCATCGGGGCTGATGCCGTGGTCATTGTTCAGACGTTGGGCAAAGCCGGTGTCGACAGCGATCATCTGGGGCGCATCCAGCGGCACGCGGTAAAGCCTGCCGCCGCCGTTGATCAGCAGCGAGTGGCCAGAAGGGTGCCAATTCGGGGCCTCGATCACGGTGTCGGCTTGCAGCACTTGGCGCACCGATTGGCTGGCCAAGGTGTAGATTTCCAGAATGCTTTTCATATCCGCCCTTTTTTGCCCGACACCGCTGCGGCATGGTGCCCGTGGCGAGTGTAGAAGGCTGTTCCTTAAAGGGCGAATACTTTGTTTTATATTGAAGCGGGATCTATTTTGTTGAGCGCCGCCCTAGAAAATCAGCACATCCGTGTAAGCCAGCGTCGGATGGCTGTCTAACACGGCGATCTGAATGGCTTTGCCGGCGCTGCTGCCATCGGCATCGTAGTACAGTGCCCCCGTCGTGGTGTTATAGATCACGCGGTCGTCGGCATCATGGCCCTTTGTGGCACCCGCGGCGGCGTAAAACGCTGCGCTGGTCAAATCGCCAACCGCGCCCAAGCCTTTGAAGACCGCGTTAGACAAGGCGATGCTGTCGCTGGCCGAGGAAAAATCAGTGATATGGTCGAAGCCCTTCAACTGGTCAAAGACGAAGCGGTCTGCGCCATCCCCACCGGTCAATGTATCTGCGCCCGCGCCGCCGTTCAGACGGTCATTGCCCGCATTGCCCAGCAAAACATCATTGCCGATCCCGCCGAACATGCTGTCGGCACCGCCGCCGCCAGTTAAGGAGTCTGCGCCACTCCCCCCAAAAATCGTGTCATTGCCCAAACCGCCGTCAAGGCTGTCATTGCCACCTTTGCCATCAAACTTGTCGTTGCCGCCAAGTCCGTAAGCGTTGTCATCATAATTCGACAGATCGAAAACATCCGCGCCAGATAGAATTTTATTGATAAGTTTGTAATCATCAACGGTAGAGGTCGAAATGACGGCTTTTTGAAGCGCTACGGCCGAGACTTCAAACCCCTCAAACCCTACCGCGTCCTGCCATTTAGTCCCGTCGTAAACCCATTCATTGATCACGTTCACCGTGCCTGCGGTTGGAATACCAGTCTGGGAATTCACAACCAGTCCTTGACCAGCAAAGAAATCAACGAAAGAGTTGCCATTGTTTGAGAAGCTGGCACCATATATATCTTCATATCTCGTGCCATGAACGGTGGTGTTTGAATTATCATTAAATTCATATTTTTCAAATCCAGCGGCGATCCTGTTCAGATCGACATCCGCCTGATTAAACTGAAAATTTGCCCAAACGTTAGTCATTTCACACCACCTATCAAAATACAGAAAGACCGGCCAAACACATCCAGTATTCAGCAGTCAGCAGTCAGAAACCAACTGAGACCGATTCTTCGGCCCAACAACTTTCGTGTACACTATTTTGTCAGCTCTTGCAATGTTTCCATTCGGCCAAACGCGTTCTTGGGCGAGGCCGACCTATCGCCGCCGTGTCATCGCGGGCGACCCTCAAGCAAGGGGCGGCGCTTACCCCTTCGCCTTCGGCGTCAGCAACTTCGCTGGTCGCAGCGCCTCGGCTGCTTTGAACAGGCTGAAGGTTTGGTTCACATAATTCACCACGCCGCCGATCTGATCCATATACTTGGTCAGTTCCGGCGTGCGTTCGGCTTCTACCACTTGCACGGGGCGTTCGGGGTTTTGGCTTTCGAACTGGCAGTAAAACAGCGGCTCGCCACGGCGCAGCACGATGTCTTTTTCCGGCTCGTGCCATTCAAACGCCCACATCAAGGGGCGCGGCCAGGCGTTCAGCGGGAAGCGGCCGCCGAAGATCGTGCCGGGCAATGGGTTAGGCCGGTAATGCGCAAAGGTGCCGATCTGCGAGATATAGACCAGCTCATCCGCGATAAAGCAGTAGGGCAGCGCCAGTTGCACCGTTGGCCTGTCAGGATAGCGCCACTCGCTTTCGGCGACCAAGCTTAGAACCTCGTTCAGCTTGTTGGCGCGAATAGACGATGCCGCCCCCGCGCGGTTGATCAGATGCGGTTTGCCCTTATCATCGCGCGAAAAGCCTATGTGCAGATCAAACGGGCAATTGATCACGAAATACCGGCTTTCCAATTGGATCACCGCCGGACAGCGGCTGGCCGATTTGGCGTGGGCCTTGTTGGTTTGGCGAAAGATCAGCCGTTCGGGCGCATCATACAGCACCGCCCCTTTGTCAGATGTCAAAAACCAGCCCACGGTCACGGGGCCAGCGTTTGGCCCCTGATCGGGACTGTCAAATGCAACGGTGATTTCCATATGTGCCCCCTTAAATAGCCGCAACAAAACCCCCGCGCGGGCGGCGTGTCAACTGGCGGCTTTGGCTTTCACCATGCTTTGCCCCGCATCGGGCCGCAAACGCGCGAAGATCACCGCCGAGGCAAGGGCCAAACAGGCGACCAAGGCAAAGACATAAGGAAGGTTGCCCACATCGGGCGGTGCCGTGCCGCGCAGCGCGCCGCAAATCTCTAGCGCCATGGCGGCAAGGGTGATGCCCACCGACCCCGACAATTGCTGCAACACCGCCGTAAAGGATGTGGCAGAGGATAGGCGCTCTGCCGTCACCTCGGCATAGCCGATCGCGTTGATCGAGGTGAATTGCAACGACCGTGACAGACCCCCCGCCACCAGAACCGCCAACATCACCGGCACAGGCGTGGTTTGCGTGAACAGGGCTGGCCCCAAGATCAGCAGCCCCGAAATCGCCGCATTGCCCATCAGCACGCCGCGAAAGCCAAAGCGGCGCAGCAGCGGTTGGGCGGCAAACTTCATCGCCATCGCCCCCAAGCCCGACGAAAACGTCAGCAGGCCAGAGGCGAAGGCCGTCAGCCCGAACCCCAGTTGAAACATCAGCGGCAACAGAAACGGCAGCGCCCCCACGCTGATGCGAAACAGGCTGCCCGCCGTCACCGAAATGCGAAAGGTGGGCAGGGTGAGCAGGCGCAAATCCACCAGCGGGTCATCCACCCGCAAAGCGTGGCGCACAAAGGCCAAGGTCAGCGCTACTCCGCCCAAAACCAGCGCCAGCACCGCCCAAAGGGGCGCAAGGTTCAAACCTGCCAGCGTCAGCCCCGTTAGAAAGGCGGCAAGCCCCGGGCCAGCCAGCACAAAGCCTTTCAGATCAAAGCGCCCCGTCGCAGGTTCGCGGATGTTGGGAATAAGCAAGGTGGCCAGCACAATGCCCAGCACCGCCAGCGGAATGTTGATCCAGAAAATCCAGCGCCAATGGAAATAGGTGGTGATATAGCCGCCCAACACCGGCCCCATGACCGGCCCCAGCAGCGCAGGCACGGTCAGCCATGCCAAGGCCCCCACCAACCCATCGCGCGGCACCGTGCGCAGCACGATCAGCCGCCCAACGGGCACCATCATCGACCCGCCAATGCCCTGCAACGTGCGCGCCAGCACCAGTTGCCACAGCCCCTGCGACAGGCCGCAGGCGACCGATCCCAGCGCAAAGACCAAAATCGCCGCACGAAACACCACCCGCGCGCCGAACCTGTCAGCCGCCCAGCCCGAAGCCGGAATAAACACCGCCAGCGCCAGCAGATACGATGTCAGCACCAGTTTCAGATGAATAGGGTCGGTCGCCAGATCAACCGCCATAGCGGGCAGCGAAGTGGATAGAACCGAGGAGTCGATATTCTCCATCAGCAAAGCCACCGCCACAATCAGCGGAACGACCCGCGTCAAGCGCGGTGCAGAGAGGATGATTGGGGCCATATGACCTTGTCCTCCAAGCGGTTGGCATAGGCAAGAGGCCGCGCTTGAAGAGGATTTGAAAAAAGGGGATTGCCAGAATTGGACCGTTCCAATAACTTTTGTGGAACGGTCTAAAGAACGGGCAGGAATGGCATGGGCAAACTGGTTTCAGCGGCAGAGGCGGTCGCGCGCATTCAGGATGGGGCGGTGGTGACGGTGTCGTCGTCATCGGCTTTGGGCTGCCCCGATAAGGTGCTGGAAGCCCTAGGTGCCCACTTTCGCGCCACAGGCCACCCGCGCGGCATTACCACGCTGCACCCGATTGCGGCGGGGGATATGTACGGCGTGAAGGGCGTTGACCATATCGCGCAAGATGGGCTTTTGGCGCGGGTGATTGGCGGGTCTTATCCGTCAGGCTCTTCCAACCTGCCCATGCCAGAGATTTGGAAGATGGTCAGCGAAGACCGCATTCCCGCCTATAACGTGCCTTCGGGCATTCTGTTCGATATGCACCGCGATGTGGCGGCGCGAAAGGCGGGGGTGCTGACGAAGGTTGGCTTGCAAACCTTTGTCGACCCGACCTTGCAAGGCTGTGCCATGAACGCCAAGGCCGCCGCCGCCCCCATCGTGCACCGTGTGGAATTTGGCGGCGAGACGTGGCTGCATTTTCCCAACATCATCCCCGATGTCTGCATTCTGCGCGCCACCACGGCGGACGAGCGCGGCAATCTGACCTATGAACACGAAGGCGCTTATCTGGGCGGGCTGGATCAGGCGATTGCCACGCGCAACCACGGCGGGCTGGTGATTGCCCAAGTCAAACGCCTCACCGCCGCAGGCAGCCTGCGCCCGCATGATGTGCGCGTGCCGGGGCATTTGGTCGATCTGATCGTGCTAGACCCTGATCAAAAGCAAACCACCGAAACCCCATATGATCCCGCCATTTCGGGCGAGGTGATCCGCCCTTGGGCCAGCTTTGATCTGGCCGAACATGGCGTGGAAAAGGTGATCGCACGCCGCGCCGCGATGGAGCTGCGGCGGGGGATGACGGCCAACTTGGGCTTTGGCATCTCGGCCCTTGTGCCGCGCATTCTGCTAGAGGCCGGCGAACCGCAGGCGGTGACTTGGGCGATTGAACAAGGCGCTGTCGGGGGTATGCCCTTGACCGGCTTTGCCTTTGGCTGTGCCAGCAACGCCGATGGCTATATGCCCTCGCCCAATCAGTTCACCTATTTTCAGGGTGGCGGGTTTGACATGACGTTTTTGTCGTTCCTAGAGGTGGATGTGGACGGCAACGTCAACGTCTCAAAACTCGGCAAGAAGCCGTATTTAACGGCGGGATGTGGCGGGTTTGTTGACATCACGGCCCATGCCAAGAAGATCGTCTTTTCGGGATGGTTTGAAGCGGGGGCCGAGATTGCTTTGGATGATACCGGCCTGCGCGTCACCAAACCGGGCAAGTTCACCAAGATGGTCGACAAGGTGGAACACGTGACCTTTTCCGGCGCACGGGCGCGCGCAGAGGGGCAAGAGGTGCTGTATGTGACCGAACGCTGCGTGATCCGGCTGATGGCCGAAGGGCTGGTGGCAACCGAACTGATGCCCGGAATCGACCCCGCGCGCGACATCATCGCCGCCTCACACGGCAGGGTGCGGGTGGCGGAAAATGCCAAGGTTCTGCCGCTAAGCCTGATGTCACCATCCGCGATGGAGTTGACCTTATGAGCAGCGTTCACCTGCTGATTGACGGTGCTGTTGCCGAACTGCGGCTGGATAACCCCGCCAAGCTGAACGCGCTGACCCCCGCGATGCTGGACCAGATTTTGGCGCATTGTGATACGGTGGAAAGCAACGGTGATGTGGTGGCAGTTCTGGTCACGGCCACAGGCCCAAAGGCCTTTTGCACTGGCGCAGACATCACCGCTTGGGCCGACCTGTCGCCCGCCGATTTCGCCCGCCATTGGGTGCGCGCGGGGCACCGTGTGTTTGACCGATTGGCACGGCTTGCCAAACCCACCATCGCCGTTCTGGAAGGGCCAGCCTATGGCGGCGGGCTGGAACTCGCGGCGGCTTGCGACATTCGGGTGATGGGGCGGGGGGCGAAGATCGCCCTGCCAGAAACCAGCGTGGGCATCGTGCCGGGCTGGTCAGGATCGCAACGCTTGGCGCGGCTGCTGCCGGAAGCGGTGCTGAAGGAAATGGCGCTGTTTGGGCGGGTATTGACAGCCGATCGCTGTGCCACCTTGGGCTTTGCCGCTGAAGTGTCAGACGACCCAAGTGCCACAGCCCTAGACATCGCTGACCGCCTGCGCGCCACATCCCCGCGCGCGACCGAGGTGGCGAAGTACATGATCCATGCCGCCGTGGGTGAGGATCGTGCCGCGATGATCGAAGCGCTAGGGTCTGGCATGACAGCGGCGAGTGCGGATAAGGCCGAAGGGGTGGCGGCGTTTCGCGCCAAGCGCAAACCTGTGTTTGGCGGGCAATAACACCCGTGGCACCAAGCGGGGGTTTCACACCCCCGCACCCCTGTGGGCTATTTGGGCACGTATGAAAGTTGGAAGCGGTATGACACAGCCAGAGATCATCATCATCGGATCGGGGATGGGCGGGGCGAGTTTGGCGGCGGCCCTCGCCCCTTCGGGCAAACAGATTTTGATTTTGGAAAAGGGCGATTGGCTGAAGGATTCGCCCCAAGCGCGCGACGGGGCGGCGATTTTTGGCGGATATTTTCGGTCAGACGAAACGTGGCTGGATCAGGCGGGCAAGCCCTTTCATCCCGGCAATTACTACTACCCCGGCGGCAACACCAAGTTCTACGGCGCGGTTTTGCTGCGCTACCGCGCCGAGGATTTCGCGCCTTTGCAGCATGTGGAAGGCAAAACGCCGGGATGGCCGCTGGACTATGCCCAGATGGAGCCGTGGTATACCAAGGCCGAAGCCTTGTACCAAGTGCACGGCGCTTTGGGCTATGACCCGACCGAACCGCCGCATTCCACGCCCTATCCCTATCCGCCCGTGCCGGATGAACCTGTGGTCGCCGACCTTGCCGCGCGGTTAAAGGCGCAAGGGTTGAAAGTAGGCCCCGTGCCGCTGGGTGTGGACATCGACAAATGGCTGGAAGGCGGGCCGCAAACCTTTGACGGCTTTCCCAACACGCGCGGCGGTAAGATGGATGCCGAAACCTGCGGGCTGGCCGAGGCGTTAAAGCACCCCAACGTCACCTTGCTGCGCAATGCCGAGGTGACACAGCTGCACGCGCAAGGGCGCAAGATTACGGCGGTGGAATATGTGTCAAACGGGCAAGCCCAGCGCATTTCAGCGCCGGTGATTTGCCTGTGCATGGGGGCGGTGAAATCGGCGGCGATGCTGCTGACCTCGGCCAATGAAGATCACCCTAGCGGCTTAGCGAACAGCTCTGACCAAGTGGGGCGGAATTTTATGAACCACAATATCTCGGCGGTTTTGGCCTTTAGCCCCTTTCGCCGCAACACCAGCGTTTATGAAAAGACCATCCAGTTCAACGATTGGTATCTGGAAGGTGGGCCTGACAACCGCCCGCTTGGCAATGTGCAAATGTTAGGCAGGGTGACGGGGCCGATTCTGGCGGCGGAAACGGGGTGGCCTTTGTGGCTGGCATCATATGTCGCCGATCATTCGATGCACTTGATGACCATGTCCGAAGACCTGCCAAACCCTGACAGCCGCGTTCTGGTGCAAAACGGCAAGATCGTGCTGCATTGGCAGCGCAGCAATTTCGGCGCGCATCAGTATTTGACCGCCAAGCTGAAGACCGCTTTGCGCAAGGCGGGGTGGCCTGTGGTGGTATCAAAGACGTTTGAAAAGAAATCACCCAGCCACCAGTGCGGCACGGCGCGCATGGGGGATGATCCGAAGGCGTCGGTCGTGGATGTGAATCTGAAAGCGCATGATCTGGACAATCTTTATGTGGTGGATGCCTCTGTCTTGCCAACATCCGCCGCGGTCAACCCCAGCCTGACCATCGCCGCTTTGGCGCTGCGGGCGGGGGACCATATCTTGCAGGTGCTGGCATGAAAACCGCGCTGATCACGGGCGGGCAGCAGGGCATTGGCCTTGGCATCGCCCAAGCGCTGTCGGCGGCGGGCTTCGCCGTGGTGATGGCGGCGGAAGTGGAGGAGAGTGCGCCTGCGGTGCAAGCGGCCCTGAAAGCGCTGCCCAAGGCGCGGTATCTGCGGCATGATCTGGCAGGCGGCGACCCAGCGGCCTTGCTGGATGCTGTGGGGGATGTGACCTGTTTTGTCTCGAACGCAGGGGTTCCGGCCCGTCAGCGCGGCGATATGCTAAGCGTGACGGCGGAAAGCTTTGACCATGTGATGGGCATCAACTTGCGCGACGCTTTCTTTCTGGCGCAAGAGGTGGCGCGGCGGATGTTGGCCGCCCCCTCGGCCCACTATCGGTCGATGCTGTTTATCACTTCGGTCAGCGCGCAGATGATCTCGGTTGAGCGGGCGGAATACTGCCTGTCGAAATCCGCCGCAGCCACGATGGCGCAGTTGTTCGCCGTGCGCATGGCCCCGCACGGTGTGGGCGTGTTCGATCTGCGGCCGGGCATTATCGACACGGCGATGACGGCTGCGGTGCATGACAAATACTCCGCCCGCATCGCCGAGGGCTTGGTTCCCGCCCAGCGTTGGGGCCTTCCGGCGGATATAGGCGCTGTCGCCGTGCCCTTGGCGCTGGGGCAGATGGCCTTTGCCAATGGCGCCGTTCTGCCGGTGGACGGCGGGCTTTCAATCAGCAGGTTGTGACATGGATTATGACGTTATCATCATTGGCGGCGGATCGGCTGGATCGGTTCTGGCCTCTCGCCTGACCGAAGACCCCAACCGCCGCGTGCTGCTGCTAGAGGCGGGGGGGCGTGACCGCCACCCCTTTTACCACCTGCCCGCAGGCTTTGCGAAGATGACCAAGGGCATCGGGTCTTGGGGCTGGCATACGGTGCCGCAGCGGCACATGAACAACATGGTGATCCGCTATACCCAAGCCAAGGTGATTGGCGGGGGGTCGTCTATCAACGCGCAGATCTACACGCGCGGCAATGCGCTGGATTATGACGAATGGCGGCAAGCGGGCTGCACCGGCTGGGGTTATGACGACATCCTGCCCTATTTCCGCAAGGCCGAGGATAACGACACCTACGATAATCGCTACCACGGCCAAGGTGGGCCCTTGGGCGTCAGCCAACCCCGCGCGCCTTTGCCGATCTGTGACGCTTACTTTGCCGCCGCAGCCCAACTGGGCATTCCGCGCAACATGGATATGACGGGCGAAGTGCAAGATGGCGTGGGCTTTTACCAACTGACGCAAAAGAACTACCGCAGGTCTTCCACCGCCGTGGCCTATCTGCGCCCCGCCGAACGCCGCCCTAACCTGACGGTGCAAACCGGCGCGCAAGTGCTGCGCATTGTGGTCGACCAAGGCCGCGCCACGGGGTTGGAGCTGGCAGGCCAAGGCGTGCTGCGCGCCGGTGAGGTGATCTTGTCGGCAGGGGCCATCGGGTCGCCGCGCTTGTTGCAACTGTCAGGCATTGGCCCTGCCGATCACCTGCGCGACCTTGGCATTCCGGTGGTGTTTGACCAGCCCAACGTGGGGGCGAACCTGCAAGACCATGTTGACCTGTTTGTCATCGCCGAATGCAGCGGCCCGCACACCTACGACCGCTTCGCTAAGCCGCATCTGTCGGCATGGGCCGCGCTGCAATATCTGCTGACGCGCAAGGGGCCGGTGGCCTCTAGCCTGTTTGAAACGGGCGGGTTTTGGTATGCCGACCCCAACGCGCGCTCGCCCGATATTCAACTGCATCTGGGCTTAGGGTCGGGCATTGAAGCGGGCGTTGCTGCCATGCCGCAAGGCGGGGTTACGCTGAACTCGGCCTACCTGCGCCCCCGTTCGCGTGGCACGGTCAGGCTGGCGAGTGCCGACCCGCTGGCCGCGCCCTTGATCGACCCGAACTATTGGGCCGACCCGCATGACCGCGAGATGTCGATCAGGGGCCTGAAACTGGCGCGTGAGATCATGCGCCAAGACGCGCTGAAGCCCTTTGTGCTGGCCGAACGCTTGCCCGGCCCCGATGTGCAAACCGATGCCGATTATTTCAACTACGCCTGCGCCCACGCCAAGACCGACCACCACCCCGCTGGCACCTGCCGTATGGGGGCCGACCCGCACGCCGTGGTTGACCCGCAGTTGCGCTTTAACGGCATTGCCGGCCTGCGCGTGGTAGATGCGTCGATCATGCCCAGCGTGGTGTCTTCCAACACCAACGCCGCCACGATCATGATCGCAGAGAAGGCTGCGGATATGATCAGGGGGCAGGCATGATCCGCCACATCGTTCTGATCCGCTTTCAACCGCAGGTGACCGAGGCGCAGATAACAGACATCTTCGCCGCCCTGCCCAAGCTCGCCGCCAAACTGCCCGGAATCGTGGCTTTTGCCGCAGGTCGATCTGAAAGCCCCGAGCAGATTGAACGTGGTTATCTGCACGGCTTCACCATCGACTTTACCGGATGGGACGCTTTGCAAACCTATGCCGACGATCCTGACCACAAGGCTTTTGGTGGCCAGTTGGTGGCCCATGCGGCGGGCGGGCTCGACGGGCTTTTGGTCTTTGATCTGAAGGTATCCTAACCCATGCTGACCCTGCCCACCTATGACGGCACGCTTGCTCCCTATGCCCTGCAAGGCACGCCCCTTACCCCGCGCGCACCCCGTGTGGCGCTGACCCGCACCGCCTTTGCTGCGGCCCATGTCATCACCGACCCCTTGGCCGAGCGTAGCCCGTGGGACACGCGCCCCGCTGTCGACTGGGATGCAACCTTGGCCTTTCGGGTGGGCCTGTGGGACCAAGGGCTTGGTCTGGCCGAGGCGATGGATACCGCCCAGCGCGGCATGGGGGTTGATTGGGCCACGGCGCGCGAGCTTATCACCCGCACGATGCGCGCCGCCAAGGCGCATCCCTTAGCGCCCCGCGTGGCCTGTGGCGCGGGAACCGACCATGTGGCGCTGGCAGACCTGCGCGATGCGGCGGCCATCAGGTCGGCCTATGAAACCCAAGCCGAGGTGATAGAGGCCGCAGGGGGCCAGTTGATCCTGATGGCCAGCCGCGCCTTTACCGCCATTGGGGCCGATCAGGCCACCTACCACACAGTCTATCGCCACCTGATCGACGGCGCGCGTGACCCTGTGGTGCTGCACTGGCTGGGCGATATGTTTGACCCCGCCCTAGCGGGCTATTGGGGCAGCCATGATGTTGCCACCGCATCAGATTTCGTGCTGCGCTTGATTGGTGAAAATCCGGCCAAGGTCGACGGCATCAAAATCTCGCTGCTCGATCAAGCGCATGAAGAAGCCTTCCGCGCCCGCCTTCCCGCCGGTGTGCGCCTTTATACCGGCGATGATTTCAACTACGCCGACCTGATCGCGGGCGATGGCGCGCAGTATTCCCACGCCCTGCTGGGCATCTTCGCCGCCATCGCCCCCGCCGCCTCGCAAGCGCTAGAGGCTTTGGCCTTGGGCGATTTGCCCAACTATCACCGCCTGCTGGCCCCCACCGTGCCCCTTAGCCGTGAGATTTTCAAAGCCCCCACGCGGTTTTACAAAGCGGGTATCGCCTTTCTGTCATGGCTGAACGGCACGCAGCGCCATTTCATCATGCCCGCAGGCCTGCAATCGAGCCGTGAGATCACGCATTACGCCCAAGTGTTCCGCCTCGCCGACCAAGCGGGCCTGCTGACCAAGCCCGATCTGGCGCAGCACCGCATGACCGCCCTTTTGGCGCTGCACGGCTTGGCATGAGCAGACGGCCCACCATCATAGATGTCGCGCGCGCGGCGGGGGTTTCGAAATCCACCGTCAGTTTGGTGTTTCAAAAAAGCCCCGCTGTTAAGGCCGAAACACGCGCAGCGGTGCAGCGGGTGATGGTGGATCTGGGCTATGTCTACAACCGCAACGCGGCCAATCTGCGGTCAAACCGCGTGGGGCTGATCGGCGTGGTGATCAACGATCTGCGCAACCCGTTCTTTGCCGAATTCGCCACATCTTTGCAGATGGCGTTGTCGCAGCGCGGCTATGCCACGGTGATTGCCAACACCGACGAAGACCCGATGCTGCAAGCGCAAGTCGTGGGGTCGATGATCGAACACGGCGTCAGCGCCTTGGTGATCTCGCCCACTTATGGGGGCGAGGAGACGACCTTTGACCCCCTTTTGCGCGCGGGCCTGCCCGTGATGCAGGTGCTGCGCAAGGTTGACCCGCGCGTCGATCTGTTTCCCTTTACCGCGCCCGATTACCAGCGCGGCGGCGAAATTGCTGCGCAGCATTTGTTAGACAGCGGCGCGCAGCATATTGCCTTTGTTGGCGGGCAAGAGGGCCGCGCTGTCACGCAAGACCGCATGGCTGGCTATCTAAAGGCCCTGCACGCGCGGGGCATGACACCGCTTGCCCTGCACGGCCGCGCCACCCGCGCCTTTGGCCGCGCTATGGCGTTGGAACTGGCGCAAAGCCACCCGCAGGTCGATGCCGCGATTTGCTTTAACGACCTTGTGGCGCTTGGAATGCTGTCGGGCTTTGCCGAACAGGGCCGCCCCGTGGGCCGCGATTTTCGCATTGTCGGCTTTGACGATATCGAAGACTGCGCGCAGGCCTATCCCGCACTCACCTCGGTGCATTGCGACATCGCGGGCTTTGGCGCAGGCGTGGCGCAAACGATCTTGGCATGGCTGAAAGACGGCACCCTGCCCCCGCCGCAGGTGCACACCCCCGTGCGCTTGATTGTCCGCTCATCCAGCACAGGTGCACCATGACCCCCCAATCCCTGCTGCGCGCCCTGTTTGACAAAGCGGTCGAGGTGGCCGACCCGATGCGTTCCCTTGCCGCGCACCTGCCGCCCAAGCCCGCAGGGCGGGTTGTGGTGGTGGGCGCTGGCAAAGCCTCGGCCCGCATGGCCGAAGCGGTCGAGGCGGTTTGGGGCCCGTGTGAGGGGCTGGTGATCACCCGCTATGGCTATGGGCGGCCCTGCCAAGGCATCAAGATTGTGCAAGCCGCTCACCCCGTGCCCGATGCGGCAGGCGCTGCGGCGACCGCCGAAATGCTGGCGCTGTTGGGCGGGTTGGGCGAAGGGGATTTTGTGCTGGCGCTGATTTCTGGCGGCGCATCGGCCTTGCTGGTGGCCCCTGTCGACGGCGTCAGCCTAGCCGAAAAGCAGGCGGTCAATTCCGCCCTTCTGGCTTGCGGCGCGCCGATTGCGCAGATGAACACGGTGAGAAAGCATCTAAGCCGTGTGAAAGGTGGCCAGTTGGCGGCGGCGGCTTATCCCGCACGGGTGCTGGCACTGATGATCTCGGATGTGCCGGGGGATGACATGGCCTTTATCGGCTCTGGCCCCACGGTGGGCGATGCGTCAACGCCAGCGGATGCCTTGGCGATCTTGGAACTGTGGGGGGCCAAGGTTCCAGCTTCCGCCATGGCCGCCCTTGCCAAACCCACAGGCGTGATAGCCCCCCACGACAAGCGCCTGTCGCACACCATGAACCGCATATATGCCGCCCCCGCGCAGTCACTTGCCGCTGCCGAGGCGATGGCCAAAGCGCAGGGCTTGCGCGTGGTGATGCTGGGCGACGCGCTAGAGGGTGAGGCGCGCGAGGTTGCCGCACAGATGGCGCAAACCGCCCTGCAAGCCCGCAGCACGACCCCCGTTTTGCTGCTGTCAGGCGGCGAATTGACCGTCACCAAGCGCGGCGATGGCATTGGCGGGCCGAATGCCGAGTTCTGCTTGGCCCTTGCCCTTGCCCTGAATGGCGCTGCGGGCATTCACGCCATTGCCTGCGACACCGACGGCGTGGATGGCGCGGCAGAGGTGGCGGGGGCGGTGATTGGGCCGGATACTTTGGCCAAGGCGCAGGCGGCGGGGGTAAACCCTGCGCTGGCCCTATCGTGCAACGATGCGCACAGTTTCTTTGCGGCGATTGGCGATCAGGTCGTGACAGGCCCAACCCTGACCAACGTCAACGACTTTCGCGCGATTTTGGTTTTGCCGTAACGCGCTGCACCGGTCACGCAGGCGCAAAGCCCGTCAGCGTTTCGCGGATCTCGCCGCCCACCTCGGCCAAGAATATCGCCTGCAAGCCCTGCGCCTTGGCAAACTCTGGCCCCGCTTGGTCGCCCAGAACCATCAGCACCGTGGCCCAAGCATCGGCCTGCATACAGCTGTCATGCAGCACGCTGACGGAAACCAGCGCCCCCACCGCAGGCCCCCCTATACGGGGGTTCATCGTATGCGACACGCGCAGATTGCCCAGCGTAACGAAATGCCGATAGCTGCCCGAGGTGGCAATGGCGCGGTTGGTCAGTTCCACCATGCTACGCCCAGCACGGCGGGTGGGGTCGGGTTGTTCCAGCGCTACAGCCCAAGGTTTGCCATCGGGGCGCACCCCGCGCGCGACCAATTCACCGTCAAGCCCGCACAGGCACTGAGTCACGCCGTGATCGGCCAGCACCGCCGCCAGCACATCGACGCCGTAGCCCTTGGCGATGCCTGACAGGTCTAGCGACATGGCGGCAGTTTTGCGCGCGCGCCCCGCCGCCATGTCCAACTGTAGCGCGTCAAAACTGCGGATCGGTTTGCCCATCAAGGCACCAATCGCCTTAGGGTCGGCCACCCCCTGCGCTGGCCCAAAGCCCCAAGCCTGCACCAAATCGCCCACACCCACATCAAACACCCCGTCCGAGGCGCGGCCAATCTGCCCTGCCATATTCAGCACACTCATCAAATGCGCGGGCAGGTTCACCCATTCGCCCAAAGGTGCTGCGTTCAGGCGGTTCAGGTCACTGCCCGCGCGCCAATTGCTCATCTGCTGTTCCACCGTTTCCACGGCTTGGGCGCAGACATCGGTCAGGGCGGCGGCCTGCGCGTCATCGCACTCAAGCCGCACCGTCCAGCGGCTGCCCATTGCGGGGCCGGAAAGGGTGCGCAGGGTCAATAGACATCCTCAAGATAGCGCCCTTCGGCCCGCAGGGCTGCGACTGTCAGGCCAAGCGGGGCGAGGGCTGCTTCAAATTCCACCGCCACCGCGCGGGCCATAGCGATTGAGCCACAGACCAGCACCTGCCCGCCGCGTTTGATTTGGTTGGCCAAATGGGCGGCATCGGTGCGCAAACGGTCTTGCACATAGGCGCGGTCTTGCACGCGGCTAAAGGCGGTGGTCAGGCGCGACAGGCGGCCTTGGGCCACGGCATCGGCCAAGACCTGATCGTATAGGTAATCTGACGCCGGATCGCGCGCGCCGAAATACAGTTCCGCCCCGCGCCCCTTGCGCATAGCGCGCAAAAAGCCAACCATCGGCCCCACGCCCGTGCCTGCGGCGACCAGAATAACCGGACCACGCGCTTGCGGGCGAAAGGCGGGGTTGGGGCGGATGAACGCGTCAATCTGCGCACCCACGTCCATTTCGTGCAGCCAGCCCGAACAGACCCCCCCCGGCATCTTGCGCACCGCAATTTCCACAAACCCATCGCGCCGAGAGGAGGCGAGCGAATACAACCGTGGCACATCGCTGCCCGGTGGCATCATGCCCAGCAGATCACCCGCCTCAAACGCCGGACCGCGCGCGAACAGCCCGCGCCATCCCGCAGGGCGCTTTGCCTGAAAGCGCAGCACGGTGGTGGGGGCCTGCACCTGCACGCCGTAGTCATGGCGCGCCACCAGTTCCAGCTTGGTCGTCTTGGGGCGTTGTATCTGCAAATCGGGCGTCAAGGTCAGGCCCAGCAAGGTTCCCAAATCTTGCACCCAAGCGTTGAAATCGGCGGCGGATTGGCGGTCAACCCGCGCCATGGGCAGAAACCTTGGCCAGCCTGCCGCATCCAACGCAGCTTGCACTTGATCGCCGTAGCCGCAAAAGCTGGCAAACATCCGGTCGCCAAAGGCCAAGATCGCCACGGGCAAGGGGTTTTCGCTTTGCGCCAACTTATCCAAAAAGCGCGCCGCACTTGCGGGGGCCACACCGTCGCCGTAGGTCGAGGTCATCAAGATCAACCCGCCCGCTTGCGGATAAGCGCCCAGATCGTTCATCGCGGCGACGTGCACCTTTAGGTCGTGCTTGGTCAGCGCCTCGGCCACGGCGGCGGCGTAGCCCCAAGTTGATCCGCCTTCAGAGCCTACCAAGATCACCAAATCCGCCACCGAAGCCCGCGCTGTATGGCGCAGATGGGGCATGGAGCGGCGGCGCGCCCACCAGATCGCGGTGCCCGTGGCCGATAGCAGCGGCACCGACAGCGCCGACAGGCCCAGCACCAGCCCGACCATCCACAGGCCTTGGCCGGTGTGCAGCTTATACATCATCTCCCACACTTGGCGGGCGGTTCCGTAAACGGTCCAGTTCACCATCTGCCCGCTGACTTGGTCGACATACCCTTCTCCCGTGCCGGTTTGCAGCAGGAAGGCATCGGTCGGGTCGCCCGCTGCGGGAAAGGTTAGGTCGCGCAGGTCGGTCAGGGGCACGGCTTGCAGGGCGGCCAACTGGTCAACGGGCATAGGATTGCCCGTGGCGACCGTGTCGGGAAAAGCCGCTTCGACCATCGAGCCGTCGTTGATAAAGCCACAGGTCACAAGCGACATATAGCCACCCGACAGGGCCGAGGCGAACAGCCCCACCACGGCCACCCGCGCAACCTTGGCGTGCCAGCCGCGCGCGCCCGTGGCCCGCACCCTTTGCCCCATCCGCCGCCATCCGCCCAAGGCGGCGGCCAGCAAGACCAAACCGCTGAACGCCATCACCAGCATCACACCAGCGCTAACGCCCGCAATGCCGTGGCCCGCCTGATCCAGAAAGAACGACCGGTGCAGTTCCTTGACCCAATCCAGAAAACCACCTGCCCCTGCGGGACCAGTGGCCTTGCCCGTGGCAGGATCAATCGTCACCGTCTGAAAGAACAGCTTTGCCTTGACCGAAGCAGAGATCACCCCGTTCGGGCTGCGATGCAACTTGGTCAATCCCGGATTTTCCGCCGCAGCCAGCGCTGCCACCTCTGCCACGCTTTGGCTGGTGGCGGCGGGGGCCTGCACCCTATCCAGCATCGGGGCCAGCGCCAGAATAGAACCGGTTGACGCCAGAACCAAAAGGATCAGCCCAAAGATCAAACCGGGAAGGGAATGCAGACGCCGCACCATGTAAAAAGTCCTGACTGTTGGTGTCTTAAAGGCCGTATTGAAACTTGGTGATAAAGCCCGTGCCTGCTGTGGGCTGGCCTGCACCTGCGGTGGTCAGGGGCACCTGAATCTCGTTCGGGCTTTCACCAATGTTTTCGGCAGCGGCGTCGATGTGCAGCACATAGCCGGCGTCGATTATCGCGGCCGAAATGTCGGGCGTGATGGTCAACGTGCGGCCTGCGCCAACACTTGCGCCGGTGATACCGTCAGCCCCTTGGCCACCTGTGGCAGAAAACCATGTGCGCAGGTGCTTCCAATACCGCGTGCGGTCACCCGCCACCCAGACGGTGCTTTGATAAGCGCCTGATTTATCTGTCAAATACATCGCCAGATAGACGGCGGGGCCTTGGTATTGGGCAATGGTGACATCAATCGTCACGGGGTTCGCATCGGCAGCGATGGGGGCCAAAGCGGCCATCGACAGGGCAAGGGCGGTGGATGTGCGGTACATGAAAGTTCCTAATTTCTGAGGGGGCGGCGGGTTTGGGCGAAAGCGTCAGTTCTGAGGCTTCTCGTCATGCTCGCCTGTTTCGTGGTCTGCGTTAGAACTCGCCAACAGCTGCAACGTTTGCGGGTCGAACACGGCTTCAACGGGCTTGCCGTCTTTATCCGTCGCTTTGACATGATAGCAGCCGTCATCGGCGCGGATTTTGATCACCGTCAGACCCATCTTCACGACCTCGGCCCTCAGCGCGGCCACAGGTTGCCAATTGTCCATCGGGGCGTGACATTCCACCTCGGCCAGTGCCAAGCTGGGCAAAAGACAGGCAAGGGTGGCGATCACAAGGGCAGGGCGCATGGCGAGATCCTTTCAAACGTGCCCCATCTGCACCTGCCAACCTGACACCTACCTGAACGCACCCTTGCCTAGCCGTTCAGCTTGCTGTCAGCTAAAGGCAGTCATGGATAGGTCATGGAGGACGCATGCGTATTCTGCTGATCGAAGATGACCCCGCCTTGGGTGCCGCCGTGCGCGACCAAATCGCCGCCGAAGGGCATATGCCCGATCTTGCGCCGACGCTGGCCGATGCAAGCGATTTTCTGGCGACGATGCCCTATGACCTGATCTTGCTCGACCTCGGCCTGCCCGACGGGCGCGGGATAGATTTTCTGCGCGCGTTGCGGGCCAAAGGGTCGGCCACACCCGTGATGATCTTGACAGCCCACGACCGCATCACCGAACGCATCGAAGGTTTGAACGCCGGTGCCGACGATTACATGGTCAAACCCTTTGACCTTGACGAGCTTTCTGCCCGCATCGCCGCCGTGGCGCGGCGCTATGCGGGCAACCCGAACCCGCTGATCACCTTGGGCACCTTAGAGATCGACCTTGCCGCCCATGCCATTTTCGGCCCCGACGGCCAGATTGATCTGTCGCAACGCGAGTGGATCATTTTTGAAGCATTGTTGCAGCGGCCCGGTCAAATCGTATCAAAAAGCCAGATCGAAGATCAGATCTACGCCTTTGATTCCGAAGTCGAAAGCAACACGATCGAGGTTTATGTCAGCCGCTTGCGGAAGAAATTGGGGAAAGACGTGGTGCAAACACTTCGCGGCCTTGGATACAGGTTGGGCACGCCATGAAGATCATGCAATCTTTGCGCGGTCAGCTGGCTGTCGGGGTATCGGCCATTTTGGTGGTGCTGTGGCTGGGGGCTGTCTTGGGCAGCGCCTTTGTGGTGAAAAGCGAGATCGACGAAAGCTTTGATGCCGCCTTGCAAGAAACCGGCGAGCGGATTTTGCCCTTGGCGGTGGTGGAACTGATCGCCTCTGACGATTCCAACGGCGCGCAGCGCATTTTGCCCATCGCCCAGCATGACGAAAAGATCACCTACGACATCCGCGACGCCCAAGGGCAGGTTCTGATGTATTCGCACGATGCCGATTTGAAGGTGTTCGACCCGATCAAGGGCGAAGGTTTTTTCACTACTGAAAACCACCGTGTTTACAGCCGCTCTGCGGTTTCGGGGCAATATACGATCCAAGTGGCCGAACCGCTTACCCACCGCCAAAACGCCCTGCGCGAAACGGTGCTGGCGATGCTGGTGCCCTTGGGTGTGCTGTTGCCGCTGACCTTGTTTGGCGTGGCGCTATGGGTCAGCCGCGCGTTGCGGCCCCTTGCACATCTATCGGTCGCCCTGCGCGTGAAGGGGGCGGATGATCTAACGCCCCTGAAACTGTCGGGCCTGCGCAGCGAGTTGCAGCCGATCCAGAACGCCGCCAACCGCCTGATGGCCCGCCTAAGCCGCACATTGGAAGCCGAGCGCGCCTTTGCCTCTAACGCCGCCCATGAATTGCGCACACCCATCGCCGCGACCTTGGCGCAAACCCAACGCTTGGTCGCCGAAAGCCCCGAAGGCCCCCTGCGCCAACGCGCCGTGACGGTCGAGGGTGAGCTAAAGCGCCTTGCCCGTCTGGCCGAAAAGCTGATGCAACTGGCCCGCGCCGAAGGGGGCGCGATGTTAGGCCAAGGCCCCGCCGATCTGGTGCCGATTTTGCAAATGGTGCTGGCAGACTTTGCCCGCAGCGCTGCGGGGCGCATTGTGGCTGATCTGCCCAAGGGGGCTGTGCCTTCGCGCCTTGACCCTGACGCTTTCGCCGTGCTGGCGCGCAACATGATCGAAAACGCGCTGGTGCATGGCACGGATCAAGCCGTCAAAGTGGCGTTGACGGCTGACGGCACATTCAGCGTGACCAACGACTGCCCCGCGATTCCGCCAGAGGTTCTTTCCACCCTGACCATGCGCTTTGAACGCGCAGGTGCCCAAGGCAGCGGGTCGGGCCTTGGGCTGGCGATTGCCGCAGGCATAGCGCGCGGTTTGGGGCATGACTTGGTGCTGCGATCCCCCGTCGCTGATGGGCGCGGGTTTTCGGTGGCGTTGAGGCTGACCTGAACGGGTCAGCCTTTCAGCCGAAACCGCTGGATCTTGCCCGTCTGCGTCTTGGGCAAGCCCGCCACAAACACCACCCTGCGGGGGTATTTATAGGGGGCGATCACCGCCTTCACATGGTCTTGCAACAGCTTGACCATCAGCGCATCGCCCTGATGCCCCGCGCTTAGAACCACGTGCGCCTCCACAATATGCCCGCGCTCTTCATCCACCGCCCCCACCACCGCGCATTCCAGCACGGCGGGGTGCGACAGCAGGGCCGCTTCCACCTCTGGCCCCGCGATGTTGTAACCGGATGAGACGATCATATCATCCGAGCGCGCCGCAAAGTGAAAGCGGCCCGCTTCGTCTTGCCAAAAGCTGTCGCCCGTCAGGTTCCAGCCGTCTTTGACATAGGCGCGTTGGCGGTCATCGGCCATATAACGGCACCCCGTAGGCCCGCGCACGGCCAAACGGCCCACAGTGCCGCGCGGCACCTCTGCCATGTCGTCACCCACGATCTTGGCCTGATAGCCCGCCACAGGGCGACCCGTGCAACCGGGGCTGTGATCTTCAAAGCGGTTGGTGATGAAGATGTGCAACATCTCTGTCGCGCCAATACCGTCGAGCATCGGCTTGCCCGTGCGTTCCATCCATTCGTCATAGACAGGTGCTGGCAAAGTTTCCCCCGCACTGACGGCGGCGCGCAGCGAGGATAAATCCGCCCCCTCCTCCATCGCCTTCAACATGGCGCGGTAAGCGGTGGGGGCGGTAAAGCACACCGTGGCGCGGTGTTCTTGGATGAGCGAGATCAGGTTCGCAGGGCTTGCCTGTTCCAACAAAGCCGCCGCCGCCCCAAAGCGCAGCGGAAAGATCGCAAGACCGCCAAGGCCGAAAGTAAAGGCCAAGGGCGGCGAGCCGACAAAGATGTCATCGGGTGTGACTTGCAACACCTCTTTGGCATAGCCATCGGCGATGATCAGCAGGTCGCGGTGAAAGTGCATCGTGGCCTTAGGCTCGCCCGTTGTGCCGCTGGTAAATCCCAACAGCGCCACATCGTCGCGCCCTGTCTTTACCGCCTCAAACCGCACGGGTTTTGACAAAGCGATGCGGTCTAGCTCGGCGTCATGATTGGCCGTGCCGTCAAACCCCACCACCGTGCGCAAATGGGTGGAAGCCTTCGCACAAGTGACCAGTTCCTCCATCAACCGTGTGTCACACAGCGCGTGGCTGACCTGCGCCTTGTCCACAATCGCGGCCAACTCCCCTGCGCGCAGCATGGGCATGGTGTTGACCACCACCGCCCCCGCCTTGGTCGCCGCAAGCCAACAGGCGACCATCGCCGGATTGTTGGCAGAGCGGATCAGCACACGGTTGCCGGGCTTCACGCCGTAGACATCAACCAAAGCATGGGCGATGCGGTTCGACCAATCGGTCAGTTCCTTATAAGTGCGCTGCCGCCCGTTGCCGATCAGCGCGACACGGTCGCCAAAGCCGCGCTCTACCATGCGGTCGCACAGCTCCACCCCTGCATTCAGCCAATCAGGATAGTGAAAGACCGGCGCAATTTCGGGCCATTCCGCCGCAGCGGGCAGCCTGTCGCGGGTGAAGGTGTCGTGATGGCCCGTTGGTCCCAGCATCGGCGCGCCCCCCTACTCTGGCACCACAGCGGTGGCTTCAATCTCAACCTTGGCGCGGTCTTCGACCAAGGCCACCACCTGCACCAAGGCCATGGCCGGATAATGCCGCCCAATGGTTTCGCGGTACGCGCGGCCCAGTTCCTTTAGGCTGGCGAGATACTCGTGCTTGTCAGTGACATACCACGTCAGCCGCACCAAATGCTCTGGCCGCGCCCCTGCGCAGGCCAGCACTTCCACGATAGACCTTAGCACCTGCGCGGCTTGCCCTGCGAAATCATCGGTTTCAAACACCTGATCAGCGTTCCACCCGATGATCCCGCCCGTCACCACCAACCGCCCCCGCGCCGCCATGCCGTTGGAATAACCCAAGGCGGGTTTCCAGTTCTTGGGGTGCAGAACTTCATGTTGTGTTGTCATAGTGCCTCCTTCGGCAGGATAGACCGCGCGATAACCACACGCTGCACATCACTTGCGCCTTCGTAAATCCGCAAAGCGCGAATTTCGCGGTAAAGCCGTTCGACAACCGAACCGTGCCGCACGCCGTCACCACCGTGCAGTTGCACGGCGGTGTCAATCACGCGCTGGGCGGCTTCGGTGGCGTAAAGCTTGGCCATAGCGGCCTCGCGGGTGATGCGCGCAGCGCCTTGGTCTTTGGTCCAAGCGGCGCGGTAGACAAGCAAGGCTGCGGCATCCACTTCCAGCGCCATATCGGCCAGATGGCCCTGCACCATCTGCAACTCGGCCAAGGCGGCGCCCTGAATGCGGCGTGTGGCTACACGGGCCAAGGATTCGTCCAACGCGCGGCGCGCAAAGCCCAAAGCGGCCGCCCCCACGGTGGAACGAAACACATCCAACACCGCCATCGCCAGCTTGAACCCCGCCCCCGCCGTGCCGATCAAGGCGCTGTCGGGCAGTTCCACCCCATCTAGCCGCAACCGCGCCAAGGGATGGGGGGCTATCACCTCTAGCCGTTCGACCACGCTTAATCCCGCCACATCCGCAGGCATCAAAAACGCCGAAAGCCCCCGTGCACCGGGCGCTTCGCCCGTGCGCGCGAAGATGACGTAGATGTCAGCAATGCCACCGTTGGAAATCCACGTCTTCTCGCCCGTCAGCCGCCAGCCCCCCTGCACGCGCTCGGCAACGGTCGAGGTCGCCGCCACATCCGACCCCGACAAAGGCTCTGTCAAGGCAAAGGCCGCAATAGCGGTTCCCGCCCGCGTCTTATCCAACCATTCGCGCTGCTGGGGCGAGCCGAACAAGGAAACCGCCCCCATCCCCAAGCCCTGCATGGCAAAGGCGAAATCTGCCAAGCCATCATGGCGCGCCAAAGTCTCTCGGATCAGGCACAGGCTACGCACATCCAAAACCCCGCCCGAATGCTGCAACCACCCACCCGCACCCAAGGCTGCCACCAAGCCGCGACAGGCGGCGTCGACATCACTGTGATCGACGGGCAAATGGTCAAGACACCACGCTTCCAAAGCCGCAGCCAAATCTCTGTGGCGCTGCTCGAAAAAGGGCCAGTTCAGGAAACTTTTATCGCTCATCACTTTCCCATTCATCTTGGCACAAATACTGTGGAGGTGCGGGGGCTGGCCCCGCTTTGAAACCCCGCAGGCGTTAGTTTCCTTCAAACACCGGTCGGTCCTTGGCAACAAAGGCGCGGTAGGCGCGTTCAAAGTCTTGGGTCTGCATACAGATCGCCTGTGCTTGCGCTTCCGCCTCGATCGCTTGGTCAAGGCCCATGTTCCATTCGTGGTTCAGTTGGGTTTTGGTGATGCTATGGGCAAAAGTCGGCCCCTGTGCCAACCGTTCAGCCAAAGTGCGGGCTTGCGCTTCCAACTCTGCGGCGGGGTGCAAAGCGTTCCAAAAGCCCCAACGTTCGCCCTCAGCCGCACTCATCGTGCGGCCGGTGTAAAGCAGGTCTGCAGCACGACCCTGACCGATCAGGCGCGGCAAAATCGCACAAGCGCCCATGTCGCAGCCAGCAAGGCCCACGCGGGTGAACAAAAAGGCGCATTTGGCTTCGGGCGTTGCCAGCCGCAAATCGGCGGCCATGGCGATGATCGCCCCCGCCCCCACCGCCACGCCGTCCACCGCTGCAATGATGGGTTTGCCGCAATGGATCATCGCTTTGACCAGATCGCCCGTCATACGGGTAAAGGCCAACAAGTCCTTCATCGGCAAGCCGATCAAAGGCCCGATGATGTCGTGCACATCGCCGCCAGAGCAAAAATTGCCGCCATTCGAAGCAAAGATCACCACATCCACATCGTCGGCATAGACCAGATCGCGAAACAGATCGCGCAACTCGGCATAGCTGTCGAAGGTCAGGGGGTTCTTCCGCTCTGGCCGGTTCAGGCGCAGGGTGGCGATGCGGTTGGAAACTTCCCACAGAAAGTGCTGCGGTTTGCGTTGGCTTAGGTTCATCGCGGCCCCATCTTTTTAAGAATATCGGTCAACACATCCAGATCAGCTTCCGACAGGTTGGCGAACAGTCGGCCCACCTCGGCCTCGTGCTGGGTCGCCAAAACTTCGAACTGGCGCAGCCCTTCGGGGGTAAGCGCCACAAAGACCGTGCGCCGATCAGTTTCTGACGGAGTGCGCCGCACCAGACCGTCGTTTTCCAAACGGTCCACCACCGTCGTGGCATTGCCGTTTGACACCAACAGCATCCGCGACAGTTCTGACATGGTGACGCCTTCGCGCCGCCGATACAGCGCTGCCAACACATCAAAGCGCGGCAGGGTCGTGTCATGCTGCACGCGCAAAAACTCGCGCAAATGCGATTCCGCGGCACGGGTCACGCCCAAAAGGCGGATCCACATTTTCAAGCGGCGTTTCGACAGCGGGTCGCTCACACCTCACCCCCTGCAATCACGATGCTTTGGCCGTTCACCCCGTGCGAGGCTTCACCGCACAAATACAGCGCCGCTGCGGTAACTTCTGACGGGGCAAACAACCGCCCCTGCGGGTTCAACCCTTCCAGCGCGGCTTTGGCCTGCGCTGGCGAGCGGCCTGTTTTTTCGCTGATGATGCGGATCGACTGATCTGTCATTTCGGTATCCAGAAAGCCCGGACAAATCGCGTTCACCGTCACCGGCCCCTTGGCCACTTCCAGCGCCAAGGATCGCACCAGCCCCATCACCCCATGCTTGGCCGCCGCATAGGGGGCGACCTTGGCATAGCCCTTGACGCCCGCCGTAGAGCACACCGCCACCAAGCGCCCCCAGCCCGTCATCTGCCGCAAGCCTTCGCGAAAGGTCAGGAAAACACCCGTCAGGTTGACCGACAGCATGGCGTTCCACTGATCAAGGCTGGTTTTGTGAAACGGCGCGGAATCGGCTTGGCCTGCGTTGGCAATCACAATGTCCAACGCCCCCGCGCGCGCGAAAAGGCGCTGCACTGAGCCCTCATCCGTCACATCACATTCCAAAGCGCGGATCGCAGAATGCTGCGCAGCAATCTTGGCCAAGGCATCGACCCGACGCCCGCAAATCACCACCTGCGCCCCTGCTTTGGCAAAGCCCAGCGCAAGGTCGGCCCCCGCACCTGACCCGCCGCCCGTCACCAGAACACGTTTGCCGATCATACCCGCGCCACCTCGACCGCTTTGGTCAACAAGCGCACAGCTTGATCGCGCCCTGCTAGGTAAGGCAAGGGCCAAGGCGTAGGATCGCCCGCTTTGATCGCCTGATGCAATGTCCAGTAGGGGTCGGCCAGATGGGGCCGCGCAAGGCAAACCAGATCGGCGCGGCCTGCCAGCAAGATTTGGTTGACCTGTTCGGCTTCGGTGATGTTGCCCACGGCCATGGTGGCCAAGCCCGCCTCGTTCCTGATCCGGTCGCTGAAGGGGGTTTGGAACATACGGCCATAGATCGGCTTGGCGTCAGGGCTGGTTTGGCCTGCCGACACGTCGATGATATCGGCGCCAGCAGCGGCAAACATCGCGGCAATCTCAACCGCTTCTGCGCCTGTCACACCCGCCTCGCCCACCCAATCGCTGGCCGAAATACGCACGGCCATAGGCTTTTGCCCCGGCCATTCCGCGCGCATCGCGGCAAACACCTCTAGCGGGTAGCGCATACGATTTTCAAGCGACCCACCATATTCATCGGTGCGGTGGTTCGACGTGGGGCTGATGAAGGACGAGATCAGATACCCATGCGCCGCGTGCAGTTCGATCATGTCAAAGCCGCAGATCTTGGCCATTTCGGTGGCTTTGACGAACTGCAACAGCACCTTGTCCATATCGGCGCGGTCCATTTCCTTGGGCACAGCGTTTTGCGCTGTCCACGGAATGGCAGAGGCGCTCATTACAGGCCAGTTGCCATGCGGCAGCGGCGCGTCGCCGTCTTGCCAGCCTACTTGGGTAGACCCTTTGCGCCCCGAATGGCCGATCTGGCAGCAGATTTTGGCCTGCGTTTCGGTGTGGATGAAATCGACAATCCGCTTCCACCCCGCCTCATGCTTGGGGGTATACAGGCCGGGGCATCCGGGCGTGATGCGGCCATGGGCGGAAACACAGGTCATCTCGGTATAGATCAACCCCGCGCCACCTTTGGCGCGTTCGGCGTAATGGATGAAATGCCAATCGCCCGGCACGCCATCCACCGCCTTATACTGCGCCATGGGTGACACCACGATGCGGTTGGCCAGCGCCATATCACGCAAGCGGAAAGGGGCAAACATCGGCAAACGCCCAGCCTCGCCCCCCGCCTGTTCTTGGAACCAATCCTCGGCTTGACGCAGCCATTTCGGATCACGCGCGCGCAGATTTTCATGGCTGATGCGCTGGCTGCGCGTCAGCAGGGAATAGGCGAATTGCAACGGCGGCAGATCAAGATACCGCTCCACCTCTTCAAACCATTCAAGCGAGTTGCGGGCGGCCGATTGCAGCCGCAGCACTTCCACCCGCCGCTCGTCCTGATACCGTTCAAACGCGCCTTGCAGCGTGGGTTCAGAATGCAAATATTCGGCCAAGGCAATCGCACTATCAAACGCCAGCCGCGACCCCGAGCCGATGGAAAAATGCCCCGTCGCCGCTGCATCGCCCATCAGCACGATGTTTTCATGATACCAGCGCGCACAAATCACGCGCGGGAATTGCATCCACACCGCCGACCCGCGCAGGTGCGCTGCGTTCGACATCAGCGCATGGCCGCCCAGATGCTTGGCAAAGATGCGCTCACAAGTGGCGATGGTTTCCTCTTTCGACATATCGGCAAAGCCCAGCCTGTCCCATGTGTCGGGCAGACATTCGACGATGAAGGTCGCGGTGTCTTTGTCGAACTGGTAAACATGGGCCCAAACCCAGCCATGTTCGGTTTTCTCGAAGATAAAGGTAAAGGCGTCGTCAAACTTGGCATGGGTGCCCAGCCAGACGAATTTGCATTTGCGCGTGTCGATATCGGGCTGGAAAACTTCCGCATAATCGCGCCGCACGATTGAATTGATGCCATCGGTCGCCACGACCAGATCGTATTCTTTGCGGTATTCTTCTGCCGATTTGAACTCTGTCTCGAACTGCAAATCCACGCCCAATTCCCGCGCGCGCGCTTGCAGCAAGATCAACATCGCCTTGCGCCCGATGCCCGCAAAGCCGTGCCCGCCTGAAACGGTGCGCGTGCCGTTGTGCACCACGGCGATATCGTCCCAATAGGCAAAATTGGCACGGATCGCGGCGGTGGAAACGGGGTCGTTCTTTTCCATCCGGCTGAGTGCGTCATCCGACAGCACCACGCCCCAACCAAACGTATCATTGGCGCGGTTGCGTTCCAGCACCGTGACCTGATGCGCCGGATCGCGCAGTTTCATCGAGATGGCAAAATACAGACCCGCAGGGCCACCGCCCAAGCATAGAACCTTCATGGCCATTCCCCTTTTGTCGTGTTGGCTTAAAGATGCACCAGTCCCAAACAATTTCAAGTTTAAAATTTTCCGGCTTGAAGTTTTCCGCCGTCCGGCGATGATATGGGCATGGATCTGATCATCGAAACCTTCACAGGCTACACCCGCCTAACCCTGAATAGGCAGGCGGCGCGCAATGCGCTGAACACGGCCTTGCTGGGGCAGTTGGCTAGCGTTCTGACCCAGCTTGCCACCGACCCCACCTGCCGCGCCGTGGTGCTGACGGGCGCGCATGGCAACTTTGCCGCAGGGGCCGACATTGCCGAGATTGCGACGAAAACCAGTGCCGAAGGGGCGGTTGACCCGCGTAAAGCCCATTGGGCCACCATCCGCGCCTTTCCCAAACCGCTGATCGCCGCTGTCGAAGGCTTTGCCTTGGGCGGCGGGTTTGAACTGGCGCTGATGGCCGATATGATCGTGCTGGGCCCCACCGCCAAGCTTGGCCTGCCCGAAACCAACCTTGGCCTGATCCCCGGCGCTGGCGGCGGGCAGCGGCTTTTGGCGCTGGTGGGCCGCGCCCGAGCCACACGGATGATCTTGATGGGCGAGGTGATTGACGCCGAAACCGCCCTGTCATGGGGCATCGCCGCCTATGCCTCTGACACGCCCTTGGTGGAAGCCGAAGCGCTCGCATCGCGCCTCGCCCAACGCGCGCCCCTTGCCCTGATGGCGGCAAAACAAGCGCTGATCGCCAGCGAAGCATCGCTTGCCCTGCAAACCGAGCGCGCAGGGTTTGAAGCCCTGCTGGACAGCCAAGATAAATCCGAAGGCATCCGCGCCTTTCAAGAAAAGCGCAAACCACAGTTCAAGGGGCAATGATGATCATCGGGGTCGTAGGCTTGGGCACCATGGGCCTTGGCATCGCGCAAGTCTTTGCAGCCGCAGGTTACAAGGTGCTGGCCACCGATGCGGTCGAGGCCGCCCGCGCCACAGCCCCCACGCGCCTGCGCGCGGCCCTTGACCCGCGCGTGGCCAAAGGCGCGCTAAGTCAAGACGCGCTTGAAGCGACGCTGTCCAACCTGCACATCGTCCCCACTCCGCAAGACCTATCCCCCGCCGCCCTGATCATCGAAGCCATCTTAGAAACCCTGCCCGCCAAGCAAGCGCTTTTCACCAGCCTTGAAGCCTGCATTGCGCCTCAAACCATCCTCGCCACCAACACCTCGTCCTTGTCGGTCGCGGCCATAGCGCAGGGCCTGAAACACCCTGAACGCGTGCTAGGCCTGCACTTTTTCAACCCCGCGCCTGCGATGAAATTGGTCGAACTGGTCGCCCATGCAGGCACCAACGCCGCAGCCCTTACCCTTGCCGGCACGCTCACCCAAACCGCTGGCAAAACCGTGATACCCTGCCCCGACCGCCCCGGCTTCATCGTCAACCGCTGCGCGCGCCCGTTTTATGGTGAGGCGCTCGCCCTGTTGGAAGAAGGCCGCACCCCCAGCGACATCGACTCATCCATGCTCGCCGCAGGCTACAAAATCGGCCCCCTGTCGCTGATTGACCTGATCGGGGCCGACATCAACCTCGCCGCCACCCAAGGGCTGCAAACCGCCCTGAACCATCCACGCTACCATGTGTTCGACGCGCTCAAAGCCCAAGTCGCCGCAGGCCACCTTGGGCGCAAATCTGGCCAAGGCTTCCTCTTACCCGCCCAACCCGGCCCCCCGCCCCCCGACGCCGCAGTCATAGCCCTGCGCATCGAAGCCACCCTCGCGAACGAGGCCGCGTGGCTTCTGGCCGAAGGCGGCGTATCCGCCGAAGGTATCGACCAAGCGCTGAAACTGGGCCTGAACCTGCCGCGCGGCCCCTTTGAAATCACAGCCCAACACACAGCAGATAAAATCACCGCCACCTTGGCAGAGCTAGGCTCCAAAGCCCCCGCGCATCTAAAATCGCGCTACCTTCAACCCGCCTAAACCATTTCCCCTTTCATACTTGCCCAAATATCCCGGGGTGCGGGGCAGCGCCCCGCTTTGGTCAGGCAAAGCTGCGGATGGTGGCCATGGCCCCGTCTAGGACCTTGCCCTCTTCATCCTTCAAGGCCGCCTCACGCAAACGGCGCACCCAATCGGGGGCATCGTCGCGGTTGGCAAGCAAAGCTGCCCCTTCCAACACGCGGTCAAACTTCGAAAGACCGCGCGCGTGGGTGTCAGAATAGCCCTTCACCAAGCGGCGGCATTTGATCACCTCTACCGCCAGATCGTAGCGCGGCAAATAGGCCAGCGCGGTCGAAAGCCACGCCTCAAGATGCGCCACTTCCTGCGCATGGCGCAGCGTGCGCAGGCGCCAAAACCGCATCCCGCCCAGAAGATACAGGGTGACGTATGACACCAACCCATCCGTGCGCACATGCCGCCCCTTGGAAAACCAGCGTTCCAACCGCGCCATCCAAGTGGCGCTGGCTTGCACCCTCTGCCCCCAACGCACAGGCAGCATTCCCGCAATCTCTTCCGCGCGAGGGTGCATGAATTCGGTCAGGTGCAACAGGTTGCCATCCTTCACCCGCATTTCCTTGGCGATGCGCGCAAACCTAGGCCCGCGCGTTTTCAAATCGGCCACGCGGATCACATCGTCATAGCACATCGCATTGGCGATATACTTGGCCGCCGCGACCGACAGCGCAAACCCCCGCGCCGCATCATCGCGCAAAAGCACGCCGTCAAGCCGCGCCAGATAGGCCGCACCGTAGGCCAAATCCTGAAAATCCACCACTTTGCGCAAACCCGCCTGCGCCATCTGCGCCACAGGTTCGGGCATCGCTTGCACCCGTGCTATCAAGCGCGTCCAGTCGGCCAGCAAGCGCGAAGGCCCCTGAACGCTTGGCGCAACTGACGGCTTGGCCACCGCCTTGGGTGCCGCCACCGCTTCACCCCGCGCTGCCGCATAAGCCGCACCAAAGGCGCGCAGCGAGCCTTCTATCCCCTTGCCGCCCTTGGCAATCGCCGCCTCGAACCCCGCCTTGGGGAAGGGCAGCACGCCCGACCCCGCCAAGGCCCCAAACAGCGCGGCCGAGATGACAGACCCATTCTGCACCGCCAGCGTTTCAAAATCGGCTGCGATAAACCGCTTGGCCATCAACCCCGCTGCGGCCATCACCTCATCTGAATTGGCGATCCCGTTGCCCGGTTCCATCTTTTCCGAAACTGCCAAGGCACGGTGGGTCGAAGCGATCAGCGTGGTGCGGTCTGGCGTGACAAAGCCGCGCATGATGGCACGCCCCGCCTCCATCATCTCGGCGGCGATCATGATGTCCACATCGCCCGCCGCAGGCATCAGCGAAAAGATCGGCACCCCACCCGAGGCGGGGGCCATTTCCACATAATACACCGTCGCCCCCGTGCGCTGCGACACACCTGCCACTGATGTGGCCTGTGCAGCATAGCCATGCGCGCGGGCGACCTCTTCGATCCAACCGGTCAAAACCCCGCCACCCTGCCCGCCCACAGCCAGCACGGCCAGCTTGATGATCTGCGACAGGTTCGGGTCCATAGGGGCGGAATGCAGGGTCATACCGCCCCCCCAAACACCAAGCGCCGTGCCGCGCGGCGGCTTTGCAGCCAGCCGATCACACGGGTGCGCACACCCGCCCAGCGCCGCTCGAAAGCCGAGGGGTTATGCACCACATCAGCGCGGTAAAAGCTGGGGCATAGCACGGCGGCATCGGCCACCTCGCCACAATTGCCACAGCCCACACAGCTTTGGTCAATCGAGGCCACCGGATCATCGCGCAACGGATCGTCCAGCGTTTTCAGCCCCAGCGATGGGCAGCCCGACAGCCGGATACAGGCGTGATCACCGGTGCAAATGTCTTCATCCACGCCAAAGCGCGGCGCTTCCACGCGCCTACCTTCCTTAATCGCCGCCGCCGCCAGCGGCTTTTCGCGGCGCTGCTTGTTCAGCATACATTCCGACGAGGCGATGATGACTTTAGGCCCCGCCTCTTTCGTCGTCAGCGCTTCAATCAGCACATCGCGCATATGGCCCACATCATAAGTGCGGTTCACTTGGCGGACCCAATCAATCCCCACGCCCTTTAGGGCTTTGGAAATCGGATGCTGGGTTTTCTTGGTGGCGTTGACCGCGCGGGATGACAAAACATCCTGCCCCCCCGTCGCCGCCGAATAGTAATTGTCAACGATAACAGCCACCGAATCTGACTTGTTGAACGCCATATTCCCGAAGGACGAGCTTAAGCCGTTGTGCCAAAACCCCCCGTCGCCAATGATCGAAATCGCCCGCCGCTCACCCCCGCCATCAAAGGCTGCGTTGGCGGCAGGGCCAAGGCCATAGCCCATCGTTGCCCCGCCAATTTCAAACGGCGGCAGGCTGCCGAACAGGTGACAGCCGATGTCGGCGGTGATCTGCAACTTGCCCGTCTGCTTCTGCGCCAGCTTCATCGCAGCAAAGATCGGGCGTTCGGGGCAACCCGTGCAAAACCCCGGCGGGCGGATGGGCACGGTTTTCGACAGGTCGGGCACTTTGAGGCGATCTTGGTTGGGCGCGCGCACAAGGGACGGCAGCAGGTCGGGTGCGGATTTTCGCAGAAAATCCGTGATCCCGTCTAGCATCACTTGCCCCGTATATTCCCCCGCCATCGGCAAAATGCCCTTGCCGTGCAGCTTCACTTGGGAACCCGCGCGGTACAGATAGGTGGTCAACTGTTGTTCGATGAACTCTGGCTGACCTTCTTCAATCACAAGGATCTGCTCTTTTCCCGCACAGAACTCCAAGAACTCCGATGACACCAGCGGATAGGTCACGTTCAGCACATACAGCGGCACCTGCGACGCGCCGTAAATATCGGCCAGCCCCAAGCGTTGCAGCGCGCGGATGACGCCGTTGTACATGCCGCCTTGCAGCACCAAACCAACGAGGGCGGATTTGGGGCCGAAGACCTCGTTCAACTGGTTCTCGACAATGAACTTTTCCGCCGCAGGCCAGCGGTTCTTGATCTTGTCTTGCTCGTGGATATACGACATCGGCGGCAGCACCACGCGGGCGAAATCCGACTGTGGGGCGCTGAGCGCCTCGCGCACCGACAGCGGCGGGCGGACGTTGTCTTTGGTGGTAAAGCTGCCCGTCACATGGCACGATCTTATGCGCACCATCAGCATAACGGGGGAATTTGACGCCTCTGACAGCGCAAAGCCATCAGCCACGGCTTTGGTGATAGATGTCAGGTTAGGGCGCGGGTCTAGCAGCCAGAACTGCGACTTCATCGCAAAGGCGTGGCTACGTTCCTGCATGATAGAGGACCCTTCGCCGTAATCCTCGCCCACGATAATCAGCGCGCCACCGTTCACGCCAGACGAGGCCAAGTTCGCCAAAGCGTCAGACGCCACGTTGACCCCGACCGATCCCTTAAACGTCACCGCGCCGCGAATGGGGTAATGCACCGATGCGGCCAGCATCGCCGCCGCCGCCGCCTCGTTCGCGTTGGCTTCAAAGCGCACGCCCAGTTCGCCCAACAGCTCTTCGGCATCGGCCAGCACATCCATCAAATGGCTGATCGGCGCGCCCTGATAGCCGCCCACATAGCCCACGCCGTTTTCCAGCAGGGCCTTGGTGATGGCCAAGATTCCCTCGCCGGTAAAGGTATCGCCCGCGCCTAGGCGCAGATGTTCCACCTCGGCCTTGAAGGAGCGTTCTGCCATGTCAAACCTCTGACTTGCCGGTGTTGGCGTGAATTTTCTGCAAGGTCGTCACAAAGGCGCGTTGCTCGTCGGGGTCTATGCCGGCGAAAAGGTCGGCATAGGTGCCCGCCATATGCGGCCAAAGCGCGTCAAAGGCGGTGCGGCCCGCTTCGGTGATGAACACGCGCACCAAGCGGCTGTCGGCCCCATCGGCGGCGCGGCGCACCATGCCGTCAGCCTCCAGCGCGTCAATCGCGCGCGACAGGGTCGATTGTTCAACAATAGCATGCACCGCCAGTTGCCCGATCACCTGCCCATCCATCACCGAAAGCACGGCGAGGGCGCGCATTTTCGGCGTGGTCAGGCCCAGTTTGGCCATTTCCGCGCGAATGGCGGCGTTATAGCGCCCCATGATGCGGTTCATCAGGTAGGGCGGGTAGTTGGCCAGCCCAATCTCACCCAAACGCGGTGCGCTGTCTTTCATGCGCCCAACCTCTTGGCCGCTAAGAAGCCCGATCCGCCCCCCAAGCCGGGGCCGGGATGGGTCGATGCGCCGATGTGCTGCAACCCGCGCAAAGCTTGGCCGCCTGCGCCGTGGGCATAGGGCCGCCAGATAAAGAACTGATCAAGGCTGCATTGCCCGCCGTAAGGGTCGCCGCCCACAAGGTTGACGTTCATCGCTTCCAGATCGGCAGGCGAATAGGCCGTGCGCGCCAGTTTGATTGATGCGAAATCCTTGATGTGGCGCGATAGAATGGCCTCGATCCGGTCAGCAAACGCCTCTTTCGCTGCACCCCAATGCTGCGCAGCAATTTCACCCGCAGCATCGCCTTTGATCACGCGCGGCGCATCAGGAATTTGCAGCCACAGGATGGCTTTTCCCTCTGGGCAGCGGGACGGGTCTAGCCGATGCGGTTGGCCTACGCAGATGGTGGGCACGGCGGGCAGCATCCCGCGCTCTGCCTCGTTCGCCGATTTTGACACGGCGTCGATCCCGTCTGACAGGTGGATCAGCGCGACATCCTCTAGCCCCGCCGACAGCCATTCAGGCACGGCATCCAGCGCGTAATGCAGTTGAAAATTGCCGCGCCCGTGGCGAAAGGCCTTCGCCGCCGCCTGATCTTGGGGCAAGTTCACATCCGCCAGCAGCCTGTCTTGCAACTGCGACGGCGTGACAGAGGCGAGGACGGATGCGCAGGCAATTTCCTCACCGCCCGCAAGCCGAACGCCCGTCACCCGACCATCGCGCACCAAAACCCGTTCGACATCGGCATTCACCCTGATCTGTCCGCCCTTTTCGGCGATCAGCTTGGCGAAAGCCTGTGCCGCTTGGCCTGCCCCACCCTTGGCGATGGGGGCCCCTGCGGCTTCCAACGCAAAGGCGATGACTTTGGCCATTTGGCCGGAATAGGCGCTGTCAGGGGTAAGCCCACAATGCAGCACCCAAGGGGCAAACAGGGCCTGCACGTTGGGGCTTTGGAAATCACGTTCCAACCAGCCCCGTGCGGGCGACAGGGCTTGGCCGAACCATGCCGCCAACCCCCGCAGCCCGCGCTTGCGGGCTTGGGCGAAGAGCAGTTTGAACGTGGCCCATGACCACAGATTGCCCCCCAACAAAGCGAACAGGAAGGGCGCATCGGCCCCTATCTGCCCCACAACAGCGGCAAGGGCATCGCCGTCGCCTTGCGCTTGCGCGTTGAAGGCGGCGATGTTCTTGGCGCGGTCCATTGTCAGCACCAGACTTGACCCATCCGGACGCACCACGGCGGTGGGATGGGGCGAATGGCAATAGTCAAACCCGTGCCGCGCCAAGTGGGGGCCAAGAGCGGCCCCCGCTGGCCCTGTCATGAACAGCACAAAGGTGGCGGCCATCACGTCATGCTGAAAGCCCGGCAAGGTGATCTCATCCGTGCGCAGACAGCCGCCGATCCGGTCAGACCGTTCCAGCAGCAGCACGCGGTCGCCCTTGATGGCAAGCATCGCGCCCGCCACCAAAGCGTTGATCCCTGACCCGATGATGACGTGATCAGGCCGCATCTTACCCTCGCGGAACCAGCGCCAAGGCGCGGATGGGCGAGCCTGTGCCGTTCTTGATCTTCAAGGGGGCAGCAATCAGGATCGCGCCCTTGGCGGGCAGCTTGTCGAGGTTGGCAAGGCTGGCCAAACCGAAGCAGTTGTTCTTATGCAGCAGGTTATGCGCCGGATAGGGCGGGGTCATGCCACCCGCTTGGCCCGCATCGGTGCCAATGCACTGCGTGCCCCAGCCGACAATGCCCTTGGACAGAAGATATTGCACCACCTCGGCGGTAGGCCCGGGGGTGTGGGGGCCGGTTTCGTCGGCGTTCAGGAACAGGTTCTCGTCATGCGAGCGCTTGTCCCAATCGCTGCGCAGCACAACCCATTCGCCAGCGTTGATGGCACCGTGCTTGGCTTCCCACGCTTTCACATGGTCGATGGTCAGCAAAAAGTCTGCGTTCTTTCCACATTCAGCAGCGAAATCCAGCACGTTCACGGGGGCGACCAAGCGCTGCACGGCCAGCGTGTCGGTGTAGCCGTCGGCGTAGTCTTTGCCGGTGATCCAATGGTGCGGCGCGTCAAAGTGGGTGCCCGAATGCTCGCCCACCTTTAGCCAGTTCCACGCCCAGAACGGCCCGTTCTGGTCATAGTTGGAAATCGTGTGAATCTCGATCTTGGGGGTGTCTTTGGCGAAATCCGGCGGCAGTTTCAGCAGGGGCGTGTCTGGCCCCAAAACGCCGGTGCAATCCACCACCTCAACCCCGCCCGAGGCCAGCATTCCAGCCAGACTGGCCAGCACATTTGCAGATGTCATGTTTCTCTCCCTGTCGTGATGACTGCGCATAGATTTCGGCAGGGCGGTGCGATTGTGCCCGTGCCCGATAGAATCATGCTAGACAGATTTAAATGCATTTGCAAATATCAAGACGGAAGTGACGGAGGACAATCGCTTGGCCGAGTTCGACGCAGTGCTGATCGGCGCAGGGCACAACAGCTTGGCCGCCGCCTTGCATATGGCCGCCAAAGGCTGGCGGGTTGGTGTGTTTGAAGCGGCCGCTGTGGCGGGTGGGGCTGTGAAGACGGGTGCTTATACCCTGCCGGGGTTTCGCCACGACTGGGCGGCGATGAACCTGTCACTGTTCGCGGGAAGCCCGTTTTTTAAGACTTATGGCGCAGAATTGGGCCAACATGGCTGCGCTTTTGTGCCGGTGGCCAAGCCCTTTGCGTCATCGTTTGCCGATGGCAGCCATGTCGGTGTTTCCACCGATATGGCGCAGACCTTGGCGATGATTGCCGCGCTGTCGCCCGAAGATGCCGCAACTTGGGCGCGCCTGTGCGATGGCTTTGGCGCTGAAGCGCCGCACCTGTTTGGCCTTTTGGGCGAGCGGATGCAGTTTCGTGCGCTTGCATATTTCATATTCAAAACACTCCGCGCCAAGGGAGTGGCTGGCACCGTCGATATGCTGCGCTTTTTGCTGCAATCGCCGCGCGGGTGGTTGGGCGAAACCTTTCAAAACCCTAAGGTGCAAGCCATGCTGGGCGCTTGGGGGATGCACCTAGATTTTGCCCCCGACATCGCCGGTGGCGCGCTGTTTCCCTATCTAGAGGGTATGGCAGGCCAAGCCTTTGGCATGGTGATTGGCCAAGGCGGGGCGGATACGGTGGTCAAGGCCATGGTGTCGGCCATTCAGGCGCGCGGTGGTGTGGTGCAAACCAATGCCACGGTGGCGCGCATTTTGCATAACGGTGGCAAAGCGACAGGGGTTGAACTGGCCGATGGCCGCAAGATCACGGCCAAAAGGGCGGTGATCGCTGGCGTGGCCCCCAGCGCGCTGACGCGGTTGACAGGGGGCACAACGCCAGCGTTCGACGCCGGCATGGCGCGCTTTGATCATGCGCCGGGCACGATGATGATTCACCTTGCGCTGTCAGACCTGCCCGCTTGGCGCGCGCAAGACCTGCGCAGCTTTGCCTATGTGCACATCGCCCCCAGCTTGGATCAAATGGCGAAAACCTACGCGCAGGCCAAGGCGGGGCTTTTGCCGGATGAGCCGATTTTGGTGATAGGCCAGCCCACGGTGGTTGACCCCTCGCGCGCGCCACATGGCCAGCACACGCTTTGGGTGCAGGTGCGCATGGCGCCCGGTACGATCTTGGGCGATGCGGCGGGGCAGATTGCGGCAACCGATTGGGCGACTGCGGCAGAACCCTTCGCCAACCGTGCGCTGGATATTCTGGAAGCCCACGCCCCGGGCACCCGCGCCAGCATTCTGGCCAAACACATCGTCACCCCGCTGGACCTACAGGCCGACAACGCAAACCTGATCGGCGGCGACCAAGTGTGCGGATCGCACCACCTGTCGCAGCATTTCCTTTTCCGTCCCATGCGCGGTCATGCGGACGGCTCTACCCCGATCACGAACCTTCACCTAACCGGAGCAGCCGTTTGGCTCGGTGCTGGTACAGGGGCCGGATCGGGATATCTGCTCGCACGGCGACTTGCCGGAAACTAAAAAACCGTGAACACTACAAAAAACCACAACAGGGACCAAACACATGAAACTTAGCAGACGCAGCCTTTTGAAGCTGTCGGGCGCGGCGATTGCCGCCTCGGTCGCTTTGCCCAGCTTTGCCCAAGCGATTGACGAGCTGGTGATCGCCTATAACGTGCCCTTGCCATCATGGGATCCGACCACTGGCCCCTCGGCGGTGAACCCGACCATTCAGGGCCTATACCAGTCGGTGTTTGACCAGTTCATCCTGCAACAGCCCGACCTGAAACCCGCCCCCGGCCTGCTGACCGAATGGGGCTGGAACGATGACAAGACCCAAGTGCACATGACCGTGCGCGAAGGCGTGACATGGCACGACGGTTCACCCTTTACCGCCGAAGACGTGGCGTGGAGCCTTGAGCGCGCAGCCAACCCCGAAACCGGCAACCCGATCAACTTCGTCTGGGCCTCGCTTGCCAATTTCAAGGTGGATGGCAACACAGTCACAGCCGATGTGAAGCAGTTCGACCCCACGATCTTTAAGTGGATGTATTTCCTGACCGGCTATGTGCTGCCCAAGGAATACTACACCAAAGTCGGCGCGGAAGGGTTTGAAAAGGCCCCAATCGGCACCGGCCCCTATATGGTGGAAAAGTTCGAACAGAACGCTTTTGTGCGCCTGAAGGCCAATGCCAACTACTGGGGTGGCAAGCCCGAGTTTGACACGGTGACGATCAAGTTCGTGACCGACGCCGCCGCCCGTGTGGCCGAGATTGAAAGCGGGTCCAGCCATGTCACGCTGGAAATGCCCTATGAAGAATACGACCGCCTGAAGGGCAGCATGAACGGCTATGCAACGCCGGTGTCAAACATCGGGATGATCTTCCTGAACGACATCGACGTGATGCTTGACCCCAATGTGCGCAAAGCCGCTGTCGCCGCGATTGACAAACAGGCCATCGTGGATCGCCTGCTGTCGGGCTACGGCGTGCCAATCGACACGCTGGAAACGCCGGAATATGACGCTTACGATGCGTCGATCAAGACGCCCTATGATCCGGATGCCGCTGTTAAACTGCTGGCAGCATCGGGCTACAGCGTTGATAATACTGTCAAGTTCAAGATCCAGACCACCAAGGGCTATATGCCCAAGGATTATGAGATGATTCAGGCCATCGTCGGCCTGTGGCGCAAAGTGGGGATCGAGGCCGAGATCGAGGTTTACGAGATCGCCAAGCACTACGAACTGCGCGGGGCTGACCAACTGGCACCGGCGGCGTTCTACAACTGGGGCAACTCGGTCGCGGACCCGACCACATCCACCGGCTTTGCGATGTTCGGCCCCTCGCCCCACTCTGTCTGGGATAGCCAAGACCTGATCGACAAAATCGGCCCGCTGTGGGGCGAAAAGGATGAAGCCAAGCGGATTGAAGGGTGGAAAGAGGTTGACCGCTATATCGCGGAAAACGCCTATGTCATCCCGTTGCTGCAATATGTGCAGCCGATCTTGGCGGCCAAGGGTGTGACGGTCACACCGCACCACTCTGGCGCGTTGCTGCCGCATCTGATGAAGCGGGCGTAAGCCTGTTTGACCAAGCCGGGGGGTTTCACACCCCCCGGACCCCGCGCCAAAGCCGGGGGGTTTCACACCCCCCGGACCCCGCGCCAAAGCCGGGGGGTTTCACACCCCCCGGACCCCGCGCCAAAGCCGGGGGGTTTCACACCCCCCGGACCCC
>CAIQOV010000004.1 GCA_903873585.1 uncultured Rhodobacterales bacterium
GGCATGACGTTCGGCGCTGTGGCCATACTGTTCACGCCGGAGTTTGGCGATCTGCCCTCGGAGGTGCCGGATCATGTCGTCAGAGGCCGAGACGATCGCCTGAACTTGGGTCAACTCCCCCTTGGCTGCAAGCAAAGCGCCCTCTGCCGCAGACGCGCGGGCTGTTGAAGCGACAGCCCAGCAACTGTCGGTCTGCACCAAAACGGTACGCCGTTTGATTTGGCGTGGGGCGCTTCCCTGCTGCCGCGTTGGTCGCTTGGTGCGCATCCGTGCGGTGGATTTAGCAGCGTTTGTGGCGTCTGGGACTGGGCCTTGAGGGGGCTTTCGGGATGGGGATTAGCGCCATTTTGGCGCTGTTTTGGGGGTCACCTTGGGTGATTTTACGTATTATGCAATACATTGTTTTTGTTATATTAGTTATGTTTTTGCTCAAGTTCACTTGCAACTTTGTATCTAGATTTTCACGTTTACGCCTGCTATGTCCACGTCAGTCACTAGGAGTCCAGCCGTGTCCACGAAGAACATCTCACTAGTTTCACCCACCACCCTGCAAGGGGTAATCGACGCACTGGCTTTGCGCAGCGATCTCACAGATCAGCGCCGTCTGGATCTTCGCTCTAGCTTGCGCACCTTCGCCAAGGTGATGGGCAAAACGCCCGATCAGGTGCCTGCGGACATCGGTGCGCTGAACAGCCAGATTGCTGGGCTGACGGCGCAGATGGTGGGGTTGTCCGCGCCACGATGGGCAAATGTGAAGTCTGGCCTGACAAAGGCGTTGTCTTTGACCGGCGCCAAGGTGGTGCCGGGCAAGCGGCGCGGTCCGTTGTCGCCAGACTGGGCGGTTTTGTTGGATCAGGTGGGAGACCGCTACGAGCGTTCAAGACTGTCGCGGTTCATGAGCTGGTGCACGACGGAAGGGATTGCGCCTACGAATGTAAGCCAAGTGGACGTGGATCGTTTCGTGGTAGCGCTTGCCAAGGAGAGCTTGGTTGAACGCCCCAAGGCAGTTCACCGCGATCTGGCGCTGGCATGGGGCCGATGCCGCGCGAAGGTTATCGGATGGCCCAGCGTAGAGGTGGCGGTCCCCAACCACAGCCGCGCCTATGCTTTGGCGGAAGAAGACTTCTCAGACGTCTTCGTGCAGGACGTCGCTGCCTACTTGCACCATCTCGCCGAAGTTGACCCGTTTGAAGAGACCCCGCGCAAGGCCATGGCCCCAACCACCCTGCGCGATGTGAAGTTGCGCATCTATCAACTGGCCAGTGCGCTTGCCCAAAGCGGGCGCGACCCCAAGTCCATCATCGGGCTGTGCGACCTTGTCGTCCCCGAGGCTGCCAAGGCAGCATTGCGTGTTCAGCATGACCGCAACGGCCGCCGCAAAACCGGCCAGTTGGCCAACTATGCGCGGACACTGATCAACGCCGCTCGTCACTGGGTGAAGTCATCTGAGGCGGATCTCGACACCCTCCGCGCACTTGCTCGCAGCATCACCCCCAAGACTGGCGGCATGACCGATAAAAACCGCACGCGCCTGCGCCAGTTCGACAACCAAAGCGCCGTCCACCGCCTGATCGGGCTGCCGGGGTTGGTGTTTGATAACCTGCCGGTTGAAGGCAGGCTTTCCCCCGCCCAAGCCCTGCGCGCGCAATCGGCCCTTGCCGTGGCCATCCTGATCTTGGGCGCGCCGCTGCGCATTAAGAACCTCGCAAGCCTGCAGCTTGGGGTGCATGTGCTCGAGACACGCCCGATCGGGCTTGGTGGCAATGTAAGCAATGTGGCTAGCAAGGGCGCAACAACCCGCCACATCGTGCTGCCAGCCCTTGAGGTGAAGAACACCAAAGACTTGGAATTCACCCTGCCGATCGGGCTGTGCAAATACCTCGACACCTATGTGGCCCGCTGCCTGCCTATCCTTGTGCGCGGCGGCAGCACCTATTTGTTCCCCAACACCACCGGCGGGACCAAGAGAGAAGATGGCCTCAGCGTTCAGATCAAGACCTTCATCAAACGCGAGACGGGTTTGATCTTCAACTCCCACCTATCGCGGCATCTCGCAGCGAAGCTGTTCTTGGAGCGCAACGCAGGGGATTACGCCACCGTGCAGATGCTTCTCGGCCACAAGGACCTTCAGACGACGATGCGCGCCTATGTCGGCTTAGAGCAGGGGGATGCGATCAAACGCTATGACCAGATGATGGACGATTTGCTCGAAGGGGGTCAGGACGATGACGAATAAGGGACCATCGAACCCGTTGGTGAAGGTCACATCGACCAAGCTCCCCACGGCTAAAACTCCGCTGCCCGTGGCGGAATGGCCAGATGCCGACCGCGCTGCGTGGCTTAAAGCCAAGACCCCCGCCGATATCTTCGATAACCCACATCGCGGCACCGAGTGGGCGCCGGCCTCGTGGCGCAAAGCTGAAGTAGGTTATGGCCGCTGGCTGCGCTGGTTGAGCTTGCACCATCCTGAGCAACTGGCCCTGCCCCCAGAGGCCCGCCTGACCGAAGGTCTCTTGCGCGGATGGCATGCCACCTTGGGCGCAAGCCTCGCCCCTATGTCCCAACTCTCGCTGGTCGAAGATGTCACCCGCGCAATGTCGATCCTTGCCCCCAAGCTCAAAACCTCATCCCCCCTGACGCGCCTACACGCCAACCTGCGCGCCAGCGCCACCCCCAGCCGCAACAAGCGGCAACGCTTGGTCATGGCTGATGTGCTGCACGATCTGGGGCGTGACATGATGACCGAGGCGCTCACGATCAACAGCTGGTCCGACCGCCGCCGTGCCGTGGCCTTTCGCGATGGTCTGGCAATCAGCCTATTGGTCTTCCGCCCCTTCCGGCTTAAGAACTTCGCCAGCCTCCGGATTGGGCATGAACTGGTGCAGAGTGCCGGCAAATGGCACTTGGTCCTGCCGCAGGAAGATACCAAGAACCACCGCCCCCACGAGGCGCGTTTTCCCAAGGCGCTTCTGGGGGACCTTGCCACTTACCTCGACCGCTTCCGCCCCATCCTGCTAGCGGGCGAAGCCGGTTGCACCCCATCAGGCACTGATGCGCTTTGGGTCAGCGAGACCGGCACAGCTTGGGAGCCCGGCGCGCATTCCCGCCGGATCGCGAACATCACCGAAGCCCGCCTAAACCGCCGCATCCCGCCACACTGGTTTCGCGATGTGGCAGCGACAACGATTGCCATCGAAGCGCCCCGCAATATTGCAGATGCGCATCTGGTTCTGGGCCACGCCACGCCCCAGACCACCCAGAAGCACTATATCCAAGCCCAAAGCCTGCAAGCCGGGGCCAAATTCCAAGCCGCCATGTTAGAACGTCTTAATCAGAATCACACAAACCCGCCCAAGGAGACACGCTGATGCGCGCCGCGATCTATGCAAGGTACTCGTCAGATCTGCAGTCCGCAGCCTCGATCGCCGATCAGGTGCGCCTCTGCCGCCGCCTTTGCACCGACAACGGCTGGACGGTGGTAGATGTCTTCACCGACGAGGCTATGAGCGGTGCCTCCCACCTGCGGCCGGGGTTTCAGCATCTGCAAAACGCCGCCATCAAGGGCGAAGTGGATGTGATCGTGTCTGAGGCATTGGACCGCCTGTCGCGCGATCAAGAACATATCGCAGGGCTCTATAAGCGGATGTCCTATCTGGGTGTGAAGATCGTCACCAAATCCGAAGGCGAGATCAACGAACTGCACATCGGCCTTGGCGGCACGATGTCGGCGCTGTTCTTGAGGCAACTGGCGCAAAAGACGCACCGCGGGTTGGAAGGTCGCATCAAGGCGGGCAAATCAGCCGGCGGCCTAAGCTTCGGCTATAAGATGGAACGCCACTTCCGCCCCGACGGTACCTTCACCACAGGCGAGCGCAGCATCGATCCCATTCAAGCCGCCCTTATTCAGCGCATCTTCACCGATTATGATCGCGGCAAAAGTGCCCGCGCAATTGCCATCGAGCTGAACAAGGAAGGTATCGCACCCCCACGCGGTGGTGCCGGCGAACAAGGCGCCACATGGTCCTTCTCCACCATCTCAGGCAACTGGAAGCGCGGCACGGGGATCCTTAACAATGAACTCTACATCGGCCGCCTTGTCTGGAACCGCCAGAGGTTCATCAAAGACCCTGCCACTGGCAAACGCCAAGCCCGCCCCAACCCGCCCGAGGCTTGGATCACCGAAGACGTGCCAGAGCTGCGCATCGTTTCAGACGATCTTTGGCTCCGCGTAAAGCACCGCCAAGGGGCGATCCGCACTGATATTCTGTCAGCCCGCGAACACAGTGCCAACGATGCGCCCAAGGCCGAAGCCGGCCGCCGTGCGCGATATCTGTTTTCAGGGCTACTGGCCTGTGGGTGCTGTGGCGCAAATTATGTCATGATCAGCGACAGCCGCTATGGCTGCTCTGCCAACCGCAACCGTGGCACCTGCGACAACCGCAAAACCATCGCCCGCGCTGATGTGGAGACCCGTGTGCTCGACGGCCTGAAGCACAAGCTCATGGCCCCTGACCTCATCGCAGAATTCATCGCCGAGTTTCAGCGGGAGGTGCAAAAGGAACGTATCGAAGCCACCAGCGCGCGTGGCGAAGCCGAGCGCCGCCTGACCAAGGTTTGCAAAGACATCGACAGCATCATCACCGCCATCACCGAAGGCATGTTTCATCCCAGCATGAAGACCAAGATGGACGGGCTGGAAGCCGAGAAGGCATCCTTAGAAGCCCAACTGCGCGGTATCCCCGCGGCAGACCCAATCACCCTGCACCCCGGCCTCGCCGACATCTACGCCCGCAAGGTTGCCAACCTCGCAGAGGGCTTGAACGCCGAAGACACCAAGGCAGAGGCCGCAGATATCCTGCGCTCTCTGATCGAAAAGCTGATCCTAACCCCCGAGCCAACCGCCCCCGGCGGCCATAAGATCGAGCTTTTCGGGGAGCTGGGCGCCATATTGTCGTTTTGCGACAATGGGGTAGGTACAAATGCAAAAACCCGCACGGTTGGTGCGGGTGTTAGGCAAGTAACGATGGTTGCGGGGGCAGGATTTGAACCTGCGGCCTTCAGGTTATGAGCC
>CAIQOV010000005.1 GCA_903873585.1 uncultured Rhodobacterales bacterium
CCGTCCACCGCGACTGCCACGGCGACATCGGATGGCTTCAGCTTCAAAATACGATCCCCTGCCCAAACCGCATTGGCATTGGGCACGGCTTGCAGCGCCAAAGCGCAGGCTTTGATGATAAAATCGTTGACAGAAAGCTTGATCCCGCGCGATTCCAGCCCTTTGTTCATCTGCTCACGAAAGGCCACCAGCGCATCTAGGCGCACCTCGCGGCGCAGGTAGAAATGCGGGATGGTTTGCTTGGCTTCGGTCAGACGGGCCGCGATGGTGCGGCGCATGCCGTCAAGCGTGACTTCGGTATAGGCGCGGTCGGCATAGATCTTCATCACGGTTTCCGCCGTCATGCCGGTGGGCATGGAAGATTTGGCCGGTGCTGCCGCAGCGGTTGGCGCAACGACCGATGGCTTCGCCGCAGCCACGGCTTTAGAGCCTTCTACATCGGCCTTCACGATCCGGCCATGCGGGCCAGATCCTGCAACGCCCGACAAATCCAAGCCCTTTTCCAAAGCCAAGCGCCGCGCCAAGGGCGATGCGAAGACCCTTGCGCCTTGAGCTTTGGCGGCGGTGGGAGCTGCCAAAGCCACGGCAGCAGCAACCGCCACGGGCGCTGATACCGCAGCGACGGGGGCAGCAGCTTTGGGCGCGGCGGAAAGGCTTTCGCCTTCCTCGACAATCACCGCAATCGGCGCGTTCACCTTGACCCCTGCGGTGCCCGCAGCAACCAGAAGCTGCGAGATGATCCCCTCATCCACCGCTTCAAACTCCATCGTGGCTTTGTCGGTTTCAATCTCGGCAAGGATCTGCCCTGATTTGACCTTATCGCCCACTTTGACCAGCCATTTGGCCAGCGTGCCCTCTTCCATCGTCGGCGACAATGCGGGCATCAGGATTTCAACAGCCATAAGACACCTCAGCGATAGCAGACAGATTTAACAGCGGCGACCACTTCGGCGGTCGTCACCAGAGCAAGCTTTTCCAGATTGGCGGCATAGGGCATGGGCACATCTTTGCCCGTGCAGGTCACCACCGGCGCATCCAGATAATCAAAGGCGCGCTGCATGATGGTAGAGGCAAGGTGATCGCCGATTGATCCCACGGGGAAGCCCTCTTCCACCGTCACACAGCGGTTGGTTTTCATCACCGAAGCCAGCACCGTGTCATAGTCAATCGGACGCAGCGTGCGCAGATCAACCACCTCGGCGCTGATGCCATCTTTGGCAAGGATATCAGCGGCTTCCAGCGCGTATTTCATGCCAATACCAAAGGATACGATGGTCACATCCGACCCTTCGCGCCAGATACGGGCCTTGCCGAAGGGGATTGTGAAATCGGGCAGGTCGGGCACTTCAAAGGTTTGACCATAGAGAATTTCGTTTTCCAAAAAGACCACGGGATTGCGGTCGCGGATCGCGGTTTTCAGCAAGCCTTTGGCATCGGCGGCGGAATAGGGCATCACGACTTTCAGGCCGGGAATAGCCGCATACCAAGCCGCGTAGTCTTGGCTGTGCTGTGCACCCACGCGCGCCGCAGCGCCGTTGGTGCCGCGAAACACAATCGGCGCGCCCATTTGGCCGCCCGACATATAGTTGGTCTTGGCGGCAGAGTTCAGGATATGGTCAATCGCCTGCATGGCGAAGTTCCATGTCATAAACTCCACAATCGGGTTCAACCCGCCCCATGAAGCCCCAACCGCAATGCCGGTAAAGCCCATTTCGGTGATCGGCGTATCGACCACGCGCTTGGGGCCGAATTCATCCAGCAAACCTTGGCTGATTTTGTAAGCGCCTTGGTATTCGCCGACCTCTTCGCCCATCAACATGACGGTGGGGTTGGCGCGCATCTCTTCGGCCATGGCTTCGCGCAAAGCTTCGCGCACGGTCATGGTTTTCATCGGCGTGCCTTCGGCCCAATCGGGCGAGGCTTTTGAGACGACAGCAACAGGGGCTGCGACAGGGGCCGCCGCGGCAACAGGGGCAGGGGCCGCAGTCGCAGCCACGGGCGCTGCTTTCGCCGCCACCGCTTCGCCTTCTTCCGACATCAGCAGGATCGGCGTGTTCACCTTTACCCCTGCCGTGCCTTCGGCCACCAACAACGCGCCGACACGGCCCTCGTCGGTGGCTTCGAATTCCATCGTCGCCTTGTCGGTTTCAATCTCGGCCAAGATTTGGCCCGATTTCACCACATCGCCCACTTTGACCAGCCATTTGGCCAAGGTGCCCTCTTCCATCGTGGGCGACAGGGCCGGCATTAAGACTTCGGTTGCCATGGTGTCTCTCCCCTCAGGCGTAAATATCGGTCCAAAGCTCGGTCAAAGCCGGCTCGGGACTTTCTTTGGCGAATTCGGCGGATGCGTTGACCTGTTCTTTGATCTCGCGGTCAATCGCCTTCAGGTCTTCGTCTGACGCAAGGCCCGCATTCAGCAACAGATCGCGCACGTGTTCGATGGCGTCTTTTTCCGAACGGATTTTTTCAACCTCTTCGCGGGTACGGTACTTCGCGGGGTCAGACATGGAATGACCACGGTAGCGGTAGGTCATCATTTCCAAGATATAGGGCCCTTGACCCGCGCGGCAGTGCGCCACGGCCTTTTCGCCAGCGGCTTTCACGGCCAAAACGTCCATGCCGTCAACCTGTTCGCCCGGAATGCCATAAGCAGCCCCACGCCCAAAGAAGGTGCCCGATTTGGTTGACCGTTTGACCGAGGTTCCCATAGCGTATTGGTTGTTTTCGATGACAAAAATCACCGGCAGCATCCACAGTTCGGCCATGTTATAGGTTTCATAAACCTGACCTTGGTTGGCAGCCCCGTCGCCGAAATAGGTGAAGGTCACATTGTCATTGCCAAGATATTTGTCAGCCAAGGCCAAGCCCGCGCCCAAGGGCACCTGCGCGCCCACAATGCCGTGGCCGCCGTAAAAGTGCTTCTCTTTGCTGAACATATGCATCGAGCCGCCCTTGCCCTTTGAATAGCCCCCCTCGCGCCCCGTCAACTCGGCCATCACGCCTTTCGGGTCCATCCCGCAGGCCAGCATGTGGCCGTGGTCGCGGTAAGAGGTGATGCGCTTGTCACCCTCTTTGGTGCAAGCTTCCAAGCCTACGACAACGGCCTCTTGGCCGATGTACAAGTGGCAAAAGCCGCCGATCAGGCCCATGCCGTACAACTGGCCTGCCTTTTCTTCAAAACGGCGGATCAACAGCATCTCGCGGTAAAAGCCCAAAAGCTCTTCCTTGGATACGTTGCTTTTTTGTGGTTCTTTCTTAACGGCCAAAGCGACAGCCTCCCTGCAGCGAAGATAGTTTAGTGTTAAACCATCCATACAGCATCGGCGAAATAACGCAAAAGCCTATTTGCGCGCGACCACGCACGTCAGTGCATGGCTGCCATGCACCCAAAGCAACACAATTAACCTAAGTTAGCGGATCACAATCTCATCGGCGCGGATATAGCCCAGCACCGAGCGGACCTGTTCATCCAGCAGGTCAATGTCCAGATAATCGTCTGACAACCGATGCGTCAGGTTCTTTAACTGGGTCAATTCCGCCATCAACCCGTCACGCTCTGCGGTCAAGCTTTGCAACTCGCCCGCCGTTTGGGCTTGCCGCAGCACGCCGTAATCGCCCTGCACGGCGGCAAAGGCGAAATAGACCGATAGGGTGGCGGTCAGGGCAAAATACACCATACCGCCAAAGCGCAGGCCCGATTGTGGCTTGGAAAGAGAAATGCTCATGCTGCCCTCGTGCCCCTCTGACGGGGGATTTCGCAAATTATGCCACAAGCAAATTCTTTTGCATAGCCTTACAGCGGGGCGATTTACGCCTTGCCCTTGTAAATATCGACCAAGTTTTGCAGCAAAGCCAAGGCTTCAGCGCGCGGGCGTTGGAAGCAATTGCGCCCGATGATCGACCCGTTGCCGCCGCCGTCACGAATGGCGCGGGCATCATCTAGCACCGACTCTGTCCCCTTGGCCGCGCCACCTGAAAACACAATCAACCGCCGCCCGTTCAGCGCGGATCGCACACATTCGCGCACGCGGTCGGCTTGGGTGGCAATCGCCACGTGGCCGGCGTGAAACGCCTTCTTCGCCTCGGGCTGGCTTAGGTGATCGGTGGACAGCTTTACCTTGATAATATGCGCGCCCAAAAGGGCTGCGATATGGGCGGCATAGGCGGTGACATCAACCGCCGTTTCGCCGTCTTTGTCCAAATCCTCGCCGCGCGGGTAAGACCAGATCACGGTTGCCACGCCCTTCGCCGCCGCCTCGCGCCGCATTTCGGCGATGTCGGCAAACATCGACAGGCTTTGGGATGACCCGGGGTAGATCGTAAAGCCAATCGCCGAACAGCCCAACCGCAGCGCATCATCGACGCTGGCGGTGATGGCTTGGGTTTTGGGGGCAATGGAAGGCAGCAGCGAGTTGGCCGAGTTCACCTTGAGAATCGTCGGAATCTGGCCCGCAAAGGTATCGGCCCCCGCCTCTAGCGGGCCTAAGGGCGCTGCATAGGCCGAAAGCCCCGCATCAATCGCGATTTGATAGTGATAATGCGGATCATAAGCCGCCGGATTGACCGAGAACGACCGCGCTGGCCCATGTTCAAAGCCCTGATCCACGGGAAGTATGATCACCTTGCCCGTGCCGCGCAATTGCCCCTCGTTCAAGATGCGGGCCAAGTTGGCCTTTACCCCCGGCGTTTCGCCTTCATACTGGGATAAGATCTTCTGAACGATCCGACTGGTGCGCATAGCAGGCTCCTCTCATGAACGGTGCGGCCTTTATCGGGGGGCTTGGGGGCGCTGGCAATGTTGGTTTTGCGCTAACATTTTGGTTTTGCGCTAACACTTTGAAAAAAAGCCAAGCCGCAGGGCAGTTGCGATAAATCGCGCCAACGGATATGCCAATCCTATGACCAACGCCGATCCCAAACGTTTGATCCGCATCTCCCGCGACAGCGGGCCTGAAGGCCATATAGAACCGCCGCCCGAACCGCTGAACCTTGGCCACCGCGTGCGTGAACTGCGCAAAGCCAAAGGCTGGACGCTGGATCAGGCCGCGACCCAAGCGGGCTTGGCGCGGTCGACGCTGTCAAAAATCGAAAACGGCCAGATGTCGCCGACCTATGATGCCGTGCGCAAACTGGCTGAGGGGCTGAAAATCTCGGTCCCGCAACTGTTCACCCCCGCCGCGCGCGCGCAGGTTTCAGGCCGCATGGCTGTGACCAAGTTTGGCACGGGGCAGGGCCATGTGACCACCACCTATGAACACGAACTTCTGGCGGGCAGCTTAACGCGCAAGCAAATGCTGCCCTACCGCGCCACGATCCGCGCCCGCTCGATGGAGGATTTTGACGGCTGGGTGCGCCACGAAGGCGAAGAATTTCTTTATGTGCTAACAGGTGTTGTGCGCCTGTATTCCGAGTTTTACGAACCCGTTGATCTGCGCCGTGGCGACAGTGCTTATTATGACGCCACGATGGGCCATAACGTCATCAGCCTATCGGAAGATGACGCGACCCTGCTGTGGGTCACGTCTTTGGCGTAAAGCGCCTAAACTGCCTTAGCCACCCATCCAGCCCGCCACTTTGTTCGCGCCGCCGGAAATATCCTGCCCCACGCCCGAAATCGTATTGCAGCCCGACAGGGCCACCAGAACAGCCAATACCAACAGTTTTTTCATGATCTGCCTCGCGTTTCTTTCGGTTAGTTCTGCTGCCACCATACATCCGGCATAAATCCCAGCCAATCCCCATAGGCGGCGATATAGTCGGGGTGTTTCAGGCTGCTTTTATGCGCCATATGGCTGACGTTGGAATACCAGAACGGAATCACATATCGCCCCGATGTCAGCACGCGGTCAAGGGCCTGCACTGCCAGAACAAAATCCTCACGCCGTGTTGAACTGACCATCGTGGTGATCAACCCATCCACCGCCGGAGAGGCAACGCCCATCCAATTGCGCGTGCCCTCTTTGGTCACCCCTTCAGACCCCCAATACAGCGTTTGCTCGTTGCCCGGGCTTAGCGAAAGCGAGCGGGTATAATGCGTCATGTCAAAGTTATAGGTCGTGGTGCGCTCTTTATACTGTGCCGAGTCAACCGTTTGGATTGTGGCTGCGATGCCCAGTTTTTTAAGCGATTCAATGAAGATGTTCACCGCCGCAATCGTATCAGACTCGCCATTTGCCAAAAGAATTTCAAAGCGAAACGCCTGACCTTGGGCATCTTTCAAAGCGCCGTCCTGAATAGTCCACCCCGCCTCTTCCAACAGCTTATTGGCCGCCCGCAAATTGGCGCGGTTGGCTTCTGATCCGTCCGATACCGGCTGCGCATAGCCTTCTAGCGCACCGGGCAGCAGGGCGTCTTTATAGGGTTCCAACAGTGCTGCGACCGCGGGTGTTGCGGGCTGGGCCACATCGCCCGACAATTCGGAATTGTCAAAATAGCTTTGAATGCGCGGGTTTGCCCCGCCGTTGATCGTTTGGTTGATCAATTCAAAGTTGAACGCCAAGCTTAACGCCTGACGCACCCGCCAATCGGCAAAGATCGGTTTGCGGGTGTTAAACACCAACCCGTCAATCCCCGAGGGGCGCTTGTGCGGGATATCTTCCTTGACCACATCGCCCGCCTGCACCGCCGGAAAGTCATAGGTCGTGGCCCATTTGGCCGCATTGCTTTCGCGGTACATATCAATATCGCCGGCTTTCAGCGCTTCGACGATCACGGTGGGGTCGGCGAAATAGATGTATTTCAGGGCGTCGAAGTTCCACAGCCCCTTGTTAAACGCCAAATCCGCGCCCCACCAATTGGGGTTGCGCTTATAGGTGATGAAATTCCCCGCCTCGACCTGATCGACAACATAGGGGCCAGACCCGATCACAGGGTCAAGGCTAGAGGCGGTGAAATCTTTCCCCTTCCACTGCGCCTTTTCCAAAATCGGGCGCAGGCCCAACAGCAAGGGCATTTCGCGATCAGGTTCAGTAAAGGTGAACTTGACCGACCTAGGCCCGGTTTGGGCCGATGTGGCAATTTTCTTCCATGCTGCAGCGTAGCGAGGATTGCCCTGTTCGCCCAAAGTTTGAAACGACCACAGCACATCGTCCACGCTCACGGGGGCACCATCCGAGAATCGCGCGCCCTCGCGCAGGGTGAATTCGACGTAAGTGCGCGCCGCATCGGTATCAACCGATTCGGCCAAAAGCCCGTAAAGCGAGAAGGGCTCGTCATAAGAACGGCCCATAAGTGTCTCAACTGTCAGGGTAGAAATCGAACCGGGGGCCGAGCCTTTGGTGATGAACGGGTTGAGCGAATCAAAGCTGCCCGCCTCGCCAAAGGTCACGCTGCCGCCCTTGGGGGCTGCCGGATTGGCTTGGGGCAAAGACACAAAATCCGGTGGCAAAGCGGGGTCGCCGTACATAGCAATGGCGTGGCGGGGTTGGGCTGTGGCCATCTGGGCGCTGACGGCAAGGGCCAAAACGGCTGCCAAGCTTCGCGCAATTTTGAACAGGTTGACGGGCATCTTTGGCAGTCCTTTGACGGGGTCTATGGGGCAACCCTACGGCGGGTTGCCGTGCATTTCAAACCTTTAGCTTGAAGGTTTAGGGCAAGGGGATTATAAAGTGTTCACTGCTCGATAGGTTTCTTGCCTGTATGAAACCTGCCTCAACGACTTAGCGCCGGCTTCGTGCCGGCGTTTTTTTATTTTCCAAGGGTCGCTTGCCTTTCCGCTCGCAGGTGCAGCATTCTGGCGCAAAGAATGGAGCATATCATGACCCTGTCAGGCAAAACCGCTGTCATCACCGGATCAAACTCTGGCATCGGCCTTGGCGTGGCCGAGGCGCTGGCGGCAGCAGGCGCGCATATTGTGCTGAACTCTTTCACCGACCGCTCGGAAGACCACGCCCTTGCCGCCGATCTGGCGCAGCGCCACGGGGTTAACGTGCGCTATATTGCCGCCGATATGGCCGACGGTGCCGCGTGCCGTGATCTGATTGCCAAAGCGGGGGCCTGCGACATTTTGGTGAACAACGCCGGTATCCAGCACGTGGCCGCTATCGAAAACTTCCCCCCCGCCATGTGGGACCGCATCATTGCGATCAACCTGTCCTCGGCCTTTCACACCACCGCCGCCGCCTTGCCCGGCATGAAGGCCAAGGGTTGGGGGCGGGTGGTTAATATCGCCTCGGCCCACGGGTTAACCGCAAGCCCGTTCAAATCCGCCTATATCGCGGCCAAACACGGGATTGTCGGCCTGTCAAAGACCACAGCGCTGGAAGTGGCAGGCATGGGCATCACCGCCAACGCCATATGCCCCGGCTATGTGCTGACCCCCTTGGTCGAAGCGCAAATTCCCGATCAAATGCAGGTGCACGGCATGGACCGCGACACCGTGATCCGTGAAGTGATGCTGCTGCGCCAACCCTCGCGCCAGTTTGCCACGGTGGAGCAGATCGGCGGGACGACCGTGTATCTATGTTCCCCCGCCGCCGATCAGGTGACGGGCACCACGATCAGCGTCGATGGCGGCTGGACCGCGCTTTAAGCAAGTCTAGCGCGTGCCTTGCCCAATTCGGCAAAAGGCACATCAGGCCTTGGCTTGCGGGTAAACCAACCCGCCCGAGGCGACCAGTTTGGCCGCATCTTCGGGCAGCATATCCAAAGCGATCACGTCTTTCTTGGGCACAAAGACCACAAAACCCGAGGTGAAGGGCGTTAGGCCAATAAACACCGCGATCACGTCTGGCCCCAGTTTCGCCGCAATCTCGCCCTTGGGGCGGGAGGACACCAGACCCAGTATCCAAACACCCGGCCTTGGAAACTCGACCAAACAGGCTTGGTCAAACGAGGCTTCGGATTTGTTGAACACCGTCTCAGCCACTTGTTTGAGCGCCGAGTACAGCGAGCGCACCACGGGCATCCGGTCGACCAGCCGTTCCAGACGCACCAAAACCCTGCGCCCGATCAGGCCCTTGGCGATCCAGCCCATCAGCGTGGTGAAGATCAAAAACACCACCACGCCCACGCCGCGCACCGGAAAGGCATGGCCGGGGCCGAACAGCGCTTGGGTCACGGCTTGCGGGTGGTAGGCTTGCGGGATCAAGGGCAAGATCCAGCCATCCAGATAGCCGATCACCGCCCAGATCAGATAAATCGTAAGCGCGATGGGCAAAACCACCACCAACCCTGTCAGAAAGCTGGCGCGCAGGCTGGCGAAAAGGCTTTTGCGTACGGGGGCGAATGGGTCGGGCATGGCGGCTCCTTGGGCTTGTGTACTTCTAGCCTATGCGCCGCCCCCCTGAAAGGGCAGCGTCAAGCTGCGGGCAATCCTGCCAAAGCGCGGGCGATCTTTGCGGCAAGGCGGGCGTTGTTTTTCACCAAGGCGATGTTGCAGGTCAGCGAGCGGCCTTGGGTCAGTTCGAAGATCCGCTGCAACAAAAAGGGCGTGACGGCTTTGGCCGAGATGCCATTTGTTGCCGCTTCTTTCAGTGCTTGCTCGATGAAAGGGTCAATTTCAGCGCGCGGTATTTCGGCATCCAGCGGGATCGGGTTGGCGACAAACTGCCCCCCCGCGATACCCAATGCGGCGCGCATCTGGTGGCTGGCGGCGATTTGGGCGGCAGAGTCCATGCGCAGCGGCGCTTTAAGGCCACAGGAGCGTGACCAAAAGGCGGGGAAATCGTCTTGGCCATAAGCGATGACGGGAACACCGTAAGTTTCCAGCACTTCCAGCGTTTTGGGCAGGTCAAGAATGGCTTTCGCCCCTGCGCCGACCACAGTGACGGGGGTTAGGCTGAACTCTGCCAGATCAGCCGAGATGTCAAAGCTCAGCTCGGCCCCGCGGTGCACGCCGCCGATGCCCCCTGTGGCAAAAACGCTGATCCCTGCCAGATGGGCGCAGATCATCGTGGCGGCGACTGTGGTGGCCCCCGTGCGCCCCATCGCCAAACAAGCGGCCAAATCGGCGCGTGAGACTTTCATCACATCGCGCGCTTGGCCCAAGGTTTGCAACTGTTCGCCCGTGAGGCCCACATGAATGCGCCCTGCCATCAGCGCCAAAGTGGCAGGCACAGCCCCTGCGGCGCGGATTTCGTCTTCCACTGCGCGGGCCGTTTCAACGTTTTGCGGCCAAGGCATGCCGTGGGTGATGATGGTCGATTCCAGCGCCACAATCGGGCGGCCAGTGGTGCTGGCTGCGGCGACTTCGGGGGAAAAGCTTAAGACGTTGGAAAGACTCATGAGCCGACCTCTTTTGAAATGTAATCTGCCGCAGCACCGAGCGCTGCGTGAAGCGCTGCGCTGCGGTCAGCCCCGCGCCGTTCGGCCACGATATGGGCCGCCATAAAGGTATCGCCAGCCCCCGTGACGCGGTGCACCATAACTTGGCGCGGGGTGGCACGGATCACCCCAAGGCCCGCGCGCCCCTCGGCACAGGGGTTGCCGCCGTCTGTCACCAAAACGCGGCCAGCCCCACGGGCCAACAGGGCCTCGGCGGCTTGGGGGGCAGTGGCAGCGGAGGTGTCACCCGATAGAATGCGCGCCTCTTCCAGATTGGCGTAAAGGGTCGCGCCGCTGTGACGTAAAAGCGGGGCCAAGCGATCGGCTTTGCCCGGAGAGGCGGGGGCTAGGCGCAGATCGGCTTGGGCAAAAAGCGGCGAGGTTGCGATGTCAGACAGCAGGCTTTCGGTGAGATTGCCATCAAGCGCAATCATGCCGGACCAAGGCGCTTGGGGCGAGCCGAGTGTGCCATCCCCAAGCGGGCGCAAAATCTTTGCGCCGGCAGCTTCCAGCGAATGCGCGTCGGCGATGGCGGCGATCAGGCCTTGGCCAGCCTCTATCGCCATATAAACGTCGGTCGGCAGATCGTCAGAGCGGTAAACGGTATCTGTCGCCAGCCCCAACCGCGCACAGGCCGCGATCAGATCATCGCCTGCGGCATCGCGGCCAATGGCGGTTAACAAAGCGGGATGCAGACCAAGACGCGCCAAAGTGACGGCAATGTTCAACGCCACACCGCCCGGAAGGCGGGTGATGCGGCCGGGCACATCGCCGCCCATCGCCAAGGGCACATGGGTGCGCCCGATAATGTCCCACAAGACGGAACCGATGCAGAGGATATCTGGTGTCATAAAGCGCATCATCGCGGGTTTTGGGGGCGCGGTGCAAGGGGAAGTGTTGCAGCCTCCGGCGGGGATATTTGGGCACGTATGAAAGGGGGGTGCGGGGGGATGGGGGACTTGCGCTGGGGGGCATGAGCGGGTAAAGGGGGCGCACTTCACAGGTGGGGCTTGGGCTTTGCGGGGAGAAATCCCGTTAGGTCCGCCGGTTGGGGGAAACCCTGAAGACGGCCTCATCAAGGTTTAAACCGGAAAAGGATAGCACATGGCTCTTCCCGAGTTCTCGATGCGTCAGCTTTTGGAAGCTGGCGTTCACTATGGCCACCAAACCGCCCGTTGGAACCCCCGTATGGGCGAGTTCATCTACGGCGACCGCAATGGCATTCACATTCTTGACCTGACCCAGACTGTGCCCATGCTGGACGCAGCCCTGAAAGCCGTGCGCGACACCGTCGCCAAGGGCGGTCGGATTTTGTTTGTCGGCACCAAGCGTCAGGCGCAAAAAGCCGTGGCCGAAGCTGCCGAGAAATGCGCGCAGTATTACATGAACCACCGTTGGCTGGGCGGCACGCTGACCAACTGGAAAACCATCCAGAACTCGATCGCACGCCTGAAGGCGCTGGACGAGATCTTGGCCGGTGGGGCCGAGGGCCTGACCAAGAAAGAACGCCTGAACATGGAACGCGAGCAGGGCAAACTGCAAGCCTCGCTGGGCGGGATCCGTGAAATGGGCGGCACGCCCGACCTGATCTTTGTGATCGACGTTGGTAAAGAAGCGCTTGCCATCACCGAAGCCAGAAAACTGGGCATTCCGGTTGTGGGCATCGTTGACTCCAACTGCTCGCCCAAAGACATCGACTTCGTTATCCCCGGCAACGACGACGCAAGCCGCGCCATCGCGCTGTACTGCGACCTGATCAGCCGCGCCGCTTTGGACGGTATGACCGCCCAAATGGGGGCCGCCGGTGTTGACCTTGGCGCGTTGGACGATGCGCCGGTTGAAGAAGCCGTAGAAGCCTAATCTTTCGGCCCCGCCGCAGATGCGGGGCTGGTTTCACAAATCTGGTAACGGGCGGGGGTATATCCCGCCTGCTGCCATTTCTAGAACAGTGGAGACTTTAGCATGACCGTCACCGCACAAATGGTGAAAGAACTGCGCGAATCGACCGGCGCAGGCATGATGGACGCCAAAAAGGCGCTTGTCGAAACCAATGGCGACATGGAAGCCGCCGTCGACTGGCTGCGCACCAAAGGCTTGGCCAAGGCTGCCAAAAAGGCAGACCGTGTGGCTGCGGAAGGCTTGGTGGGCGTTGCTGTCAACAATGGCCGCGGTGTCGCGGTTGAGATCAACTCGGAAACCGACTTTGTCGCCAAAAACCCCGACTTCCAGTCGCTGGTGCGTGAAGTGACCAAGGTTGCCTTGGAAACGGGCACGACGATTGAAGTTCTCAAAGCCTCGCATCTGAACGGCGAAGCGGTGGAAACTGTGATCAACGCCGCCATCGCGCGCATTGGCGAAAACATGACCCTGCGCCGGATGCACGTTTTGGAAGGCGATACGGTTGTGTCTTATGTGCACAACGCCGCCACCGAAGGCATGGGCAAGATCGGCGTTCTGGTTGCTTTGACCGGCCCTGCCGATGCAGCGCAAGTGATTGGCAAACAGTTTGCCATGCACATCGCCGCCACCGCACCGCTGGCCCTGTCGGAAGCCTCGCTTGATCCGGTCGTGATGGAGCGTGAACTGGCCGTGCAAACCGCCAAGGCTTTGGAAGAAAACGCCTCCTCGGCCAAGCCCAAGCCCGATGCTGTTATTCATAACAACATCATCCCGGGCCGGATGAAGCGCTTCTTGTCGGAAAACACCCTGTTGGGTCAGCAGTTTGTGATCAACCCCGACGTGACGGTTGAGCAAGCCGCCAAGGATGCTGGCGTGACCATCACGGGCTATGCCCGCGTGTCGGTTGGCGAAGGCATCGAGAAAGAAAAAGAAGACTTTGCTGCCGAAGTGGCAAAGATGAATCAGGCCTGATCCTACCAGATCACGGTTTGGCAAAGGCCGGAGGAAACTCCGGCCTTTTTCATTAAACAACCATCAACCGTTGCAGCCCGTGAAAGTGGTAGACATCAGCGTAGCTTGGCACCTCGGCCAGCCGCAGATCGGGGCGGCGGGCGAAAAGAATCGGCAGGGCCAGCCGCAGTTCCAGCCGCGCTAGGGGCGCGCCGACGCAAAAGTGCACGCCTGCGCCAAAGCTGGTGTTGGGTTTGATGGGGCGGGTCGGGTCAAAGCGGTGCGGGTCGTCCCACACGCCCGCATCGCGGTTGGCCATCGCCAGCAACAGGCCCACCTGATCGCCGCGCTTAAACTTGTGCCCCATCACCTCGACATCGGTATAGGCCCAACGGGTGAACATATGCAGCGCAGGGTCAAAGCGCAGGATCTCTTCCACCAAAGGGTCAGGATCGGCCATCGCCCCTTGCGCACCAGTTTCCAGCACCAGCTTCACCCCGTTGCCAATCGTGTGCACCGTCGCCTCGTGCCCCGCGTTCAGCAAAAGAATGCAGGTGGTGATCAACTCGTCCGTTGAAAGGCGCTCGCCGTCTTCTTCGGCGGCGATCAGGTGGGTGATCAACTCGTCCGTTGAAAGGCGCTCGCCGTCTTCTTCGGCGGCGATCAGGTGGGTGATCAGATCATCGGCAGGCTTGGCGCGGCGGTCTTCGACATAGCCGCGCAGAAAGGCCACAAACGCCTCGGTCGCGGCAACGGCGCGGTCTTCGCGGGCGCGGTCGCGGCCGGCCATATACATGCCCACCATGGCGTTTGACCATTTCAGCAGATCGGGCGCCATCTCTTCGGGCACGCCCAGCAGGCGGGCGATGATGATCACGGGTAGTTTTTGGCCAAAATGCGCCAGCAGATCAAAGGGGCCATCGGGAAAGGCATCAATCAACTGATGCGACAGGGCGCTGATTTGCGGCCCCAAAGCGTCAATCCGGCGCGAGGTGAAGGCGCGCAGCACCAAACTGCGCAGGCGGGTGTGGCGGGGGGCTTCCAGTTCTAACATCGAATGCGCCTCGACCGCGTAAAAGGGACGCAGATGGTCGGGGATGTTCAAGGGTTCGGGGCTTTCGCGGCCAAAGCGCCGGTCGCGGAAAATGGCGCTACAGGCGGCGGCATTGCCGGTACAGGTTAGGCTGTAATCAGCCCAGTGAAAGAAAGGGCCAGCGGCGCGGGCCTGTTCGTAGAACGGATAGGGATTTTGCACAAAGGCAGGATCGGTGGGCGATTGGGAAAATTGGCGCATCAGTTGGCTTTCTTGGGCAATCCTTGGGCGACGATCACGCCAAAACCCACCAGTGCAGCCCCAGCGGCTTGCCACCAGTTCCACACCCCACCCAGCATGACCGCCATCAGCATCACATAAAACGGTGTCGCGTTGATGTGCAATGCGGCCATAGCGATGCCCAAACGCCGCACGCCGATCACCCAGAAAACTTGGCTTAAGGTCAGCGATCCCATGACAAAGATCAACAAAGCCGCCCATTCACGCCCGCCCATCGCGGCCATATTGGGGCCTTGGGCGATGCCAAAGGGCACGGTGGCCAGAAAGACCACACTCATCGCCACCGCGCCGCCGACCAAGGTGATCGTGGTTTGCCCCAAGGATGACAGGCCGGGCAGGGCCGTGATCGTCCAGCGCGACCCAAGCGTGTAGAAAAAGGTCGACAGCACACACAGCAACGCGCCGATGCCAAAGCTGACGCCCTTAATGCTGGTGCCCAAGGCCACCACCCCGCCACATAATGCCAGCCCAAAGCCCAAGACCAAGGGCAAGGTGATCTTGCGCCCATCCAACGCAATTTCCACCACCACGCCAATCACCGGCAAGGCGGCAGAGATCACCGCCACAGTGACCGAATCGGTCAGTGATTGCCCCGCAATCACCAACAGACTGCCAAGGCCGACAAAACTGCCCACGGCGATGCCCATCTTCCAATTGGCTTTGCGCAGCGCATCCCAGCCATCCAACCACAGCCAGAACGGCATCAAAACCGCCGCCGCCAAAATCATCCGCGCGGCGGCAAGCGCCATCGGGTGCAGCGTGGGCATGAGGAAGGTGTTGGCTGGCAGGCCCGAAGACCAAGTTAGCATCGCCAGCACGCAAATCAGGTGCGCAGTCCAAAGGCGGGCGGGGGGCAGGGGTGTGTTCATAAAGCTTTCTAACCCGACCGCCCTAGCCTTGACTGTTCCAAGCGCGACAAGCTTGCTAGGTCAGGCGGCGGAAAGGGCTGCCACGATGGCCCCAAAATCAGCCGCCTTCAGGCTGGCCCCGCCAACCAAAGCGCCGTCAACATCCTGCACCGCGAAAATTTCCGCAGCGTTAGAGGGTTTGACCGACCCGCCATAAAGAATGCGCACGCCGTGGCCGTCTTCGCCCAAGGCTTTCGCCAGCTCGGCGCGCAAAAAGGCGTGCACCTCGGCGATTTGCTCCAGCGTCGGGGTGCGGCCCGTGCCAATGGCCCAAACCGGTTCATAAGCGATCACAACATTGGCCGCAGTCGCCCCCGCAGGGATCGAGCCGTGCAACTGGTTGCCACACAGCGCCAAAGTCTCGCCCGCATCGCGCTGCGCTTCGGTTTCGCCCAAGCAGACGATGGCGATCAGATCAGCGGCAAGGGCGGCTTCGGCCTTGGCTTTCACCAACGCATTCGTCTCGCCGTGGTCAGCGCGGCGTTCAGAGTGGCCCAAGATCACATGGCTTGCGCCGGCATCTTTTAGCATGGCGGCTGAAATGTCACCGGTATGCGCGCCCGACGCCTTGGTATGGCAATCTTGCCCGCCGATGTGCAGCGCTTTGCCTTTGGTGTGGTAAGCGGCTTGGGCGATTAAGGTGGCAGGCGGGCACAGCAGCATCTCGCAAGCTGGGGCAGGGTGGGCGGCCAAAAGCACGCGCATCTCTTCCAAAGCGGCCGTCGTGCCGTTCATCTTCCAATTGCCAGCGGCGAGTTTTTTCATAGCGGCCTCCTGTTGCTACAGGCAGGCCTAGCCAAAACACACCGATTTGAAAAGCTGCAAAACCGCGTCAGGCGGCGGGTTGATCTTTGAATTTGATCGATTCGCCACACCCACAGGCTTCGGCCACGTTCGGATTGCGGAACTTAAAGCCGCTTTCCAGCAGGCCCATTTCGTAGTCAATCTCGGTGCCGATCAGAAACATCTGCGCCATCGGCGCGATCAGCACGCGCGCGCCGTCTTGTTCGACCACTTCGTCCAGCGGGTTGACGGTGGTGACATAATCCATCGTGTATTCCATACCCGCACAGCCGCCCTTTTTGACGCCAATGCGCAGGCCCTGTGACCCCTTAGACGCCATCAACCCCGCGATTTGCTTGGCCGCGATGGGCGATAAGGTGACGGCCGCTTTGCCGGGAATGCCAAACATAACAAGTCTCCTTTTCGCTAAGGTAGGGTCTGATGGGGGTGGTTCCAAGACGCGACGGGCAGTTTGTTTGCCAAAGGTGCCTTTTACCGGCCCAAAGGGCAAGGGGCGCGTGGTCTACATAAAGCCCAGTTCCAGACGGGCTTCGTCTGACATCATCTCCATCCCCCAGGGCGGATCAAAGGTCATCGCCACTTTCACTTCCTTCACGCCGCCCACAGATTCGACGGCCGCTTCCACCCAGCCGGGCATTTCGCCCGCCACAGGGCAACCGGGGGCTGTCAGGGTCATGGCGATGTCGACCACGTTTTCGGTTGAGATTTCAATCGTATAGACCAGCCCAAGGTCGAACACATTCACCGGAATTTCCGGATCAAACACGGTGCGGCAGGCGTTCACCACCGCCTCATACAGCGGATGGTCGGTGGTCGAAGGGCGGATCAGGGGGGCGCCCTCGATCTTGTCCGGCTGCTCGGTCATGGCACGCTCGCTTTAGTTGTTGAGCGATTATATAGGGAATTCTGCGCCAAGGTCCAGAGCAGCCGTTGAGGGGGCGAAATTCAGATCAAAACGGGATTTCATCATCCAGATCAGACCGCCCGCCCGACTTCGCGCCACCGGCATTGCCGCCAGACGGCGCGCCGCGAGAGCTGCCGCCGCCAGCGGCAGCACCGCCACCGTAGCCGGCATCGTCATAGCCACCGCGATCATCACTGCCACCACGCGCAGCACCGTCACGGCCACCCAGCAAGGTCAACTCACCGCGGAACTGGCGCAGAACGATTTCTGTCGTGTAGCGATCAGCACCCGATTGGTCTTGCCACTTGCGCGTTTCCAACTGGCCTTCGATGTAAACGGTCGAGCCTTTTTTCAAATATTGCTCGGCAATCTTGCCCAAAGCCTCGTTGAAAATGGCGACCGAATGCCATTCGGTGCGTTCCTTACGCTCGCCCGAGGCTTTGTCGCGCCATGTTTCCGATGTGGCGATGCGCAGGTTGACCACCTTGCCGCCGTTTTGAAAGCTGCGCACCTCGGGGTCTGCCCCAAGGTTGCCCACGATGATCACTTTGTTGACGCCAGCCATAACGCTCTCCCTGATTGCTGTGTTTCGACAGCCTCGCCGAACTTGGTTAAGAAAAACTTATAGCCCACGGAGCCGCGCCGCCGCAATGCGCGCGTCAAATCCGGTGGGCCAAAGTGTCAGATCAATTCCGCGCGTCGCACGATGCCCCCCCTTTTCGACGGGCGCGCGGCGCGCTAAGTCACCATCGGGCGCGGGTTTTCAGCGCCGCAACCAAGGCAAACCGATGACGCGCGTGACCATTCAAAAGGCGACAGAAATTTGGAAAGTCGCCGCCCTGATCCTATTACAGGCTGTCTGCGGTATCATTTTCATCGGCGATGTTGTGACCGACATTTTGCCGCAAGGGCTGGCGGGCCTGTCGGATCCGGCCAACCTGTCAGAATTTGCCGCTTCGTTCGGGTTGATCTTGGGCTTGGTGTTTGAAACCTTGGTGCTGTGGCGGTTGATCGGGCGTCAAAAGCGGATGCAGGAAAGCATGAACGTCGCGTCAGGCGCTTTGGGCGATGTGATGGAAGCCTATTTTCGCACTTGGGCGCTGACCCCGACCGAATCTGATGTGGCGACCTTTAGCATCAAGGGCTATTCCATCACCGAAATTGCCCAGTTGCGCGGTTCGGCCGAGGGTACGATCAAAACCCACCTGAACGCGATTTACCGCAAATCGGGCGTTACAGGCCGCGCGCAACTGGTGTCGATCCTGATCGAAGACCTGATGCGCGGCACGTTGGTTGGGGCCGAGGGGCAAAAGTCGGCGTGATTCTGGCCAATCATCGTATTGCGGTTTGAAATCTATTGGATTGCGCCGCGAAATTTCCTAAGACTAAGGCGTAGATCGCGCTATCGGGGCGCTAAAAGGCGTCATGCTCTTGCACAGATCATCTTCCACCCTCTTTTTGACCGCCTTACTAGGCTTATCTCTTAGCTCTGCGGCTATGGGCGAAGGGCTAAAGTTTGGCGGCACCAGCCACAAAAGCCGCGCGGCGCTGTTTCGCGCGCAGGTGGCTTTGCTCGATGGCAAATTGGCTGACCAATATTCAACCGTGGCCCTAAGCGGGGGCGAGCGTGATGCCACACGTTTGCATTATTCGGGCAAATATCGCGGGCTTTACCTTGAAATGGCCAAGGCTGCGGCGCGCAAATATAATGTGCCCGAAGATTTGTTCCTGCGCTTGGTGCAGCAAGAAAGCGGATGGAACCCCAATGTTGTCTCGCCCAAAGGGGCGGTCGGCTTGGCGCAGTTGATGCCTGAAACCGCCGACCATTTGGGCGTGGATGAAACCGACCCGCAATCGAACCTAGACGGCGGGGCGCGCTATCTGGCGATGATGTATGCCCGCTTTGGCACATGGAAACTGGCCCTTGCAGCCTATAATGCGGGGCCAGAGGCGGTAGAGGCGGCCGGCGGTGTGCCCGATTATCAAGAAACCCAGAACTACGTGGCTGCAATTCTGGGCTAAGCCGTTTTATTCGGCGGCAAAGGTGATCACAGGCTCCATCTTGCCCAAGACATCGGCACTTAGGTGGCACTTGATCTGATGCCCGCCTTGCAAGACCTGCACGGGCGGCATTTGGCTGTCACACAGGCCCCCAGCCACTTGCGATTTCCACCGACACCGCGTTTGGAACGGGCAGCCCGACGGCGGGTTCATCGCAGAAGGAATGTCACCCTCTAGCACGATGCGCTTGCGGATCACCTTGGTGTCGGCCACGGGCACGGCAGATAGCAGGGCTTCGGTGTAAGGGTGATAGGGCGGCTGAAAGACTTGGTCAGTCGACCCCATTTCCACCACATGGCCCAGATACATCACCAAAACGCGGTCAGACAGGTAGCGCACAATCGACAGATCATGGCTGATGAACAGCAAGGTTGTCTTATTCTCGCGCTGAATATCCATCAGCAGATCGGTCACCGCCGCCTGAACCGATACATCCAAGGCGCTCACGGGTTCATCGGCGACCACCACTTTTGCGCCCCCCGCAAAGGCCCGTGCAATCCCCACGCGCTGCTTTTGCCCGCCAGACAACTGGCGCGGCATGCGTTCGGCAAAGGCGCGGGGCAGTTTTACTAGGTCGAGTAGTTCCAGCATCCGGTCCGTGCGGTCGGCATCTGACGACCCAATATGAAACACTTCCAAAGCGCGGATGATCTGGCGGCCAACCGTCATCGAGGGGTTGAGCGTGTCAAACGGGTTTTGAAACACCATCTGCACCGACGACACAGTATCAACCGAGCGCTTTTGAATCGGTGTCGATTGCACCTGTTCGTCAAACAGCGTGATCGTGCCAGAGGTGGCCGTTTCCAGCCCCATCAACACCTTGGCAAAGGTTGATTTGCCACAGCCACTCTCGCCCACAATCGCCAGCGTTTCGCCTTCATGGGCTGCAAAACTCAGCGTTTCGTTGGCCTTCACCACTTTGGCATGGCCACCGCCAAAAGCGCCGCCCGAAACCGCGTAGTATTTCTTCAAATCGTCCATCTGCAAAACCACTTTGCCGATAGGCGCTTTTTCCTTCACGATCCGCGCCTTAGGCGCGGCTGTCCAATCAATCTCATCCCACTTCACGCAGCGTGAGGCGTGGCGATCACCCTGCGGCACCTCTGCCATCGCCACATCGCCCGCATCACAGCGCCCCGCTTGAAAATACTCGCAGCGCGGGCCAAAGTTGCAGCCCTTGGGGCGTTCATGGGGCAGGGGGAAGTTGCCGGGGATCGAGATCAGGGGCCGTGCGTTCTTATCCGCACCGGGCAGCGGGATCGAACGAAACAGCGCCTGCGTGTAAGGATGGCGCATATCGTCAAACACTTGGGCAACAGCGCCGGTTTCCACCGCCTCGCCCGAATACATCACGCAAAGCCTATCGCAGACATCCATGATCAGGCCCAGATTGTGGCTGATAAACAGCATGGATGTGCCGTACTTCTGCCCCAAATCTTTCACCAGATCGACAATCCCCGCTTCCACCGTCACATCCAGCGCGGTGGTGGGTTCATCCAAGATCAACAGCGCGGGTTTTGACATCAGCGCCATGGCGATGACGATGCGCTGTTGCTGGCCGCCCGAAAGCTGGTGGGGAAAGGCGTTCAAGATGCGGTCAGGGTCGGGCAGGCGCACATCGGCGACGATCTGGCGCGCCAACGCCCACGCCTCTGCCCGCGCCATGCCCTGATGAATCATCGGCACTTCAATCAGTTGCGCGCCGATCTTCATCGCGGGGTTCAGCGATGCCATGGGTTCTTGATAGATCATCGCAATTTCAGATCCGCGCAGATGACGCAGCTCTTCTTCGCTCATTTTCACCAGATCGCGGCCCTTGAACTTGATCGACCCCGCCACAATCTGCCCGTTCTTGCCCAGATCGCGCATCACCCCCAAAGCCACGGTCGACTTACCGCAGCCAGATTCGCCCACCAAGCCCATAGCCTCGCCCGCCATGACTTTGCAGGAAAAATCCATCACAGCGGGAATTTCACGCATACGAGTGAAGAAGGAAATCGACAGGTTCTCGATTTCCAGAATCGGTTGAGAAGCGTCCCAGATCGTGTTGGTCATCACATCCTCAATCCTTCAGGCTTTCTTCGCGCAGGCCATCGGCCAGCAGGTTCAGCCCCAACACAAGGCTCATCAAAGCCAGCGCAGGCACGACGGCAGGGTGGGGCACCATCGACAGCAGTTTGCGACCGGCGTTGATGGTTGACCCCCAGTCAGGGCTTTCAGGCGTCACCCCTAGGCCGAAAAAGCCCAAGGTTCCCAACAAGATCGTCGTATAGCCAATGCGCAGGCAGTAATCGACGATCAGGGGGCCACGTGCGTTGGGCAAAATCTCCCACAGCATGATGTACCACGCCTTTTCGCCGCGCGTTTGGCCTGCCGCCACATAGTCGCGCGATTTGATATCCATCACGATGCCGCGCACGATGCGAAACACGGTGGGCGCGTTGACGAAGACCACTGACACGAACACGTTCAGCAGGTTCGGGTCCATGCCCCAAACCCCCAAGGGGTCGGCGTTAAAGGCAAGGCCCGAATAGGCCCACAGGCCCAAAACCAGCGTGATGCCGACGTAAAGGTTGCGCTTGTTTGGGCTGGTGTGAAAGCGCGACTGAAACAAGATCGCAAAGAACGCGATGGGGATCAAAAACAGCACCGCCGCCAAGACGACCGGAATGCCGGTGTTGCGAATTTCGGGTGTCACCAGCAGGTAGAACAGCAAGATCACCGGAAAAGCCAAAACAAGGTTCGCCAGAAACGACAGCGCAGTATCCAAGCGCCCGCCGATATAGCCCGCAGGTAGGCCCAGCGTGATGCCCACCAAAAAGGCAAAGGTCGTGGCCGCAGGGGCAATGATCAACACCTGCCGTGCCCCCATCACCATGCGGGAAAACACATCGCGCGCAAGGTGGTCGCCGCCCAAAAGGAACCACTTATACTGCCCCTCAACCCCGTCAGGCACCACAGCACCGGGCAGCGGGTTCTTGACCGAGCCCAGTTGCGCCAAAGGATCGAAGGTCATGATGACATTGGCAAAAATTGCGGTGAAGACCCAAAACATCACGATGGCAAAGCCTACGATCGCCACGGGGCTGTCAAACAGCTTGCCATACAGCCCCAAGCGCCGCTTAAAGCGAAACGACAGCGCAAAGGTTACGGCCAGCGCCACCCAAACGGGCCAAAACTGCTTGGCCATCAGCCCGAAGATTGCGGCCCAAGATAAAGGTTCACTCATATCAGCCCAGCCGAATTCGGGGATTAAGGAAGACATAGCCGATGTCGGAAATCAGCTGGGTCAGAAGCACAAAGATCACAGCCACCACAGACGCGCCCAACAACATCTCGATGTCGTTATTGCCCGCAGCGGTGACAAGCATCCAGCCGAAGCCTTTGTAATTGAAAAGGGTTTCGGTAATCACCACACCGTTGAGCAGATAGGGAAATTGCAACATAATCACGGTAAAGGGCGCGATCATCGCATTGCGCAGCGCGTGGCGCAGCACCACTTGGCGAAAGCTGACGCCCTTAAGCCGTGCGGTGCGGATATATTGTTGCGTCATCACCTCGGTCATCGAAGCGCGGGTCATGCGGGCGATATACCCCACGCCGTACAGCGCAATCGTCGCCACAGGCAGGCCAAAATTCCAAAACGTGATGTGATCCATGGCAGAGGTCGCCGTGCCCATGAACAGCGTCTTTTTGCCGATCCAGCCCCATTGCGCCAACAAAGGCGAAAGCCCCGTGGCCGGAGAGGCCAACAGCGCCACCAAAATCACGCCCGACACATATTCCGGCGTTGCACTTGTGGCGATGGAAAAGGTCGACAGCACGCGGTCGGTGCGCGAGCCTTCGCGCATTCCTGCCAGAACGCCAATCACCAGCGCGATTGGCACCATCACCAGCATCACCGCCAGCATCAACCAACCCGTGGCCGCCATAGATTTGCCCAGCGAATACAGAACCGTCTTCTTGAAAACGGTCGAAAAGCCCCAGTTGCCCTGAAAAATCCCGCAACGCTTCGGCGCTAAGGCCGGATCGTCGCGCTGCCCGATGCACAGCCCGCGCGTCACACCCTTTTCATCGGTGCGCACCCAACCGGGTGCCGCCCCCAGCCATTCGGCATAGCGATAAAACACCGAACCGGTATGGCCATGCTCGTCCAGCCACGATGCCACGGCCGCATCCGTCATACGGACCGACCCTTCCGAGCGGGCGAGTTTTTCCAAATTCGGGGCCAAATTGGTGAGATAGAAAACGACAAAGGTCAAAACCAAAGCCGTCACCAGCATCACACCCAGACGCCGGATCACGAATGCGAGCATGAAAGCTTCCTACCGTGCCAGACAGACCCAAAGGGTCAGAATGAAAAAGGGCGGGCGCGCTGAACCCAGCGCCCCCGCCCCGATTTAAGCGCTTAGGCCAGCGACCACAGGTAGTGGTGGTGCTCCATCGAGGGGTGCATCACTGCGCCCACGACATTCGGCTTGGCGTGGCGATACAGCGAGCGCCAGTAGGGCTGGATGATATAGCCTTCATCTTGCAGGATCTTTTCCAAGATCGCTGCCTGCTCGCGGCGCTTTTCGCCGTCTGCAAGGGCCAAAGCTGCGGTCATAGCTGCGTCAAAGTCGGCATTCGCCATGCCGGTTTCGTTCCACGAACCGGTCGAGGTGTAGGCGTACTGCATGTTCTGCACGGCCAGCGGGCGGTGGTTCCAGGTGGTCGACGAGAAGGGGTACTTCTGCCAATCATTCCAGAAGGTCGAACCCGGCATAACGGTGCGCTTCACGTTCACGCCTGCGTCGCGCAGCTGGGCTGCCACGGCGTCAGAAGTATCCAGCTCAAAGCCGCCATCCAGCGAGATGAACTCAAACTCGGCATCGGCCAGATTGTGCTTGGCCAGAACGTCTTTGACGCCTGCTTTGTCGAAGGTTTGCGCATCAAGCTTGGCGTATTCCGGGTGAACCGGGCAAGCGTGGTGGTTTTCAGCCGTGGTGCCAAGGCCCTTATAGCCCAGTTCCAGCACAACAGCCGGATCAATCGCGCGCTGCAGGGCAGAGCGGACTTCTTTTTCTTTGTACAGATCCGACGTGGCCGAGTTGAAGCGGCACACGATGGTCGAAGCGGTGACAGCTTCATACTTGGTCCAGCCCAAGGTGTTCAGCTGGTCGATGAATTCACCGGTCGATTCGTAGTTCATGTCAATCTCGTCAGAGTTGGCGAGGTTGACCATGGCCGAGGGATCGGTGCCAAAGTCGATGTAGTGAATTTCGTCCAGCGGTGCTACGCCGCCCCACCACTTATGGCTTTCGGGGGCGCGCACGATGGTCATCTTCTGGCCAACCGACATTTCGCCCGGAACATAGGGGCCGGTGCCGATGCCATTAACGGCAGGATCATCGCCGTCTTTGAACGACGAGTGTACGATAGCGGCCGGATAGTCAGAGATAGCGGCCACAACCGCAATGTCGGACACCGACATTTTCAGTTCAACCGTGTTGTCGTCGATCTTCACAACCGAACCGTCACGCAGTTTGTTGACCATGACAGGGTTGCCCTTGTCGTCAACCACAGCGGCACCAGCGGCGTCAACCTTGGCGACCTGTTCGGTCAGGCCGGGGAAGCGCGACGCCATGGCGTTGCCGTCAACCGAGCCATCTGCCCAACGGGTGAAGTTGAAGATCACGTCATCGGCGGTGAAAGCATCGCCGTTGTTCCAAGTCACACCCGGGCGCACTTTCATCGTGTAGCCGGTCGCGTCAGCGTTGGCTTCCCACGATTCCAGCAAACGACCTTCGAACGAGCCGTCGGGGTTGTACTGCACCAGATATTCCAGCCAGCCACGGTAGACGTTCGCAATCTGCGGCCAGTCTGCCAAGCGCGGGTCTTTCATCGCCTTGGTTTCCATCGCCACGCGCACAACGCCGCCAACTTTGACGTCTGCGGCTTTGGCGGGCGCTTCAAGGCCCAGCAGGCCGTAAGCGGCGACAGCCGACACACCCAAAGCGGTGGTGCGGGTCAGGAACTCACGGCGGCTTAGTTCGCCGGCCTTCACTTCGGCCAAGTGCATTTCTGCACCCGGATGCAAAGCGTCGATCCTTGTCATATCGTTCATGGTCGTCTCCCTGTCGGGCTATTGCCCTCGTTATCGTTCGTCAGCGGCACCGCTTGCGCGCGCTGTACCGGCGAACCGGCGAGGCTGGCGCGGTGCACGTGCTCACGCGCCTATTCCGCACCTTTTCGGGGCCTGCGTCAACGCTTGGATTCGTCGCCCCCTATAACTTTTGCGACAAGTGGGTGCCGCAATGGGAAGTTGCTGCGCTGCGGCATGGGGGCGAGCGTTATTTAACGGCCCCGCGCTGGCCAAGATGTTGGCGCGGCGGTGCAAATAATTCCGCTTAAACGGAATCCTGCCGCCCCCTTACAGGCGCGCGAATCGGCTACAGGCTGTTGCGAAACGCGCGGGGCGAGGTGCCGGTGCGATTCTGGAACGCGCGGGTGAAATAGGCGGCCGAGGTGAAACCAAGGCTAGACCCGATCACATTCACCGGCATTTTGGTTTCGGCCAACAGCTTGCGCGCCTCAAATATCCGGCGGTCTTGCAGCAGATCAATCGCCGATCGCCCACTGGTCAACCGACAGCACCGCGTCAAATGGGTCGCCGTCACGCCCAATTCGCCCGCAAGATCGCCCACCCCCGCGCCAGAGCGAAATTTCTGCTCCATCAAGGCGGTAAAGCGCGCCACCAACCTGCGCGAGGCGTCGTTCTTGACACCTTCGTCGCCCAGCTTAAGGGCTTGGCGTTCAATCCAAACTGACAGCAAGTCGATATAAGCCCGCGCGGCACGCAGATTTCCAGATTGGTCACTGTCCAATTCGCGCTGGATGGCATCGAGCGTGGTGTTTAACTCTTGCTGGGTAAGCACTTCGCGAATGCGCAGATGAATGGGGGAAAGGGGCAGATGTGTGCTGGCATCTTGGCCAAAAAATACCGCTGTGCCAAATACTTGCGCGCCAACCTCAAAGCCGTGCATCACGCCTTTTGGAATGAATATCCCATTGTGGGCCGTATAACCGCGCGTTTGGCCTGCGATTGTAATGCGGCCCTGACCCTTGGTGAACCATAAAAAACACGGCTCTTCCAATGACCGCATACTTTCCACCCGCCACCGATCCCCACCGGCAAGCCGTGGAATGGCACTCAATCGAAAAGAGGTGGTCGGCGCAGGGCCTTGCATCGAAAGTCGACTATCTCGTAGCGGGTGGCAGTGATTGCTTAGCGTGAATCGGGTTAAGTTACCATTGAAAAATCGCACTTTGGGGGAATGCGGTGAAACCTTTGGATGGACAGGCCCGTCCTTAGCCCCGTCCTTAGCCCTGGCCTTAGCCCGGGATTGCTTGCGTCCAATTCGCCATCCTTGCGCGAAACCAAGTGCGCTGGCGCTTGGCATATTGGCGCGAGGCTAGGATGGCGCCATCGCGTGCTGCCGTTAAACTGATCTCGCCGCGCAGATGCGCCACCAGTTCCGGCGCCCCGATGGCGCGCGCCCAAGGCCGTTCTGGCTGCCAATGGGGCAGGGCGGCGCGCACCTCGTCAAGGGCGCCTTCCTCCAACATCACGGAAAAACGCCGCGCGATTCGGGCGTCAAGCCAAGGCACGGTGGGCTGCAAAACAAGGGTTTGCGCGTCGCAAAGTGGCAAGATCGGGGCGACGGTGTCGGCCTGCCACGCGGCCATTCCGCGCCCCGTGGCCCGCTGCACCTCGTAAGCGCGCTGAACGCGCACGGGGTTTAGCAGGTCGGTTTTGGCCGCCGTCGCCGCATCTAACGCCGCGCGCATCACGTCAATCTGCCCCGATAGGCGCAAGGCATCCGCCTCGGCCCGAATGGCGGCGGGAATGGGCGGAATTTCGGCCAAACCCTCGGTCAAAGCGCGAAAATACAGCCCTGTGCCGCCGGCAATCACCACAGGCCGCGACAACAGCCCCGCCACCTCGCGCAGCCACGCCCCAACGGAATAGTCGCACTCGCGCCCGACATGGCCATAAAGCGCATGGGGCAAAGCCTGCTCGTCTGATATCGAAGGCCGCGCGCTTAACACCCGCCAGCATTCATAAACCTGCAAGGCATCGGCATTCACAATCACCCGCCCGTCGCGCGCGGCAAGCGCCATAGCTAGGGCGGATTTCCCGCTGCCCGTTGGCCCCGCAATCAGCACAGGCAGCTCGCGCGAAAGCCCCTCTATCCCTGTCATCTTGGTCTAAACACTCCGAGGGTGCGGCGGCAGGCCCCCGCCTTGCTGACCACTGGTTGAACCTTCCCCCGTTTTGCCGCATTTTGGGCGCAATGCCAACAACACGCACAGCGGGGCCACCATGTCGAAAAAAGATGCCAAGATCAGCTACTCCCGCGTTATGCTGAAAATTTCCGGAGAGGCGCTGATGGGCGACCTTGGCTATGGCCTGCATCCGCCCACCGTCACCCGCATCGCGCAAGAGGTGAAATCCGTTCACGATCTGGGGGTTGAGATTTGCATGGTGATCGGTGGCGGTAATATTTTTCGCGGGTTGCAAGGCAGCGCGCAGGGGATGGAGCGCACGACCGCCGATTACATGGGCATGCTTGCCACCGTCATGAACGCTTTGGCGATGCAGGCGGCGTTGGAAGCTGTGGGCATCTTTACCCGCGTCATCTCGGCCATTCCGATGGATCAGGTCTGCGAGCCCTATATCCGCCGCCGCGCCGTGCGCCATCTGGAAAAGAAGCGCGTTTGCATCTTTGCCGCAGGCACGGGCAACCCCTATTTCACCACCGATACCGCAGCCACCCTGCGCGCCAATGAAATGGCCTGTCAGGCGATCTTCAAGGGCACCAAGGTTGACGGGGTGTATGACAAAGACCCCAAGAAACACGCCGACGCCAAGCGCTATGAAACAGTGACCTATGACGAGGTGTTGCAACAGCACCTCGGCGTCATGGATGCCAGCGCCATCGCTTTGGCGCGCGACAATGACCTGCCGATCATCGTGTTTTCCTTGGATGAACCGGGCGGTTTCAAAGGCATTCTGTCGGGCCAAGGCACTTACACCCGCGTGCACGGCTAAGGCGGCCGCCGCGGCCGCGTGGCATAGTTTTGCCCGACAGCGGTCTTTCACAGGCCAATGTTTTGCTGCTAGAAGCGGCAAAAGGGTAAGAGGTGGGGGCCAAAACCCCCGCCCCAAGGCATCTAAGAGGACACCATGGCGCAAGACGATCTGGAAATTGACAGCGACGGCCTGCAACGTCGGATGGAAGGGGCGCTGAATTCGCTTAAGGGCGATTTTGCGTCTTTGCGCACGGGGCGGGCCTCGGCTTCCATGCTCGATCCTATTCAGGTGGATGCTTACGGCCAAATGACGCCGATCAACCAATTGGGCACAATCAACGTGCCCGAACCGCGCATGGTGGTGATCAACGTTTGGGATAAGGGTTTGATTGGCAAGGTGGAAAAGGCGATCCGCGAAAGCGGCATCGGCATCAATCCGGTGTCAGACGGCCCCTTGATCCGCCTGCCGATCCCAGAACTGAACGAACAACGCCGCCGCGAGTTGACCAAGGTTGCAGCGCAATATTCCGAAGGGGCCAAAGTGGCCGTGCGCAACGTGCGCCGCGACGGGATGGACATGATCAAAAAGGCCAAAACCGCTGGTATGGGCGAAGACGATCAGAAAATGTGGCAAGAAGAAGTGCAAGAGATGACCGATCGCGCCATTGCCCTGATTGACCGCTTGCTCGAAGCCAAACAAGTCGAGATTATGCAGGTCTAACCCTTGCCGCAGGCAGGCGCGGCATAAGGGAGGGGGACTTTTTGGGCGCGAACGACACAAGCAAGCCGGGCGCAAAGCCTGCCGCGACCCATGTCGCCATTATCATGGACGGCAACGGTCGCTGGGCCACCCAAAAGGGCTGGCCGCGTTTGGTGGGCCACCGCAAAGGCGCCGAACGGGTCAAGGAAATCGTGCGCTGCGCCCCTGATCTGGGGATCGAATGGCTGACGATCTACGCCTTTTCGACCGAGAACTGGAAGCGCTCGACCGAAGAAGTGCTGGGCCTGATGTCGATCTTTGCCCGCTATATCGAGCGCGAGGCCGACAGGCTTGCCGCCGAATCGGTGCGCATGCGCTTTATCGGCGACCGCTCGCGTCTTGATACCCGCCTGCAACGCCTGATGACCGGTATCGAAGAGCGCACCGCCAAGTTCAACCGTCTGAACCTGACCGTCGCCATCAATTACGGCGGGCGCGATGAACTGACCCGCGCCATCCGGTCGATCACCGTCGATGTCGCCGAAGGCCGCCTAGACCCTTCCGCCGTGACCGAGGCGCTGATTTCCAAACGCCTTGATACCAGCGACCTGCCCGACCCCGATCTGGTGATCCGCACCAGTGGTGAAACACGCACGTCGAACTTTCTGCCATGGCAGGCCGCTTATGCCGAGTTTGAATTTACCCCGACCCTGTGGCCCGATTTCACACCCGATGAACTGGCGCTGATCCTGAAACGTTTTGGCAACCGTGACCGGCGGTTTGGCGGCGTGGCGCGGGCATGACAGACAGGCCCCCCCTTTCGCCAAGGCCCCCATCCTCGCCCAAAGCGGCGGGCGGCAGGTGGGGCGATCTTGGGGTGCGGGTGGTGTCAGGCTTGGTGCTGGCAGGCTTGGGCATTCTGTCAGTTCTGGCGGGCGGTTGGGTGTTTTTGGCCATGACCTTGGTGATTTACGCGCTGATGGCGTGGGAATTGGCTGCGCTTAGCGATCAGCCCGCCCATCCCATCATGCGGGCAGGGATTGCCGCGCTGGCCGGTCTTGGCTTGGCCTTGGCCCAAGCGCAGGGCTGGGGCGTTCTGGCGCTGGCTTTGGCCCCCCTTGCGCTTGCCCTGACCCCGCGCAAGGATGCGGCGCTGATTTCTGTTTACAGCCTTGCCATGCTGCTGTCGGCCCATGCCTTTATCGCCTTGGATCATCGCGGTGCGGTGATTGTTGTGTGGCTGGTGTGTATCGTGGTTGCTTCTGATGTGTTTGGCTATTTCGCGGGGCGTTCGCTGGGGGGGCCGAAGGTTTGGCCCTCGATCAGCCCGAAGAAAACATGGTCGGGCACGGTGGCGGGGTGGCTGGGGGCAGCTTTGGTCGGCTTGGGGTTTGTGCTGGTGGAAGGTGGGGGATGGGGCTTGGTTGCCATCTCGCCCGCGGTGGCTTTGGCAAGCCAGTTGGGCGATATTGTCGAAAGCCTGATCAAACGCCGCGCGGGGGTGAAAGACGCATCGCGGCTTATTCCGGGCCACGGCGGGGTGATTGACCGGTTTGATGCTTTGATCGGGGCGATTCTGGCGGTTTGGCTGCTGGAACTGGTTTTGCCCTTGCCGCTTGGGAACATGCTATGACCAATCCACGCCGCATTTCGATCTTCGGGGTGACAGGTTCGATCGGCGAAAGCACGGTTGATCTTTTGGCGCGCACGCAAGGCTATCAGGTCGTGGCACTTTCAGGCGGGCGCAATGTGGTGCGTTTGGCTGAAGTGGCGCGGCAGTTGCGGGCCGAGGTGGCTGTGGTGGCGGATGTTGCCCTATTGCCCGATCTGCGCGCCGCTTTGGCGGGCAGCGGGGTTGAGGCTGCTGCCGGCCCAAAGGCCATCATCGAGGCGGCCCTTCGCCCCGCCGATTGGGTGATGTCTGCCATCGTGGGGGCAGCGGGCCTAGCGCCGGGCCTTGCGGCCTTGACCACTGGGGCAACCTTGGCACTGGCCAATAAGGAAAGCCTTGTGACGGCAGGGCCGCTGATGCTGGCGACCGCTGCAAAACATGGCGCACGGATTTTGCCGGTGGATTCCGAACATTCCGCCATCTTCCAAGCGCTGGCGGGCGAAGACATCACAACCGTCGAGCGCATCATCCTGACCGCTTCCGGCGGGGCGCTGCGCGATTGGCCACTGGAAAAACTGGCCAGCGCCACGCTGCAAGACGCCTCGGCCCATCCCAACTGGGCGATGGGCCAACGCATCACCATCGACAGCGCATCTATGTTTAACAAAGCGCTAGAGGTGATTGAAGCGAAAGAGTTTTTTGCCGTCACCCCTGCGCAGATCGAGGTGGTGATACACCCCGAATCGATCATCCATTCCGCCGTGGCCTTTCACGACGGCGCAGTCATGGCCCACTTGGGCGCGCCCGATATGCGCCACGCCATCGGCTATGCGCTAAACTGGCCCGCCCGCGCACCCTTGCCCGTGGCACGGCTTGATTTTGCGGCCCTTGGCAAGTTGACCTTCCGCGCCCCCGACCTTACCCGCTACCCCGCTTTGCGCTTGGCACAAGAGGTGATGCAGGCAGGTGGCTTGGCAGGGGCGGTGTTTAACGCCGCCAAAGAAGTGGCGCTGGATCACTTCATCGCGGGCCAGATCGGCTTTATGCAGATGTCGCACTTGGTCGAAGCCACAATCGGGCGGCTTTCTGCCGACCCGCAGATGGGGCAGGTTGCGACAAGCCTTGACGATGTCATGGCGATAGACCACCTCGCACGGGTGGCAGCACGGGAATTGGCCTCGGGCATGACCAAGACAGCGTAAGGTTGGGCAAGCTATGGATTTCGCAAGCAATATCGCCGACCTTTTAAGCTCGGTCTGGACTTTGGCCAGCTTTTTGGTGGCCATCGTGGTCATTGTTACGGTGCATGAATACGGCCATTACATCGTGGGGCGTTGGTGCGGCATTCAGGCAGAGGTTTTCTCGTTAGGGTTCGGTAAGCGCTTGTATGCGTGGACTGACAAACGCGGTACGCGGTGGCAGATTGCCTCTGTGCCCTTGGGCGGATTTGTGCGCTTTAAGGGCGATGCCGATGCCAGTTCGCGCGCCGATTTGGCTGCGCTGCAAGATCTTTCGGCCGCCCAAAAGCGCCAAACCATGAACGGCGCACCGCTTTGGGCGCGGGCGGCAACTGTGGTGGCGGGGCCTTTGGCGAACTTTCTGCTGGCGCTGGTTTTGTTTGCGGCGGTGATTTTGTGGAAAGGGGTCGCGGTTGACCAGCCGACGATTGGCACTTTGAAAGACCTGCCCTTTGCCAGTCCGCATTTGCAAGTGGGTGACACGATCACAGCCATGGAAGGGCAGGCGACCCCTGATCTGTCTACCTTCCTAAGCGTGGCAGATACCCTGTCTGAAAAATCGGTTGTTCATTACCAAGTCATACGCGATACCCAAAGCCTAAGCCTTGATGGCCCCAATCCCTTGCCGCCCTTTGCCGCCAGCGTGCAAAGCCCCAGTGCGGCGGAAGATGCGGGCATTCAGGCGGGGGATGTGATCTTAAAGGCCGCAGGCCAAGATATCGCCAGCTTTAGCCAATTGCCGAAGCTGATCGAGGCGTCAGGCGGTGCCCCCGTTGATCTGACCCTGTGGCGCGCGGGTGAAACGCTTGATGTCACCCTAACTCCGCGCCGCCGTGATCTGCCCACAGCCGACGGTGGCTTTGAAACCCGCTGGCTGATCGGCATCACCGGCGGCATGGTGTTTGACCCCTTGGTGCGCACACCGTCCGTTATTGAAGCGGTCAATCTGGCTTGGGCGCAAGGCTGGTACATGGCCAAGGTCAACCTGTCGGGCCTTGGCTATATGGTTGCGGGCAAGATCAGCAGTTGCAACGTGTCTTCGCCCATTGGCATGGCCAAAGCGGTGGGGGCTGCGGCGCGCTCTGGTTGGGAAAGTTTCTTGCAAACGCTGGCTTTGGTGTCGCTGTCGATCGGCTTGTTGAACCTGTTTCCCATTCCGGTGTTAGACGGCGGGCATCTGGTGTTTTATGCCTATGAGGCTGTTACGGGCCGCCCCCCCAATGCGCGTGCCTTGCAAGTGTTGATGATGGCAGGGGTTGGATTGCTGGGCGCGCTGATGCTGTTTGCGATTTTTAACGACGTGATCGGCTGCGTCTAAGCCGCAGTGCAAAACTTATCCACAGGAAATGGGCCAATCCGCCGCAAGGGTGCAGCACAGCCCCTTTGGTGCTTTTGACAAGGCGCGCACAAAAAGCTACTTAAGTTCAAGCAGGTGCCACAATGGGCCCTTGCAGCACTTGGGCGAGGCTGTGGCAAGATGAACATGGGCAAGAACGAAGCGGCAAAGGGCGTGGCGCGCAAGCGTCTGGGGCTTGGGCCAACGGGCAATTTGATCCTTGCCGCAGGCTTTGGTCTGATGGGAACCGGCGTGATGGTCGCCGTGGTGAGGGCGCAAACCGCCGACACCTCTGGCCTGTCGTTGGGGATAGAGGAAACGGCCCCCGCCCAGCCTTTGGCCCCCGTGCCCGCTGGCTATACCTTTGATAACGTGACGGTTGAGGGCAACGATAAAGTCGACGTGCCCACGATTGTTGCCTTCTTGGGCCTGCCCAAGGGACAAGTCGTGACAGATGCCGCCCTGAATGACGCCTATCAGCGCATCGTCGCCTCTGGCCTGTTTGCGCGGGTAGAGCTGGTGACGGGCGCGGATGGCTTGCTGATCAAAGTGGTGGAAAACCCGATGATCGGCACGATTGATTATCAAGGCAATGCCCTGATCAAAGACCCCGATATCGAGAAATTTATCAAAGAGAAAACCGGCCAAGTCTATTCGCCCGCCGGAGCCGAGGCTGATGCCGCCATCATCGCCGAAGCCTACCGCCAAAACGGCCGCATGGCGGCCACCGTGACACCCCGTATCATCCGCCGCGCGCACAACACTGTCGATGTGGTGTTTGAAATCGTTGAAGGATCGGTTGCCGAAGTGGCGCGGGTTAGCTTTGTGGGCAACAAAGACTTCTCTGATTACCGCCTGCGCCAGATTCTTTCGACCAAACAGGCCGGCATTCTGCACAACCTGATCCAGCGCGATATGTTCCAAGTCGACCGGATCGAAACCGACAAAAAGTTGCTGGGCGATTTTTATCTGTCGCATGGCTATCTGGATTTCCAGATCCTTGACGCCGGTGCCACCTATGCCCGCGACCGCAACGCAACTTTCATGACCTTCACCATTTCCGAAGGCCAAAGCTTCACCGTGGGCAAAGTTTCCACGATTTCCGAAGTCGAAGGCGTTGATCCGGCGGAATATGACACGCTGCGCCGCCTGCGTACGGGCGTGACCTATACCCCCACACTCATCCAAAACAATGTCGAGGCGATGGAGTCGTTAGCCCTGAAACACGGGCTGAACTTTGTCACGGTTGAACCGCGCGTCACACGCAACGACCGCGATGGCACGGTGGATGTGGTGTTTGCTATCACCAAAGGCCCGCGCATCTTTGTCGAGCGGATTGATATTGAAGGCAACACAACCACGCTTGATTCGGTGATCCGCCGCCAGTTCCGCGCTGTCGAAGGCGATCCGCTGAACCCGCGCGAAATTGCCCAAGCCGCCGAACGCATCCGCGCGCTTGGCTTTTTTGGCGATGTTCAGGTTGATAAAGTGCCCGGCAATGCGCCCGACCAAGATGTGGTCAAAGTGGCCGTAACCGAAGCGCCCACAGGCTCGCTCAGCCTTGGGGCCAGCTATGGCATGTCGACCGGTTTTGGCCTGAACTTGGGCTTTTCGGAACGCAACTTCTTGGGCCGTGGTCAGGGCTTAACGCTCAACGTGCAAACCGGCTCTGACAATCTGGACAGCAAAATCGCCTTCAATGAACCGGCCTTCTTGGGCCGCGATCTAAGCTTTGGCTTTGCGGCGGGGTATAACAAGACCACTCAGCAAAACTCGAACTACGACAAGACCGTGATCAGCCTGTCGCCCTCGCTTGGCTTTGCGGTCAGCGATCTGGCGCGGGTGCGGGTGAATTACACCGTGTCGAGTGAAGACCTTTCCAACGTGGGTTCCTCCACCTCGTCGAACTCTTCGCCGATTTTGCAAGAAGAATCCGGCTCTGCCATCCGCTCGTCAGTGGGCTATACCTACACATGGGATGACCGCAATTCGGGCTTGCATCCCAATGGCGGCGTGATGGTGCAGTTTGGCAATGACTTTGCCGGATTGGGCGGCGATGTCAGGGTGGTGCAGACGACAGTTAAAGCTTTGGCCGAAACCAAAGTGCTGCACGGCGACATGACCCTGCGCGCCTCGTTTGAAGGGGGGGCTGTCACGGGATACGGCGATTATGTCACCCGCGTGACCGACCGCTACCTGTCGGCAGGCACCTTGCACGGCTTTGAACCCAACGGCATCGGCCCGCGCGATTTGAACGCGGTCAACAAAGATGCATTGGGTGGCAACTACTTCTCGGCTGCCCATCTGGAAGCGTCATTCCCCGTTGGCCTACCCGAAGAATACGGCATTTCTGGTGGCGCTTTCATTGAGGCGGGCTCGGTTTGGGGCCTGAATAATACGGCAGGTCTTGCCAAAGTAGATGGCAACCCTCCAGACGGAACCGTCGACGATTCGATGCACATTCGCACCGTCGCGGGCCTGTCTGTTTATTGGACCACGCCTTTGGGCCCGCTGCGGTTCGATTTTACCCGTGCTGGTGCCAAGGAAAGCTATGACAAAGAGCAGACCTTCGACTTTACCATCGCAACCAAGTTCTAAGGCGTTCTTGATGGCGCATCGCCCCAAAGGCCAGTCTTCAAAAGGCCAGTCTTTTGGGCGTTGGGTGCGCGCACTTGTCTTGGGCGCGCTTATTGCAGGGGGCGCGCCGCTTTTCGCGCAAACTCCCGCACCTGCGGCCCAAGTGCTGACGCTTGATCAAGACCGCCTCTATGCCGAATCGGCGTACGGTAAGGCGCTGGAAGCGCGCGTGACCGCCGCAAATCAGCAGCTATCCGCCGAAAACCGCAAAATCGAACAAGATTTGGCCGCCGAAGAGGCCGACCTGACGCAAAAGCGCCCCACCATGTCTGCCGCTGCCTTTCAAACCTTGGCCGATGCTTTTGACGCCAAGGTTGAACAGGTGCGCGCCGACCAAGCCGCCAAGATCGAAGCGATGAAGACCCAGCGAGAAGAGGGGCGTAAAGCCTTCTTCCAAGCGACCGTTCCGATCTTGGGCGAGTTGATGCAGCAGATGGGGGCCTTTGCCATTTTGAACCGCTCTGCCGTGGTGCTGGCCTTTGATTCGATTGATGTCACCGACCGCGCCATCAAAGCGCTGGATGCCAAGTTGGGCGATGGCAGCACCCAAGGCACCACCGGCCCGCGCTTGCCCGCGCCCCCCGCCGATGGCATAGCCCTTGGCGCTGTGGCACCTGCGCCTTAAGCCCAAGCCTGCTTGTCCTGCCCGTGCCAAGTTGTTACTCACAGGCAAAAGAATGCTCCCGACACGGGTGCGAAGGGGGACGATATGACAGACACACCCACACCGATGCTGGAAGCCGATCTTGCGCTGATCAAGCGGATCATCCCGCACCGCTACCCGTTCTTGCTGATCGACAAGGTGCGCGATGTAGTCTTGAACGAAAGCTGTGTCGGGGTGAAATGCGTCACCAATTCCGAGCCGCATTTTCAGGGCCACTTTCCCGATATGCCCATCATGCCCGGTGTGATGATTATTGAAGCTATGGCCCAAACTTCGGGCGTTTTGGTCGGCCTGTCGATGGATCTGGTCGATAAACAGGCCAAGGTCTTCTTCATGGGCGTCGACAATGTGAAGTTCCGCCGCAAAGTTGTGCCCGGTGATGTGCTGGAACTGCACGTCAAAGCGCTGCGCGGCGGTGGCAAGGTGTGGAAGTTCGAAGGCCGCGCTACGGTGGATGGCGATTTGGCAACCGAAGCCACCTTTACCGCCATGTTCGACCTGCCCAAGGCGTAAGATGGCCATTCACCCCTCCTCAATCGTTGATCCTGCGGCGCGTTTGGGCGCGGGGGTGCATATTGGGCCGTTCTGTGTGATCGGCCCCGATGTCACCTTGGGCGACGGGGTTGACGTGAAGTCGCACGCCGTTGTGACAGGGTGGACAGAGGTTGGCGCGGGCAGCGTGATCTTCCCCCACGCCACTGTGGGAGAGGTGCCGCAAGACCTGAAATATCGCGGCGAACGCACCCGCCTGATCATAGGCGCGCGCTGCAAGATCCGCGAAAGTGTCACGCTGAACACCGGTACCGACGGCGGCGGCGGTGTCACCCAAGTGGGCGACGATTGCTTGCTGATGACGGGCGCACATGTTGGCCACGATGCCCGCCTTGGCAACCGTGTGATCTTGGCCAATGGTGTGGCGATTGCCGGACATTGCCAGATTGGCGACGATGTGATTGTGGGCGGCCTGTCGGGCATCCACCAATGGGTGCGCATCGGGCAGGGTGCTATCATTGGCGCTGTCACGATGGTGACGAATGACGTGATCCCCTACGGTCTTGTGCAAGGCCCGCGCGGTGAGTTGGATGGGCTAAACCTTGTGGGCCTAAAACGGCGCGGCTTAGATCGTGCCGCTATCACCGCCCTGCGCCACGCTTACGACTCTTTGGCCAAGGGCGAGGGCACGTTCTTAGACCGTGCGCGCCTTTTGGCCGAAACGGGCGAAACGGATGAGGTGCGCGCCATGGCGGGCTTTATCTTGTCAGGGTCTGACCGTTCATTCCTGACGCCGAAATGACGCGGTTGGCGCTGGTTGCAGGGCGGGGTTCATTGCCTGCGGCTTTGGTCGCAGAACTGCCCGAACGCCCCTATATCTGCGCGCTGGATGGCTTTGCGCCCGAAGGCTTAACGCCCGACCTTAGCTTTCGCATCGAACGCTTGGTGCCCTTTCTGCGCCACCTGACCGACCAAGGCATCACCCGCGTGGCCTTTGCGGGTGCTGTCAGCCGCCCGCGCCTTGACCCTTCGCTGTTTGATGCCGCCACGGCCCAACTTGTGCCCCACCTGATGGCCGCATTCGCCGCGGGCGACGATGCCACCTTGCGCGCCATTCTGGCCCTGTTCGAAGACAGTGGCATTGCGGTCGAAGGTGTCGAAACCCTCGCCCCGCGCCTTTTGCCGCAAGCGGGCCTGTTGGCGGGTGTTTTGCCACCACAGGCCGAGGCTGATGCCGCACGCGCTGAGGCGATCGTCGCGGCCCTTGGTGCTGTTGATGTGGGGCAGGGCTGTGTGGTGGTGGGCGGGCTGTGTTTGGGCGTAGAGGCTTTGCCCGGCACGGATCAGATGTTGGCGCAGGTGGCTTCCCTGCCGCAATCCATGCGCCCCAAGGGGCAGGGCCTGTTCTACAAAGCCGCCAAGCCCGGTCAAGACCGCCGTGTCGATCTGCCCACCATTGGCCCCGCCACTCTGCGCGGTGTGGCGGATGCGGGCCTATCTGGCTTGGCCTTTCAGGCGGGATCGGTGATCTGCCTTGATCTGCCCCAGATGAAAGCCGTAGCGCACGAAACAGGCCTGTTCCTGTGGGCGCGCTGACATTTTTCCTGATCGCCGGAGAGCCTTCGGGTGACAAGCTGGGCGCTGCGCTAATGGCGGGCTTGCGACGGCTGCACACAGAGGTGCGTTTTAGCGGCATCGGTGGCCCCTTGATGCAGGCGCAGGGCATGACATCGCTGTTCCCGATGGAGGAACTGTCGGTGATGGGGTTGGCAGAGGTGCTGCCGAAATACTTCCCCCTCAAACGTCGCATTGCCCAAGCGGCTGAGGCGGCTGTGGCGGCAAAGCCTGCCGCGCTGATCACCATCGACAGCCCCGATTTCTGCCTGCGTGTGGCAAAGCTCGTCAAAGCCGCCAAGCCCGATCTGCGCACGATCCATTATGTTGCACCTTCCGTTTGGGCATGGCGGCCAAAGCGGGCGGCGAAGATGGCGGGGGTGGTGGACCATGTGCTGGCCCTGCTGCCGTTCGAGCCGCCCTATATGACAGCGGCGGGGATGACCTGTGATTTTGTGGGCCATCCGGTGGTGGCAGAGGCTTTGGCGAGCGATGCCGAACGCGAGGCTTTCGCCCAAACCCAGCGCCCGATGATCCTGTGCCTACCCGGTTCGCGCAAATCCGAAGTCGCCCGCTTGGCCCCGATCTTTGGGCAAGCGCTGGCGCTGATGGCGGAACAGCATCCGCAGCTAAGCGTGGTTTTGCCCACACTGCCGCATCTGGCAGTCTTGGTGCAAAGCCTAACGCAGGATTGGGCCGTGAAGCCGCGCCTTATCCTTGACCCTTCCGATAAACGTGCCGCTTTTGCGTTGGCCGATGTGGCGCTTGCCGCCTCGGGCACGGTGTCGTTGGAACTCGCCGCCAATCAAACGCCCATGGTGATCGCCTATGCGATGCATCCGTTTTCGTTTTGGGCGATGAAGCGCATGGCGCTGATTGATACGGTGACACTGGTCAATCTGGTGGCCGAAAGTCGCAGCGTGCCGGAACTGCTTGGCCCCGCCTGCACGCCGCAAGCCATAGCAACGGCCTTGCAAGCCGTGCTGGCCGACCCAACCGCGCAACGTGCTGCCATGCAGACGACGATGACGCGCCTTGGCCTTGGTGGCGAAGCGCCCGGGCTGCGCGCGGCAAGGTCAGTCTTGGCCCATCTGCCCCCACTTGCCGCGCGGGCTTGACTTCACAAGGGTGGCCCGCTTTGACAGGTGTAGAGTAAAAGCAGGGGCAAGTCATGGATTTGGGGATCAAGGGCAAACGCGCTTTGGTGACGGCGGCGTCTAAGGGGCTAGGGCGCGGCTGTGCTGAAGCTTTGGCGCAAGCCGGTGTTGATCTGGTGATCAACGCGCGCGGGGCCGAGGCGTTAGAGGCCACCGCCACCCATCTGCGCAGCTTTGGGGTCAATGTGGTGACGGTGTGCGGCGATGTCACCTCTGACGCCGGGTTGCAGGCGGTTTTGGCGGCTTGCGCTGATGTGGATATTCTGGTCACCAACGCTGGTGGCCCGCCGCCCGGGTCTTGGGAAAACTGGACGAAGGCGGATTATCTAAAAGCGATTGAGGCCAATATGCTAACCCCCATCGCGTTGATGACAGCCCTTATGCCCGCCATGATCGCCAAGGGCTGGGGCAGGGTGGTCAACATCACCAGCCAATCGGTCAAAGCCCCCATCGCGCAACTGGGCCTGTCGAATGCGGCGCGTGCGGGGCTCACGGGTTTTGTCGGCGGCACCTCGCGACAAGTGGCACCTTACGGTGTGACGATCAACAACCTCTTGCCCGGCATCCACGACACCGACCGCGCCACGGCGCTTGACGCCGGTGTGATCGCCGCGCGCGGCATCACGGCCGAGGTCGCGCGGGCCGAGCGCTGCGCGGGCATCCCCGCGCGGCGCTATGGCACGGCGGCAGAGTTCGGCGCTGTTTGTGCATTCCTGTGCAGCCAGCACGCGGGGTATATTGTGGGGCAGAATATCTTGCTGGACGGCGGGGCGATGAATTCCACTCTTTGAGTTTTCGGGTCAGGAGGAAGGGGCAAGCGCGCGCTATTTGATCAAATGTCATTGGCGCGGGGGCGGGGCTCTGCTAAGTTTGCGCTATTGACTGGAGATTCAAAATGTTCGCCGACGCCCCCAAGCCCGTGACCAACCAAAACCTGTGGGAGATGGACCGCCGCCATTCGCTGCATCCATGGACCAACTTTGGCCCCTTTGAAAAGGAAGGCGCTTTGGTGATTGCGCGGGGGCAGGGGTGCCATCTGTGGGATGCCGAAGGGCGGCAGTATCTTGATGCGGTGGGGGGGCTGTGGTGCACCAACATCGGCCTAGGGCGGCGCGAGATGGCCGAGGCGATTGCCGCACAGGCCGAGCGGTTGGCCTTTTCGAACACCTTTGTCGATATGACCAACGAGCCCACAGCGCTGCTGGCCGCAAAGATCGCAGAGCTTGCGCCGGGCGATTTGAACCGCGTGCATTTCACCACGGGCGGATCGACCGCCGTGGATACCGCCGTGCGCATGGTCAGCTTTTACCACCACGCGCGCGGCAATCCTGAAAAGACCGACATCGTGGCGCGCGATTATAGCTACCACGGCTCCACCTACCTGTCGCAATCGGTGGGCAAGCGCCCCGGCGACAGGGTGGAAGAGTTTCGCTACAAGACCGAAGGCATCCACCACCTGTCGGTTCCCAACCCCTACCGCCGCCCCGCGCATCTAAGCGAGGCGCAGTTTTGTGACACCCTGATCGCCGAATTTGAAGCGCTGATTGCCCGTGTTGGGGCAGAGCGGATCGGCGGTTTTATTGCCGAACCCATCCAAGCCTCTGGCGGGATCATCATTCCGCCGGAAGGCTATTTGCGGCGGATGTGGCAGGTGTGCCAGCGCCACGATATTCTGTTCATCGCCGATGAAGTGGTGACCGCCTTTGGCCGCTTGGGCCATTGGTTCGCCAGCCTGTCAGAGTTTGGCGTGCAGCCCGATATGATCACTTCGGCCAAGGGTCTGACCTCGGGCTACCAACCCCTTGGCGCGGTGATCTTTTCGGATCGGATCTGGGAATCGATGGCGCAGGGCGGGCAGCGGTGGTTCACCTCTGGCTTGACCTATTCGGGCCATCCGGTGGCCTGTGCTGCGGCCTTGAAGAACATCGAGATCATCGAGCGTGAGGACTTGTTGGCCCATGCCACCAAGGTTGGCACCTATTTCGAAACGCGTATGGCCGCACTTTCAGCCTTGCCCTTGGTGGGCGATGTGCGCGGGCGCAAGTTGATGCTGTGTGTCGAGAACGTGGCCAATAAGCAAACCAAGGCGCTGCTGCCCGATGAGATCAACGAATCCAAGCGCATATCCAACGTGTGCGAAAGCCTTGGCCTGCTGGTGCGCCCGATTGGCCATTTGAACGTGATGTCGCCGCCCTTGGTCATTACGGAAAGCCAGATTGATTTCATTGCCGAGACGCTGGAGGTGGCGATCAAGCAGGTGACGGATGATCTGGTGAGGGAAGGGGTGCGGGTGGGGTAACCCCCCGTTGACCATCCCTTTCCCACGCCCTACCTTCCCCCCACCGGATCCACGGCGTCTCCGGCCCCAATGACCCGCGCGAAAGCCAGCCCGAGAAGCCCATGCCCTTAGAAGACGCCAAATCGCAGGTCGATACCGCTTTCACCCGCACCAGCCAGCGCGGCTATGCCTTCGAGAATGCTTTTGGCGGGGCGACCTCGTTCTTGCGGCGCAGCTATACCAAAGACCTGACCGGCGTTGATCTGGCCATCACCGGCGTGCCGTTTGACCAAGCTGTCACCCACCGGGCTGGCACGCGCTTTGGCCCGCGCGCGATTCGTGAAGCTTCGACCCTGATGCCCTATGATCCGCCCACAGGTTGGCCGACCAACCCGCTGGAAGAGCTGAGCATCATCGACTACGGCGATCTGGCGTTTGACTATGCCAAGACGCAAGACTTTCCCCAGACCCTGACCGATCATATCCGCACCATCCTGAATGCGGGTGCAGGGGCGATCACTTTGGGCGGCGATCATTTCATCACCTTCCCCATCCTGCGCGCCTATGCTGAACGCTTTGGCCCGCTGTCGCTTATTCACTTCGATGCCCATTCCGACCTGTGGCCCGATGACGATTACGACCGCATCGACCATGGCACGATGTTCTATAAGGCGGTGAAATCGGGGCTGGTGGACCCCAAGCGCTCGGTGCAAATCGGCATTCGCACCACGACCGAGGATTACTTGGGCGTTAACGTCATAACCGCGCGTGAGGTGCATGAAAAAGGTACGGCTTGGGCTGTGGCCAAGGCCAAAGAGATTGTGGGCGACGCCAGCACTTATGTGACCTTTGACATTGACGCGCTGGACCCCGCCTTTGCACCGGGTACGGGCACGCCGGTTTGGGGCGGGCTGGCAAGCTGGCAAGCGGCGGCGATGCTGCGCGACTTGGCGGGCATCAACATGGTGGGCGGCGATGTGGTAGAGGTTTCTCCGCCCTATGACACAACCGGTGCCACCGCCATTGCGGGGGCGCATGTGGCCTATGAACTGGTGTGCCTGTATCATTGGGCGCGGACACAAAGGTGATGATCATGTCGTGGAAAACCCTCACCTTGGTGGTGATTTTGGCCACCCTCGCGCTGATGGCCTATATCCGCCTTGCCCCCAGTGACCCCAAGGATTGGCACATATCTGTCGCAAGCCAAGACCCCATTCCGCAAGGAACCTGCACCGACCACATCGCCCTTGTCGCCAAAGGCGCGCGCGCTGCGTGCATCTTGCCGCTAACCCCTGCGGCAGTGCTTGATAAGCTCGAAGCCATTGCCCTCACCTCGCCGCGCACCCTTCACTTGGCTGGCAGTGCCGCCGAAGGCCGCATCACGTGGGTATCGCGGTCTTTTCTGATGGGCTATCCTGATTACATCACCGCCGAAGTCACCCAAACCGCACAAGGCACCCGCCTAGACATCTTCTCGCGCCAGCGCTTTGGCGAGGCGGATTTGGGCGTGAATGCCGCGCGCCTGAAAGACTGGCTCGCGCAACTGTAACCCTTACCCTTCCTCTTGGCCCAAATACTCAAACCCCAAGGGCGCAACCACCCTTGACCCAATCGCCGTTCCACGCCACACCGCCCCCATGGTGCCCTTAGACAAACTCGCCCAGATCACCCAACGCTTCGACTATGTCGAGGCGCGGTTGAACGCGGGCGGCTCGCCTGCTGATATTGCCGCCCTTAGCCGTGAGTATTCCGACCTTGGGCCTGTGATTGCCGAAATCAACGCTTACCGCCAAGCCTTGGACGATCTGGCCGAGGCGGAGTTGATGCTGGCCGATCCTGAAATGCGCGCCTTGGCCGAAGAAGAACTGCCGCACCTTAAAGCGCGCATTCCTGAAATGGAAATCGCCCTGCGTTTGGCACTTTTGCCCAAAGACGCTGCCGATGCGCGCCCTGCGATCTTGGAAATCCGCCCCGGCACGGGTGGTGACGAGGCCAGCCTTTTCGCCGCCGACCTGTTGCGCATGTACCAACGCTATTGCGAACGCATGGGGTGGACGTTTGAAATCCTTGAAGAGCAGTTCTCTGATCTTGGCGGCATCAAAGAACTGACCGCCCATGTTCAAGGCGAAGGCGTCTTTGCCAAGCTGAAATACGAATCCGGCGTGCACCGCGTGCAGCGCGTGCCCACGACCGAGGCGGGCGGGCGTATCCACACCTCTGCCGCGACTGTGGCTGTTTTGCCCGAAGCCGAAGATGTCGATATCGACATTCCCGCCTCGGATATCCGCATTGATACCATGCGAAGCTCGGGGGCAGGGGGACAGCACGTCAACACCACCGATTCCGCCGTGCGCATCACGCATTTGCCCACCGGAATCATCGTCACCTCGTCCGAAAAGTCGCAGCACCAAAACCGCGCCAACGCGATGGCCGTTTTGCGCGCACGTCTGTTCGAGATGGAGCGCGAGCGGATTTCTTCCGACCGCTCGGCCGACCGCAAGGCGCAGATCGGCTCGGGTGATCGCTCTGAACGCATCCGCACATATAACTTCCCGCAAGGCCGCATGACCGATCACCGCATCAACCTGACGCTGTATTCCTTGGGGCAGATCCTAGAAGGCAACCTGACCGAAGTGATTGATGCCCTAACCGCCCACGACCACGCCGCCCGTCTGGCTGACGCGGAATGAGTGCCACCCTTACCCTGCGCGACGCCATAGCCACGCTGCGCGCCGCAGGGATCGAAGACGCCCCCCGCGATGCCCGCCTGTTGCTGGCCAAGGCGATGGGCGTGCCCGCTGACCGCTTAACGCTGCATCTGCAAGACCCGCTTACGCCCGATGCCGCGCACAGCTTTGCGACGCTGATCGCCACCCGCGCCAGTCGCCAACCCATGGCGCAGATCTTGGGCGAACGCCTGTTCTGGGGCCGCAGCTTTGAGGTGACCCGCGACACGCTCGACCCGCGCCCCGAAACCGAGGTGCTGGTGCAGCAAGCTATAGCCCAACCCTTTGGGAAGATGCTGGACCTTGGGACGGGATCCGGTTGCATCCTGATCTCCTGCCTTTTGGCGATGCCTATGGCGACAGGGCTGGGGATTGATATCTCAGACGCTGCCCTGCGCGTTGCCACCCGCAATGCCGCGCGCCACAGCCTGACGCGTGCGCGGTTTTTGGAATCTGATTGGCTGCGCGCGGTGACGGGCAGCTATGATCTGATCGTGTCCAACCCACCCTATATCGCCGCTGCCGAGATGGCAGCCCTTGCCCCCGAAGTGCGCGATTGGGAACCCAAACGCGCCTTAACCCCCGGCGGCGATGGCTTGGCCGCTTACCGCATCATCGCCGCAGGTGCCCCCGCTCGTCTTATGGCTCGTGGGCGCATCTTGCTGGAGATTGGGCCAACCCAAGGGGCGGCTGTCTCGGCGCTGCTTCAGGCCCAAGGCTTGGAAAACATCACTGTTCTTGCCGACCTTGATGGCCGCGACCGTGTTGTGTGCGCGACCAAACCCGCTGGGGCTGCTTGCGATTTATAGCCGTGTTGCGCCCATCGTGCGGGCCTTTGTCACTTTCTTCTTGCCCACTGGCCCCGCCTGTGGTTAGTCAAAGCCACGCAAGCTGACGCGGAAGACCATTCTGGTCGCCACGAAGCCTGCGGATGCCCGCCTCTCGCTGATGGTACTGCTGGTCGTTTTGATCAAGGCGATGGGGCGCAGGACAAGTGGATCAAAGGACAACATGCGCTCTTCCAAGTCCCGTTCGCGTTCGAAGACGAACCGCCCGCGCACGCTCGGTAACATCATCAATCGGGTTTTTGACAGTTCGGGCCCCGATGGCAAGGTGCGTGGCACCCCGGCCCAGTTGATCGAAAAATACCAGTTTCTCGCCCGTGATGCGCAACTGTCCAACGACCGCGTTGCCGCTGAGAATTTTCTGCAACACGCCGAACATTACACAAGGCTTCTGGCAGAAGCCAACCGCGAGCTGGCCGCCGAACAAGAAAGCCGCCAGCAAAACTATGCGCAAAACGGCTCGCAAAACGGGTCGCAAAATGGTCAACCGCGCGAGCGGGGCCAAGGTGAATACCGCGCCGATTACCGCGATGACCGTGGCGACGAACAGCCCGATATCGCAGGCCATGATATGGTCGAAATGATCGGCTATGAAGAAGCAGGCTTGGTCGAAACCCCCGAAGCTGGCCCGCGTGAGCAGCGCCCAGATCGGGGCCCAGATCGCGGGCAAGACCAGCGCCCGCCGCGCAATGACGAGTACCGCCGCCCGCAGAATAATCAGCGCAACGATGGGCAGCGTGGCGATGGCCAGCGCAATGACGGCCAACGCAATGACGGGCAGCGCTTTGACAACCAGCGCAACGACAATAATCGCGGTGATGGCCAGCGTAACGATAACCAACGCAATGACAATAATCGCGGCGACAATCCCCGCCACGAAGGCCAACGCCGCCCCTATCCGCCGCGCGTCGACCAGAACCGCACCGATGCGCGCGGCAATGACCAACCGCGCCAAGACCATGCCCGTTCCGACCAGCCGCGCCAAGACCGCCCCTATCAAGAGCGTGCCCCCCAACAAGAGCGCGCCCCGCAGCCCGAACGCGCCCCCTACGAGCGCCCCGTTGAACCTGTGCGCGTTGAAGCCCCGCAACCCATCGTTCAGCCCGAACCGCAAGTCGTGGCCCCTATCGTCGCCAGCGTAGCGCCCGTGCAACCCCAACCGGAAGCTGTGGCCGCACCGAAAAAAACCCGCGCCCCGTCGACCCGCAAGCCGGCGGTCAAAAAGCCCGTCGTTGACGGTGGCGGCGAAGGCTCATCTGACCCCGTCGCAGAGTAAGGCGCAGATCGAACGGGGCGCTTAGGCGTCTCGTTCGGCCACAGCGCGGGCAAGGGCGCAAAAGCGTTCCAGTTCAATCTCTTCCGCCCGCGCGGTGGGGGGGATCTTGGCCGCAAGCAGCAGCGCTTCCACATCGCCGCCCAAAGGTTTCAAGCTTGACCGCAGCATCTTGCGCCGCTGGCCAAAGGCCGCCGCCACCACCCGTGTGAGGGTTTTGGGGTCAGCCGGAAAGCGCGGTTCTTCCAGCCGTGTCACATGAACCACCGCCGAATGCACCTTGGGCGCGGGGGTGAAAGCCTCTGGCGGCAGGTGCATGACGATCTTGGCATCTGACCGCCATTGGCACAAAATCGCCAGCCGCCCGTAGTGGTCATCCCCCGGCTTGGCGGTGATCCGCAGCGCCACTTCGCGTTGGAACATCAGGGTCATCGACGTCCAAAACGGCGGCCAGATCTTGGGCGTCAGCCAGCGGATCAGCAATTCCGTGCCCACGTTATAAGGCAGGTTCGCCGCAATGCGCACCGGCGGGGTCAGCAAAGCGGCCATATCCACCTGCATCGCGTCGCCTTCGACCACCTGCAACCGGCCCGGATAGGCGGCGGCAACGTCTTGCAAGGCGGCAATGCAGCGTGGATCCTTTTCCACCGCCACCACGCGCCGCGCACCTTCGACCAAAAGCCCGCGCGTCAGCCCGCCGGGGCCCGGCCCAATCTCTAGCACATCCGACCCAGACAAATCGCCCGCCAAGCGCGCAATTTTGGCTGTCAGGTTCAAATCGAGCAAAAAGTTTTGGCCCAGTTGGCGCTTGGCCACCAGATCGTAACTTGCAATCACGTCGCGCAGCGGGGGCAGTCCGTCAATCGTGGCCAAGGCACTCTCCATGCAGATGTGCCTACCTGTCGCGGATTGCACGACACTGCAAGCCCGCTTTCCCTTTCCTTTTGGTGCACCTAGTGCGGCTTGGCGAAGAGGGATGCGAGCTTTTCGCGGTCTATCCCCGGAACGATCAGCCCTTTGGGTTTGACGGCCACCACATCCTCGCCCGCGACGATGGCGTTCACCACCGCCTCTTCGGTGGCTTCGGCGGCGGCAAGGTAGAGCGGGTCGATGATTTCTTGGTTCAGTTCCACCCGTGTCAGCAATGGCCCCGCGTCTTGCGGCATCGGGCCTGCGTTGGCTGTCGAGAAGGCCAGAAAGATATCGCCCGAAGAATTGCCCGCAGGTGTACCGCCGCGCGCAACCCCCATGGCGGCGCGGCGGGCAAGGTGGCGTAGGCTAAGGGGCGACAAAGGCGCATCGGTGGCAATCACCACGATGATCGAACCTTGCTCTTTCTTGCGAAACGCCCCTTCGGGCATCATGGTGCCGACAGGTTTGCCCAAAACGGTGAACCATTCCCTTCGGCCATGGTTGGCCTGCACCAGCACCCCCAGCGTGTAGCTTTGCCCGCCCAGCTCTACTTGGCGCGAGGCGGTTCCGGTGCCGGCCTTGAATTCATAAGCGATCATGCCGTTGCCGCCGCCCACGGATCCTTCCTCAACCGCACCGCCCTTGGCCGCAGCAATAGCGGCTTTGGCATGGGCGGGCATAACGTGCAGCGCGTTGATGTCATTGAGAACACCGTCATAGGTTTCAGCAACCACCGGCATGGCCCAAGCGTGTTCGTTGGCAAACCATGGGGCATAGGTTTGCATCATCCACTCCGTCGCCCCTTGGTGCAAAGCGCCGATGGCATGGGTGTTAGAGATACAGATCGGCCCGATGAAATAGCCCGCATCGTGAATCCAATGGGTGCCCGTCATCTCTCCATTCCCGTTCAGGGTGAACTGCCCCGCCCAAACCGGTTGCGGGCTGCCGGATTCGGCGCGGGGTAGAATGGCCGTCACCCCCGTGCGCATCGCCTTGGCCGGATCGGTCAGGGTGCAATAACCCACCATCACACCGGGCACATCGGTGATGGCATTGAACGGGCCGGGCTGGCCGGGGAAGGGCAGGCCAAGGGCGCGTGCACGGGGTTTTTGCATCGGAACGGTCCTGATCTGAAAGATTTGTGCCAGTTTGGCCAGCAGTTGCGCGCCAGATCAAGGGAACTTGTTCACCTTAGGCCAATTCCGCCCTTTCGCAGCCCGCATCCCTTGCTTATTGTCGCCCTATAACGACGCGAAAGCCCCATGACAGAACATCGCCCTATCATCGGTATCATCGGCAATCACTATGTGATTGATGCCCGCTATCCCATCCATTCCGCAGGCACGATGAACGCCCATGCTGTGGCCGATGTCGCGGGGGCCATGCCGTTGATCATCCCGACCGACCCGCGCTTTGTTTCGGTCGCCGAGCTTTTGGAAAGCTGCGACGGGTTCTTGCTGACAGGCGGGCGCCCCAATGTGCACCCGTCTGAATACGGCGAGGAAGAAACCCCCGCCCACGGCACCTTTGACCGCGCGCGCGATGCCATTACCCTGCCCTTGGTGCGCGCCTGTGTTGCGCGCGGCCAACCGTTCTTGGGCATCTGCCGTGGCTTTCAAGAGGTCAACGTTGCCCTTGGCGGTTCCCTTCACCCCGAAATCCGCGAGCTTCCGGGGCGGATGAACCACCGCATGCCGCCGGATGCCCAGCTAGAGGACCAATTCGCCCTGCGCCACACCGTGCGCTTTACCGATGGCGGGGTGTTTCACCGCCTAATGGGTGCTACCGAGGTGATGACAAACACGCTGCACGGCCAAGGCATCCAGCGCCCTGCGCCAAGCCTTGTGATCGACGGGCACGCGCCGGATGGCACGCCCGAAGCGACCTATGTCAAAGATGCGGCGGGGTTTACGCTGTCGGTGCAATGGCACCCTGAATGGAACGCGGCCAATGATCCGGTGTCGCGGCCCTTGTTCACGGCCTTTGGCGATGCAACGCGCGCTTGGGCCAAAGCGCGCAAAGCGGTGCGGCATCTGGCCTGAAAGCCTTGTTGGGGCCAAGCCTTGCGCTATAGTCGGCCCCAACCTTTAGGAGAACCGATATGAAACGCTCTCGCGTCAACGACATCATGGCTGCGGCCGATGATCTGATCCGCCACTACGGTTTTGTGCTGCCGCCCTTTGCCAATTGGTCGCCCGATCAGTTCAAGGCCAACGCCCACCGCGCGCGCCGAGTGATCGACGGGCGCTGCGGGTGGGATATTACCGACTACGGTCAGGGGCGCTTTGATGATCTGGGCCTGTTCCTGTTCACCCTACGCAACGGCGAATTGGCCGATCTGCAACGCGGTGGCGGGATGTGTTACGCCGAAAAGCTGCTGATCTCGCGCCAAGATCAGCTTTCGCCGATGCACACCCATGTCATCAAGGCCGAAGACATCATCAATCGGGGCGGGGCGACACTGGTGGTGGAACTGTTCGGGTCGGATGATAAGGGCAACTGTGCGCCCGATCGTGGCGGCATGGTGCGCTGTGACGGCATCGACGTGCCCTATGCGCCGGGACAAAAGCTGAAACTGGCGCCGGGCGAATCGGTCACGCTGATGCCGGGCGACTGGCACGCCTTTTGGGGCGAGGGCGGCGATGTGTTGATCGGTGAAGTCTCGACCGTGAATGACGATGTCACCGACAACGTCTTTCGCGAACCGATTGGCCGCTTTGCCGCGATAGAGGAAGACGTGGCCCCGACCCATCTGCTGGTCAGCGATTACGACACTTGGCTAAAGTGACGGCGGGGCGTTAAGCCTTGGCCAAAACCGCGTTCAAGATGCGCTCTGCCTCTGCCCTTGGGGCAGAAAGCGGGGCGCGGTCTTCGCCGGGGAAAAAGCGCGCGCGGGTGGCGGTGGGCATCGGGGCGGGCTGTGCGATGACCACGCGCGGGCCAACGCGCTGCGCTTCGGATTGCCACGATTGCACAAGCGACATTTGCGCCGCTTTTGACGCCCCATAAGCGCCAAAGAACTTTTGCCCTGCGCGCGGATCGTCAAAAAACAGCGCGGTGCCATCTCCGGCGCGCAGCAGGGGTTCGACCATCGGGATCAACTGCCCCGTGGCGCGGATGTTGGTGGCAAGGGCCTTATCCCAATCCTTGCTCGCCAAAGACCCAGCGGGGGCCAAGGGTGTGGCGTGGATCGCAGCATGGGCCCACAGGTTCACATGGCCCCAGCGTTCATGAATCGACAAGCACAGATGGCGCATCGCATCGTCATTGGTGATGTCCATCGGGGCCAGCGTCAGCCCGCCTGCACCGGGCAGACCAAGGGCTTTCACCCGATCATCCAGCTCTTCCAAGCCCCCCACGGTGCGCGCCACAGCCACAACGTGCCAACCGCGTGCGGCAAGCTGTTCGGCCATAGCCGATCCAAGCCCGCGCGAGGCACCGGTGACAAGGGCGATGTTCTGGGTCATGGCGGCACTTTCTAAAGGAACGCTGCTTGATTAGGGCAGGGCGCTAGGCCAAGCAAGGCCCACGCCAAGCGGTGCTTAGTCTTGCACCTTCATCTCGAACCCTTCTTCGAGCTTGTCTGACGGGATGATGGGATAATCGCCCGAAAAACACGCATCGCAGAACTTGGGGGCCTTGGGGTTGCGGCCCCCAACTTCGCCCGCGGCGCGGTACAGGCCATCAAGGGATACGAACTTCAGGCTGTTCACCCCGATCCAATCGCGCATCTCGTCTTCTGACATGGTGGCTGCCAAAAGCTTTGATCGTTCTGGCGTATCGACCCCGTAAAAGCACGGCCAAGCGGTAGGCGGAGAGGCGATGCGAAAATGCACCTCGGCCGCACCTGCGTCTAGGATCATGTCTTTGATCTTGCGGCTGGTCGTGCCGCGCACCACCGAATCGTCAACCAAGATCACCCGCTTGCCTTTGATCAACGCACGGTTGACGTTCAGCTTTAAGCGCACACCCATGTTGCGGATGCTTTCGGTCGGTTCAATAAAGGTGCGGCCCATATATTGGTTGCGGATAATCCCCATCGCATAGGGAATGCCGCTTTCTTGGCTGTAGCCAATCGCCGCAGGCGTGCCCGAATCTGGCACGGGGCAAACCAAATCGGCATCCACCGGCGCTTCACGGGCCAGTTCAACGCCAATCTGGCGGCGGGTTTCATAAACCGACCGACCGCCCAAGATCGAATCGGGACGGCTGAAATAGACATGTTCAAAGATGCAAAACCGCGAGGCCGGTGCACCGAACGGGCGCGACGAGGTGATCTTGCCATCTTCGATCACAATCATCTCGCCGGGGTCAACTTCGCGCACAAATTCCGCGCCGATAATGTCCAACCCGCAGGTTTCAGAAGAAAGCGCCCAAGATTGGTCGCCCAAACGCCCCAGCACCAAGGGCCGCACGCCCAAGGGATCGCGCACGCCGATCAGTTTGGTGCGCGTCATGGCAACAACCGAAAACGCCCCTTCGACACGGCGCAGCGCGTCTTTCATCCGTTCGGGAATGGTTTTCTGGATCGAACGCGCCATGAGGTGAATGATACATTCCGAATCCGACGACGATTGAAAGATCGACCCGCGTTCGATCAGCTCTTTGCGCAGGGCTGCGGCGTTGGTCAGGTTGCCGTTGTGGGCAATCGCTGCACCCCCCATCGAAAACTCGCCAAAGAAGGGCTGCACATCGCGAATGGCCGTGGCCCCTTTGGACCCTGCGGTGGAATAGCGCACATGGCCAATGGCCAAGGCACCGGGCAGGGTGTTCATCACCTCGGGCTTGGTGAAATTGTCGCGCACATAGCCAAAGCGGCGGGCAGAGTTGAAGCCGGATGTCGGTTCATATGCCACAATCCCGCCCGCCTCTTGGCCACGGTGTTGCAAGGCGTGCAAGCCAAGGGCCACGAAGTTTGACGCATCGCCCACGCCAATCACGCCAAAAATCCCGCACTCTTCTTTCAGCTTGTCGTCATCGAAAGGGTGGGCGCGGTGATGGGACATGGTTCCTCCGGCGGTGGATGGATTTGGCCGTGGTTTAGGGCTTGGGGCACGGGAAGTCACGCCCCTATCGCCGCGCTGCGGCAGGATCGGTCAGTTTGTGGTGGCAGGGGCTGTGGCGTCTGCGCCCGTGGTGTCTGCAGCAGGGTTCGCCGTGGTTGGCTGGCAACTTGCCGTCAGATCGTTGTAGCGCGCCATCACCATGTTAAGCAGATTGTCAGGCACCGCACCTTCAACCCCGCCGTTGAAGTTCTCGAACACGGTTTTGGAACGCGATTTTTCCACCATGTCGACCGATTGATGCGCCATCCCGTAAATCAAAAACGCCGCCCCAACCAAGGCAATGCCGCGCACCGCCCCAAAGACAAAGCCAATACCCCGATCAATGCCGCCCAAGAACGACCGTTGGATCACCGATGAAAACAAAGGCGTGAACAAAGACGCGATGATCAGCCCAACGGCAAACACCACAGCAAAAGCCGTGATCATCGACACTTCGCAATTCTCGCCGATCTTCGCGCCGATATAGGGAATTTCCTTGACCAAAGGCTGGGCGGCCCCTGCAAACATAAAGGCGAAAATCGCAGACCCGATCCATCCGGCAATCGCCAGTGCTTCGCGCACAAAGCCACGCGAATAGGCCAGAATGGCCGAAAGCAAGATCACCGCCGCCACAACGCCGTCAATCAAGGTAAATCCGTTCATTCCACTCTCCCGCGCGTGGCCTTGCGCTGTTTAACCCTTGGGCGTTTAGCCCGCCCCGAACATCTCGCCCACAAAAGCGGTCAGATCGGCCATTTCTCGCATCTTCATGCCACTGGCTTGGGTGTATTTTGACAAGCGCGGCGCAATCGCCTGTGAGAAACCAAGTTTTGACGCCTCTTTCAACCTGTTTTCGGTCTGCCCCACCGGTCGCAGCGCACCTGACAGGCTGATTTCGCCAAAAAGCACCATATCGGGGGGAATGGCGATGTCTTCGCGCGCCGATAAGATCGCCCCCGCCACCGCCAAATCGGCGGCAGGCTCTGAAACCCGCAAGCCACCGGCCACGTTCAAGAACACATCTAACCCCGCAAACGAAATGCCCACCCGCGCCTCTAGCACCGCCAGAATCGTTGAAAGCCGCCCGCCATCAATGCCCACCACCGTGCGGCGCGGCGTGCCTAGGGTTGATGGGGCAACGAGTGCCTGAATTTCGGTCAAAACCGGCCTTGTGCCTTCGATACCGGCAAAGACCGCCGAACCGGGCGTGGCTTTTTCACGGTCTGACAGGAATAGCGCCGAGGGGTTTGACACTTCGGCCAAGCCCGCCCCCGTCATCTCGAACACACCAATTTCATCCGCAGGGCCAAAGCGGTTCTTCACCGCGCGCAGGATGCGGAACTGGTGGCCTCGCTCGCCTTCGAAATACAGCACCGTGTCGACCATGTGTTCGACGACCCTAGGGCCAGCAATCTGGCCATCTTTGGTGACATGGCCAACCAAAATCACCGAAACGCCGCGCTTTTTGGCGAAGGTCACCAGTTCATGCGCCGCAGCACGCACCTGAGAAACCGATCCGGGCGCAGATTCGATAGTATCCAGCCACATGGTCTGGATCGAATCGATCACGGCAAGGGCAGGGCGTTCGCGGTCAAGCGTGGTTAAAATATCGCGCAAGTTGGTTTCAGCGCCCAGTTGCACATGCGCATCTTGCAGCCCCAACCGCTGCGCGCGCATTTGCACTTGGGCCGCAGCCTCTTCGCCCGAAACATACATGCACTTCAGCCCCGCCCGCGCAAAAGCCGCCGTGGCCTGCAACAGCAGCGTCGACTTGCCAATGCCCGGGTCGCCGCCCACCAAAATGGCCGAGGCCGCCACCAACCCGCCGCCCAAAACGCGGTCAAGTTCCGCCATGCCCGAAGCCGCGCGCAGGGGCGCTTCGGCCTGCGTGGCCAGATCGGTCAGCGCAATCGTGCGGCCTTTGGCGACAGGGCCTTTGGGGCCAGCCGACAGGGGCGATTCTTCAACCAAGGTGTTCCACGCCATGCAGGCATCACACTGGCCGTTCCACTTTTTGTGGGAGGCCCCGCAGGCCGTGCAGGTGAAGGTGTTTGACGATTTACTCATGCCCCTTCATGGCAGAGCAGGGGGGGGAATGGCAAGCAAACAGGGTGAGCCGGTCAGATGCCTTCCTGTGATGCAGGATCCCACTCGTCCAAACGCTCCATATGTTTTCCGGTTGGGCCAAGAATAAAATTATCCACTTCAATGATTTTAACCTGCGCCTCAGGGTAATAGTCTTCGGCAAAGCTCTTTCGAAATTCGGCAAGATTCGGGGCAACGCCCCAATCACGCTTCATATACCGAACCTCGAACGAATGCTCTGCGACACGCGCTATTTGCCAAGTGCCGGCCCCAAGTTGACGGCGTGCATCGATGGAAAGTTCGTTGACGCTACCGCCATCGGGCCGTCTGAAAACATGGCGAAGACGGCCAGAAAAACTTGCAATTCTTGGCAAGGTGCGGCCGCACGGGCAAATTTCGGTCGGGCCCGCAACCGCCAAATCCCCTTGATCATAGCGAATTAACGGTGTCGTGGTGCTCCCAAACGGCGTGATAACAACTCGTCCGGTTTCTCCCGCTGCCACCGGCTTTCCTTGGTCATCAACGATTTCAACCAAAACCGACTCGGCATTTTGGTGCCACCCATGCCCTTGCGGGCAACGCGACGCCATAGATCCGCCTTCTTTCGAGCTGTACAGCTCGACGACATCCGCACCCAACAGCGTGCGAAAATCCCGTCGAATATATTCGCTTGCTGCGCCGCCAATAAATTGAACAGATTGAAGGGAGACCGAAACCTCTGACGATCTTAAGTAATCTAAGAACAAAACTGCCATACCATCAGTAAAAGTAGAATATCCGGCGTCAAATTGGCGCATCAATTTTATACGCTCTTCTGCCCCAATAGAGTAAGTCGCGAAAATGCGGCGCCCCTTTGCAGATTCTCTAAGCCAAAATGGCCCCCAAGAGCCCATAACATCCCCAATTTTAAACTTCGGTGACTCTGCCGCCATATGGATCATAACGCCAGACCAATCCATGTTCGCCCATTTCTGACCGCGCCAAAGTGAGGCGACTGACAAGTCATTCAAAACCCTAGTTGTTAAAAACTCCACTGGATCACCGGTTGAGCCAGAGGTTTTAACCCAGCCAAAAGGCCCATGCTCTTGAACGGGGCGGCGCGATTGAATCGAGCCGCGTTGATGCGACAACTCTGCACGAGCCATGATCGGCACATCCACCCAACGATCCCAATCAATCGTGCCATTCGGGTGAAACAAGCAATCCAACCGTGTGCGATAAAACGGGCTGGAAGATTTGGCATGGCGAACAAGTCGCGACAGTTCAATGCGCTGCATCTCGACCAAACGGTCGCGCGGCCACCACTGGCTGTCTTCCAGCATGTTAAAGATACGCTCTAATGGGTTGATTTGAGGCATGTTTATCACCTATTGATGAATGAAGGCTTAGGATTCCTACTTTGAAGGCGACGTAAGTCAAGATTGAAGTCGTATCCAATTCCAACTGCTATCTGCAATTTAACCACCAATTTGGGAATCCGGATCCCATTCATCAACCACTTCTTGATGCTTGCCGGTCGGACCATATAAAAAATCATCAACTCGCTTTAAATAAAGGTTTGCTTCAGGATAGAAAGTCTCATAGAAATATCTATGAAATGCGTTCAAATCCTGTGCAACACCCCAGTCACGATGCTTATATCGCATTTCATAGGAGTGTTCGCCGACCTTAGCAATTTGCCAAGTGCCAGCTGACAATGCAATACGGGCTTCGATCGGGAGCGGATAAATCAATTCGCGATTCGGCTTAAACAACGAATGGCGGACACGGCCGGAAATCGAAGCGATCCGCGGTAAATTCCGGCCGCAAGGGCACGGTTCGTTAGGGCCAGCGACGGCATAATCGCCCTGATCATAGCGGATCAACGGCGTGGTCGTGCTGCCAAACGGCGTAACAATGACACGCCCCATCTCTCCCGGAGCAACAGGTTTTCCATTAAGATCAACGATTTCTAGCAGAACTATTTCCGCATTTTGATGCCATCCATGCCCAAGCGGGCAGGGACACGCCATGGGGCCGACTTCTTTTGAGCTGTAAAGCTCAAAAACATCTGCATTCGCCAACTTTTTAAATTCCTGACGCAGCAAAGAATTTGCTGTACCCCCGACAAATCGTACTTTGTTCAAATTTAACCTTTCGCCAGTGGTGCGCAGATGGTCGATCAATGCAGCCGACAAACCATCGCTAACTGTAACGTAGGCGGCAGAATTGGCGCGGATCACGTCAGCACGCGTCTTTGCTGGTGTTCGATAAGTGGTAAAAATCGCTTTTCCTTTCAAAGCGTCTTTCATCCAATACGGGCCCCAAGGCCCCAACACATCGCCAGCCTGCAAATTTTTTGAATCACCGCGCATGGTCACGATGTTCTTAGACCAATCCATCCCCGCCCATTTTTGCCCTCGCCACAATGCCGCAACGGAAAGGTCATTTGAAAATCGGGTCGTCAGGAATTCGACAGGGTCGCCCGTTGAACCCGAACTTTTCACCAAGCTGAAGGGTCTATGGGATTGAACCGGTTCTTTCGACTGAATCTCGTGCCGTTTCGCTGACAAATCGGCGCGGCTTACGATCGGAATATCGGTCCAACGGTCCCAATCAATTGTGCCGTTTGGTCGAAATAAAATGTTCAGACGGTCTTTGTAAAAATCACTCGTCCGACGCGCGTGATTGATCAGTGGTGTTAATTCGCGGCGCTGCAAGGCTTGAATCTGCTCGAACGGCCACCACTGGGTTTCATCCAGCGTGTTATAAATCCGTTCGAGATCGTTGTTCCGAGGCATTTGTAACACCAGTTGGTTTCGCACAGCTACGTCAAGATTGAACGCCTAGATGTACATCAACTTAAAGGTTGCACGTCCTAAATTTCAGCGCGGCCAAGACAAGGCCGATCAGTGCAAACCTGCGCAAAATGTTTGAATCCTTTTGCAGGCCTCTTCCAGAATTTTTTCGGAAGTTGCGTAACTGACCCGAAAATTCGGTGATAGACCGAATGCCGCACCAAAAACCACGGCAACACCGGTTTCTTCCAATAAGGCGGTGGCGAAATCTTCGTCATTGCCAATCACTGCACCAGCGGTAGAGGTTTTGCCGATACAGCCAGAAATGTCTGGATAAACATAAAACGCACCTTCCGGATTGGGGCAGGTGACGCCCTTTGCTTGGTTGAGCATCGACACCACCAAGTCGCGGCGGCGTTGAAACAACAATCGGTTTGGGGCTAAGAAATCTTGCGGGCCATTCAACGCCTCAAGGGCGGCATATTGGCTGACCGAACTGGGGTTTGATGTTGATTGGCTTTGAATAGTCGCCATCGCTTTAATCAAGGCCACCGGCCCCGCCGCATAGCCAATTCGCCAGCCCGTCATAGCATAGGATTTTGACACGCCATTGCAGGTAAGTGTGCGGTCATACAGGCCGGGTTCAATCTGCGCGGGTGTCACGAATTTGAAGTCGTCAAATACCAGATGTTCATACATATCATCCGACATGATCCAGACATGCGGGTGTTTCATCAAAACATCGGTCAGGCCGCGCAACTCTGCCTCGGTATAGCCAGCACCGGTGGGATTTGAGGGCGAGTTGAAGATAAACCATTTCGTTTTCGGCGTAATGGCAGCTTCCAACTGCTTTGGGGTGAGTTTGAATTGCGTTTCAATTCCTGCCACAACCGCAACCGGCGTGCCGCCCGCCAAAAGCACCATGTCGGGATATGATACCCAATAGGGGGCGGGAATAATCACCTCGTCGCCCGGATTACAGGTGGCCATCAGCGCGTTATACAGAATTTGTTTGCCGCCCGTACCGACTGACACCTGATTTGGTTGATATGTCAGCCCATTTTCCCGCAGGAACTTGGCGCAAATGGCTTTCTTAAGCTCAGGAATGCCATCTACCGGCGTATAGCGCGTTTTGCCGGCATCAATCGCAGCTTTTGCCGCCGTGCGGATATTCTCTGGCGTGTCGAAATCTGGCTCTCCGGCCCCAAGGCCGATAATATCGCGGCCTTGCGCCTTTAATTCCGCCGCTTTGGTTGTGACAGCAATGGTGGGCGAGGGTTTGACGCGCGCAAGTGTATCGGACAGGAAGGCCATGGCGGGCTCCGCTTTGGGGTGGTATTGGCCTTTCATAGGCCCGGTCAGCATCGGGTTCAAGGAGGCACGATGGAAACGGGTGAGGCGCGGCTGAAACGGATGGCGATGCGCAGTTGGCGGCGCGGGACCAAAGAGATGGATCTGGTGCTTGGCCCCTATGCCGACGCGCGGCTTGCCACGATGAGTTTGACCGAACTTGATGTTTTTGATGCGCTTTTGGCCGAAAATGACCAAGATTTGATGGCTTGGATGATGGGTCAAAAGCCCGCGCCTGACAGGTTTGCGCCGTTGATCGCCACGCTGTCGGCCTTTGCCTCGCAGCGTTTGCGGGCAGGTTAAGCGAAAAATTTCGACGAATCGTCTGTTTGTTTACGGTATGTTTTCGTTTTGTGCCGAATCTGTGCCCAACATGGACCAGATCGGAGACCAAAATGACACTGCACACCCCGTTGATGGAAGCGCCGCCCAAGGGCGTGCCTGCTGGCTATATCGAAACTTTGGCGATGCTGGAACGTTTGCACCGATTGCTGCTGGATGTGATCAAAGACGAATTCGAACGCTTGGGCATTCTTGAGATCAACTCGGTTCAAGCGCTTTTGTTGTTCAACATTGCCGAGAATGAGGTGACAGCCGGCGAGTTGAAGTCGCGCGGTTATTACCAAGGGTCAAACGTCAGCTATAATTTGAAGAAACTGGTCGAATTGGGCTATATGCACCACCAAAGATCTGACATTGACCGCCGGTCTGTGCGGGTAAGGTTGACGGAGAAGGGGCTGTACGTGCGCGCCACGATGGCAGATCTTTTCGCGCGCCATTCTGATATATTGGGGCGTCGCTCGGTGGTGGATGGGGCGCAGTTGGATACGATTAATGGGTCGCTCAAACGGATGGAGCGGTTTTGGACAGAACAGATCCGGTATATTTACTGAAGGTTGGATCGGTTATGGGTTAAAATTGGTAACCCAGCCGAACCGACACTGTTTCTTGGTCAATCTCTGAGCGGATGTTCACGTTGATGTTGTGATTGCCGCTGCGTCTTCGGAACGGTGGCTTGCCTGCGACTCTGATCCCCGCATCAATGGTATTTCTTGCGCAACACGCTTGCGACAGCAGGCTTTGGGCGCTACCTGATCAAAAAACAGGAGTGTTTGGCATGTTCACCGGCATAGTGACCGACCAAGGCGAGGTTTTGGCCCTGCATCAGCACGGCGATCTGCGGGCGCGCATTGGCACGCATTACGATGTCAGCCGCATCGACATTGGCGCTTCGATTGCCTGTGAAGGGGTGTGCCTGACGGTGGTTGATCTGGGCCAAAGCCCGCGCAATTGGTTTGATGTGCAGATTTCGGCAGAAACCGTGTCAAAAACCAACCTGCCAAGTTGGAAAGTCGGCAGCATTTTGAACCTAGAGCGCGCCTTGAAGGTGGGCGATGAACTGGGCGGGCATATCGTGTCGGGCCATGTTGACGGGGTGGCGACGGTTGTGGCGATGCACGCAGAAGGCGACAGTTTGCGCGTGACCTTCCGTGCGCCCGATGCTTTGGCCAAGTTTATTGCGCCCAAAGGGTCTATCGCACTGAATGGCACATCTTTGACGGTGAATGAGGTGAACGGGGCCGATTTTGGCATCAACTTCATTCCCCACACCCGTGCTGTGACGACTTGGGGGCAGGTTGCGGTGGGCGATATGGTCAACCTAGAGGTGGATACGATGGCGCGCTATGTTGCACGGCTGCGCGAATGGGGCTGATCGCCATTTTTGACCTGTAAGCAACTTTCTTCACCCGCAGTATTTGAACCAACCCTCAAGTGCTCTATCTGGCGCTTGACTCGGATTTTCGCTAAGGGTCGGCGAACCCCTGCGAGGATATGATGATCAAAGCCCAATCCGAATTTTCCGCCGCCATTTCTTCGGTCGAAGAGATCATCGAAGACGCGCGTCAGGGGCGTATGTATATTCTGGTCGATCATGAAGACCGTGAAAACGAAGGCGATATTTGCATTCCGGCGGAAAAGTGTAACGCCGATGCGATTAACTTCATGGCAACCCACGGGCGCGGCCTGATTTGCCTGACGCTGACGGGCGAGCGGATTGACGAGTTGGGCCTGCCGATGATGGCGATGAAGAACTCCTCTCGCCACGAAACTGCTTTTACCGTGTCGATTGAAGCGGTTGAGGGCGTTGAAACCGGCATCTCGGCCAAAGACCGCGCTTTGACGGTGGCGGTGGCGATCGACAAAACCAAGGGCAAGGCCGATCTGGCAACACCGGGCCACGTCTTTCCCTTGCGCGCGCGCGATGGCGGCGTGCTGGTGCGCGCGGGCCATACCGAAGCGGCGGTGGATGTGAGCCGTTTGGCGGGGTTAGACCCGTCGGGCGTGATCTGTGAAGTCATGAAAGACGACGGCACCATGGCGCGCCTGCCCGATTTGATCGCTTTTGGTCAAAAGCACGGGCTTAAAATCGGCACGATCAGCGACCTGATCGCCTATCGCCGCCGTCATGATAACCTGATCAAAGAGCGTGCGGCCAAGCGCGTGAGTTCAACCTATGGTGGTGATTGGCTGATGCGCGTGTTCACCGACACGGCGCACGGCGACGATCACATTGTGCTGACCAAGGGCGACATTTCGGGCGATGCGCCTGTTTTGGTGCGGATGCACCAGTTGAACCCGCTGGAAGATGCCTTGGGCATCGGCACTGCGCCTATGGGCGACCTGCAGGGGGCTATGAACGTGATCGCAGCCGAAGGGCGCGGCGTGGTGGTTTTGCTGCGCGACACCACGCTGCAACTGCCGCTTGAGGGTGAGGTTTCGCCCCAAACCCTGCGGCTTTATGGCTTGGGCGCGCAAATTCTTGCCTCACTTGGGCTGACGAACATCACGCTGGTGTCAAACTCTGCCGCACCCCGTGTGGTTGGGCTTGACGCTTACGGCATCACCATCACCGGCACCCGCCGCATTAAGGAATAGATCATGGCCGCCAGCGAACCCCATTACACCCTGCCTGCGCCCCAGTTTGACAAGCCGGTCAAACTGCTGATCGTGGTCGCCCCCTATTACCGCGACATTGCCGACAATCTGCTGGCGGGGGCTAAGGCCAAAGCGGCGCTGGTCGGGGCCGAGGTTGAGGTGCTGGAAGTGCCCGGCGCTTTGGAAATTCCCCCCGCCATCGCCATGGCCGAACGCTTGGCCGAGTTTGATGGCTATGTTGCCCTTGGCTGCATCATGCGCGGCGAAACCACGCATTACGATACGGTTTGCAATGATTCCAGCCGTGGACTGATGATGCTGGGCTTGGGCGGGTCGTGCATTGGCAACGGCATTCTGACAGTGGAAAACCGCGATCAAGCCGTGGTGCGCGCCGATCCTGCTGATCAAGATAAAGGCGGGGGGGCAGCACTTGCAGCCTTGCACCTGATTGCAATCTCGCGCAAATGGGCAGGCCAAACCAAAGGGATCGGGTTCCGCGCATGAAGGTTGATAAGAAACAGATGAAATCCGCCGCACGGCTTTATGCTGTGCAGGCCCTGTTTCAGATGGAATCCTCGGGCCAAACGGTCGAATCTGTGACCAAAGAGTTTGAAACCCACCGCTTCGGTGCGACCTATGATGAAGACGAAATGGCGGACGGCGATGTCGACCATTTTCGCGCTGTGGTGGATAACGCTGTCAACCTGCAAGCCAAGATTGACCAGTTGACCGACCGCGCCTTGGTGGCCAAATGGCCGATTGGGCGGATTGACCCTGTGATCCGCGCCCTGTTTCGCGCCGCTGGGGCCGAACTTAGCGCCATGCCCACGCCGCCGCGTGTTGCGATCACCGAATATGTCGATGTCGCCAAGGCTTTCTTTCCCGATGGCAAAGAGCCAAAGTTTGTGAATGCGGTCTTAGACCACATGGCCCATGAAATGCTGCCTGAAGGGTTTTAACCCTTCAGGATCAAAGCGCTAGCGCCAAGACTTAGGGCTGGGCGCGCAATGCGTTCTGCGCACCCTTCACCTCGATCGAGGTGATGCCGTCTAGGTTGAATTTGGTCACAGAGGCCACAGCCGTAATCTCTCGTGAGGGTTGGCTGCCTGCTGATGCTGCAACGGTTGGCGGGAAAATACGAAACTCAAAGACCAGTTTGCCTGACCCGTCATTGGGCAGTGCCACAAGCGCTGCATCCCAGAACCCTTGCGTCGGCGGCACACCCGTGGCGCGCACCAGCACTCCGGTGCGGATCGGTTCGATTTGCAAGCTGACCACTTGGTCAATTAACCCGCGCGGGTCGACGGGGGGCGTATAGGCTTGAACCTGCGTGCCTTTGCGCGCCTTGCTGAACCAATGCAGCGGGTTCAGGTTTGATTTGCCGCAGCCTGCAAGCGTTAGCCCAACAACAGTCACCAAGATCAGCGCGCGCTTCATATCTGCCCCCTATTTGCCCCCTTGGGTAACGCAATCGCCACGCTTTGAAAATCCCCCCCGCGCGTAAGGCCGTCTTTACCTTTGCCATGCACAGGGCTAGGTCAAAGCGACAGGAGAAAACCATGGCCACGCCAGCCTTTGAAGACCTAGCCGACACGTTCGAATTCCTCGATGATTGGGAGGAACGCTATCGCCATGTGATCGACCTAGGCAAAGCCATGCCGCCCTTGGACGACAGCTTCAAAGTGCCCGCGTTGAAGGTGCAAGGTTGTGCCAGCCAAGTTTGGCTGCGGCCCTTGGTCAGCGATGGGCATTTTGACTTTGAAGGCGACAGCGATGCGCTGATTGTGCGCGGCCTGATCGCTGTGCTGCATGCCCTGTATTCTGGTCTGCCCGTGGCAGAGGTGGGCAAGGTGGATGCCGTGGCCGAATTGGGCCGCTTGGGGCTGAATGACCACCTCTCCGCGCAAAGATCAAACGGCGTGCGCGCTATGGTGGAACGTATTCGCAAAGTCGCAGCAGAGGCTTAAACGTCTTCCACCGTGATGTCGGGGTAAACCGCCAAATACCCCGCAATCGCCGCCGCGGAACCCTTTGGGCGCTCATAAGACCAGATCACGTTTTCGGCATCCCCGACCGAGAAATAGCGCGCCTCGCCCTTCCATGGGCATTTCGACTTGCGCGTTGAAGGGGTTAGCAGTGCCATGTTGATATCGGCACGCGGGAAATACAGCCGGCTGGGATGGCCACTTTCTTCAACCAGCACCGCCTTGCTGGTTTCGCCCAAGACCAGATCGCCCAAGCTTAGGCGGTAGCGACCTGTTGCGGCTGAGGTGATGATCGGTAGCCCCATGTTACAGCGCCTCGCAAGCTTGGCGCGCCCATGCCAGCGCAAAGGCTGACAGGCGCGGGGTAAGATGGGCCAGCACTTGGGCGTGATAGGCGTTCAGCCAAGCACGCTCGCCAGCGGATAGCTCTGCCTTTTGAATAAGGCGGCGGTCAAACGGCGCGAAGGTCAGGGTTTCAAACGACAATTGGTCACGGTGGTCGCCCATGGGCTCAGCCACTTGCACCACGATCAGATTTTCAAGACGGATGCCGAACGCCCCCTCGCGGTAATAGCCCGGCTCGTTTGATAGAATCATCCCCGGTTCCAGCGGAACTTCGCTGATCCGGCTTAGGCGCTGCGGGCCTTCGTGCACCGATAGGAAGGCCCCCACACCGTGCCCCGTGCCATGGTTAAAGTCTTGCCCCGCCATCCAAAGCGCTTGACGCGCCAAAGGGTCAAGGTCGCGGCCTGCCAAGCCGCGCGGCCACCGCGCCCGACTGATGGCGATCACGCCTTGCAAAACGCGGGTATAACAGGCGCGCGCCTCTTCGCCGGGGTCGCCCACGGCGATGGTGCGGGTGATGTCGGTCGTTCCGTCGCGGTATTGCCCGCCCGAATCGACCAACAGCAGGTCATTTTGGCCAATGGCGCGGTTGCTTTCGTCGGTGACGCGGTAGTGCATGATCGCCCCGTTGGGCCCCGCGCCGCAGATCGTGTCAAAAGAGATGTCATGCAAAGCGTTGGTCGCGCGGCGGAACCCTTCCAGCGCTTGCACCACGGCGATTTCGGTTAACCCGCCCTTGGGCGTTTGCGCATCAAGCCAGGCCAAAAATTCCACCACCGCCGCGCCGTCACGCAGATGCGCCTCGCGCATACCGGCGATTTCACCCGCGTTCTTGCAGGCTTTGGGCAGGCGGCACGGGTCGTCGCCCCAAACGGTTTGGGCAATCAGGTCAGACACAGCCAGCGGTGCCGTGGTTTTATCGACCCGCACCGAACCTTTGAGCGCTTTAAGGGCGGGGATGAAGGCGGATGGGGCGTGCAGATGCACGCCCGCGCCCAGATGTGCGACAACGTCAGCGTTTACCTTGGCAGGATCAATGAACAGATCAACCGCGCCCGTGTGCGACAGAATAGCAAAAGCCTGCACGACCGGGTTTTTGGGCACATCAGCGCCGCGAATGTTCAACAGCCAACAGATCGAATCAGGCAGCGTCACCACAGCTGCCTCTTGCCCCGCCGCCTGCAAATCGGCCGCCAGCCTTGCGCGTTTCCCTGCGGCGGTTTCGCCCGCCAGAGTGTCAGGATGCACAAAGACCTTACCCTGCGGCGCTGCGGGCTGATCGGGCCAGATATTGTCAACCAGATTGTCGGTCGCGCGCAGGGTGACGTTTGATCCTTGCAAGGCGGTTTGGATCTTTTCAATCTCATCCGCCGTATGAAGCCACGGGTCAAAGCCGATGACACCCGCTTGCAGATGATCCAAAATCCACGGGCCAGCTTTGGTTTCGGGCCAAGGCACGGGGGTGAAATGCGCCAGATCGACCTGCAATTTCACCTGCGTGCGGTAGCGCCCGTCGATGAAAACGCCGGCAACCTGCGGTAAAACAACGCAAAAGCCAGCCGATCCGGTAAAGCCCGTGACCCATTGCAAACGATCATCGCGGCTTGCGACATATTCGCCTTGATGCGCATCGGCGCGGGGGATCAGGTAGCCCGCCAAGCCCGCTTTGGTCAGTTCGGCACGCAACTGGGCCAGCCGTGCCGGCCCTTGGGCCGCAGATGCGGGGCTGTCAAAGGTTTGAAACATAAATCCCCCTTGGCACGATTTTTCTGCGAAAAATCATTGGCACTTTCGTAATCACGCTGATTTTTCGCAGAAAAATCGTGGCCTTAGGCAACCTTACGCCCAAAAGCCCGCGCGCGCTTTTTCACATCCACTTCAAACAAGCCAGCCAGTTGCTCTGTCATAGCCCCCGCCAATTGCTCGGCATCGGTGATCGTCACCGCGCGTTGATAATAGCGCGTCACATCATGGCCAATACCAATCGCGATCAGTTCCACCGCTTTGCGCCGTTCGACCATCGCGATCACATCGCGCAGGTGTTTTTCCAAGAAATTCGCGGGGTTGACCGACAAGCTCGAATCATCCACCGGCGCCCCGTCAGAGATGACCATCAATATCTTACGCGCTTCAGGCCGCGCTAACATGCGGCGGTGCGCCCATTCCAGCGCCTCGCCGTCGATGTTTTCCTTCAAAAGGCCCTCTTTCATCATCAGCCCCAGATTGGGCCGCACCCTGCGCCACGGCGCATCGGCGTTTTTGTAGATGATGTGGCGCAGATCGTTCAAACGGCCGGGGCCTGCGGGGCGGCCAGCGGCCAGCCACTTTTCGCGGCTTTGCCCGCCTTTCCACGCGCGTGTGGTAAAGCCCAAGATTTCCACCTTGACCGAGCAGCGTTCCAACGTGCGCGCCAGAACATCGGCGCAAATGGCTGCGATCGAAATTGGGCGACCGCGCATGGAACCAGAGTTGTCGAGCAGCATCGTCACGCAGGTGTCGCGAAACTCGGTGTCTTTTTCCTGTTTGAACGACAAGGGCGTGGTCGGGTTGGCCACAACCCGCGCCAGACGGCCCGCATCTAAGGTGCCTTCTTCCAGATCGAACAGCCACGAACGATTCTGCTGTGCCTGCAAACGCCGCTGCAATTTGTTGGCAAGGCGCGACACAGCGCCTTTGAGCGGTTCTAACTGCTGGTCTAGATAGGCGCGCAGGCGTTCCAACTCGGCGGGTTCGGCCAAGTCTTCGGCTTTGATTTCTTCATCAAATTCCGTGGTATAGGCGGCATACAGCGGGTCTGCTGCCGAATGCGGGGCAGGGGGGGGCGGTTCTAGCGGGGCTTCGCCATCGGGCAATTCCGCCTCTTCGCCTTGGTCAAGGTCAGAGGTTTCCTCCATCGTGACTTCGGCCTGCGATTCGTCAGGCTCTTCTTCTTGCGATTGCTCGGGCGAGGCGTCTGACTCTTCGCTGTCTTGCTGTTCTGATCCGGTTTCTTCGGGCGCGTCTTCGTGGTCTTCTTGGCCCGTGTCGTCTTGGTTGTCGTTTTGGTCAGGATCGTCGCCCAACTGGTCGCCGTAGCCCAGATCGGCGATCACCTTGCGCGCCAGACGGGCAAAGCCCTGTTGGTCGGCCAAAACCTCGTCAAGATTGCTCAGCGTGCCTGCGGCTTGCTCTTCAATAAAGCCGCGCCATAGGTCCATCACGTGCTGCGCGCCTTTGGGCAAATCGCGCCCCGTGGCCAGATGGCGCACCAGATAGCCCGCAGCGACAGGCAGGGGCGCTTCGGAGGCGGCGGCGATTTGGGCATAGCCTTTGCGGTCCGCCTCATGGGCGATCTTGGCGTCAATATTAGTCGCAGTGCCGGGCATGGCGCGCGCGCCAACGGCTTCGCAGCGCGCCGTTTCCATCGCATCGTAAATCTCACGCGCCAAGGCACCGGTCGGCGCATATTTCGCTGCTGTCGCCTCGTTGTGATATTTGCGTTTTAGCGCAAAGGCATCCGCCGTGCCGCGCGCCAGCAATACCTCATCCTTGGTCATGCGGCGTGAGACTTGCGGCAAGCGCACGCCCTCTTTGTTCATGGCCGACGGGTCGACCGAATAGGTCACCGTCATTTCAGGATCATCGGCCATCGTGCGCGTCGCATCGGCGAGCGCTTTTTTGAACGGATCAGCGGGGTTGTCGAGAGGTTTGCTCATACCAGCAATCTGGCATTGCAGGCGGGTAAGGGCAAGGTGGGGCGGGGCTGTTGGCTTTGGGGAAAGATCTTTTCCGCCAAGACTAACGTGCAGCGGTGCACAGTAGGGGCGCGGACGTGCTGAATTGTGCGAGCGATCACAAATTGGCAAACAGGCCGTATCTTCACACGCGCTTCAAAGGAACCCCACATGTCCAAACCCAAAATCGCCCTCATCATCGGCTCTACCCGCAAGACGCGCTTTGCCGATATTCCCGCCCAGTGGATGCTGGCCCAAGCGCAACAGCGCGATGATATGAGTGTTGAACTGGTCGATCTGCGCGACTTCGACTTGCCCTTGTTTGACGAGATGGCCTCGAATCTGTGGATGCCGTCTTCGGATGCCCGCGCTGTGGCGTGGCAGAAGAAAATCGCGGAATTTGACGGCTATATTTTCGTTGTCGCCGAATACAACCGCTCGATCACCGGCGCTTTGAAGAACGCGCTGGATCAGGCCTATGTCGATTGGAACCGTAAGCCGATGACCGCCATTGCCTATGGTGCGGCAGGTGGTACGCGCGCGCTAGAGCATCTGCGCACCATCGCGGTTGAACTGCAAATGGCCCCGACACGCAACGCGGTGCATTTGGGCATGGGCGATTTCTTCAAGGTGCATCCGGGCATGGGTGGGTCGGGCAATATGGCAGATGTGGAAGCCAACTTGGCCCCGTCCGTCAAAGCCACGCTGGACGATCTGGCTTGGTGGGCAAAAGCGCTGAAAACCGCGCGCGGCTGATATTTTCGCACGATCTGAAAGGGGCCGCTTCGGTGGCCCCTTTTTGCTGGCCTAAGCGCTGACCAAGGTGCGCCGCGCGGGGGCCTGATCTGCACCCTTGCCCTTGGCAAAGCTGGAATAGGGCCAAGCCTCTGCCACCGTGGTCAAGCCATGCCACACCGGATTTTGTGCGCAATGCTGCACCGCGCGCTGAAAGTCATCGCGGGTGCGGATGGCGTGTTCGATAAAGCGGCGTTGCCAGATGCCCTTTTCGTTGGATGTTGCAGGAATGGCCTGCGCAAAGCGCGTTTTGATCCGCCGCCAGCGTTCGGTATAAAACACCCCGCCGTCAGGTTCGGTCCAAACTGCGTGCAGATGATCGGGCAGAATCACCATGGCGTGGCAGGTGACGGGAAACTCTTGCACCGCCTTGGCATAGGCATAGCGCAGGCTTTCGATATGGTCGGTCAAAAGCGTGCTGCCCCTTTGCTGCACCCTGACGGTGAAGAAATAGGTCGCAGCCGGCAGGTGAAGGTGATGAATGTTTGTCATGCCCCAAGTGTGGCGCAGCGTGATTAAGAAAAGGTTGATGCCCGACCTTAAGAAAGCAAAGATTTATGCCAAAAGGGCGGGGGCGGCTTTTGCCCCCTTTGGCAGCACCGCTTACAAAGCGACGGTGTCGTGTTCCATAAAGCTGGCAACTTCGGGGATCCAGCGGCCCTGCACGAAGGCGACATGGGCGGGGTGCAGGTTGTAAGCCTGATAGGCTGCCGCGTCGGTGAAAATCATCGACACGGCAAAGTCGAAGGCATTCTTCGGGCTGACTTCGCGGGCAATTTCAAAGCTGCCCACACCGGGGATCGCGGCAAGTTCGGCCAAGGCGGCCAGAAAACTGGCCTCTTGGGCTGACCCAGCGGCGTGGGTCAGCTTGAACAAGGCCGCGTGGCGGATCATTTCATCGCCATCGACACAGCGCTTTCGGGCAGTTCTTCGCCAAAGCAGCGCTGGAAGAATTCGGCGACAGTCTGGCGTTCCAGCTCGTCGCATTTGTTCAGGAACGACAGGCGGAAAGCATAGCCCACGTTGCGGAAAATCTCGGCGTTTTGCGCCCAGTTCAGCACGGTGCGCGGCGACATCACGGTCGACAGATCGCCGTTCATAAAGGCGGTGCGGGTCAGATCGGCCACGGTCACCATTTGGCTGATCGTCTTACGCCCCTTGTCAGAGTTGTAATGCGGCGACTTGGCCAGAACGATGGCGGCTTCGGCATCGTGGCTTAGGTAGTTCAGCGTGGCGACCAGTGACCAACGGTCCATCTGGGCTTGGTTGATTTGCTGGGTGCCGTGATACAGCCCCGTTGTGTCGCCCAAGCCCACGGTGTTGGCCGTGGCGAACAGGCGGAAATAGGGGCTGGGGGTGATGATTTCGTTCTGGTCCAGCAGGGTCAGCTTGCCGTCATGTTCCAGCACGCGCTGAATGACAAACATCACATCGGCACGGCCCGCATCATATTCGTCAAACACAATCGCGACATTGTTGCGCAAGGCCCAAGGCAAGATGCCTTCGTGAAACTCTGTCACTTGCTTGCCGTCGCGCAGTTTGATGGCGTCTTTGCCGATCAGGTCGATGCGGCTGATATGGCTGTCAAGGTTGACCCGCACGCAGGGCCAGTTCAGCCGTGCCGCGACCTGTTCGATATGGGTGGATTTGCCCGTGCCGTGATAGCCTTGAATCATCACGCGCCGATTGTAAGCAAAGCCTGCAAGGATCGCCAAGGTCGTATCGGGATCGAACTTATAGGTCGGATCAATCTCGGGGACACGGTCGGTGCGGTCGGCAAAGCCCTTGACCTTCATGTCGGTGTCAATGCCAAAGACCTCACGAACAGAGATGTCTTCGGTGGGTTTCACAGCGTTATCCAGCATCGATCCAAGCCCAAATTTGATTGCAACGCCTGTGTGAACGATAAGCCGCGCCCCTGCAAGAGCAAGCGGGGGATTTGGCCGCGTTCCGCTGATGGTTTACAGCCCCGCAGGGCTTGGTTACAAACGCGTGCCAGTTTGCCTCACGTTATTTCATGGATGCCGCTTATGACCAACCTTGCCAATGCTGCGATTTTCTACGCCTCGGATGGCTACAAACCCGAGCAAAAGGGGATCAACGGTCGCCGTGTGGCGGGGGAAAGCTTTCTGCGCGGATTCTTACAGCACGCAGCGGTGGATGAGTTTGTGTTCGTCACCAAGTCGTCGGGCGAGATCGAAGAGATCAAACATTTCTACGAAAAGGCAAATATTCCCAAACGGTTGCGCGTGGCCGCTTTGTTGCGCCCGCAAGAAATAGCACCCGTTGAAACCCTGTATTACCCCGCCGCGAACTTCGCCGCCGAAGCGTGGCGCAGGGCGGATCATGGGTCTAGCGCTTGGGCGATCTGCGGGTTGACCCATACCACATCGACCCAAGCGATCATGCAGGGCTTTTTTGATCTGCGCATGGCCCCTGTGATGGAGTGGGATGAGGTGATCTGCACCTCTCGTGCCGTGCGAGGCGCTGTTGCAACCCAGATGGACCTGATCGACGGCTATATAGCTAAGCGCTTTGGCACGCAGCCCCCGCCACGCCCGATGTTGCCGGTTATTCCCTTAGGGGTTCATTCGGGCAATTTTGCCCGCAACCCTGCCGCGCGGGCGATCTTGCGCGCGCAACTGGGCGCTGCCGAGACGGATGTGGTCTTTTCCACCGTTGCCCGCCTTAGCCCGCATGAAAAGTTTGACCCTATCCCGATTTTCATCGCCATGCAGGCGGCGGTGGCGAACCTTCCCGCTGGCGTGAAGATGCACGTGGTGATGTGCGGCCAGTTTCGCCAAGCCTATGCCCGCGCGGTGTTTGAACAGGGTGCGGCCCGCCTGATGCCGGATGTGGGCTTTTTGCTGCTGGATGGGGCCAAGCCCGAAACGCCGCAGCAAGCTTTGTCTGGGGCAGATGTGTTCTTGTTTATGATCGACAATATCCAAGAAGCCTTTGGCCTTGCCCCGATTGAAGGGATGGCCGCTGGTTTGCCGGTTTTGGGGTCTGATTGGGACGGTTTGAAAGACACCATCAGCGCCGATGCGGGCCTGCGCGTCAAATCGCGGCTGCTTGGGCCGCAGCATATGGCCAATGAAAGCCTGCGTTTGCAAGGCGGTATTGACAGCTTCACCCAGTATTCCGCTGCCGTATCGGCCATGACAGAGTTGGATATGGCCGATATGACAGCCAAAATCGTCGCCTTGGCCAGCAATCCAGATTTGCGTGCAAGGTTGGGGCAGGGGGCCTTGGCGCGGGCGAAAAACACCTATGATTGGTCGGTTGTCATCCCGCAGATGCAAGAGCTTTGGGGTGAACAAGCGGCGCGCAAGACCTTCGCCAGTGCCAAGGCGCTGCGCATTCCGGGTTTTGCCTTGCCCATCGCGCCGTCGCCTTCGTTGCTGTTTGCCAGCTACCCGTCAGAAGTCGCACAACTTGGCGCTGATCGCTTCACCGCGCCCGACCGCACCGGCCAAGTCGGGCTAGAGGAAATGCTGGCCCTGCGCAACTATGCAGGGTTGAACCATATCTTCACCCAACCGCCCCGCATCGCCGCAGTTTTCAGCGCGGTTGTCGGCGGCGATGACACGGTGCAAACCATCGCCAAGACCGCCCAAATGCCCGTGATGATGGTGGAACGCACGCTGATGTGGCTGCTGAAATATGATTTTGTCAGGCGCATCACCTGACAAAATCACCTTAGTCCTTGAAATAGCGGCTGTCTTTGATCTGGTCCCAAGCCCAGACAACCTGTTGCAAACGGTCTTCATCAGACCGGTCGCCGCCGTTCATATCGGGGTGAAGATCTTTGACCAAGATTTTGTATTGCTTGCGAATCTCGGTTTTTGTCCAAGTGTCGCGGGCATCCATGATTTCCAGCGCCTTGCGTTCAGTCGGCGGCAATTTGCGGCTGGATGTGCCGATGGGCTTGGCATTGGTGGTGGCGGCCTTTTCGCCCATCGCGTCAAGCGGGTCGTTGATGCCAAGCCGTGCCCAAGACCGGCCATCATCCTTGCGGCTGAAGGGGGTCGTCTCACGCTCCCACAGCCGATCCTTATCGAGCAGTTTTTGAAATTCTTCGTCGGTGGCCGCGCCAAAGAAGTTCCACTTCAAGTTGTATTCGCGCACATGATCGCGGCAGAACCAGAAGAACTCGTTCAACAGCTCGGGCGATTTTGGCGCACGGTACGCGCCTTTTTCCTTGCAGGTCGGATAATCGCAGGCCTTGTTCGACATTTCCGAAGCGCCCGACATGCCGCGCCGGCCGGTTTTGCGCTTGGCCTTGTCAGACGAAACACGCAAATCAAATTCAAACGGGGGACGACTGGACATTGTTAGGCCTTTCCGACTCAAGCACGCAAGAATAGGGCATTTGGTGGCAGATTGAAGGGGAGAAGTGAAAATGGCGATAAAGGATGAGATTGAGGCGCGCTTGGGTGCCGCCTTTAGCGTGACCGAGTTGCAGGTGGTGAACGAAAGCCACCGCCACGCAGGCCACGGCGGCGATGACGGGTCGGGCGAAAGCCACTTTGCCGTCAAGTTACGCGCGCCCGAATTGGCCGCACTTGGCCGTCTTGCCCGCCACCGCGCCGTGCAGGCCGCTTTGGGCGACATCAACACCCGTGTGCACGCCTTGGCCCTCGACCTCGGCTGATGTCGTTTTGCCCAAATAATGGGCGGGTTTGCGCCGATGCCGGCTATTTCGTGCCCAGCCCTAACATGGGTGCTTTTCTTGGCGCGGTTAAGTGCTAGCTTACGATGGCAAATGATCGAGAGGCCCAAGATGAAGTTGATCCGTCACCGCCTAGCCGAACTTGTCAAAAATCTTGTCTTGGCCGTGCAAAACTTTGGCGCACCGCCGATGAAGCTTATTCCCATTCCTGTCGCGGTGCGCGCCAAGCGCCAAACCCGCCGTTAATCGCGTCAATCGCGTGAAACGACAAAGCCCGAAGCATCGCTTCGGGCTTTGTCGTTTGTAAGCGGCGGGCCCGCAGCGGCCGTGGAGACGGAGTTTTCCCGAGAGCCAGAGGTCTCAGGTGGGCGCCAGGTAGCAAGACCAGAATCTTGCCAGAGCCAGCCCCCGTTCGCTTGCTTATCGGCCACTGGAAAAGGTGCCTCACACGAGAAGAGCAGAACCCGCCACCCCTTAGATAGGCGCAGGACTGGGGCAAAGCAAGGCTTGCCTGATGTTCACCTTTGGTTCATATTTGCCGCTATGGACACAATCGCCCAACCGATCGACACCGCACTTCCACCCTTGCCCGGCCAAAGGCTGGCGCGCGGCGTTGCGCGGGCGCTGCGGGGGTTAGATTTTGTGACGGTGGAAGAGATGATCCCCACCCCCGGCCTGCGCGTCGATCTGATGGCGCTGGGGCCGAAGGGCGAGGTGTGGGTGATTGAATGCAAATCCGGCCCCGCCGATTTTCGCGCCGATCAAAAATGGCAAGGCTATCTAGATTTCTGCGACCGCTTTTTCTGGGCCGTCGATGCCGATTTTCCAACCCATGTGCTGCCCGATGACACGGGCCTGATCTTGGCCGATGCCTATGATGCCGAAATCATCCGCATGGGCCCGCAAACCCCTTTGGCGGGGGCGCGGCGCAAAGCCGTGCTGCACAAATTCGCCCGCCAAGCCGCCGCGCGCTTGCACAGCTTTCGCGATCCAGGTGTTGCCGCGCTGATCGGCTGATCACTTTTTCTTGCGCGGCCCGCCACCTTGGCCCATCGCGCGCACAGCCTCGGCGGCGGCGCGCAACTCTTCGGCGATGTCGAGTGCCTCTTCCGGATCAAAGTCCATCGGCAGTTCGGTGCCGTCATCGGCTTCGATATAAATGCGCACCATGCCCTGATCGGTTGGCCCGATCTGGATATTGGCGGACACGTCGCTTTGCTTGTCGATCCCCATGATCACCCTCGTTTTGACGCTTAAGCCTGTGCGTGAACTGGGGGGTACTGTCAACACATCCTGCGCGGTTGCCCATATATTGGGCGCTTTTTGTCGCAAAACACCATCTAATGTAGTCTTAAGTGTTCGAAAATAGCCACTAACGTATATGTTCGCGAAATGTGCTTGACTGAGCGGAATCTTGCTTATCCTATAATTTGGCGAACTAAATAAGCAATTGTTCGAAAAAGCTGCTCAAAGATTGGGCAGAGCAACAAATGGAGGTATCTTATGAATATCGACGCAGTACGCAAAATGATCCGCAGCATCACCGAACTGGGCATGGGCCTGTTGGCTTTGGCGATTGTTGCATCCTTGCTGGTTGGCCCAGACAACATGTCCTTCTTGGGCGATGTTGTAGGCAACGTGACCAACCTTATTAAAACACTCGGCAGCGCTGGCCTGGCCGGCCTGATCTCGCTGGGCGTTGTCGTCTGGCTGATCCAGACCAAGTAAAAGGGAATGACACCGCCCCCCGCAGAGGAGAAGGTGCTGAACTGGCTAAGTAAATTGATTGCCTTAGGTTTACAGGTGGTCGAGGCTGGCTTTGTTCTGGTTCTGTTAAGTGTGCTTCTCTATATCCTGTTGGGGGCGGATGCCGGCCTTTATGTTGGCTCGGTTGTGGTTAATGTGAAGATTCTGATCGACGCCTTTACGCCGCAAGCGCTGATCGGGGTTGCCATCGTGGTGACCTTGGGGTGGATCGCCAAACGCCCAAGGTAACAGTTTGCGATTTTGCGGGTTGACCCTATGTCGCGAAGTCCATAAATCACCCTCACCGATGCAAATGCGCGGTGTCGATGTGCCGCTTTAGCTCAGTTGGTTAGAGCGCTAGATTGTGGATCTAGAGGTCTCCCGTTCAAGCCGGGAAAGCGGTACCATCAACCTTCTTGGAATTTGTCAGGCTTTGCGCGTCAGATAAGCGCACGCACAACTGTTTCCACCATAGCCACATCTTGTGCCGTGCAATCAAACTGCCCGACCTGCACACGTATGACAAAGCGGCCCTGATGGCGGGTTTGGGTTAGATAAATGCGGCCATCGTCGTTGATGCGGGTCAAAAGCGCCTCGGTCGCGGCATCGTTTGCCAAGGCAAAGGTGAACAATGACAGCGCGGGTTGGGTGACAATCTCCACCCCCGGCACCTTGCCCAAAGCCAAAGCCAAATCCTGCGACCAAGCCACGTGGTTGCGGATGCGCGTGCGCAAGCCTTCAAGCCCATAGGCGCGCAGGGTGAACCACAGCTTAAGCGCGCGAAAGCGCCGCCCCAAAGGCACGGTCCATTCGTTGAAATTCACCACCTCTTCGCGCCCCGCCGTTTCCAGATAGGTCGGGCGCAGGCCAAGGGTTTTCACCTGCGGCCCCGGATCGCGCAGAAATTGCACGGCACAGTCAAACTGCGCGCCAAGCCATTTGTGCGGGTTAAACACGATGCTATCAGCGCCTTCGACCCCTGCCCAAAGGCTGCGAAACTCTGGGCAGATCATCGCAGACCCTGCCCAAGCCGCATCAACATGCACGGGCAGATCGTGGGCCTTGGCCACCGCGATGCAATCCGCGATCCGGTCAAACGCCCCGACCGAGGTGCCACCGGCACACAGCACCACCCCCGCTGGCACAAACCCCGCCGCAAGGTCAGCGGCAATGGCGGCGTGCAGCGCTTCGGGAACCATCGACAGGCTGGCATCGGTGGCAATCTTGACCAGATTCGCCTGCCCGATCCCTGCAATGCGCACCGCCTTATCGACCGAGGAATGGGTTTGATCGCTGGCATAAATCCGCAACCGCGGCTGGCCGTGCAGGCCCTGTGTCAGCCCTGTCCATTCTAAAGCCTGCTCGCGCATGGTTAAAATGGCCGACAGGGTGGCAGTTGTGGCACTGTCATGAATAGTGCCCGTGAACCCCTCAGGCAGGCCCAAAGACTGGCGCAGCCAATCGACCATGACCTGCTCAATCTCTGTCACCGCAGGCGATGTTTGCCACAGCATCCCTTGGGCCGCGATGGCATTGGCCAATTGCTCGGCCAGCATGGATGCGGGCGAGGCATTGGCCGGAAAATAGGCAAAAAAGCGCGGGTGTTGCCAATGGGTCAGGCCGGGGGGCACGATGCGGGCAAAATCTGCGAAGATGGTTTCCATCGGCTCGGCCACCTCTGGCGGCGAGAGGGGCAATTGCCGCGCGATGGCCGCCGGAACCAGCGGCGCGCGCACCGGCCGATCGCGCAGGTTGGCATGATAATCATGCGCCCAATCCGCCGCGCGTTTGGACCAGTGGCGCAGATCATCATGGTTCATGGCATGGTCCTTGGGCTAAAAGCTGCCCGCAGATGAAGGCAGACGCGCACCGCCTTGGCAAGACCCGCCGTCAATTGACAAGCCGTCGTGAACTTTCCCCTTGGTTTCATGCGGTCTTTTCGCTAAAAGCCCCCCATGACGCGCAAAAGCCCCATCGCTACCGCTTGCATTACCGGCTGACTTTGTCAGGCGGGCCCGTCATTTCGTCCTTCAGAACGAAAAGGTCCGCCCGATAGGGGTTTAAGGACGTTTGGAGGGACCATGACCACGATCCAGTTGCACAACACAGCCACGCGGACGAAAGAGGTTTTCGCCCCGATTGATCCGTTGAATGTGCGCATGTATGTCTGCGGCCCCACGGTCTATGACCGCGCCCATCTGGGCAACGCGCGCCCTGTGGTGGTGTTTGATGTGCTGTTTCGCCTGCTGCGCCATGTGTATGGGGCGGATCATGTGACCTATGCGCGCAACTTCACCGATGTGGATGACAAGATCAACGCTGCAGCCCAAGCCCGCAAAGCGGCTGGCGATGCGCGCCCGCTGGAAGCGCTGATCCGCGAGCGGACAGAAGAAACCATCGCATGGTATCACGCTGACATGGACGCTTTGGGCGCTTTGCGCCCCACGTTGGAACCGCGCGCGACAGACTTTATCGCCCAGATGATCGCGATGATCCAAAGTCTGGTTGCAAGCGGCCATGCCTATGCCAAAGACGGCCATGTGCTGTTTCGCGTGCGCTCCTATGCCGCCTACGGCGCGCTGTCAGGCCGGTCGGTCGATGATATGATCGCGGGCGCGCGGGTTGAAATTGCGCCCTTTAAAGAAGACGCGATGGATTTCGTGCTGTGGAAACCCTCTGACGGCGATCTTCCGGGCTGGGACAGCCCATGGGGGCGTGGGCGGCCGGGGTGGCATATCGAATGCTCGGCCATGAGCCATGAGCTGCTAGGCGCTGCCTTTGACATTCACGGGGGCGGCTTGGATTTGCAGTTCCCCCACCACGAAAACGAAATCGCCCAAAGCCACTGTGCGCATCCCGAGGCAGGCTTTGCCAAGGTCTGGATGCACAACGAAATGTTGCAGGTTGAGGGTAAGAAGATGTCCAAGTCCTTGGGCAATTTCTTCACCGTACGCGATTTGTTGGACAAGGGCGTTCCGGGCGAAGTGATGCGCCTTGTGTTTTTGGGCACCCATTACAGCAAGCCGATGGACTGGACGGCCGAGAAAGCCGCCCAAGCAGAAGCGGCGCTGCGCAAGTGGCGGGGTCTTGTCGCGGGCGTCGAGCCCGCCCCAAGCCCCCTGCCGGGTGTTGTGTCGGCGCTGGCGGATGATTTGAACACGGCAGGGGCTGTGGCAGAACTGCACGCAGCGGCAGCGCGGGGGGATTATGCGGGGCTCTTGGCCTCGGCGCAGTTTATGGGGCTGTTGGGCACAGGGCAGGGCGCTTGGCTTGCGGCGGTGGATTTGTCGAAATGGGCGGATCAATTGGGCTCGCTACGCGCTAAGGCTATGGCGTCGAAGGATTTCGCAGCGGTTGACGCGCTGAAGGCTGCACTGGTTGCGGCGGGGGTTGATGTGCGCATGAGCAAGACTGGTGTAGACCTGACGCCCAGCGCTGGTTTTGATGCAGCTAAGTTGCAGGCGCTGGGATGAGTGATTTTTCGCAGAAAAATCGGCTTGCGCTGGTTGCCAGCCAAGATGAGTATTTCGGCCAAGATAAAGGGGTAAGGACATGAAAGAACGGCTTTACCTGTTTGACACCACCCTGCGGGATGGCCAGCAAACCCAAGGCGTGCAGTTCTCTACCGCGGAAAAGCTGCAAATCGCCAAGGCTTTGGATGATTTGGGGCTGGATTACATCGAAGGCGGCTGGCCGGGGGCGAACCCGACCGACAGCGAGTTCTTCGCCAACCCGCCCGCCACCCGCGCCACGATGACAGCGTTCGGGATGACCAAACGTGTGGGGCGTTCGGCCGAAAATGACGATGTGCTGGCGGCGGTGTTAAACGCAAAAACACCGGCTGTGTGCTTGGTGGGTAAGTGTCACGAGTTTCATGTGACCACAGCCCTTGGTGTGACCTTAGAGGAAAACCGCCAAGCCATCGCCGACAGTTTCGCCCAGGTGGTGGCGCAGGGTCGTGAGGCTTTGTTTGACGCCGAGCATTTCTTTGACGGCTACAAGGCCAATCCCGCCTATGCCCTGTCGTGCCTGCGCGCCGCCCGTGATGCGGGGGCACGCTGGTTGGTTCTGTGCGACACCAACGGCGGCACTTTGCCCGCCGAAGTGGGGCGCATTGTGGGTGAGGTGATCGCATCGGGCCTGTCGGGCGACTGCTTGGGCATCCACTGCCATGATGACACCGGCAATGCGGTGGCCAATTCGCTGGCGGCAGTCGATGCGGGGGTGCGCCAGATCCAAGGCACGCTCAATGGCTTGGGCGAGCGGTGCGGCAATGCCAACCTGACAACGTTGATCCCGACGCTGCTTCTCAAAGAGCCCTATGCCAGCCAGTTTGAAACCGGAGTCTCGGCGCAGGGCCTGCGCGGCCTGCTGCGCGATAGTCGGATGCTGGATGATATCCTCAACCGCGTGCCGCAGCGGCAGGCGGCTTATGTGGGTGCCAGTGCCTTTGCCCATAAGGCGGGGTTGCACGCCAGCGCCATCCTGAAAAACCCCGCCACCTACGAACACGTCGACCCCGACCTGATCGGCAACGCCCGTATCATCCCGATGAGCAATCAGGCCGGCCAATCCAACCTGCGCGCCCGCCTTGCGGCCATCGGCATCGCGCTGCAAGCCGGCGATGACCGCCTGTCGCGCATCTTGGACAAGGTGAAGGACCGCGAGGATCAGGGCTATGCCTATGACGGCGCGCAAGCCTCGTTCGAACTGCTCGCCCGGCGCGAACTGGGCCTGTGCCCGACGTTTTTCGAGGTGAACCGCTACCGTGTCACGGTGGAACGGCGGCGGTCGTCCACCGGCGGCACCGTCACGCTGTCAGAAGCCGTGGTGGTGGTGAAGATCGCCGATCAGGTGATGATGTCGGTCAGCGACAGCATGGACGAGACGGGGTCCGACCTTGGCCCGATCAACGCCTTGTCCAAAGCCTTGGCCAAGGATCTGGGCCCCTATCAGGCGGTGATCGACGATTTGCATCTGGTTGATTTCAAAGTGCGCATCACCCAAGGCGGCACCGAAGCTGTCACGCGGGTGATCATCGATTCCGAAGATTCCAACGGGCATCGGTGGTCAACCGTGGGCGTGTCGGCCAATATCGTCGATGCCAGCTTTGAAGCGCTGCTGGATGCCATCACATGGAAGCTGGTGCGCGATGTCGGGCAGGGCGCATGACGCTTGCAGCCTGCGCTGGCTTCGTCGAACGCGGTGACCCTGATCGGTTTGCTGCGACCTTGGCTGCACCGCCGCAAGCGCGTGCCAAGTTGTGGCCGATCTACGCCTTTAACCTTGAAATCGCGCGCGCCCCTTGGGTCAGCACGCAGCCCCTGATTGCCGAGATGCGCCTACAGTTCTGGCGCGATGTTCTGGTGGCCGAAAAGCCCCCCGCGCATGAGGTGGCAGGCCCGCTGCACGCGCTGTTGGGGCAGACGGCTGGGCTGGCTGAACTGCTGGATAAAGTGGTGGAAGCCCGTAGGCGTGACATTGCGCGCGATCCCTTCGCCACATCGTCAGAGTTTGACGCCTATATCGAAGACACCTCTGCCACGCTGCTTTGGGCGGCAGCCCTTGCGCTTGGGGCTGATCTTGCCGGCGAAACCGCCTTTCGCGCCCTAGGCTGGGCCGCAGGTTTGGCCAGCTACCTGCGCGCCGTGCCCGCTTTAACCGCACGCGGATTGGCGCCGCTGTTTGACCCCGACCCAAAAGCGCTGCGCATCTTGGCGGGAGAGGGGTTAAACCACCTGTCCATCGCGCGCCGCCAACGCGCCACCTTTGGCCAAGCCGCCCCCGCCGCCTTGGCCGCGTGGCAAGCAGGCCCGTTGCTGCGTCAAGCCTATGCCAACCCCACCCGCGTGGCCGAAGGCACGCTTGCGCTGTCAGAGTTCAGCAAACGCGGTTCCTTGGTGTGGATGGGCCTGACGGGGCGGTTTTAATCTTCAAACCAAAGGCTTGGTAAAACGCTTTCCCGTGCTGGCATGGGGTCCATAGCCCAAATGCTGGTAATAGGCCTGTGCTGCCACATTGTCGGGATGCGTGCCGATGATCACATAACTGCATCCCAGATTGCGGCCCAAATCCTCAACCGCGCGCACCAAGGCGCGGCCTACCCCCAACCTTCGCGCGTCAGGGCTTACAAACAAATGATGCAAGTCTAACCCCCGCGCACCGTACCCCAAACGCCCCAAGGGCAGGGCGGCGGCATAGCCTACAACCTTGGCATCTTGCACCGCGACAAACCCGTGATACCAAGCCATAGGCCCCAAGAAATCCCGCTCAAGGCTTTCCAGCGTCACCCGCGCCACATCGCCGTGATGCTGCGTCAGCGCCACCACCATCGCAAGCAGTGCTGCCAAATCGCCCCGCTCTACCGCCCTGATGCGCAAGGTTCTCCCCTCCCAAAGGGCACGCAGGTTCCCCCCCCGCACCCCCCCTTTCATACGTGTTCAAATATCCCCGCCGGAGGCTCTTTGATCAGCCGTGCAACGCCGCCACACCGGGCAGAACCTTACCCTCCATCCACTCCAAAAACGCCCCACCCGCGGTCGAGATAAAGGTGAAGTCCCCCGCCACCCCCGCGTGGTTCAAGGCGGAAACGGTATCGCCGCCCCCCGCCACCGACACCAACTTGCCCGCCTTGGTCAGTGCCGCAGCCACGCGCGCCGCGGCAGAGGTGGCCGCATCGAATGGTGCTATTTCAAACGCGCCAAGCGGGCCATTCCAGATCAGGGTTTTGCAGCTTTCAAAAACCTTGGTCAGGGCCGCAACAGTGGCAGGGCCTGCATCCAGAATCATCTGATCGGGCGGGCAGGCGTTGGGGGCCACGACCTTATTCTCGGCTCCCGCTTTAAAGGCTGCGGCCACCACCACATCAACGGGCAGGTGAAGGGTGCAGCCTGCGGCTTTGGCCTTGGTCAAGATTTCCAAAGCAATCGGGGCCATATCGCGTTCGGCCAAGGATTTGCCCACGTCGATCCCTTGGGCCACCAAGAAGGTGTTGGCCATCCCACCGCCAATCACCAGATGATCGACTTTCGAGACCAGATTGCCCAAGAGTTCCAGCTTGGTCGACACTTTGGCCCCGCCCACCACTGCCACCACAGGGCGCTGCGGGTTGCCAAGTGCTGCGTCTAGCGCTTTGAGTTCAGCCTCCATCAAGCGGCCAGCGGCGGCGGGCAGCAGGCGGGCCAAGGCTTCGGTTGACGCATGGGCACGGTGGGCGGCTGAAAAAGCGTCATTGATGAACACATCGCCCAAAGCGGCAAGTTGGGCGGCAAAGGCGGGGTCGTTGGCCTCTTCTCCGGCATGAAAACGGGTGTTTTCCAGCAAGATCACATCGCCTTGCGCTGCGGCGTCAATCGCGGCCACAGCCAAAGGCCCCACGCAATCGGCGGCAAAAACCACCTTGCGCCCCAAAGACGCCGCAACAGCCCCTTGAATGCGCCCCAAGCTCATCTCGGGCACGACTTTGCCTTTGGGCCGGTCAAAATGCGCCAAAAGCACCACTTTGCCGCCGCGCGCGATGATGTCTTCGACCGTGGGGCGGATCTTGTCGATGCGGGTCGTGTCGGTGACACCATCGCCTTCCATCGGCACGTTGATGTCAACGCGCGTCAGAACCGTCTTACCCGCAAGGGCCAGATCATCAATCGTTTTCCAGCTCATAAAACCTCCTGATGTGTTTGATCCTCTTTCCGCGCAAAGTGGCCAAAGGTCAACCTTCGGCCCTTGGACATCCCCGCCACTTTAGGCTAGTTTCCGCGCCAATTGGCAAAGAAGGACAAAAAATGACCGATATCAAAGATCCCGAGAACACGATCATCATCACCCTAAAGGGTGGCGAGGTTGTCGTGCAGCTTTTGGCCGATGTGGCCCCGCAGCACACCGCGCGCATGAAGCAACTGGCGCGCGACGGTGCTTATGACAACGTGTGCTTTCACCGTGTGATTGACGGTTTCATGGCCCAAACCGGCGATGTGGCCAATGGCAACATGGAAGCCGATTTCAACCTGCGCCGCGCGGGCACGGGTGGGTCGCAGTATCCTGACGTTCCGGCAGAGTTTTCCAACCTGCCGCATGATCGCGGCACGATTGGGGCGGCGCGTTCGCAAAGCCCGAACTCGGCCAACAGCCAGTTCTTCATCAACTTCAGCGACAACCATTTCCTGAACAAGCAATACACGGTCTATGGCCGCGTTCTGTCGGGCATGGAGCATGTTGACGCCATTGTGCGCGGCGAACCGCCAGCCAACCCCGACCGGATGATCACTGTGCGGGTGGCGGCCGATGTTGCGTAACCTTCTGGGCGCTGCGGCGCTGACCCTGCTTGCAACCGCTGCTTGGGCCGAGGGCGATGGCCCCGGCCCGAACTTGGTGATCGAGGTTGACGGCGTGGCCAAAGGCGAGGTTGTCATCGACCTGTCGCCCGATCTGGCCCCCTTGGCTGTGGCGCAAATTGTCGCATTGGCCAAATCGGGTGCTTATGACAACGTGGTCTTCCACCGCGTGATCGACGGCTTCATGGCGCAAACCGGCGATGTGCAATACGGCAAAAAGGGTGGCGATACGACGATGGCGGGCATGGGCGGGTCTGACCTGCCCGATGTTCCGGCCGAGTTTTCGACCGCCGCATTTGAGCGTGGCATTGTGGGCATGGCGCGGTCCTCCGACCCGAATTCCGCCAACAGCCAGTTTTTCATCATGTTCGCTCCGGGTGATTTCCTGAACGGGCAATACACCGTGGTGGGCAAGGTCATCTCTGGGATGGAGGTGGTCGACCAGATCAAGCGTGGCGATGGGGCGAATGGGGAAGTGACCGAGCCTGACGTTATGACGAAAGTCACCGTGCAAGAATAACCAAAAGACCCGCCAAGTTGGCGGGTCTTTTTATATCGGTTAGGCTGTTCGGTTGATCTTGGACTAAGGCGGTTTAGCCCAAGATCACCAAAGCATGGCGCTTTTTGCCAGCGGTCAGTTTCAACGGTTCGGCCAGATCGCCCGCGCCGATGCGGTGGCCTGCTTCTAGAACGATCTCGTCATTCAGGCGCGCGCCCCCTTCCAAAATCAGCCGTTTGGCGTCTTTGCCTGTGGCGCAAAGGCCCGCGCGCACGAAAAGCTGGGCTATGGTGATGCCTTCGGCCACGTCGGCGGGGTGCAGCGTTAGCGTCGGCAGATCGTCACCCACACCGCCTTTTTCAAACACCTCACGCGCGGTCGCCTCGGCTGCCGCGGCTGCTTCGGCGCCGTGCAGCAGGGTGGTGACGGCATTGGCCAGCGCAATCTTGCCAAGGTTGATCTCTGACCCCTGCAAAGCACCCAAGCGATTGCAATCGTCCATCGGCATATCGGTGTAAAGCTTCAAAAAGCGGCCCACATCGGCGTCAGTCGTATTGCGCCAGAATTGCCAGAACTCGTAAGGGCTCAGCAGGTCAGCATTCAGCCAAACCGCGCCGTTTTGCGACTTACCCATCTTCTTACCATCTGACGTGGTCAGCAGGGGTGAGGTTAGGCCATACACCTCATGATCGACCACACGGCGCGTTAGATCCACGCCGTTCACGATGTTGCCCCACTGATCCGACCCGCCCATTTGCACCAAACAGCCATAGCGGCGGTTCAGTTCCAAAAAGTCATAGGCCTGCAAGATCATGTAGTTGAATTCAAGAAACGATAGGCTTTGCTCGCGGTCAAGCCGCGATTTGACCGATTCAAACGACAACATCCGGTTGACCGAGAAGTGTTTGCCGATGTCGCGCAGAAAGCCGATGTAGTTCAGCTGATCCAGCCATTCGGCATTGTTGACCAAGATGGCATCGCTTGGCCCATCGCCAAAGGCGACATAGGGCGAGAAGGCGCGTTTGATGCCGGCAATGTTGTCGTCAATCTGCGCGTTGGTCAGCAAGGGCCGCTCATCAGCGCGAAACGAAGGATCGCCGATCTTGGTGGTGCCGCCGCCCATCAGGACCACCGGCTTGTGCCCGGTCCGCTGCAGGTGCCGCAGGATCATGATCTGCACCAGGCTGCCGACGTGCAGGC
>CAIQOV010000006.1 GCA_903873585.1 uncultured Rhodobacterales bacterium
AAGTTCCACCGCTATGCTTGGCACGACCGCAAAGCTTGGTGGCAGCAAGAACAGGGCATCTTGGCCTATCTGATCTTGAACGGCACCTTGGGCAAAGACGAATACCTGCAATATGCGCGGGAAGGTTCGGCGTTCTACAACGCTTGGTTCCTTGATGTGGAAGAAGGCGGGATTTACTTCAACGTTCTGGCCAACGGCAACCCGTTCGCTTTGGGCACGGAACGTGGCAAAGGCTCGCACTCGATGTCTGGCTATCACAGCTTCGAACTGTGCTATCTGGCCGCCGTGTACAGCAACTTGCTGGTGAACAAAGAGCCGATGGACTTCTACTTCCGTCCCGCTCCGGGTGGTTTTGCTGACGGCATCCTGCGCGTTCAGCCCGACATCCTGCCGGTTGGCTCTATCCGCATCGACCAAGTTTGGATCGACGGGCATGACTACGCCGACTTCGACGCGAACAAGCTGTTTGTGACCCTGCCCAAGGGGCACGGCGACATCAAAGTGCGCGTCCGTATCGTGCCGACAACCAACCGCTTTGACGCCGACGTGCTAAGCGTTTCCGGCGGCGTGGCCAAGATCACCTTCTCGGGTGCTATGACCTCGCAAGACCTGAAGTATCTGGACGAAGCTGTGAACTCGGCCTTCGCTCAGGGTGCCAACGCTTTGGACATCGACGCGTCCAAACTGGAAAGCATCTGCACCGAAGGCCTGCGCTATCTGGTGTTCCGCAAGCAAAAAGCTGGCGAAAACTTTGCGCTGGCCATTCGCGGCGCGAATTCCGCAGTGCGCGCGGCGATCGTGGCTTCAACCTTCAGCCAGTCGATCACCCTGTCCTGATAAAAGCGGTGGCGGCACATCACGTGCCGCCACTTTCCTTTGCGCGATAACCCATTCAAGAAAGCAAACGCCATGGCCGCACCCAAAATCGCCATCCTGATCGAAAGCGACTTTTACGAGCACGAGATCTGGTATTACCACTACCGCTTCCTTGAAGCAGGCTATGACGCCCAATTCATGTCGCGCCTTTGGGGCAATGACATGCTGACCTTTAAGGGCCACGAATATCACGCGCCCTTCGAATGCCGCGCCAGCTTGGAATCGCTGGATGACGCCACGCTTGACACCTATGCCGCGCTGATCGTGCCCTCGGGCATCGTGTCGGACCGTTTGCGCTATACCGATGATCTGAACAAAATCCCCCCCGCCGCTGACCTGTTGAAGCGCGCGTTCGCCAAGCCCAACCTGCTCAAGGGCATCATCTGCCACGGCCTGTGGCTTGCAGCCCCGGTTGTTGACGTGATCAAGGGCCGCAGCCTGACCTGCCACCCGAACCTGCACGGCGACGCCTTGGCTTATGGCGCGAAGTTTGTGGATGAAGACGTGGTGGTTGATCGTGATCTTGTCACAGCACGCACGGGCGGCCACGCCCACCTGCTGGCCTCGACGCTGATCAAGATGATCGACGCCAAGCGCTAAGATAGGCCGATGTCCACGACCGTGACAGCCTCAAAGATTAAATCAGGGCAAGACGGCGTTGTTGCTGTTCTGCTGGCAGGTGGTCGTGGAACGCGGTTGGGTGATTTGACGGCAAACGAAAGCAAGCCGGCTGTGCCGTTCTTGGGCGAGTTGCGGATCGTTGACTTTGTGATGGCCAATGCGCTTGCATCGGGCATCACATCAATGACGGTCTGCACACAATGGGCGCCGACAGCGTTGGTGCACCATTTGCAGTACCATTGGGCCCCCCAATTCCGTGACGGACTAACCTTTCGCTATGGGCCTGATGTCGTCGGAGATGCCGGTTTCGAAGGCACGGCACATGCCGTTGCAAGTTTGGCCGAAGAGTTCGATAACTCCGGGGTCAAGGAACTGTTGGTTCTGTCTGCCGACCATGTCTATCAGATGGATTACCGGGAACTGGTCACTTCGCACCGAAAATCGGGTAAACCGATGACAGTGGCAAGCCTGCCTGTGCCCCTATCAGAAGCCACAGGTTTTGGCGTGTTTGAGGTGGAAGGCGCTTGCCATGCTAAGCGCTTTGTCGAAAAGCCGAAAAAGCCCCCCGCCATGGCCGAAGCCCCAGACCGCGCCTTGGCCAGCATGGGGATTTATGTGGCGCAGTGGAGTTGGCTACGCAGAATCTTGAACGCAAGCCCCTTGCCTTTGGATTTTGGCATCGACGTTTTGCCAAAGGCGGTTGAGCTAGGGGAAGTTGGCGTTTTCTGTTTTGCCGATCCTAACCCTAAGAAAACGCCCTACTGGCGCGATGTGGGAACTGTCGATGCGCTCGAAAGCGCGCGCCGCGATTTCGAAACCGAAAAACGGCCGTTTAGTTTACCGATTTTGCCGAACAATGTGGCGGCTTATCCCCAAGCCACACACCGAGTTTAGAGCGTGTTGCGTTCAATCTGTTTCATATCCTGCGACTTTGAAAGATTGTAGTATTCTTCTTCCCTGAAGAGGCAGCAGACATGCCCGACCGCCTTCATAGATGGTCATAGGTCCTGGTGGATGCCTTTCGGATCAGGGTCTTGAGCCTGGCGAATGCCATCTCGATGGGATTGAGATCGGGGCTGTTTGGCGGCAGCAACAGGAACCACGCTCCAATTTCTTTCAGGATCGCTGCGGCCTTTGGGCTGCGGTGGGTTGCGAGGTTGTCGAGGATCAAGACGCCGCTCTTGTGCAATATTGGGGCCAGTTGTGTTTCGATAAAGAGGTCGAAGAACTCCCGTTTCATAGTAAGCGTTTCCTGGCCCCCACATTCCAGCCTTTCGCCCCATCTGCGATGCCACACCTGATGGAGATTGGGTGGAGGTTCGCGATCGCGACTACGGTGGAGTTTCTCAGGGACTACGGGGTGGGCATCCGGACCAAAGGGGACCGACACTGGCCGAATGAGATGACGGCGCTGATTGTGGCCAAGTGCCTGAAGCGGTCATCCGGGTAATCCCCCCAAAATCTGCCCCAAGGCGAGGGAATCACAAATCAGCCTTATGAGTATCCCGAATCATATTGACCACAACATGCTCGAGTGCACCGAAAACAGACCGCATGAGGACTCGCCGCTGCAAAAGCGGTTCCAAGACAGCAAAAACGGCACAATATGCCCGAACAAGGCGTCGTCCCAACGATCAGGAGGCAATCCCGGCGAAGCCGATGTCGTTGATCAGACGTTCCTTAACCTGGTCGGAAATCTCAGAAAAGATTTGCACATTAAAGTTTTATAGTTTACCAGTTCTTACGTGTTATAAAAAATTCACGTTCAAAGGTTTGAACTTCAAGGCTCTGCAAGGTAGCTTGATAATAAAATTTACTTTGTAGTGAAAAAACCTGTGGAGATCAGCTATGACGCCGAACACCTCTAACAACACGCAGCTCAGCCTGTTTGCGGCTATTAAAGCCCACGACCTTCAAGCCGCATCGCAGGCAATTCTAAACGGCGCCGATGTTAACAAGCGCGGTCCGCTTGGTCAGGCGGCGATACATCTCGCAGCCGGCCGGGGCTACGTACAAATGGTCGCCAAGTTGCTAGAGTCGGGTGCTGATGTGCACGCACTTGATTCCACAATGGGCGCCTCGCCGCTGCACTTTGCGGCAGCCGGCGGGGTGGCTGACGTGGCCGATCTTTTGCTGTCGGCCGGCGCCTTCATAAATCTGCAGTCGGCCACCGTCGGCCTTACGCCGCTGATGAACGCCATCTGGGCCAAGCAGGTCGGCATGGTCGGCTTCCTGCTCGAAAAAGGTGCCGCCATTGAGATCAAATCGCATCTGGGCGGCGCAACCGCCTGGGACTTCATTGGCAAAGAGGTGATTTGGACGGCTGGATTCACCAATCCAGAGCAGGAAGCCTGGGGTCGCGATATCCGTGCCGTGCTCGAAATGCAGAAGACCAAGGACGAGGCGACACTGGCGGGGCAGAAGCTGATGGCGGCAGTTCAGGCAGGCGATGTCGCAGCCGCCAAGGCGCAGATCGCCGCCGGAGCAGATGTGAACCTCAAGACGCCTGTGGTTGCCAACGGCAATGACGGCCAGACGCCACTCTTGGTCGCGTGTTTTCTCGGCCACACCGAGATTGTACGCGCTCTGCTAGCCGCAGGTGCCAATCCGCGCATCACCGATTACCTGCTACAGGCGACGCCGATTCATAAAGCCGCCTACGCCGGCCGTGCAAGCGCACTGCTGGCACTGCGCGAGGACGGAACTGGCGATATTAACGCTCAGGGGCCGTACAACGGTTATACCGCCATGCACGATTCGGTCTGGCATGGCCATGCCGATTGCCTTGCGGTGATCCTCGATTGGCCCGGCGTGCGCTTCGACCTTGTGGGCTTCGACGGCCTCACGCCCGCGGGCTTGGCTGAGCGCCTTGGCTACATGGAGATGGTGCAGATGATTAATAGATATATGCCTAGTCATCCTTGACCTAAAACGCTGAAGCTTTATATGAATTTTTCCGGAAGTGCCTTTCGATGTTAGTGCACTTAGTCGAATAAAAGCCGGAGTTGCAACGAGTAAAGGAGTTACACTGTGCCGATCTTTAATCTTAAGTCCTACACGGATATCGTCCCGGCGAGCCACCGGGTATTTCACGACTACACGGTCGACGTCACCGAGGAGTACAAGAGCAACGAGGAGAATTGGATCCCTTATGTCGAGGGAGTGCATTTCCTACCGTTGTGGTTCGGCACCCGCAGCCAACCGGGCTTCAGCAACATTCTGCGTGTTCAGCCCGGCAAGCAGCTAAACCCGCACTTCCATCCCACTGGCGTATTCGGCTTTACTATGTCCGGATCGTGGCGCTACTTGGAGCATGACTGGGTTGCCACCCCCGGCACGTTTCTCTGGGAACCACCGGGTGAGGCGCATACTCTCGTAGTACCAGCCGACGCAAAGGAGCCAATGCAGACTTACTTCATCAGCCTCGGCGGTTTGATCTACCTGGACAATATGGAGAACGGCGTGCCGATCGCCTATGATGACGGTTTTACACTGCTTGAGATCAGCCTCAACTACTACAAGCAGATCGGCCGCGACCTAGACGAACTGTACAAGCTCTGCCGTTAACCCGCGGCCAAGGCGCAGGCGGCACATAGCGATCTAATGGTATGCAAAACACCTGGCGCCTCCATGGCGCCAGGCATTTATTTAAGGTGACGTGAAGCGCGCATCGCGGCCTGTGGCCTGGCATGCAAATGATTGCGCAAGAACTATTTGAGTATGCAACTGCACGCGCTGGCCTTCAAGCTGGCTCCCTTCCTGCGCTACATCGAGTTGCCCGAGGCCATGGCTGACTGGTCGTTGGCCAGCGTACAACTTAAGCTGATTAAGATTGAGGCGCGCGTGTTGCGCCACGCCAGCGCTATCACATTCCTACTGACAGATGTCGCTGTCAGCTTCACAATGGTGCGCACCCTCCTTGCCGCCATCCGTCGATTACCAGCGCCAACGCTCTGCTCAGACTGCGATCCGGGTTCGAACTTAACAAGATCGAAAAAATGTTCGGGCACATCAAGGAATGGCGTAGGGTCGCCATACGGTTCGACTGACGCGCAGAAATCTTCCTGTCCGCCTGCGCACTTGCCGCAATCGTATTGTTCTGGCTATGAGCCCTGAGCCCTGAGCCCTGAGCCCTGAGCCTAAGTATTTAATTCCGATTGCGGTTGCCCCACCCAACAGGTCGTCACCAAACTTTCACAACCTTGATGTTCCTTCGTCACATTGAACCGCTACCTGCTGACCATTCTAAAGGGGTTTGCAGGTGCTTGAAGTCAAACACGTCACACGTCGCTTTGGGGCGAAAGCCGCTGTGGATCAGGCCAGCTTTACGGTGGCAGGGTCTGCATTTGTCGGCGTGATCGGTCGGTCAGGGGCAGGCAAATCCACGCTTCTGCGGATGATCAACCGCCTGACCGATGCGTCCGCTGGTGAGATTGTGTTTGACGGGCGCAATATCCTTTCGCTGCACGGCGCTGACAAACGCGCATGGCAAAGCCAGTGCGCGATGATCTTCCAGCAGTTCAACTTGGTGCCGCGGATGGATGTGGCCTCGAATGTGCTGCACGGTATTTTGAACCGCCGCTCGACCTTGGCCACGATGTTCAACGTCTGGCCGCAGGCAGACATTCTGCGCGCTTTGACGATCCTTGATCGGCTGGGCATTTCCGAACAAGCCCCCAAACGGGCCGAGGCGCTTTCGGGCGGCCAACAGCAGCGCGTGGCGATTGCGCGGGCCTTGATGCAAGACCCCAAGATCATCCTAGCCGATGAACCCATCGCCTCGCTTGATCCGATGAACGCGCAGGTCGTGATGGATACTCTGCGCCGCATTCATGACGAGGATGGCCGCATGGTCGTGGCCAACCTGCACACGTTGGATACCGCGCGCCGCTACTGTGACCGCGTGATTGGTATGCGCGACGGGCGCATCGTGTTTGACGGCACCCCCGACCAGTTAACCACCAGCGTGGCCCGCGACATTTACGGCGCTGACGACAGCTTTAACGAAAGCGCCACCTCAACCGCAATTCCAGCCGATACGGCCTATGCCGAAACGATGCTGGCCTAAGTTCCACCCCGGCCGTTTTGGCCAACTTTGTTCCCGGCCCATTGGGCCAAACTCTGGAGACGACCATGAAAAAGCTGCTCGCCGTTTTGGCTGCTACCACCGTTCTGGCATCCCCTGCTTTCGCGCAAGATGCGATCAAAGAATTTAACATCGGCATTCTGGGCGGCGAAAACGCTCAAGACCGTATCACCGGCAACGAATGCTACCGTGCTGCGATCGAAGCCGCTTTGGGCGTTCCGGTCAAACTGTTCACGCCCGCTGACTATGACGGCGTGATCCAAGGTTTGCTGGGCGGCACGATTGACATGGCATGGCTTGGTGCTTCGGCCTATGCCAAAACCGTGCTGACCGACGAGAAGGCCGTTGAAGCGCGCCTGATCCCCGTGAACGTTGACGGCACACAAGGCTATTACTCGATCGGTATCGCCAACAAAGCTTCGGGCATCACCTCGATGGACGACGCCAAGGGCCATTCCTTCGCCTTCGCTGAACCCAACTCGACCTCGGGCTATTTGGTTCCCGCGTCGGAACTGACCGCCAAGTACGGCGATCTGGCGGCTTACTTCAAATCGACCGCTTTCTCGGGTGGGCACGAGCAGACCATCGTTGGCGTTGCCAACGGCACCTATGACGCTGGCGTGACCAACGCTGACATGATCGGCAACTTCGCTGACGGCTACACCTCGGGCGCGCTGCGCAAGGCGGTTGACGGTGGTTTGGTTGACATGAACAATCTGGTCGAAATCTGGCACTCGGCCCTGATCCCGAACGGCCCGCTGGTTGTGCGCGCTGCTTTGCCGGCTGACGTGAAAGACAAAGCGACGGCTGTCACCGCTGACCTGCCCGAAATCGACCACGCCTGCGCTGCTTCGATCAACGGCGGCGAGCTGACAGACTTCGTTCCGGTCGATGCCGCTGTCTACGCCGGCATCTTGGAAGCCCGCAAACTGCAGGACAAGCAGTAATCTTAGCATCCAACGCCGGGCCCTTGCGAAAGGGCCCGGCTTCTTCTTTTGGGGGCCCCATGGTTGATGTTGCCTTTGGACCAGAGCCGGGAAAACGCCCCGACCTTTCCGACCCGCGTCACGCCTATTTGCAGATGGTGCGCCTAAAGCGGATTTACGGCGCTGTGCTGCTGGTGCTGTTCATTATGCTTCTGGCCACAGGCTTTCGTGTGGCACAATCGCGCAATGCGGGCGATTTCCTAAGCGGCCTGCCCATGCTGGGTGCCTTCCCGTCCGAGGTTTTGTCCGAAGGCTGGGCCAACCGTGCCAATGTGCCGGGGCTGGCTTTGCACTTTATCCCCTCGCTGATCGAAACACTTAACATCGCCGCCGTGTCGACCCTGCTGGGGGGGCTTTTGGCCGCGCTTTTGGCCATGCTGTCGACCCGTGGCCTTGCACCGTTTCCCCGCCTCATTCCGCTGTTTCGCCGCACGATGGATGCGCTGCGCGCCTTGCCCGATGTCGTGATTGCCCTTGTGCTGATCTATGTGCTGGGCGGCGGCCCTATTCCTGCCGTGATGGCCATTTGCATTCACACCACCGGTGCTTTGGGCAAGTTGTTTTCGGAAGCCTCCGAGAATGCCGATCTGAAGCCGGTTGAAGGACTAGCCTCTACCGGTGCGCGGTGGGGGCAACGGATTTGGTTGGGGGTTTTGCCGCAGGTTGCGCCCAACTGGGCCAGCTATCTGCTGATGCGCTTTGAAATCAACGTCCGCGCCTCGGCGATTTTGGGCTTTGTGGGGCAGGGCGGCATCGGGGCGGATTTGAAGGTCGCCATGCAGTGGGGCCAAGGCAAATATGACGAGGTTGTGGCGATCTTCCTGATCTTGTTTGCCACCATAGTCGTGATCGACCGCAGTTCCGATTGGCTGCGCACAAGGCTTACGAAAGGCGCGCATCATGGTTGACGCTACCCTTATTTCCACCGTGTCAGGGTCGTTCCAACGCCGCAAATGGCTGGCTTTGGCGATACCTGTCGTCATCTTTGCCTATCTTTTTTATGCGGCGGTGTCGTTTGACGTGCTGGGCGTGGCGGCGCGCGCGCGGATGGACAATGCGCAAAACCTGCTGGCGGATTTCTGGAGCTATAAGGTCAGCGTTGTGCGCGACAACCGCAGCGGCAAGGTTATGTCGGCCATCGACGGGGATGTGCGCAACGCATTTTCACCAGATTGGGTTAAAACCGCAGGGCGGGTTACCCAGATTGACCTTGGGGGTGGCAATCTTGTCACCTATGACGCCCAAGGTGCCCGCTATGTTGTGCCCGGTTACGGCACAATTTCCATCACCGCGCCGGATGGCAAGCTGGTGCTGGATGCCCCGCAGCCGCTGCCCGACTGGATCAGCGCCTCTGACACGCGCGTGGGGGTGACGACCTCGGCTGGGCGCTTCATCTACACCAAGTCCAAGGTTGAAACCCAACGCTTCTTTGCGGGGTGGGAGCTGTTCTTTTTCACCTTCGACAGCCCATTTTACGGCAAATCTATCGGCCAGTTGACCGCCTTGGCCCTATGGGACGCGCGGGTTGATCCCAGCCAGCCCAATTGGGAAGCCATGTCGCATGACTTTCTGACCAATGATCTTTGGCACCACGGCGATGTGTTGTGGGCGATTTTCGAAACCTTGCTGATGGCCTTTTTGGGCACGTTCTGCGCCGCCCTCATAGCCCTGCCACTTAGCTTTCTGGCCGCATCCAACATGATGCCATGGCGCTTGCCGCGCTTTGCGATGCGGCGGGTGCTTGACTTTATCCGTGGGCTCGATGCCCTGATCTGGACCTTGATCTTGGTGCGCGCCTTTGGCCCCGGCCCGATGACAGGGGCCTTGGCGATCTTGATGACCGACACGGGGCTGTTTGGCAAAATCTTCTCGGAAGCGCTTGAGAATATCGACGAAAAACAGGTCGAAGGCATCCGCTCGACCGGCGCAAACGCCATCCAACGCGCCCGCTTCGGCGTGCTGCCGCAGGTGCTACCGATCTTGATGAGCCAAGTTTTGTATAACTTTGAATCCAACACCCGCAGCGCCACCGTCATCGGGGCGATTGTTGGCGGTGGGATCGGGTTGCTTCTAACCCAAGCCATCCAGACCCAAAAGGATTGGGAGGATGTGGCCTATTACCTGATCCTGATCATCGCGATGGTGGTCGTTATTGACTGGCTGTCGGGCCTGATCCGGCGCAAATTGATCAAAGGTTGACCATGCCCAAGCTTTCCCCCACCGAACCCTTCCTGCATGATGGCGTTCAGGTGCATAACACCCAGTTTGGCGCCTATTGCGAGGTGGGGGCGGGCAGTCGCATTTTGCATTCGACCTTTGAAGATTACGCCTATTGCGATCGGCAGTCTGATATCGCCAACACCACCGTGGGCAAGTTTTCCAACATTGCCGCCATGACCCGCATCGGGCCGACGGATCATCCTTATGCCAACGCCTCGTTGCACCATTTCCTGTACCGCTCGGAACTGTATTTTGACGATGCCCCCGATGACCAAGATTTCTTCGCCAAGCGCAAAGCCCGCCGCACGGTGATTGGGCCAGATACGTGGATCGGGCATGGGGCGATCATCAAGCCCGATGTGACGATTGGCGCGGGGGCGATTGTGGCTTCGGGCGCTGTTGTGACCAAGGATGTCGCCCCCTATCTGATCGTTGCAGGCATTCCCGCCACAACCCTGCGCGCCCGTTTCACCCCCGATGTGGCGGATCGGATGCAAGCGCTGGCATGGTGGAATTGGACACACGAACGCCTGCGCCAAGCGCTGCCAGATTTCCGCGCGCTGCCAGCCGAGGCGTTCTTAGAGAAATACGAAAGCTAAACGCTCTTGCTGAACCACACCACAAAACCGCCCCGAAAGGGTTCGGTCTTGTCTGTGCGAAAGCCGTTGGCGCGGTAAAACGCCAAGTTGCTGGTCAGCGCCGCATTGGTCAAAAGCCGCAACTCGCCCAAGCCCTTGGCCCGCGCCTCGTCAGCCGCTTTCGCCATCAAAATCTGTCCCAACCCTTGGCCTTGCAGATCAGACCGCACCGCCACCGTTTCCACCCATAGGTGATCGTCCTCGACCACGGTTTCTAGCACACCGGCAAGGGTATCGCCTGCAAAGGCCAAGACAAAACTGTTGTGTTGCAGCGCCTCGGCGTAATCTGCGGTCATGGGCAGCGGTTCACGCCCCATGATCGGCACCCATTTGGCAAAGGTGGCGCGCACAAAGGTGCGGATCAGCTCGGCGTCTTGGGCCAAGCCGGGGCGAAAGGTGAGTGGCTGGTTCATGCCGCCAAATTGACCCAGCAGGGCACAGTGTCAAGCAGGCAAAGCGCCTATTCCGCCGCCATCTGCTCGCCGTCATTCAGCGCCGAGATCACGCGCGGTTGCGCCATAAAGCGCTGTGCGGCTTCACCCGATAGGTAGGTCAGCGACCCGTTGCAAATCGTCGCCTCGATCTTGCGGCTTTGCGCGTCGATCACCACCAAATCCGCCCGACGGCCCGCTTCCAAGCGGCCCCGATCGGTCATGCGCAAAATCTCGGCGGGGCTTGAGGATACCAACGCCCAAGCCTTGGGCAGGCTAAGCACACCGCGATCCACCAGCGCCCAAACCGCCAAGGGCAGGGCGGGCACGTGGTAATCTGACACCAAAGCATCGCACAGCCCCGCCGCCACCAGATCGGTGGCCGATGCGTTGCCCGCTTGGCTTTGCCCGCGCACCACATTGGGCGCGCCCAGGATCACGGGGCTGAACATGGCGTGGGCGGCTGCCGCTGCGCGGTGGGTCAGCGGAAACTCTGCCACCGTCGCGCCGATCATGCGGAACTTTTCGCGGGTTTCGCCGTCAGGGTCATCGTGGCTGCCGTAAACCACGCCCATAGCGTCAAACGCCTCGGCCAAGCGGCACAGGCTGCGGGCAACTTCGCCCTTGGAATCAAGGGCGACCTGAATAGCCTCGGCCATCTCTTCTGGCGTTTTACCGCAGCGCCGTGCCCAATGGTCGAACTGGGCAGGGGCCAAACGTGACATTTGGAAGCCTTCTTCCAGATGGTCGTTGAACACCACATAGCCCACGCCAAACCGTTTGACCGTATCAATCAAGCGCTGGGTTTCGGCGACCAAATGGGTTTCGGCGCGGATTTGCACGCGCAGGTCTGTCATCATCTGCGGGCGGTACGCTTGCACCGCAGCCAGAACCGCTTCGCAATGGTCCGGCCCGCGCTGCGCGCCTTCCCAGCTCCAGCCTTGGGCCAGATAGGCGGTGGTCACGCCATGGCTTGCCGCCTCGCGGTCGAAAGAGGCCAAACCAGCGCCCAGCGGAAACGGCGCTGTCGGGCGGGGATACATATGGTGTTCAAAGCCATCGCCGTGCAGGTCGATGATCCCCGGCATGATCAGGAACCCGCGCAGATCAACTTCCGGCAAAGCGGCGCGGGTCAGCCGCCCGTCGGCCAAGCTGACAGAGCGCGCTTGCATCTCGCCATCGCGCAAAATCTGCGCGCCGGTCAGGCGCAGGGGGGGAAGAAAGGCCGACATCACACCATCCATCATCAGGGATTCCCGTCGGATAACGGCTTTGAGCAACAAAAACGTGACAGTTTATCCAAAAACACCGTCTATTCCGGAACCACCGTCAAAGTGACCCTGTCGCCCGCAAACCACGATGTGCCAAATTCCACCGGTTGCCCTTGGGCATCAACGTTGATCGTGACCGAGCGTAGAAGCGGCGCGCCTTGGGCAAGTTGCAAATGGCCGGCTTGCACGCCATTGGCCAGCTTGGCCGTCAACCGCGTCAGCGCGCGGGTGTAATCGGCCACCCCCGCATCGGCCAAAGCGGCGGTGATTGACCCAAGCCGTGTCATATCTTGGGGAAAGTTGGGGAAGCGGTCTGCGGGCAGAACAGAGCGAAACAGCCCGATGGGCACGCCGTCGGCCAACGATATCCCCTCGATCAGATGCACCGTGCTGGCGGGGGGCAGGGCCAGCGCTTCGGCTTCCTCTGCGCTCGCAGGGCGGGTTTCGGTGCGCAGCATTCGGCGTGACGGGGTGCGCCCATTGGCCAACACATTCTGATGAAACCGCACCCGCCGCCCCAGCGGATAATCGGTCGGAACCGAGGTCACAAACACCCCCGCGCCGCGCTTTGGCTGCACCAACCCCGCTTCTGCCAGCACAGCCAAGGCGCGGCGCACGGTGTGGCGGTTCACGCCAAAGCGCAGCGCCAATTGCGCCTCGGTCGGCAGTTTGCTGCCTGCGGCATAGGTGCCCGCGGCGATTTCCGCCGTAAGCGCGCCAGAGATCGACGACCAGATGGGCGTGCGGGCCATTTGTTACACAATCTTCACTGGAGTTTCTAGGCAGGGGCAGCTAAGACTTGTCTAGTTGTATAGTATACTGGACAACTTCTCAAGATGTCGGATCAGATATGAACGCGCTTTCCATCGACACCGCCGCCCGCAAAGCATGGATGGGCCTTTTGGCCCGCACCGCCCCCGCGCGCTTGGCAGAACTTATGCCTGACCTGCCCGACCACACCGTGCTGCGCGGCCCCGAAGTGGGGGCTGTGATGGTGTGCGGGCGGGTGGGGGGCACAGGCCAGCCCTTTAACCTTGGCGAAATGACCGTGACGCGCTGTTCGGTGCGCTTGACCAGTGGCGCAGTCGGCCACGCCCATGTGCAAGGCCGCGACAAAGCCCACGCCCTGCGCGCTGCCGTGCTGGACGCCTTGCTGCAAACCGATGACGCTGCGACGCTTGAGGCCCGTATCCTAACGCCCCTGCGCACCGCCGAAACCGCCGCCCGCAGCCTGCGCGCTACCAAGGCCGCAGCGACCAAGGTGGAATTCTTCACCCTCGTGCGCGGAGAAGACAAATGACCCCCGAAGCCCTGCTGGGCGGTTTCACCGACGCGCCGCGCCAATCCGCCCGCGCCTTTCGCGCAGCACTTGAGGCGATGTCCCGCCCCGGCACCCTTTGGCCGCTAGAGGGCGCAGCCCCGCCCGCGCCCTTGTCTGTGGCCGCAGGCGTGCTGATCTTGACGCTGTGCGATGGCACCACGCCGCTGCATCTGGGCGGGTCTTACGACCTGCAAGTGGTGCGCGATTGGGTCACGTTTCACACCGGCGCGCCCTTGGTTTCAGCCGAAGAAGCGCACTTTGCCCTAGGCACTTGGGCCGATCTGATGCCCGTAGACCGCTTTGCCATTGGCCTGCCCGATTACCCCGACCGTGCCGCGACCTTGATCGTGGAAATGCCCAGCCTAAGCGCCCAAGGCCCGCGCCTGACGGGGCCGGGGATTGCGGTGGTGGCCCACCTAAACCTGCCCGAAACCGCAGCCTTCCGCGCCAACCGCGCGCTGTTTCCGCAGGGGTTTGACACTTACCTGACCAGCGGCGCCCATGTGGCCGGCCTGCCGCGCAGCACGATTGTGGAGGCTGTCTGATGTATGTTGCCGTCAAAGGGGGCGAAAAGGCGATTGACGCTGCCCATGCGTGGCTGGCCGAAGAACGGCGGGGCGATACATCGGTGGCCGAGCTGTCGGTGGCGCAAATCCGCCAGCAACTGGCCTTGGCCGTGAACCGCGTGATGGCCGAGGGGTCTTTGTATGACCCCGACTTGGCCGCCTTGGCGATCAAACAAGCGCGCGGCGATCTGATCGAGGCGATCTTTCTGATCCGCGCTTACCGCACGACCTTGCCGCGCCTTGGGGCCTCAACCCCTTTGGAAACCGCGCAAATGGCGATTACGCGCCGCATCTCTGCGACGTTCAAAGACTTGCCCGGTGGTCAGATCTTGGGGCCAACCTTCGATTACACCCACCGCCTGCTTGATTTCAAACTCGCCGCCGAGGGCGGTGTTCCCCCAGCCCCCACCGCCCCCGCCAGCCTAGACGCTGTGCCGCATGTGACAAGCCTGCTGAACCGCGACGGGCTTATTCAAACCGAAGCCGAGGGCAATGCCACCCCGCCCGACCTGACGCGCGAACCGATGGAAATCCCCACCACTCGGCCTTTGCGCTTGCAAGCGATCACGCGCGGGGATGAAGGCTTCATCCTGTCGATGGCCTATTCCACCCAACGCGGCTACGGGCGCACCCATGCCTTTGTGGGCGAGTTGCGCATTGGCACTGTGGCGGTGGAAATGGAGATCCCAGAGTTGGGATTTTCGGTTGAGATTGGCGAGGTGGAATTGACCGAATGCGAAACGGTCAACCAGTTCAAAGGCTCAAAAACCGAACCGCCCCAGTTCACGCGCGGCTATGGGCTGGTCTTTGGCCAAACCGAACGCAAGGCCATCGCGATGAGCTTGGTTGACCGCGCTTTGCGCTGGAAAGAGTTGGGCGAGGATAACACCGGCGCCCCCGCACAGGATGAAGAATTCGTGCTGATGCACGCCGACAACATCCAAGCCACGGGCTTTTTGGAACATATCAAACTGCCGCATTATGTGGATTTTCAGGCCGAATTGGAACTGGTCCGCAAACTGCGTCGTGAGGCTTTGGCCCATGGGGAGGCCGCAGAATGACTGACCAAACCGCCTATAATTTCGCCTATCTGGATGAGCAAACCAAGCGCATGATCCGCCGCGCCATTCTGAAAGGTGTGGCGATCCCCGGCTATCAGGTGCCCTTCGCCAGCCGCGAAATGCCCATGCCCTACGGCTGGGGCACGGGCGGGGTGCAGGTGACAGCGGCTTGCCTTGTGCCCGAGGATCGTTTGAAAGTGATCGACCAAGGCGCTGATGACACAACCAACGCCGTCTCCATCCGCCGCTTTTTTCAGCGCACCGCAGGCGTGGCGGTGACCGAAGCCACGGCAGAGGCGACTGTGATCCAAACCCGCCACCGCATTCCCGAAACGCCCCTGACCGAGGGGCAGATTTTGGTCTATCAAGTGCCAATCCCCGAACCCCTGCGCTTTTTAGAGCCGCGCGAAACCGAAACGCGCAAGATGCACGAGTTGGAAGATTACGGGTTGATGCATGTGAAGCTGTATGAAGACATCTCGCGCCACGGACAAATCGCCACGGCCTATGACTATCCGGTCAAGGTTGAAGGGCGCTATGTGATGGACCCATCACCGATCCCCAAGTTTGACAACCCCAAACTGGCAGGCAATGCCGCGATCCAGCTTTTTGGTGCAGGCCGCGAACAGCGCATCTATGCGCTGCCGCCTTATAGCGAAGCCATCTCGCTCGACTTCGACGATTATCCCTTTGCCGCCTCTAAGGCCGATCACGCCTGTGATCTGTGCGCCGCCCCTGACAGCTATCTGGATGAGGTGATCACCGACGATCAAGGCAGCCGGATGTTTGTGTGCTCTGATACCGACTTTTGCGCCAGCCGCCGCAAGGCTGGGCATATAGGCCCGATGGGCACACCGATGGCAGGGGGCTGATGTGGACACGCGTATTTGGGCCAAGATGACAACGCAGCCTTTGCTGTCGGTGCGCAACCTGTCGAAGTTTTACGGCGGGCGGATCGGCTGTGCCGATGTGAACTTTGATCTGTTCCCCGGCGAGGTGTTGGGGATTGTGGGCGAAAGCGGGTCGGGCAAGTCAACTCTGCTGTCTTGCCTTGCCGGCCACCTTGCGCCCGATCGGGGCGAGGTGATCTTTGCCACCACCGAAGGCCCGCGCGACACTGTGCAGATGGGCGAAGCGGCGCGGCGGCGTTTGGCGCGCACCGATTGGGCCTATGTGCACCAAAACCCGCGCGACGGGTTGCGCATGGGCGTATCGGCAGGCGGCAATGTGGGCGAAAGGCTGATGGCCGTGGGGGCGCGGCATTATGGCCAGATCCGCGATAAGGCGGTTGACTGGCTGGGCCGTGTGGAAATCGCCGCCGACAGGGTCGATGATCGCCCCAGCGCCTTTTCCGGCGGTATGCAGCAACGCTTGCAAATCGCGCGCAATCTGGTCACCGGCCCGCGCCTTGTGTTCATGGATGAACCGACTGGCGGGCTTGATGTCAGCGTGCAGGCGCGGTTGCTTGACCTGCTGCGCGGCTTGGTGCGCGAGATGGGGCTATCGGCGATTATCGTCACGCATGATCTGGCCGTGGTGCGCCTGCTGGCGGACCGGTTGATGGTGATGAAGGGCGGCTATGTCGTGGAACAAGGCCTGACCGATCAGGTGCTAGACGATCCGCAGCATGAATACACGCAGCTTTTGGTCTCCTCGGTTTTGCAGGTGTGATGTGATTACGATTACCAACCTTTCCAAAAGCTTCACGCTGCACAACCAAGGCGCTGCGGTCATTCCGGTGATGGCGGGTGCCAATCTGGCCGTGTCAGCCGGAGAATGCCTTGGGCTTGTCGGCGCATCAGGGTCGGGCAAGTCAACCTTGATGCGGATGATCTGGGGCAATTATCTGGCGGCATCCGGGTCGATCATGGTGGGCGATGTCGATGTCGCAAAAGCCGCCCCGCGCGAGATTATCGCGCTGCGGCGCGGCACGTTGGGCTATGTTAGCCAGTTCTTGCGCGTGGTGCCCCGTGTGCCCACGGTGGATGTGGTGGCCGAACCCTTGCTGACCTTGGGCGTTGGCGCTGATGCGGCGCGGGGCAGGGCCATGGCTTTGCTGGCGCAACTCAACATCCCAGAACGGCTGTGGTCGCTCTCGCCCACCACCTTTTCGGGCGGCGAACAACAGCGTGTCAACATCGCGCGGGGCTTTGTGCATCCCTATCCCGCGCTTTTGCTGGATGAACCCACCGCCAGCCTTGATGCGGTGAACCGCGAGGTGGTTTTGACCTTGATCGAAGCCGCCAAGGCGCGCGGCGCTGCGATCATCGGGATCTTTCACGATGAACAGGCCCGCGCGCGTCTGTGCGACCGTTTGGTTGATGTCACCCAATTCACCCCCGGAATGGCGCAATGACGGGGCGGGTTTTTGCGGTTGTGGGCCCTTCGGGGGCGGGCAAAGACACGTTGCTGGCTGGCACTGTGGCCGCCATTCCTTCGCTGCATTGGGCAAGGCGGGTGATCACACGGCCGCAAGTGGCGGGGGATGAGCCGTTTGAAGGGGTGACCCCGCAAGAGTTTGATAGCTTAAGCCAAGCCGGAACTTTTGCGCTGGAATGGCCCGCGCATGGCCTGCGCTACGGCATTCGCTCGACCGAGTTTGATGGCCTAACCAAGGGGCGCGATGTGGTTTTCAACGGGTCACGCGCCGCACTTTCCTTGGCCTTGAACCGCTTTCCGGCCCTGACTGTGCTGCGGATATCGGCCCCCTCTAAGGTGCTGGCCGAACGCCTCGCCGCGCGGGGCCGCGAAACCATGGCCGAGGTTGAGGCCCGCTTGGCCCGCGCCTCTTATGAAGTGCCCGAAGGCCTGCCCGTGATAGACATTTGCAACGATTCCACCCCCGCCGTAGGCATCGCGCGCCTGATCGCCGCCCTTCAGGCCAAAGCGTAACGGTGCAGCAGATGAAACCGGCCATCCTCAGCCTCGCCAAACAGGGTCAGCGCGCTGACGGCGAAGGGCTGGGGCAGGTGTGGCGCGAAATGGGCCGCGGCCAGCGGCAACAGCGCGGCGTGGTCAGCAGGCGACAGGTGGCTGGAAAGGGTCAGATGGAAGCGGAACTCCTCCATCACGTAAGGATAGCCGTACAGGGCCAGCAGGTCGCGCTGGCGCGGTGTCAGGTGGTCGGGCCTGCGGCGGGCGACCTCGGCCTCGGTCAGGGGGGCGCGCAAGGGGTCAAGTTCGGCCACAACCCGTGCCGCCAGATCGCCAAGGGCAGCGGAGTCGCCCTGCGGCACCAGCGCCAAGAACCCCTCCAATTCCAGCATCTGCAAAGCTGGCATCACAACGGCGCGCAGGGTTTGCGCCAGTTGCCCCACGGCTGCGCCCAAATCAGCAGCGCTAACACCTTGGGCCAGCCGGAAGGGCGGTTTGATCGTGCCGTGAAAGCCATATTTGCGCGGATCAGCCGTCATCGCTGCCAAATCCAGCCCCAGTTCGGGTTGCGCCACAGCGCGCCCCGTGGCCGGATCCCAGCCCAACCAACTGGCTGCGGCTTGCGCGAACGGCCCTGCTTCGGGGGCGTAATAGACGGCGTAACGTTTCATCTTTTCCATGCGACCCCGCCTAGCGCGATTTTGTCACATCCGTGTGACAAAGCGCTGGCAGGGCTGCAAGGCCCCTTAACCTGAAAGCCCAATTATGCCGGATACGATCCTTGCCAACGCCACGCTTGTTCTGCCGCACGAGGTGATCACAGGATCGCTGCGCCTGTCAGACGGCCTGATCACCGCGATTGACATGGGCCCCCATGTGCCCGCCGGAGCGATGGATTGCGGCGGCGATTTGGTGATGCCCGGCTTGATCGAACTGCACACCGACAATCTGGAACGCCATATCGAACCGCGCCCCAAGGTGCATTTCCCCCATGTTAGCGCGATTTTGGCGCATGATGGGGAATTGGCATCGACCGGTATCACTACGGTGTTTGATGCGCTGCGGGTGGGGTCGATTGTCTCAAAGGAAAAGGCCAGCTACGGCGAATATGCACGGCTTTTGGCCGATGAAATCATGGCGATGCGCCACACCGGCGCTTTGCGGATCAACCACCTGCTGCACTTGCGGGCAGAGGTGTGCTCTGAAACCCTGATCGACGAACTGGCCAAGTTCGGCCCCGCCGACGGCATCGGTATCGTCAGCCTGATGGATCATACCCCCGGCCAACGCCAATTTCGCAACCTAGACCAGTTGCGCAACTATGTGCGCGGCAAGCATGGGTTGAGCGAGGATGAATTCCTGCACCACGTCGCCACCCAACAGGCGCTGTCTGACCGCTTGGGCAAACTGCACGAAGCGACCGCCGTGGCCGAAGCGCGCCGCTTTGGCGCGGTTTTGGCCAGCCATGATGATACAACGGCTGATCAGGTCGCAACCTCGGCCCGCCACGGGGCGACTTTTGCCGAATTTCCCACCACGGTGGAAGCCGCACAAGAGTGCCGCGCGCAGGGTATTCACGTGATGATGGGCGCACCAAATCTGATCAGAGGCGGGTCGCATTCAGGCAATGTGGCGGCTAAGGATCTGGCGCAGTTAAATTTTTTGGATATCTTGTCGTCAGACTATGTGCCCTCGGCCTTGCTTGCGGCGGCCCTTATGTTGGGCGACCAATGGGGCGATCTGCCGCGCGGGGTGGCTACAGTGACCTCCGCCCCCGCAAAGGCCACGGGCTTGGCCGACAGGGGCCAATTGGCGCTGGGCCTGCGCGCAGATGTGATCCGCGTGGCGCGCTTGGCCCAAGCGGCGGCGGTGCGCGGGGTTTGGGTTGGCGGGCGCAGGGTCGGCTGAACGCGCGCAGCCCCAAGGTGGGGTCGCTCGCCTAGGATTTACCACTGGAAAATTGACCCGTGCTGCGACATTATCGGCGGCATGAATTTGGCCGTCACCTGCTTTGGTGGCAGAGATTTGGGTCGAAAGTGATTTATGGCGAAAATATCATGTATAACCACAACGCATAACGAAGGCCCGCTTTTACTAAACGCGGTGCGGTCTGTGTTAGGCCAAAGCTTTCGCGATTTTGAATATCTGATTGTTGATGATGGGTCGTCAGCGGACACTCTTGAAATCTTAAGTCAATTGGACGACCCGCGATTGAGCGTTATTTTCCAAAGCCATGGCGGTTTATCTGCTGCCCGAAACACGGGTATTGCTAGGGCGAAAGGCGATTACATCTGCTTTCTCGATGCCGATGATTTGCGCCCCAATTGGTCATTTGCTGCCATTTCCAAGATGATTGACGCGACACACCCTGACCTTTTGCTGTGCCCGGGAATGTTGTGCGACTGGCGCGGCCAGATAGATGATTTCTATGATGCGCCAATTTTTGCGAACATCGCCCAAATTCTGCCGCAGGGAATAAGTTTGCGTCAGCACGAACTGCATCAGCGCATTTGCATGATGGCGCAGCAAATTCAACCGCAATCGGCGAATAAAGTTGTGCGGCGTTCTTTTCTATTGGCGGCTGGACTAAGGTTTCCAGAGCCCTATTTTTTTGAAGATATATTTTTTCACACTTTGGCTATCGCAAAGGCCGAAAGTATTGCAATCTTGAACGCCCCAGCTTTTACCTATTTCCAAAGATATCAAAGGCAGCAAATTACGCAAACCGCGACAGATTTGCGCTTTGACATCATCGCCGTCGCAAGATTGACGCTAGACGCTTTTGCCTTGCTACCTGATTTTAATGATGCAGCTTATCGCACGGTGGTCTTGGCAAGTTGCCTGAAAGTGATCGACTGGTCCGAAGCGTGCCTTGCCTATGCGCTTCGCCCAGAGTTTCGGGAACATACCCAGAAGATGTTGTCTGAGGTAAATCCAAGGTTTAAAGATATCCGACCTAATCATATTTTAGATCCGGCATTCCAAGCAGCTTTAGATAATTACAGCCGTTCTGATTGGGCAAAGGTGTGACATATGCCCAATAGAACACCCCACCGCACACCATATTTTACGGCTGAAAATCTTCACCGTGCAAATGCCGATGACGCTTTGGCCGAACGCCTTAAGGTGCAGGCTTTTGGGCAAACCCTCTCTATCTTTGCGCCCAAGGTTGATTTTCTGCGCGCGGATTCGTTGTGGCGGTTGCACCATATTTATCAACCCGCCCTTGCGACACAAACCTTGGCGGCAGAGGGCGTTGCTTTGGATATCGGCGCAGGGTTTGGCGTATTCGCGCTTCCCTTTGCTTTGGCCTATCCGGGGTGGCGGGTTTTTTGCTTTGAACCGGATCTGATTGCCTTTCACGTCTTGCAGCGTAACATCCAAGAATTGGCACTAACTCAAATCACGGCTTTGCCCTTTGCGATCGGCCCTGAAAAAGCCTATGCGCCGCAAGATTCAGTCGCTATGCGCATGGCTTTAGAAAAATTGGCGGCGGGCGAGGGCGATGCAGTTGATGGACTGTCAAGCCTTTTGCCTTTGGCCACCTTCAGTAAGTCTAAGATAAACATCGGATATTTAGAGTACGGCCGCAACGTTGCGGCAGAGTTCGATCAGGTGCAAGTGCCCACACTTCCTGCTGCCATGCTCGACACCCTAAACCCTAACCTGTTGAAATTGATTGCGCCTAAAGTCGAGGCTGAAATTATTTCCAACCTGTCGACGTCAAGGATTGACCATGTGATTGGTGAAAGTTGGGGGCATATTTCTTCGGCTTGCATCCAACCCCCTGCTGCGGGTCAACGTCAAACTTGGATGCCGCGTGCGGGGCAACCTAAATTGGCTTTGCGCAGGTGGGCTGTTTCTGATGGCCGACAGTCGCGGTTAGATGTTATTGTGGATTTATCCGATGAAAATGGCGACTTTTCGGGGCTAAGTGCCCTTTTATCTGATCCGTCGGATGACATTAAAATTCTGGCCATAGGTCCTGAATCGGCCGCAACGCAAGACTTTGTTCACGCCGACCCGCGCATATCTTTCTACACAGCCCCCCACCAAGGCCAAAGTGCCGCTTGGAACTTTGGCCGCTTGCAATCGACAGCCACACATTTGGCTTTTGTGGATGGTCAAACTCTTCCCGATAAATCCTTCTTTTCCCGCCTATTCGACCTTGCCCGTCAAACCGGAGCAGAGGTGGTGCAGGGGCCTTATCATCTAAACGGCGTGGAAAGGTCACCTGAAACCAACCCCACGCAAATCCCGCATTTCGAATTTGCCGATACGACTTATCAAAGGTTGAACGCCGCTGCCCTTATGAAAGACCCCCCCGCTATTTGGCGGCGCGTGTATCGGCGGGATTTTCTGGACAATCGGGCGATTTGGTTTTCACCCGATCTTGGCCCTCTCGCGCATTTTGCCTTTCAGACCCTAAGCCTTAAACACTTGCCCGATGTTCCAGAACTGTCGGGGGCGAAACTTATTCACCACGGATCGCCCCAAGATGACGCCTATTTCACCCTAGACGCCTTCAAAATGTTGCTCGAACGGGCCAAAGTTGAAGGGTGGCATGACCTATCTGCCTTGTCGCAAAGCTTTGTCGCACAGGCAAATCGCACCATTGCGCACATGCGCCCGCAAGAGGGCCGCCAATTTATTCAATCTGCCGCCAAATTTACCGCCGCGTTGAATAACCTTGCCACAAAATCGGTACAGGCAATCTAAACCCGCGCACCAAACCCGTGGTGTCTTGGGCGTTTTGGCTGGCAAAACCGTTCAGGCGTTTGGGCAGCGCAGCGACTTGCAAGGTCAAAAAGGCGGTGTGTTTGACACGCTCGGCCTAAGTTGTGACGGTGGCAAGCTTGGGGGAAACGGCGACGATGCGGGCGGTTTCTTCAGCATAGCCGCGCATTTCGGCGATGGCGGGCAGGCATGCGGAAGGAAAATTATGGGCAGGCGTTTGGCATTCGCGACACTTTGGGCGCTGGATGCCCGCGCGGTGCCCTTTGATTATGCCAGCCCCTGCCAGCTTCATTCCCGTTTTCGATAGGGACTAGGCTGCGGAACCGTCACCCCTTATCGCGCAACGCCTGCACGCTGTGATCGCCCACAAACCAATCGCGCGCGGCGATTTCTTCGAACACCACCCACACGTCATCCTTCGAAATCCCCGCCGTTTCGGCAATCGCGGCGACGATCTTGGCCGACATGGCGGTTTTCTTGGCCACAGGATCATCTGCGATGACCTCTTTGACGATGCGGATGGTGACAAAGGGCATGGGCTTGCCTTTCTAGGCTTAGCGACCGGTCTTGTGACCACCGGCGGCTGTGATGACGCCAACGATGATCAACCCCGTCAGCAAAAGGCGTAACCCTGCACTGACGCCAAAGGTGTTCAGCATGGTCAGCAGCAAAACCAAGAACAACGAGGCCCCCCAGATGCCCGGCACATTCGCCTTGCCTCCGGCGACCGAGGTGCCGCCGATCACCACCACGGCGATAGAGCTGAGCAGGTATTCGTTGCCGATATCCACACTCGCCCCGCGGAAATAGCCCGCCAAAAGCGCGCCGTTGATGCCGCCCAAAGCGCCCGACAGGGTATAGGTCAACATCCGTACCCGCTCTACCGGAATGCCTGCCAGCTTGGCCGCGCGCATATTCTGCCCGATGGCCAAGACCGAGCGGCCATAAACCATCCGCTGCAACCCCGCCCAAGCCACCACCGCAAGCGCTACGCCAAACAGGCCAAGGATCGGAAAGCCCAAGATCTGCACATTGGCGAAATCGGCGAAACTTTCCGGCGGTTTGATCTGCAAGCCGCGCCCATAGTGAATGTCGGTTGATAAGATGATAAAGCTGGAAGACAGCGTGGCGATAATCGGCGGAATGCGCAGCACCCTGATCAGCGCATAATTGGCAAGGCCGATCACCACGCCGCAGGCCAGCGCTGCCAGCAGGCCAAGGGCGATCAGGCTGTCTTGCCCGTCCATTGTTTTCATGGCGACGGCACTGGCCAAGCCGATGTTGGCAGGCAGCGACAGGTCAACATTGCCCGGACCAAGGGTGACGACAAACATCTGCCCCAAGCCCACAATCACGGTAAACACCGCCAGCGACAGCGCCGCAGTGATCATCCCGCCCGCCCCGTGGCCGCCGGTAAAGATCACGGCTGCCAGCCACACCAGCAGCGCGCCCAAGAAAGACCAGATCCACGGTGTTGCGAACAGTTTGGCAAAGCTTGGCATTCTTACGCCCCCTTCCGGCTGATCAGCGCCCGCGCCGCCAGAACCGAGATCAAGATCACCCCATTGGCCGCAACCTGCCAATCGGGCGGAATGCTCATAAACGTCAACAGGGGCGAAGCGGCGAGTGCCAGTGTCAACGCCCCGATCACCGCCCCGATGGGCGACACACGGCCACCGACAAACTCACCCCCACCCAAAATCACGCCCGCAATCGACAGCAGGGTGTAGCCATTGCCGATGTTGGCATCGGCCGAGGTGGTGATGCCAATCAGCGCCATGCCCGAAATCACGCCAAACAGGCCCGTCATGGCAAACATCACGACTTTGGTTTTCAGCAAAGACCATCCCGCGCGGCCAATCGCTTGCGGGTTGCCCCCCGCGCCGCGCAACACCGTGCCGTAAGCGCTGCGCATCAGCGCGAAATGAACCACCAAGGCAATCACCACGGCTGCAACGATCGGGAAGGGCACAAAGGGCACCTTTAGCCCCATAAAGCCCTTCAACCAATCCGGCGCTGACCCGCCCGGCTTGGGCAACAGCAAAATCGCCAAGCCCTGCCACACAAAGCTCATCCCCAAGGTCACCACGATAGAGGGCAAGTTGCGCAAATGGATCAGCGCCCCAAGCCCCGCATAAACCCCGATAGAGGCCAAAAGCACCAAAGCCCCCAACAGCGGCGCATCGTGCAGCCATGTGGCGGTAACGCAGCCGACAAAGCCCACAAAAGTGCCAATCGACAGGTCTAACTCGTTGATTGTAATCACGAACATCTGGGCGATGGTGGCAAGGGCAATCGGAATCGCCAAGTTCAGCATCAAGCTAAAGCCGAAATAACTGATAGCGCGCGGGTTCAGCCACGCGATGGCCAGCAAGATCAGCGCCATCGACAGCGCGGGCAACATGGTGCGCAGCAGACGGGCCCTGTTGCGCGATGCGCGCGATTGGGCGGCGGTGGGGGGGGCGGCGGTGGTCATGCCGTCACCTCGGCGAAAGAGGATTGGATGATCTTCTCCTCGGTCAAGTCGCCGTGGTTCAAGACGGCCACGATCTGCCCGTTGCGAAACACATAAACGCGGTCGCAGTTATCAAGCTCGTCCGTTTCGGTGGTGTACCACAAAAAGGTGCGCCCCTGCTGGGCTTGCGCGCGGATCAGGTCGTAGACATCAAGCTTGGTGCCAATATCAACCCCGCGCATCGGGTCATCCATCAAGATGATCTGCGCATCTGACGCAAGGGCGCGCGCAAACAGCGCCTTTTGCTGGTTGCCGCCCGATAGCGACAGGATGTTGTTGTCCAGATCATCCGTGCGAATGCCGATGCGGTCGCGCCACGTTTCAGCCAAATGCGCTTCTTTGTCGGCGGCAATAAAGACCCCACGCCGCAGCGCTGCCAGCGAGCGGATCGAGATATTCTTGGCAATCGACCACAACGGGAAAATGCCGTCGGTCTGACGATCACCTGCCACAAGTGCTACAGCACCCGCGACGCTCAGCCCGTTGCGCGGCGACCCTGCGGCCTCAAACAGGTCGATCAGCAGTTTGGTTTGGCCATGGCCCGCCAAGCCTGCCAGCCCGATCACTTCGCCGCGCCGCGCTTGCAGGCCGATGGGGCCGTGGGCTGCACCGGCTTGCACCTCTGCCACAATCGGTTGCGACGTGCCTTGGGTGTCGGTGCGGTTTGTCTTGGCGTGCAACCGCGCACCGCCCATCGAAGCGACCAAAGCCGAGCGGGTTAGGTTTGCTGCGGCTTCGTCGGCCACCACCTTGCCATCGCGCATCACCACAACGCGGTCGCTGGTGTCAAGAATCTCGCCCAAGATATGCGAGATCAAAATACAGCTGACCCCACCCGCCACAGCGTGGCGGATATGGTCCAGCAACTGCCGCGCGGTTTGCGCATCTAAAGACGAGGTCGGCTCGTCAAGAATAACCAGATGCAGCGGGTCGTCGGTGACGGTGAAGGCGCGGGCGACTTCGACCATTTGGCGCTGGCCGATCGCCAGATCGCCGACAATGTCTTGCGGGCTGATACCGTGGCCGGGAAAAATCTGGTCCAGACTGGCGCGGATCAGGTCTGCGGCGCGCTTGGCCCCGCCCCACCCCTTTAAGCTTGCATGGCTGACACGGGTGTTTTCGGCCACACTTAGGTTCGGGCACAGCGACAATTCCTGAAACACACAGCGCACGCCCAAGGCGCGGGCGCGCTGGATGCTCCACGCGGTTTGCGCGGCCCCGTTGATCGCAATCTGCCCGCTGTCAGGCGTGCCGGTTCCGGCCAAAATGCTCATCAATGTCGACTTGCCGGCCCCGTTATGGCCGACAAGCCCGATACATTCCTTGGGCAGGACGGTAAAATCCACCCCGTCAAGGGCGCGGACGGCGCCAAAACTTCTTCTGACGCCGTCCAGTTTGGCAATGCTGCGCAAAGGGTCGGTCATGGATGAACAGGCCCAAGTCTAACCAAAAGCGCGGCGGTTTTTATCACTTGATGTTCGCCTTGATGGCAGCAAGCGATTCTTCCAGCGTGTATTCGTGGCTGGCGACACCACCTTCGGCGATCTTGGGCAGTTCGGCTTCAAAGTCGTCTTGGGTGAAGGCCAGATAGGGCACCAGCAAATCATGCGGAATGTCGGTGCGGCCGTCTAGAACCTGCTGGGCAACCCAGAAGGCCAAGGTCGAAACGCCCGGCGCGATCGAGGCTGACCACGTGGTATAGCCGTCCATGGCCTTTTGCTCGCTCCACCACTTCAACTCGTCCTGACGGTTGCCCATGATGATGGTCGGGCGCGGTTTGCCAGCGGCGGCGAAAGCCTGTGCTGCACCATAGCCGTCACCGCCTTGGTCAACGATGCCGACGATATCGGGCAACGAAGGCAGAACAGTCGCCACAGCTTTTTGCGCCGTGGTCTGGTCCCAATCGCCGGTGACAGAGTTCACGATGGTGAATTCAGGATGTGCTGCGACGCCTTCCAGAATGCCTTGGTGAATGGCTTCGTCAATCGAGGTGCCTGCAAGCCCGCGAATTTCCAGCAAGTTGCCGCCTTTGGGCTGGAACTTGGCCATTTGTTCAACTTCTTGGCGGCCCATCTCGGCGAAGTCGACAACCACGCGGTAAGCGCAAGGTTCGGTGACAAGGCCGTCAAACGACACAACCACAATGCCCGCATCGCAAGCCTGCTTGACAGCACCGTTCAAAGCGTCGGGCGAGCCTGCGTTGATCACGATGGCGTTGTAGCCTTGCAAGATCAAGTTCTGGATCTGGGCAGCCTGTGTCGGCACTTCTTTGTCGGCGGTCGTGAACACGTCAGATGCAGCCACAACTTTGTCGGCCACAGCCTTTTCGCTGACCAGCCCGTAGCTGTCGAGCATGGCCTGACGCCACGAGTTGCCGGCATAGTTGTTCGAGAAGGCGATCTTCATCGACGATGTATCTGCAAAGCTGGCGGTCGAGGCAGCCGACACCAGCAAAGCAGCAAGCACGAGTTTCGTTTTCATTTTTCAATTCCTCCCAAGGTTCCACCGACTAAGCTCCGCATTCTTTGGCGGACCGGGTGGCAAAGAGCAGCTTCACACTAACATGTTAGTTAGTCAATCACCGAGATTCCCCTTTATTGCTTGAATTTTCGCGGCGATCTGTGCGGCAATAAAAGGCCGTGGTCGCGGGGCCAATGACACGCCCGCAACCTTTCAATCTGACAGAAACTTGCCATGCTTTGGCGTCTTTCAGCGGCCCCTTATGACAGATATTCCGGATGCAACGGGTGTGGCGGGGCGCCGCCCAAAGCGCGGTCGTTTTCGGCGGCCAAAGCCAGCAAATTCCCCTCGCCCAAAGCATTGGCCACGACCTGCAAGCCCACAGGCATCCCCGCCGAAGTCAGCCCGATGGGCATCGACATCGCCGGTTGGCCGGTAAGGTTGAACGGATAGGTAAAGGTCGCCCAAGACACGATGGTGCGGCCCGCCAAAGCCGGCGGCACATCAACCCCCACATCAACTGACGAAACCGGCAGAGTGGGTGTTACCAACAGATCATAGGGTTGCATCAAGGCCCGCACCTTTTCGCGAAAGTCATAGCGGCGAAAGACGCTGGTGTAATAGGTTTGCAAATCTTGCGCCGCCGCTTGTTGCAGCACGTGCAAGACGGCGGGGTCTAAATCTTGCGGCGCACTCTCAAGGCTGGCGCGCAGGCGGATGGCGACACCGGCGTAAAACTCGGCCGTCCAAAGGTCGATCGGGTCGTCAAAGGCGTGGTCGATCAGATCAACCTGATGGCCCGCCGCTTGCAGCGATTCCACTGCGCGCGCGGTCATGGCCGCCACCTCGGCATCGACCTGCGCGTAGCCCAAGCTTGGGCTAAAGCCGATGCGCAGGCGCGGGCCTTGGGGCAGGGCTGCGGCAAAGTCGGGGCAGGGGCCTGCGACAGAAAAGGGGTCGCGCGGGTCATATCCTGCAATCACCGCCAAAACCGCCGCCGCATCTTGCGCCGTGCGGGTGAGGGGGCCGACATGGGCCAAGGTTGGCGTGGCCGAGGTGGGAAACACCGCCACACGGCCAAACTGCGATTTAATCCCGTACAGCCCCGTCAAAGCGGCTGGAATGCGCAACGATCCGCCGCCATCTGTGCCCAAAGCATAAGGAACCAAACCACAGGCCACCATCGAAGCCGACCCCGCACTTGACCCGCCGGGGGTTTTGGCAAGGTTCCAAGGGTTGCGGGTGATCCCTGTGAGCGGGCTGTCGCCCACCGCTTTGCAGCCAAACTCGCTGGTGGTGGATTTGCCCAAAAACACCGCCCCCGCCGCGCGCAACCGCGCAACCGAAGGCGCATCTTGCGCCACAAGGGTGCCCGATGTGGTGCGCGAGCCAAAGCGCTGCGGCATTCCGGCCACGGCGATAAGGTCTTTGATCGCCGTGGGAATCCCGTCCAAAGGCCCCAACAAGGCCCCCGCCATCATCCGCCCTTCCGCCGCTTTGGCTTGCGCCTGCGCGCCGTTCAGGTCGAGATGGGCGAACATGTTCAGCTTGGGTTCCAGCCCGTGCAACCGCTGGACCACATCCGCCAACACCTCGGTCGGAGAAAAGGCGCGGGTGCGGTAGCCTGCCGCCAAATCGCGGATCGTGGCAAAAGCAAAGCCTGACATATGCGCCCCTTTAGGTCTTAGTCGTTCACAACCGCAACCGCGCGCACCGGAGACCCAGAGCCACCCTTGAACTTGATCGGCAGGCCGATGAACTCCACCTCTCCTAGCCCGATCAAAGCTTCCAGATTGACCAGCCATTCGAAATGCGAAATGCCAAGATCGCGGCACAGGCGGTGCTGGGCGAACAGGTTGTCACTGGGCTTATCGGTCGAAGGCCCCTCGACCCCGTGCATTTTTGAGCCGTGGTCGTAAAGCCATTTCGTGGCCCCCACGGTCAGGCCGGGATTGCCCCAAACGATCTGCCGCCGGTCGCCCCAGTTGCGGGCATGAAAGCCGGTGCACAGCAGCACGATATGGCCGTCAACCTTCACACCGCTGGCCGCTTCGGCCTTGGCCATGTGATCGGCGGTGATATCCTCTAGATCGCCAATATGGCGCAGATCAAAGCAAACGGCTTTGCCCATGAACAGATCCAACGGCATCTGATCCACCGAAAGCCCCTTGGGGTTCACGTGCAAAAAGGCGTCAACATGGGTGCCGACATGGTCAAGCATCCCGATGTAGTTGGTCTGAAATGTCATCGGATCACCCGGCACGCCCAAGCCAAAAGACAGGGTCGAGTCATGGGTCAGGGCTTTCACATAAACCGGGCTTTGAAACATTTTGTGGGCGGGCATGTTGTCTTCAACGGTCAGGCTTAGGTCGATAATGCGGCGGGCCATGATGCTACCTTTCACAAGTGGGCGGATACGGGGCACCAAACGCCCCAAGATCACCCCATGCTGGGGCTGCGGTGCCCTGTTGACAATCCGCTAAGAATGGAACGGAGGTATCAATGCGGTTGATGGCTGTACCGCCTGCCAGCCCCGCATATCTGTGAAAGGGTCAAGAAGAATGGAACTGCGCGACCTTTACGCCCTGATTGCCATCGCTGAAACCGGCAGCCTGTCGGCGGCGGCGCGCAAGGTGCGGCTGACCCAGCCTGCCCTGACCGCCTCGCTTCAGCGGCTAGAGCAAGAGGTGGGCGTGGCCTTGGTGCGCCGGCATTCGCGCGGCGCGCTTTTGACCGAAGAGGGGCAGTTTGTTCTGCAAAAGGCGCGTGATGTGGTGCATGATGTGGCCCAAATCGGCCAAGTGCATGACAAACTGGCCTTGGCCCCTGCCGGAGAAATTCATCTGGGCCTGCCCACCACGGTGGCGGGGGGCCTTATTCCAGCGCTGATCCCGCTGATGCAAAGCCGCTATCCGCACATCCGCCTGCACGTGGTGGAGGCGATGAGCGGTGTGTTGCAAGAGCAGTTGCAACTTGGCCGCTTGGATCTGGCGGTTGTGTTTGAAAACGCGCCTTTGGCGGGCTTACGCAGTACACCTTTGCTGCGCGAGATCATTTATCTTCTGGTTCCCGCCGGCCACCCTTTGGCGCGGGCCCCATCGGTGGATCTGACGGCTTTGGCCCACTTGGCCCTTGTGCTGCCAAGCGCTGCCAATTCGATCCGCAGGCATTTGGAACGCGCCTGCACCGCCCAAGGGGTAACGCTGAACGTTCTGGCCGATGTTGACAGTTTGCCTGGCCTTTTGGGTTTGGTGCGGGCGGGTTATTGCACGGTTTTGCCCAATTATCTGGCCAAAGGTGACATTGCGGCCGGCCATATCGCCGCCGTCGCCCTTGAGAACCCGGTGCTGGATTGGACGCTGCACCTTGCCACCCGCCGCGACACCCGATTGCCGCGCGCCAGCATGGCCACCGCCGAGATGATTGAACAGGCGTGCAGCCATTTGATCGGGCAGGGCGATTGGGCGGCCCAGATCATCGCAGGTTAGCCAAGGCGAGGCGACCCGCTTGGGTTACAGGTTTTCGGCGAACAGAATTTCGATGCGGATTTTTTCTTGGCTGGCCAAAACCTCGCGCCGATCACACCGCGCGCGCAAAATCCGCAGGGCGCTGCGCACCAGATGGCCGGGGTCTTGGGTGATCAGCGCGTCAATCTGGCGCGAGAGCAGGGCCGCTTCGGTAAAAGGCGTGCGTTCGTGGGCAATGACCAAGCGGTGGCCGGCTTGGGTCAATTGCGTGACAGATTGCAACGGCACACGCGCTTCGCTGCTTAAGATGTAAACTCCCGCAATGTCGGGGTTGCGCGCAAAGGTCGCGCTAAGGATCCGGTCGGTGCGTTCCGCCTCGCCGTGGGTTTCAAGCGAGGGCAGAACCGTCAGATAAGGGTAATCCGCCCCGATCACCTCGTCAAAACCCAAGCGGCGTTCCAGACTGTCGCGGGCGTGCATCGTTTCGGCAATGACCAGAACCTTACCCGGCTTGCGGTCTAAAAACCGCCCCATCAGGCGGCCAGCGGTGGCCCCTGCGGCATGGTTGTCGATGCCGATGAAATCTTCGGCGGCCAAATCGGCCCCCGCCCTGATCTGGCCCGAGATGAAGGACACCGTTTCAATCCCGCGCTGTTCCAAGCGCAGTTTGGCGTCACGCACTTGGGGCGATTCGGGGGCCATGATGGCCACACCGTCAACCGTATCGGGGTTCAGGCTTTCCAGAAAATTCGCAATCTGGTGCGGATCGCTTTCATGAATCTGCGCCACTTCGGCGCGCATCGCTTCAGACCCGAAGGCGGAATTGGCTTCGGAAATCTTGGCCAGAACCTCTGCCAGAAATTGATCGCCCGAGCGTGGCAGCAAGAACAAGAAGCGGTAGCTTTTAGACCGCGCCAGATTGGCGGCAGAGATGTTGCGCAGAAAGCCAATCTTCTCAATGGCCTCTGACACGCGGCGCACCGTGTCTTCGCGCACGCCGGTCCGGTCGTTTAGAACGCGGTCCACTGTGGCAAGGCTAACGCCTGCCGCTTTGGCCAGATCCTTGGTCGTCGGTCGCATCGCTGTCTCCTCTGCCCCCTTGTGTCGCAAATCCCCGCTGCTGTCCACGGGGATGAGGTACGTACCTCAAAAATCCCTTGCCATGAGGTACGTGCCTCATCTAGGCTGGCTTTAGGACATAGAGTCGCGGCGAGGAGGCCGGGGCCTTGAACCGGGAGGATTGGACAATGAAGGCGAAACTTTTGAAAACCTCGGCGGCGCTGGCTGTCGTGGCCGCACTGGGCAGCGTTAGCGCTGCGCAGGCCGAAGACCTGACGCTGTGCTGGGCTGCTTGGGATCCGGCCAACGCGCTGATTGAACTGAGCAAGGAATACGAAGCGCAGTCGGGCAACACGATGCACTTTGAATTCGTGCCATGGACCAGCTTTGCCGACCGTATGCTGAACGAGCTGAATTCGGGCGGTAAGCTGTGCGATCTGATGATCGGCGACAGCCAGTGGATCGGTGGCGCTGCTGAAAACGGCCAGTATATCAAGCTGAACGACTTCTTTGATGCCAACGGCATCTCGATGGATGCGTTTATTCCGGCAACCGTTGTGGGCTATTCCGAATGGCCGAAAAACACCCCCAACTACTGGTCGCTGCCCGCCTTTGGCGACGTTGTGGGCTGGACGTACCGCAAGGATTGGTTCGCCGAACCGCAAAACCAAGCTGATTTCAAAGCCAAATATGGCCGCGATCTGGCTGTGCCCAAGACCTTTGCCGAACTCAAAGACATCGCGGAATTCTTCCAAGGCCGCGAAGAAGACGGCAAAAAGGTTTACGGTGCCTATATCTACACCGAGCGCGGGTCTGAAGGCATCACCATGGGTGCCATGGATGTGCTGTATTCCTTTGGCTTCAAATACGACAACCCCGATAAGCCCTATGACATGGAAGGCTTTGTCAACTCTGACAAGGCGGTTGCTGGGCTAGAGTTCTACAAGTCGCTGTATGATTGCTGCTCTCCTCCGGGGATGTCGAACGCCTATATGGGCGAGGGTGTGGATGCGTTCAAATCGGGCCAAGTGGCCATGCAGATGAACTTCGCCTTCACATGGCCAGGCTTTAACACCGACCCGAATGTGGGCGGCGACAAAACCGGCTACTTCCCCAACCCCGCAGGCCCAGACGGCGAGCAGTTCGCGCAGTTGGGCGGGCAGGGGATTTCGGTTGTCGCGGCATCAGAAAAGCAAGATGCAGCGCTGACCTATATCAAGTGGTTCGCCCAGCCTGACGTTCAGGCCAAGTGGTGGAAACTGGGCGGCTATTCGGCGCTTAAAGCCGTGGTCGAAGACCCGGGCTTTGCCACCAGCCAGCCCTATGCGCAAACCTTCTTGGACTCGATGGCCATTGTGAAGGATTTCTGGGCTGAGCCTTCTTATGCAACCCTGATGCAATCGTCGCAAAAGTGGTTCCATGATTATGTCGTCGCCGGCAACGGCACCGCCAAAGAAGCGCTGGATGGTCTGGCCGCCGATTGGCACGCGACCTTTGAAGAAGAAGGCAAGTACTAAAACCAGATTGCCCGCTGTCTCCCATGGCGGGCAACCCTGCGCGAGGCCCTTGAGGGCCAACCGGGTCTCGCGCATCATATCCTAGCCCTCGGACTATTCAGGAAGCCAACATGTCTGACCCCATGGCACATCGCATAGCGGCGGCCACGCCCCCCGCCTTGGCCCATCGCATCAGGGGCCTGTCTGATCGGGCCATCGCTTGGGTCTTCGTTGCGCCCACAATTTTTCTGCTGCTGGCGGTCAATATCTTTCCGCTGATCTGGACGATCCGCCTGTCTTTGACCGATTTTCGCACCAACCGGCCGAACAATCCGGTCAAGTTTGTGGGCATTGAAAATTACCGCAAGATCCTGACCGATGCCGACACATGGCTGTCGTTGCAGGCCACAGCGCACTTTTTGATCTGGACCATCGTCTTGCAGGTGGTGATCGGTTTTGCGCTGGCCTATCTGATCAACAAGAAATTCCGTGGCAACGATCTGTGGACGACCCTGATCGTGCTGCCCATGATGCTGTCGCCCGCCGTGGTCGGCAACTTTTGGACCTTCCTTTACCAACCGCAAATCGGCCTGTTCAACTACGTGATCGCCTTTTTCACCGGCGCTGACCCGTCTAGCTTTTCGATGATCGGCGAGGTGGGCTTGGCGCCTTGGGCGATTGTGATCGTTGACACATGGATGTGGACACCGTTTGTGATGCTGATCTGCCTTGCGGGCCTGCGCTCTATTCCGCCTTCCATCTATGAAGCCGCCGAATGTGACCGCGCGTCAAAATGGCGGCAGTTCTGGACGATCACGATCCCGATGGTGCTGCCCTTCTTGATGCTGGCCGTGCTGTTTCGCGGCATCGAGAATTTCAAGATGTTCGACCTTGTGGTGCAGTTGACCGGCGGCGGGCCGGGGGCGACCACGCAGCTTGTGTCAATTGATCTTAAGCGCGAGGCGTTTGAAAAATGGCGCACCGGCTATGCCTCGGCCTATGCGGTGATCTTGTTTGTCACTGTGTTTGGGCTGGCCTCTATCTACGTTAAGGCGCTGAATAAGGTGAAAGACAGATGAGCTTTTCCATCACCGACCCGTCGCGCCGGCAAAAGTGGATCGCGGGCATTTTGGTTGTGACCTATGCCATTGTCACGCTGCTGCCCTTGGTCTGGATCATCGCCACAGGCTTTAAAACCCCGCCCGATTCCATCGCCTATCCGCCCAAAGTCTTTTTCTCTCCCTCGCTAGAGGGCTATGTGAATCTGTTCACCTCGCGCAGTCGCGTGACGCCCGAAGATCTGGCAGCCCTTGGGCCGCCCGCCACGTGGTATGACGCCATTGTGCGGCAATATGACATGGTGATCACCGGCCCCAGCCGCTACGGCGAGCGGTTCTTGAATTCTGTCATCATCGGCTTTGGGTCAACCTTTTTGTCGGTGTTCTTGGGCACCATTGCGGCCTATGCGTTCAGCCGGTTCAAGGTGCCGCTGAAGGATGATTTGTTGTTCTTCATCTTGTCCACCCGCATGATGCCCCCCATCGCCGTCGCCATCCCGATCTTCCTGATGTACCGCCAATTGGGCCTGAACGACACGCATCTGGGCATGATCTTGCTGTATACAGCCGTCAACCTGTCGCTGTCGGTGTGGCTGCTAAAGGGCTTTATCGACGAAATTCCGATTGAATACGAAGAAGCCGCCCTGATCGACGGTTACACCCGCTTTCAGGCGTTCTACAAAGTGGTTCTGCCCCAAGCCGCCACAGGCATCGCGTCAACCGCCATCTTCTGCCTGATCTTTGCGTGGAACGAATACGCCTTTGCGGTTCTGCTCACCTCGGGCGATGCGCAAACCGCGCCGCCATTTATTCCCACCATCATCGGCACCGGCGGCAAAGATTGGCCTGCGGTGGCTGCGGGGGCCACGTTGTTCTTGGTGCCCATCATGGTCTTTACCATCTTGTTGCGAAAGCACCTGCTGCGCGGCATCACATTCGGGGCGGTGCGCAAATGAGCTTTCTGACCGGTCTTTTGCGCCTGCGCCGTGGCCCGTGGGAGATGTTGGCGACGATCCTGATCGCCCTTGGCGTGGTGATGCTGATGCAGCCCTTTGCGCTTGCGCTCTTCACATGGTCTTTCCCTGTCACCTTGGTGGGCACCGTTATGTTCATCATCACCAGCCATTTTCCGGAGTAAGCGGTGGCCCAGATCGTCATCAAAAACATCCGCAAGGAATTTGGCAGCTTCACCGCGGTGCAATCGTCAAGCTTCACGATTGAAGACGGCGAATTCTTCATGCTGCTGGGCCCCTCGGGTTGTGGGAAAACCACCACCTTGCGCATGATCGCGGGGCTGGAACTGCCCACCTCGGGCGAGATTTTCATCAACGGGCAAGAGGTCAGCCAAAAGCCCGCCTCGCAGCGCGACATCGCCTTTGTGTTCCAGATGTTCGCGCTGTACCCGCATATGAACGTGCGCAAGAACATATCTTATCCGCTGGTCAGCCAAGGCATGCCCAAAGCGCAGGTCAAAGCCAAGGTCGAAGAGGTGGCGCAGATTTTGGGCATCACATCGCTGCTTGATCGCCCCGTGGGCGGTCTGTCGGGCGGTGACCGCCAGCGCGTTGCCCTAGGCCGCGCCATCGTGCGCAATCCGGCCTGCTTTTTGATGGACGAACCCTTGGGCGCGCTGGATGCCGAGTTTCGCGAGCATATGGCCGAAGAACTGCGCGCCCTGCACGACCGCATGGGCGCGACCACGGTTTATGTCACGCATGACCAGCTGGAAGCCATGCAGATGGGCGACAAGATCGTGGTGATGAACCACGGCGTGGTCGAGCAATTCGGCCGCCCGCAAGACATCTACGATTGGCCCGCAACCACCTTTGTCGCCAATTTCATCGGCTCGCCGCCGATGAACTTCTTGCGGTTTGACGGCAGTGTTGCGGCAGGGGCGACGGCGGTGGCTTTGTCGGGCCACAGCTTGGCCATTCCGCAAACTGTGGAAGCGGCCAGCGGCGCGCTGATCTTGGGGGTGCGGCCCGAAAACGTGCATCTCGATGACACGGCCGCCCTGCGCGGGCGCATTCTGGCGGCTGAGTATCTGGGCACGACCCAAATCGTCACGCTCGACACCGCTCACGGTCAGGTCAAAGCGCGCATCGGGTCTGACACGGTGGTGCGCATCGGCGATCAAACTGGCCTGCGCCTTGATCCCCGCGCGATCACCCTGTTTGCCCCCCAAGGCCGCGCGCTTTTGTCGGTCGCCAATCAAAGGGTGCTGGCCCATGGCTGAGGTTATCTTACGCAACGTTTTTAAATCCTTCGGCGCGACGCAAGCGCTGGGTGATGTCAGCATGACCATTCCAGACGGTGCTTTTGTGGTGCTTTTGGGGCCAACGGGGGCAGGTAAGACAACCATGCTGCGCATGGTGTCTGGCTTAGACAGGCCCGATAAGGGTGACGTTTTCATCGGCGGCGCATCCATGCAGGGCCTTACCCCCGCACAGCGCAATGTGGCGATGGTGTTTCAGCAATACTCGCTTTACCCACACCTGACCGTGCGCGAAAACATGGAATTCCCGCTGAAATCGCCCCTCTTGCGCACCAAACCCGCCGAAATCGTCCGCAAAGTGGCCGAAGTGGCCGAGATTTTGCAAATCTCGCACAAGCTTGACAACAAGGCCACGGCCCTGTCGGGCGGAGAGATGCAGCGCGTGTCGATTGGGCGCGCTTTGGTGCGCAATCCGGCGGTTTATCTGATGGATGAACCGCTCAGTTCGTTGGATGCCAAACTGCGCGCCGATCTTCGGGTCGAGTTAAAGAACATTCAGGCCAATCTGGGTGCGACCTTCCTATACGTCACCCATGACCAGATCGAGGCGATGACGATGGCCACCCATGTCGGCGTGCTGGATCGCGGGCGTTTGGTGCAATTCGGCCCCCCGCGCGAGATTTACGAAAACCCCGTCAGCCTTTATGCCGCCAGCCGCTTGGGCCAACCGCGCATCAACATCCTGCCCGCCGACCTGTTCGGCCCCGCCCCCGCAACGGCCACCCATATCGGCCTGCGCCCCGAACAGATCCGTCAGGGCGAGGGGCAAGAGGCCGTGGTCAAACGGGTGGAACATCTGGGCGACCAAACCCGCCTGCATCTGACCTTTAAGTCGCACGACCTGATCACCGTCACCAGCGCCCACACTGACCTTCAGCGCGATGACATCGTTAAAATAACCCCGCACCGGCCCTTCTACTTTGATGCCGCCGGCACCCGCATTGCTTGAAAGAGAACACGATGACCCAATTCATGAACAAGCGTGAGAATATCGTCACCGAGGCGATTGACGGGCTGATCATGGCCTCTGGCGGGCGATTGGCGCGGTTGGATGGCTATCCGCACATTCGCGTGGTGGTGCGCGCTGACTGGGATAAGTCGCGCGTCGCCTTGGTGTCGGGCGGCGGATCGGGGCATGAACCGGCCCACGCAGGGTTTGTTGGGGCAGGGATGCTGACAGCGGCGGTCTGCGGCGATGTGTTCGCCTCGCCCTCGGTCGATGCGGTTTTGGCGGGGATTTTGGCGGTGACGGGGCCTGCGGGCTGTTTGCTGATCGTCAAGAACTACACCGGCGACCGTTTGAACTTTGGCCTCGCCGCCGAACGCGCCCGCGCTTTTGGGCGCAAGGTCAGCATGGTGGTGGTTGATGACGACATTGCGCTGCCTGATCTGCCCCAAGCGCGCGGCGTGGCGGGCACGTTGTTTGTGCACAAGATTGCAGGCCATCTGGCCGAAAGCGGCGCTGATCTGGCTTCTGTGACCGAAGCGGCGGAACGGGTGATTGCGGGCACAAAATCCATCGGAATGTCGCTGGATACCTGCACCGTGCCCGGATCAGCCAAGGAAAGCCGTATTGCGCCGGGCATGGCCGAGCTGGGCTTGGGCATTCACGGCGAACCGGGGGTGGAGCAGGTCAGCTTCACCAGTGCGCAGCAGGCGATGGCCGCGATGGTCGACAAACTGGCCGCGACCATGCAAGATCGCCCGCATGTGGCGCTGCTCAACAACCTTGGCGGCACATCGGTTTTGGAAATGTCGGTTCTAGCCTATGAACTGGCCAAGTCCAAACTGGGGCCGCAGATCAAATGGATGGTCGGGCCTGCCGCCATGATGACCTCGCTGGATATGCGCGGGGTATCAGTCTCGGTCTATCCTTTGACCGCAGCAGACGAGGCGGCTTTAACCGCCGCCACCCCGCTTGCCGCTTGGCCGGGGTGCCATGCCATGGGCGCTCCAAAGGTTCTGGCCTTGCCCGACGGGCTAACGCCGATCCGGCCCATCCCCTCTGCGCACCCTGTCACGCGCCAGTTTCTGACCCATTGCTGCGAAATCATGATGGGGATGGAGCATGACCTGAACGCGCTTGATGCCAAGTCGGGCGACGGCGACACAGGATCAACCCTTGCGGGGGCTGCCCGCGCATTGCTGGGCGCGATGGACCGGTTGCCTTTGGCCGATCACACCCAACTTTACCGCGCCATCGGGCAGGAACTGAGCCAGACCATGGGCGGATCGTCGGGCGTGTTGCTTGCGATCTTCTTTGCCGCCGCAGGCGATGCAGCCTCCAGCGGGTTGACCATGCGCGACGCTTTGCGCGCCGGGCTAGAGCGGATGCAGGAAATCGGCGGCGCGCGCTTGGGCGACCGCACGATGATTGACGCGCTGCAACCCGCCCTTGACGCCTTAGAACAGGGCTTGCCTGCTGCACGGGATGCAGCGCGCGCTGGAGCGAACCATACCGCCACCCTGAAACGAGCAAAGGCGGGGCGGGCGGCCTATGTCAACGCGGGCAATCTGGAAGGCCACATCGACCCGGGTGCCGAAGCCGTCGCCCGCCTGTTCGAGGCGTTAACGGCCTAAGCCAAACCCAACCCGAAAGCGCTGCTATTGCCGCGCCAGACCGCTGTCGATGGCGTCAATCGCTTGTTCCAACTGGCGCGCCAAAGCTGGATTGCGGTTCAAGAAGTCGATGATATGGATCGATTCCAGCGATAGGGTCATGGTTTCCGCCTCGGCGACCAGATCAACGGTTGACGGCGCACCCGTGAGCAGGAAGCGGCTGATAAAGAACTCACCAGGGCCAAAGCGTTGCAGGGTGCGCGCGTCTTCGTCCTCGCCGTGCAAAACCGACAGTTGACCCGACACGACCAAGAACAACCGCCGACACGGCGTGCCCGTTTGCAACAAACGCTCGCCCTCGTCAAACAGGCCCATTTCGGCTGCGGCCATCAGGTCAGCAAACCCGTCCGCCTCGGGTAGGAAAACACCCGTGGCACCAAGGATTTGCCGGATCTGGTCGGCGTGCAGCTTCGGTGGGCCGTTGTCGCGGTATTTGCGGTTCGCAGCGCCCGCGAATTGCAGGTTTTCGCGCAGGCATTTGTACCACAACCGGCGCAGAAAGTCGGTCGTCGCCGCCTCTCCCTCTTCGCGGGTTTGGGTGTGGATCGTCACCTCAAACGTGATGCCATCGTCACTTAGTTCCATCAGGTCGATGTCGTGCGCCGGATCGCGCAGGATCAGATCGACCGACCCGACAGCATATTCAATCGCATCAATCGCGCGGGCAGGAGGCGTGCCGTAGCTGAATTTGACATAGATATTTTGGCCAAACACGCGGGTTGACGACGACAGCACCGTAAACCCGCCCTGCGCTAGGGCCGAGTTCGGAATGACGATCAGGCGTTCATCATCCAGCGTTTCAATCGTCACCGACCGCCAATCCATCTTGACGATCTTGCCTGACGAGGAGCCAAACTCGATCCAGTCGCCCTCGCGGAAATGGCGGCCAGACATTAGGGAAACGCCTGAAAACAGGCCCGACATCGTGTCTTGCAAGGCAAGCCCGATCACAACCGACCCAACCCCCAAAGCCGCCATCAACGAGCCAAGATCAACCGTCCAGATTTCAGACGCCACAAAGGCCGAAGCCACCAGCACCATCACCAAACGGATCAGGTCCAACACCAAGCCGGGGGTGCGGGCGATGGCTTCGTTCGCCATCGGGCCAAGCCTGACCAGCAGGTTCAACCCCAACAACAAAGCGTTGATGCCCGAAATGGACAGAGCCGTTAGCACCAGCTTGGCCCCCGTGCTGTCGGGCGGCACCTCTGCCACGCGCTTGAGCAGCACGTGCAGTGCGACAAAGGGCAGAACCGACACTTGCAGCAGGTGAATCAGCTTGGCCAGTTCGGGGTAATCGTCGCGCAAGTGGCGATGCGCTTCAACCAAGGCCAAGGCCAAAACAGGATAGCCGAGCACAACCGCAAGGGTCCAAAGGGCGGTGGATTCCGAAAAAAGATCACCCACGCTTGGCCTCATCCTGATCATGGGCCAGCAGGGCCGCGCCCATCGCCGCACTCATGTGAATTTTCGACTCGTTGGCCGACAGCGCCAAGCGGCGCGCTTCTGATACGCATTCGCCCAGAATTTCATAGACAAACCGTTTGCGCCCCACGATGCCTGCATCCACCTCGCCATTTGACAAGCCGATGCTCAGCGTCAGGTGCAAGCCCTTGGCTTCGTTGAAGCGGCGCAGGATGCTTTGAATCTCGTCGGCAAAGGCGGCAGCGCGCTGGCGGTGATCAAGGCGCGGCGTCGACAGGCCACAGGCGGCAAGATAGGCGTCGCCGATGGTTTTGACCTTTTCCACCCCGTGGCGTTCTGCGGATTCGTCGAACAGGTCGATCAATTCGTTCAACAGGCGGATGATGTCATTGGCCGAATGATCGCGCTGGATCACATCCAGCCCCACGATCACGGCATAGATGATGCTGACGTTTTCAAATGTGTCGGCCACAATCAACTCGCCGCCATTGAAACGGTCGGCCACGGTGTCGGGCAACACATTGCGCAGCAGTTTTTCATATTCTGCGGTCTTGGATTCAATAATCCCGTTGCGCCGCACGATTTCTGACAACATCCCGTTAAAAGCCGTGGCAAGGGTGGCGAATTCATCGTTGCCTTTGACTGCCACCTTGAACTGCGTGTCGCCCGATTTCAGCCGTTCAACCCCCAGTTGCAGGCGCAGCAAGGGGCTGACAAAGGCGCGGGCAGAGATAAGGGCGAAGATCGTGATCGCCATGGCAATCGCCCCCGTGGCAATCAAAATCACGCGGCGCAGATCATGCAGCGGCCCAAGCGCTTCGGCCACGTCTTTTTCTGCTATAATCGCCCAGCGGTGGCCGCCAAAATCAATCGGCGCATAGGCGGACAGAACCTCTATCCCGCGATAATCGCGGATCGTATCCGCACCCGTTTCGCCACTTTGCGCCCGTTCCACGGCAAGCGTGGCGAAATGCTGGTTCAAAACCGAATGGCCGGATCGGTCGATGGCCGCTATTTCAGCAGGTTCCACCCCTAGTTTAGCAAGCTGGTCCATATACCCCGCTTTGTCTTCGATCAGGAACCGGCTGTCAGAGCGCGCATAGCCGTCACCGCCCACCAGATAGACTTCGCCTGAGGTGCCCAAGCCTTCGTTGATCCAATCACCGCCAGAGGTGAGGGCGGCGTTCATCTCGTCAATCGACACTTGCCCGACGATGATGCCAACCCGATTTCCGTTCTGAAAAACCGGAGCCGCCAAGAAGGCCGCAGGCGCGCCGAAAGACGGGCCGTAATGGTCAAAATCGACAAAAACCACGCCGTTTTGATCGGCAGGCGCATCGCGCACTGTGCGGAAAGCTTGTGCGAGACCAGAGTTGCGATAGGGCCCATTGGTCAGGTTCGTGGCGAAATCTATTTCTTTTTCAACGGTATATAAAACATCGCCCGTTTGATCGTCGATCAGGAAGATGTCGTAGAGTTTCAACTGCCGCATCATATCCAGAAAATGCGCGTGATAGGTTTTGTGAACCGCATCATAGGCATCTGGCGTGGCAGACGGGCCTTCATAAAGATCGCGCTTGCCTTGCGGGTTGGGGTTGTTCGCGATGTAGCGCTGTTGCAAGCGCAACCCTTGGGCGTCTGTCGGCAGCAATGTATCGGCTGACAGGGGCCGCCCCGCCTCGGGCAGTTGGGGCAGGATATCGGTTTGGTAAAAAGCCGTCAGATCGGCCAATTCTGCCGCCGCAGGTTGTGCAGCCAGGGCCGCCACGGCGGTGCGAAACGCGGGCAGGGCTACTTGTACCTGCCCTTGGGCCGCCAAAACCGCAAAGGCGCGTTCTTGGGAATCAAGATAGCGGATAATGTCAGCCTTCTTGGTTTCGCGCACCGCTAAAAGCTGGTCCCAAACCGCTGCGCGCAAAGCCTGATCCGACCGCACATACCCGATGGAACTGATGGCCAAAGCCGCAGCCAGCCCGCTGACCATCAAAAGCAGCAGCAGTTTGGAGCGTATTGAAAGCAGACTGGCCATAGTATCCTCACACATCAGCCCATTCGGGCAGCTCGAACCTTAATTCGCCCTGTCGTTACGACAGATGCGCTGAAGTTTCCAGATCATTGCAGCTTCAGGTAATCATAGGCTCTGCGGCCCCTTCGGGGCCAAGCCATTTGCGCCACCAGCATCCGCGCACTTGCGCTGAAAACCGCCAAGCCCGCCGCAGGCTGATCCACGGCAACGTGGGCGCTGGATGATGGGCGCATCACTTTGGCATCTAAGCAAGCAACCCGAAAGGTGCCCCATGACCAAATCGCAAACCGCCCTTGAAATGACCCGTCACGACGCGCAGGAACTGCACAAGAAGATCAGCGCCAACATCGCGCAGGCGCAGCACGCCACTTGGGTCGATGTAAAGGCCGTGCAGGCCGATATGGCCGCCTTGGGTGCCAAGATGCAAACCTTGGCGGCTGATCAGGCCGACGATGTAAAGACCGGCATCAAGGCCGCCATGGCCAAACTTGCCGCCGCGGGGCATCTGGTTGAAGATAAGGCCGCAGCCACCAAAGACGGCGTCAAACACGCCAATGCCGCGATGCTCGACAGCGCGCATAACGCCGCCCAAAGCCTTAGCACCGCCATCGCCGCCGCCCGCAGCAGTCTGGCCCATGCGATTGAACCCCAGAAGGTGGGCGCATGAACACCTATATCGCGGTTGTCTTTGCGTCTGACGACAAGGCCCATCAGGCGTTGCGCAAGCTTTGGGCGCTGGATGACGAAGGGGATCTGACCGTTCACGGCGCGGCTGTCGTGCAGCGGGATGCGCACGGCCATATCCATGTTGCCGATGCCAGCAACGATCTTGGCATGCGCACGGCAATCGGTGTCGGCCTTGGCGCGCTTTTGGGGCTGATCGCGGGGCCGGTTGGCGTGGCCGCCGGTATTGCGGGGGCGGCGGCGATTTCCGTTGGGGCTGCGACGGGGGTCGGGGCTTTGGCGGGCGGCGCGCTGGGTGTGACGGCGGATGCCTTGAATGAAACGCGGCGCGAAACTGCGGCGGAAGAGGCGTTTCTGACGCTAAGGCACGGCCAATCCGCCGTGGTGGCCGAGATTTCCGAAAGCTCGATCTTGGTTTTGAACGAGGCGATGAAAGCCCTTGGCGGGACCATCTTTCGGCGCACGAATGACCCGTCGACCAACGCGGCCTTCGGCGCAAGTTACTATAATACCTATCTTTATCCCTACTACTACGAACCGATCTACGGCTGAATAGCCACGTTCGGTTGTGCTTTGCTGCAAGCGCCCGCGACTGGCGGGCACCCTAGCCAGGATCGGCCCCTAAAGGAATTTGCTATGAAACGCCTGTCACTTTTCATCGCCACCACCGCGCTGGTTGCCGGTCTTGGTCTGACCACACCGCTGCTTGCCCAAACCACCACCAAGGTCATGCTGACAGCGGTTGATCCGGCGGTTCTAACCACCGCTTGGCGCGCAACCGACATCATCGGCGCGAAAGTCTATGACGACAACGGGCTAGAGATTGGCCAAGTGCAAGATCTGCTCGTCGCGGCAAACGGCGCGGTTCCGTTCGTGATCGTGACGAACATTCCCGCCTCGAAAGAGGCCGCGCGTGATGTTGTCGTTGCGGCATCCGACTTTGAACTGGTGGGCAAGAAATTAACGATGCACGGCGGCTCGGCTGCGGCCTTGCTGGGCTTGCCGATTTTTTGATCAATCCAACATGAAAAAAGGCGGGCCAGAGACATCTGGCCCGCCTTTTTTATTGCCCCATACTTTGCCTGTCGCGGGTGCCTTGCACAGCCAAACACCCGCAAGAAACCCCCCGCTTGGTGGCCAACATGGCTCCCAAGCGCTCGCTCCATCGCCCAAGCAACGGTTTGCCCTAAAAACGGTGCAAAACCGGCGCTCTGGTGCGTAAAGCCCTATTTGCGCCGCACAGAGTTGCCACCCGCCAGAATGCGGTTCAGCAGGGCTGCGACGGCCTTGTGCATCTCGGCCTGATCATCGTTTGCCGAAGCGTCAAGATGCGCGGCTGCGGCGTCTTTTATGATGCCGACAATCTCTTTTTCCGGCAAGATGTTATGGTCATTCAGGGCCAACAGCAAAGACTCGCAGATCGCAAGGGCAGCGTTACCGGCCACATCGGGAACATAGTCCATTGGGCGCACCTTTCATAGGGACGTGATCCGCCCCGCATGATGCATGGCATATCCTTAATCCACACTTTATGATATCGCTATTATGATACGATCTGCTGAGGCAGATCAGCATGTGCCCCTGATCTGCGTGCTAAGGGCTTAATTATCCGGAAATGTACCCAAAGATCCGAAAATTCGCCCGAAAGGATTTCAAGAATTGACACCACAGCAAACACCCTTCGCTCTAAAGTTAAGCGCTTTCGTCGCTTTATCGGGCGAGGAACTCTCGGCGCTTGACCGTCTGCACGGGCGGCGCAAGAAGTTCGCGGCGGGGCGTGATATGGTGCATCAGGGGCAGATCAACCAACCGGCCTATATCCTCGCCTCGGGGTGGGTGTGTTCTTATAAACTTTTATCGGGGGGCGGGCGGCAGATCGTCGATTTCCAGATTCCGGGCGATTTTTTGGGCCTGCGCTCGGTTCTGTTTCGCACGGCGGATCATAACATTGAGCCCGTCACCCGCGTTGAAGCCTCTGAGGTGCTGCCGAGCGACCTGTTGGACACGTTTAGCCGGACGCCGCGTCTTGCGACCGCCGTGCTTTGGGCCGCATCGCGCGACGAGGCGATGGTGGTGGAACATCTGGTTGGAATCGGGCGGCGCGATGCCAAAGAGCGCACCGCGCATTTTCTGCTAGAACTTGGCGCGCGCTTGAAGCTGGTTCAGCTTAGCACGCCCCTTGGCTATGCCTGCCCGCTGTCGCAATATATGCTGGCCGATGCGATGGGGCTAAGTGCTGTGCACGTCAACCGCGTGCTGCGCGAGTTGCGCGATGATGGCTTGGTCACGTTCCAGCACGGCAAGGTGACGATCCACGACCTTGACGGCCTTGTCACACTTGCCGATTTTGACAAAAGCTATCTCGACCACGACGGGCCTTTGCTGAAGTGATCAGGCGGCGGTCATCCCGCCGTCTACGGTATAGGCCCCGCCGTTGATATAGCCCGCGTCATCGCTGGCCAGAAAGGCGACCAAGCCTGCCACCTCGGCCGGTGTGCCGTAGCGTTTCATCGGAATCGTTGCGGCAAAACCGTCATGCACCGCTTTGCCAGCGCCCGGGCTTGCCCCCTCTTCGATGGAAGCCATCATGCGGCTTTCGATCGGGCCGGGGTTGATGCAGTTGACCCTGATGCCCTTGCCCCCCCATTCCACCGCTGCCGCCCGCGTCAGCCCCAAGACGGCGTGTTTGCTGGCAACATAGGCGCAAAGCCCCGAAGACCCCGTTAGCCCCGCCACGCTGGATGAGTTGATGATACTGCCCTGACCGGCCTTGGCCATGACTGGAATAACCAGCTTCAGGCCCAAAAAGATGCCAACCACGTTCACCTCCATCACCTTGCGAAAGCCCTCGGTCGGAAAGGAAGGGATGGGGGCGACCGGCCCTTCGATGCCCGCGTTGTTGAAAAAGGCGTCGATGGCCCCAAAGGTCTTGACGGTTTGCGCCACCGCCGCCCCAAAACCCGCTTCGTCGGTGACGTCGGCGTGCAGCACCAGCAAGCGCTTGGCGTCTGGGATGGCTTTGTGCAGCGCGCGAAAGTCAGCGCTGGCCATGTCGATGGCGGCAATGCTGGCCCCGCGTGATGCCAGCAGGGTCGCCGCCGCCGTTCCGATCGCCCCCGCAGCACCGGTGATCAAGACGATCTTGCCTGTCATGGTCTGTGTCATCATCGTTCCTTTGATGTGCAAATTGCGGATTGGCACCGCGAAAAAGCTTGGCCCCCCGCCGCGCAAGACGCGGGAAAACGCCGACAGCGGGGGGCATTGCAACCGTGGAAACAGATCTTTCCAAGGTCTGGCTAACCTTGAACGGTCCAAGGCTGGCGCGCACTTGTGCAGGTTGGTGTTTGGCCACAATCGCCCGACTTTTACGCCCAAACAGCGATCTTTCTGTTGCCTGCCCGCCAAGACAGCTTGCCATCACAGGCCACGGGCTCATCCGATTTGCAGCGGTGGCGGAATGCAGGTCAACGGGCTGACACAGGTCAAAGCCAAGCCCCGCGCGCTGTGGCTTTGTGGCGCTGCACCCCGACCTTAGGAACCCCCATGACCCAAAAGCTTGGCCTAACCGCTGCGCAAGCCGCCGCCCGCTTAGCGCGCGAAGGCTTTAACGAGCTGCCCCGCGCCCGCCGCCGCTCGCCCCTGCGCATTGTGGTCGAGGTTTTGCGCGAACCGATGCTGGCGTTGTTGCTTGCGGGCGGGGTGGTTTACTTGGCTTTGGGCAACCGCGAAGAGGCACTGATCCTTTTGGCCTTCGCCTGCCTGTCGGTGGGCATCACCGTGGTGCAAGAAGCCCGCACCGAACGCGTGCTAGAGGCGTTGCGCGATCTCACCAGCCCGCGCGCCTTGGTGATCAGGGGTGGCGAAAGGCTGCGCATTGCAGGGCGCGATGTGGCGCGCGGTGATCTGATCGTGCTGTCGGAAGGCGACCGCGTGCCCGCCGATGCTTTGGTGTTAGAGGCGACTGCCCTTTCCGCCGACGAATCCCTGTTGACGGGGGAAGCTGTGCCGGTGCGCAAAGTCGCAGGTAGTGCCACCAAAGCCCGCCCGGGTGGCGAGGACCAGACCACGGTGTTTTCGGGCAGTTTGATCGTGCAAGGTTCGGCACTGGCTTTGGTGACCGCCACAGGGCCTGCCTCAGAAATCGGCAAGATCGGCACATCCTTGGGCCAACTGGAAACCGAGACGCCCCACCTGCAACGCCAGATGCGCAAACTGGTGATTGTGTTTGCCGGTGTCGGGGTGGCGGTCAGCTTGGCGGTGGTGGTGCTATACGGCCTGCTGCGCGGCGGGTGGTTAGAGGGGATCTTGGCCGGCATCGCGATTGGCATGTCGATGCTGCCCGAAGAGTTTCCGATGGTGCTGGCTGTTTTCATGGCGATGGGGGCTTGGCGCATTTCCAAGGTGCGGGTGCTGACCCGCCGCGCCTCGGCCATTGAAACGCTGGGGTCGGCGAGTGTGCTGTGCACCGACAAGACCGGAACGCTCACCGAAAACCGCATGACGATTGCGCAATTGTGGCTGCCCGATGGGTCAGCGCACGCGGTTGGGGCGGCCTTGCCCGATCCGTTTCGCGAACTGGCGGCAGCGGGGGTGATGGCTTGCGCCCCCAAGCCGTTTGATCCGATGGAACAGGCGTTCCACGCCTTGGCCAAGGCCGATCTGCGCAGCGGTGAAACCTTGCCCAGCGCGGGGCAGACCTTGGCGCACAGCTACAGCCTGTCGCCTGCGCTGCTGGCCATGTCGCAAGCGTGGGGCACATCGGCCACGGGTTTTCGCATTGCCGCCAAAGGCGCGCCCGAGGCGATGGCCGATCTGTGTAAGCTTGACGCCCAATCCCAAGCCGGCGTCACCGCGCGGGTCGATCAGATGGCCAGCGCGGGCCTGCGGGTGTTGGGCGTGGCCGAGGCCGCCCATTCCGGCCCGCTGCCGCCCAGCCAACGCGACTTTGCCTTTCGCTTTTTGGGATTGGTCGGGCTGGCCGACCCGCTGCGCGCCTCGGTTCGCGATGCTGTCGCGCAATGCCGCAGCGCGGGCATTCGGGTGATCATGATCACCGGCGATTACCCCACCACCGCGCGCACCATCGCAGCCCAAGCGGGGCTGGAAGGCGAACGTGTTATCACAGGGCCAGAACTTGCCGCCCTGTCAGACGCCGATCTGGCCCGTGCTGTCAAAGATGTCACCATCTTTGCCCGTATCATGCCCGAACAAAAGCTGCGCATCGTCACCGCGCTCAAATCTGGCGGCGCTGTGGTGGCCATGACGGGTGACGGGGTGAATGATGCGCCCTCGCTGAAAGCTGCGCATATCGGCGTGGCCATGGGCGGTCGCGGCACCGATGTCGCGCGCGAGGCTGCTAGCATTGTGCTGCTGGATGACGATTTCGGCTCTATCGTCACCACGATACGGCTGGGGCGGCGCATCTATGACAATCTGCGCAAAGCGATGAGCTTTATCTTGGCCGTCCACGTTCCCATCGCGGGCCTTGCTTTGATGCCTTTGCTGTTTGGTATGCCCATCCTGTTTGGCCCCGTTCACATCGCCTTTCTGGAAATGGTGATCGACCCAGTGTGTTCGCTGGTGTTTGAAGCCGAAACCGAGGAAGACGGCATCATGACCCGCCCACCGCGCCCGCCAAACGAGGCGCTGTTTTCCGGCCCGACCATCGTGTGGAGCTTGCTGCAAGGCGCGCTGGTGCTGGGGGTCAGCGGTTCGATCTTTGCGCTGGCGCCGTCTTATGGCCTGTCAGCCGATCAGGTGCGCGGGCTGACCTTTGCCACGTTGATCTTGGGGATTGTGGCGCTGATCTTGGTGGATCGGTCGCGCTCTGCCTCGATCTTCACGGCGATCTTGCGCCCCAACCGCGCCTTGGCCATCGTTTTGCTGATCGTGGCTGCGATGCTGGCTGTGGTTTTGCTTTGGCCGCCCGCTTTGGAAATGTTCGGCTTTGCGCCGCTTAACCTGCGGCTTTGGCTGTGCCACCGATTGCCGGCCTTGCCGTGCTGGCGGCGCTAGAGACGCTTAAGCCCCTTTGGCGCTGGGCGTTGGTTTGGTCAGCGCGGCGCAAAGTCATGGCCGCGCAAAAGGCCGCCGCCGCTAATTCCACACCGCGCTGATCTGTATCAGGGCGCTTGGCGCAGCAAAGGGCCAAGATAAGCCACGGCCCGCCCTAGGCCCGCCCCGCAGAATTTGGCGAAGCGCCCTTGGTTTCGGCCCGAGAAACCCTCTGTCAACAAAGCGAGGCCATCATGCCCTTTCGTTCCTTCATCCTTGTGTCCCTTTTGTCCACCAGCCTTGCCGGATGCCTTGCCGATAACAACGAACGCGGGCTTGCAGGGGCGGCAACGGGGGCGGTGATTGGTGGCGTTTCGGGCGGCAATCCGGTGGCGGGGGCCGTTGTGGGCGGTGCTGCGGGCTATTTCTGCCACGATCTGAACGTGGCCGGATGCCGCAACCAGTGACCCTTTCTTTGACCACAAGGACCGCGCCATGACGGGCTATACCGCTGACATCGAAAGCTTGACCGAAAAGAACACCGCCTTTCGGCACGTTCTTTACACCGGTTCGCATCTGCAACTGGTTCTGATGGCCCTAAAGCCCGGTGAAGACATCGGGCTCGAAACCCACAAGACCCACGACCAGTTCTTTCGCATCGAAAAGGGCCGTGGTGAGGTGGTGATCAACGGGGCGACGCATCCGGTCAAGTCCGGCTCTGCCATCATCGGGCCCGCTGGCGCGCTGCATAACCTGATCAACACCGGCGACAAGCCAATGCGCCTTTACACGCTGTACAGCCCGCCCAACCACGTCGACGGGCTGGTTGAAAAGCGCAAAGCCGATGCGCAGGCGTCAAGCGAAGTGTTTGACGGCGTGACCACCGAATAGCCCGCGCGCGCCACGTAAAACAGCGGGCAATCCTGCCTGCAATTTCCAAAGGAGATGACGATGCTGCAAGATGGAAAGACGTTGAAGATGGCCGTTCCGACCGATTTTGACGGGCTGGTGGCGCAACTGGCCTCGTTGCGCGATGACATCGCCCATCTGACGGGTTCTGTCTCGACGCTGGCGGAACGGCGGGGCCGCAAGATGGCCAACGACCTGACCGATGGCCTGAACGAGGCCGTCAACTACGTCGAACGCAAAAGCACGGGTGCCGAGGCCGAGTTGGAAAAGTCGATAGCAACCCATCCGCTGCTGGCTTTGGGGCTGGCGGCGGGCATCGGCCTGATGATCGGGGCGATGACGCGGCGGGGATGAACCGCTTTTTGCCCCCGTTTCAAGATCTGGCGCGGGGGGCGGCTTGCGCTGTGCGGGCCGCTCTGCGGCGGGCGGCGCTGACTGGCGCTGCGCTGCTGATCGGCGCGCTGGGTGCGGCGTTTGGGGTGCTGGCGGTGTTTTTGGGGCTAAGCCTTGTGATGGGTTCGGCGCTGGCCGCCTTGACCATGGGCGCGGCCCTACTGGCGACAGCGGCGGTTCTGGGGCTGATTGCGCGCGAGGCGGGGCGCACAACGCACCCCGTCACCCCACCGCCGCAAGCCAACCGCGACACTTCGTCCCCAACAGCGGCCAACACCGCCACGATTGCGGTTTTTACCGCAGCTTTCCTTCTAGGCCGTCGCCTGACCAACCGGCGCGGTTCTTCTAACAATTCCTGACATAGCGGAGAAACATCATGTCACTTGGCGGAATCCTTTCGATCATCCTTATCATCTTCCTTCTCGGCGGCTTTTCCGGGCGTTTGGGTGGCTATGGCTACGGCTATGGCAACAGCGGCATTGGCGTTGTTTTGGTGATTGTCATCATCCTTGCCCTTCTTGGCCGAATCTAACAGCAAAGCCGCCAGCCGCCACGATGCAACATCGGGCGGCTGGCGGTGCATTTTTCGGGGCGCGGAAGCGGCCCCGCCGCGCCTATCCCGTCACCAGCCCTTCGCCAACGACGATTTGCCGCTGACACAGTGCGGCAATCTTTTCGTCATGGGTCGAGATCAGGAAGGTCGTCCCCTCATCGCGGTTGATCTCGGCGATCAGGTCCATCACTTGGGCGGCCGAGGCGCGGTCAAGGTTGCCGGTGGGTTCATCGGCCAGCACCAGTTCGGGGCGGTTCATCAAGGCCCGCGCCACGGCGACGCGCTGCTTTTGCCCGCCCGACAGGTTGGCGGTGGGAAAGTGGATGCGTTCGGCCAAGCCCATGCGCACCAGCAACTCTTGCCCCCGTGTCCGTGCCGCCGCCGTTTCGCGCCCCTCGCGCACGGCTGTGGGAAAGACAACGTTTTCCAGCGCGGTAAAGTCGGGCAAAAGGTTGTGAAACTGGAAGACAAAGCCGATGTGCTGGTTGCGAAATTCGGTCAATGCGCGGTCTGATGCGGTGGTCAGATCAACCCCCAGCATCGAATGTTGTCCGGAAGTTGGGTGCATCAGCGTGCCAAGAATGGTCAAAAGCGTGCTTTTGCCTGATCCCGAAGGGCCAAGCAGGGCGGCAAGCTCGCCCGTCTGCATCGCTAGATGAACCCCGCGCAGCACGCGCGTTTCGGCATCGCCCGACCCAAAGGTTTTCACCAAGTCCTGCACCTGTAACAGCGCGGTCATTGGCCAATCGCCGTGACAGGGTCTAGCCGTGCCGCCGCACGCGCGGGCAGGATAGAGGCGGCGATGGCCCCCAAAGTCGTCAGCACAATCGCCAGCCCGTAGGCCCCTTGCGCAATGTCAATCGGCAGGCCGTTTTGCCCCGGCGCAAAGCTGTCACGCCCGGGAAAGGCCAGCAGCACGCCGTAGCCTGCCGCAGCGCCAAACAGCCCGCCCATCAACCCGATCAGCGCGCCTTGCGAGACAAACACCACCATCACAAACCACCGCCCCGCCCCCATTGCGCGCATGATCCCAATTTCGGGGCGGCGGCGGTAGGTTGACAACAGCAGCGCCGATGCCACGCCGATGATGATCGTCAGTAGGGCGAAAGCCTTTAGGATATACCCCGTTTGCGCCTGTGCTTGCAAAGCTTCCAGCAACTGCGCGGCCTGTTCTGTCCATGATTTTGCGTCTAACCCCGTCAGCGCCTTGATGCGTGGGGCAAGGGCGTCGGCGGTGTAAAGATCGGCCAGCTTGATCTCTATCCGCGTCACACCTTGTGGCATTTTGAACAGCGTGCGCGCTGTGGCAAGGCTGACATAGGCTTGGCGCCGGTCTGGCCCGCCTGATCCCATTTCGTAAATGCCGGTGATCGTAAGCAACGCCTCGATCCCGTAAGAACTTTGCACCCGCACGGTTTGGCCCAACCGCAGGTTCATGTCTTGGGTCAGCGTCTTGCCCAACAACACCCCGCCTGCGCCAAGGTTGGCCGTGCCTTGGGTGATATACCCCGCCAGATTGGCGATGACAGATTCCTTGCCCGGTTCCAGCCCGTTGATTGACACCTGAGTCACCTGCGCGCCGCGCGTTAAAAACCCCGATCCGTTGATCTGGGGCGAGGTGCCAATGACCCCCGGCAGGCTTTCAATCAGCGGAATGAAAGCAGCGGTGTCTTTCAAAATCGCCGCTGTTTGTGAGGCGGGTTCCTGCGCCAACAGCACGCGGTGCGCATCGGCGGGGGAAAGCAGGGCAGGGTCCACCGCTTCGGCCTGAATGGTGATATGGGCCATGTCGCCTGCGGTGCGCGCCATGATGAATTCGGCCAAGCCGCCGATCAGGGCCGACATGAAGATAAAGATGAACACGCCGATGGCAACGCCGAACACCAATAGGGCAGTTTGCGCCTTGCTGGCGGTTAGATAGCGGGTGGCGATCTTGATGGCGTAAAGCATCAGGGCGCGACCTTGATGGCCTGACCGTCTGTCAGGCCCGTGGCATCAGCGATCACCACATCGCCCGCGTTCAAGCCGTCTGTGACAATCAGCCGCTCTGCGGGCCATTCGATCACCGTGACAGCGCGCGTCTTGGCCCGCCCGTCTGCGACAACCAGCACCCCATCTCCTGTGGCGCTGCGGATCAGCGCTGCGCGCGGTACGGTGATGGCAGAGGCGCGGTCATCCACCGTGATATTCGCCGTCACCGTCAACCCGATGGGCGCGCTTAGTGCAGCATCGGGGGCCAGTTTCACCGCCAGCCCGCCGGTATCGGCATCAACCCTTTGCGAGACAAAGCTGACACGCCCTGCGCGCACCAAAGTCTCACCCGACAGTTGCAAGCTGGCGGGCTGGTCTTTGCGGATCTGCGTGGCATAGGCTTCATCGACACTGGTTTCGACCACAAGGTGGTTCAAATCGCCAATCGTCATCAAAACCGTGGCAGGATCGACGTTTTGCCCAAGATCGGCCTGCATTGTCAAAACCGTGCCCGCTTTGGGCGCGCGCAGGGTGAAGCGGTCAAGCTGGATCTGGGATTGCTCGAGCAGCGCTGTCATGCGGGCAACTTCTTGGTCGGCCTGCAACTCGGCACGGGCGGCGTTTTCCAGCGCGACGCGCGCCGCATTGGTGCCAAGCGCTTGGGTGCGCGCATGGGTCGCTATGGCGGCCTGTTGGGCGGCCAGCGCCGTATCCAGACCGGCGACCGCTTGGCGCACAACGGCTTGTTGAGTCGCCGTATCCAACTGCATCAAGACTTGCGCGGGTTTGACCACATCGCCTTCGGCCACCAGAACGTCCAGCAAAACGCCGCTGACAAGGGGGCGGATATCCACCGACCATTGCGTTGCGATGCGCCCGTTGACGGCCAAAACGCGGGTCACAGGGCCAAGGATAACGGTCTCAACAGCCACGGCGGGAACCTTGGCGGCCCAAGGTTGCAGGTATAGCGCACCGCCAAAAGCCACAGCCAAGGCCCCGCCCAAGGCCCAAAGCCACCAGCGCCGCGCGGGTTTGGGCGCAACCTGTGTGGCAAAGGGCGCGGGAGACGGCACAACCAAGGGCAAGGTCTGCCCCGTCTTATCGGGCGCTGCTGGCTGCGGCTTGGTGGTTTTTGGCGCGCCAGAGATGGCGGTGTCTTGTCCCGAAACGGGCATGATATGTCCTGAACCCAAGGGCAAAGGGCTGCGCTGTCGCAGCTCTTTTTCACAGACTAGCCCGATGGCATGGGGCTTGTATTGATCTGCATCATCCACAGGCGGCTTGGCCCTAGAGCCTTGGCAATTTTAGGGTGCCGTCTGCCAGACCAACGATTGCACCCCGCCCAGTTTGGAATTGGTCAATTCCCCGTAAGGGGCAACAAAGGCCGCCAGATCGGGCGCGTAGAAGGTGGCAAGATAGGCGCTGGACCATGCCAGCTCAAACCCTTGCAGTGTGTCGGATCCGTCAAAGTAGCTTTGCTTGGCCTTGGCAAGGCTGGTGACTTCGGTTGGATCGCCAAAGGCTGCCAGCGCAAAGCGGATGCTGCGATGCAAGCTGCCGTTGCAGGCTTGAAACAAGGCGTGCCCGTCGCGCTGCAACAGCACCGCAGTCGGGATCAGCGCGGTGAGGGCGTGAAGCTGATAGTGCAGCGCCAAACGCTTGCGCGCCATTTCCAGCGGCAGGCTGCCGTCGGGGTTGGCGGTGCAGGCGACAAGTTGCACGCCGGCGTCGGCCCAATCTATCATCGCCTGATCGCGCAGCGTCAGCCCAACCCGCGCCACGGCCAAAGCCGCCCAAGCGCGCAGGTTGTTCTTTTGCGAATGCGGAGGAGCTTCGGTGTCAAAGAACGTCATGGTCGCGCGCCCCAATCCGGCCAGCCATGCCTCGATCACACCGCCATCGGGTGTATCGCCCACCATTGGCTTCACCTCGTCCCAAGCAAAGTCCAGCCCTGCCAGACGCGACGGGGCAGAGAGTTTGGCATTCAGCGTGCCCAAGTCGCTTAACGCGCCAGCCTTGGCCCAAGCCAAAAGGCCCGCCCGCACACAGTCAACGGCTTTCGGGTCAGCCGAGGTCAGCGCGACATTCGCAGCAATGATCATCGCGGTGATAAAGCTGTCGAGCGGTTTAATCTGCGCGTTCACATCGGCATTGCTGGCGGTGTCAAACGACGAATGGGTTTTGTCGCCGCTGGTATAGCGACTGCCATGGTCCAGCCGGATCACTGGCGGGGCTAGGGCGGGGCATTCCCAAGGGGCGGGCGCATCTTGGGCCTGCGCCGAAAGCGCACCCATCACGCCGCACGCGATCAGCGCCAAGACCAAGGGCGCGCGGTGCAAAAAGCGGCTCAATTTGACGCATCCTGCATCACCATCAGCTTGATCAGGTCCACGGCGTCTTGATCTCCGGCATTTGCGGCGCGTTGCAGCCAGCGATGGGCCAGCGCGATCGAAGGCGCAACCCCGACGCCCAAAGCATAATCCTGCGCCAAAAGCACCATCGCCTTGGCATCCCCCGCTTGCGACGCGCGGATCAGCCAGCCTGTGGCGGCTTGCACCTGCGCAGGCTTTACGGCGGCTTCGCCCAGACGGCGGGCATATTCGCGCATCGCCGCAGGGCTGCCCGCTTCGGCTGCCTTTTGATACAGCGTGTCTAGATCAAGGCGCAGGTCAACCGTGACAGCAAGGGCGGGGTTGCGGCGCGTGAGTTCGGCGAGCAGTTCAGGAATGGCCACAGGGTCGCTGCGTGCGATCAGGGTCACATACAAATCGGCCGCGCGTGCGGCATCATACTCTGGCGCGCCGCGCACGCCGTAAAGCTTCAACAACCGTTGCACAGCGGTTTTGCTGCCCAAGGCGTTGGATTTTTCGTAAAGCGCTGCCGCACTTTGCACGCCTTGCGCGCCCAAAATCTCGTGTTGGGTATCGCCCAAGACGACCATTTGCCATTCATCCTGACCCGCCAGTTCCCCCGCAATTGTCAGCCAGCGGCGAGCTTGTGTGTCATCGCCCAGCGTGCCCCAGACCTTGGCAAAGGCCACAGCTTCGGGAAAGGCGCAGCCCATCGCTTCGGTTGCGCGCGCCCGGTAGGTTTCGCGCTGTGCGGGATCGGGCAGCAAGGGCATGGCCAAAAGCAAAGCGTTAAAGTCGCCGCGCGCCTCGATGGCGGGGGCGAATTTGGCATAGACCGCGGCGGGGGTTGGAAAGCTAAGGGGATCGGCGATCAGCAGCAAGCTCATCGCATCGCCGATGCCTTGATTGGCCAAAGGCTGTAACAAGGCCAAGGCCTCGGTGCGGTTGGCAAGGTTGGGGGCTTCTAACAGGGCCGCCGCCAATTTCAGCGCAGCCCCCGTATCGCCTTGCGCTATCGCCTTGCTGAACAAAGCCAGCGCTTGGGCGCGTTGTTCGGGGGTTCTCGCGCGGGAAAGATCTATCGTGGCGGTGGCCGTCGTCACCTCGGGGATACCAGCGGCGAAATTGCCCCAAAACGCCTGTGCCGAGGCGGTGGCGTGGGTGTCTTTCAACACCGCCAGCATATTGGCCAAGGGAGTTGCGCGCCCCGACAGGGCTTGGGTTTGCAACGATGCCATGGCCAGCGGGTCGGCTTTGGCGGTCAGCGCGGCCAGCATCGCAGGCGTGAAATCCAATGAGGACGATCCGATAGAGGCCTCTATCCCTTGCCAATAGGCCACCTCACGCAGGTGGGGCGCATCGGGGGCTTTGCACAAGAACGCCTGCTTTACATCGGTTGCAGGTGCCACCTCGCCCAAGTTCGACACCATCTGGATCAGCGGATCAAGGGCTGCATAAAACGCCGCATCGGTTTGCGCGCGCCCCATGTCAGCAGCGGCCAAGGCGCGGATGGCGATGGGATCGCGCCGCTTGGCCGCTTCCAGCAACAGCGGGCGGGCGGCGGCTTGGCCTTGCCAGCGGCCTTGATCTTGCAAGATCAGCGCGGCTTGTTTGGCAAAGGCCCATCCCGGCCCGTCGGGCAGCGCTGCAAGGCGTTGCAGCGTGTCGAGGTAGGCAGCGCGCAGGTCAGGCTGGGCTTTCAACCGCGTCTCAAGAAACCCCGAAAGGCGCACAAGGGCGGCATGGTCGCCCAAGTCTGCGGCCTTTGTGTACAGGGCTTTGGCGGCGGGGATGTCTTGGGTGGTCAGCGCACCCACCTCTAGAATGCGGCCCAGTGTCACCATGGCATAGGGCAGGCCACCATCGGCTGCCTTTTGCAGATAGGTCATCAACACCGCGTTGTCTTTGGTCACCAGTTCGGATTGCAACTGATATTCCACCACCCGCCAAGCCGAGATCGGGTCGCCCAGATCAGCGGCAAAGCGGTACCAGCGCATCGCCATCCCATTATCGACCGTGACAACTGTGCCTGCGGTATATTCGCGCGCGATGCGGGCTATCCGGTCGCAGATCAGCGGGTCCATCTGGCCCACCAGCGCACCAAAGGCCATGGTCACGGCCAGATCGGGCGTAATGTCCCACCCTGCAGGCGCTTGCCCCGCCACGCTTAAGCGCGTCAGCGCCAGCAAAGCGTCGGCATTGCCGCCGTAGCCTGCCGCCACCAGCAAGTCAGTGCCCCGTGCTGTGTCTTGGGCAATGCCTGTGCCTTCGCTTAACAAGCCCGACAGCACAAACTGCATTCTGGACGAGGCTTTGTCGCTATGGGCCAGCAATTGCGTCACCAACCCCGCCTGCGTCAAGGCGCGAAGATGTCCGGTGGCAATCATCTGGGTGATTTGGGCCAGCAAGACTTCGTCAGCGGTGAATTTCGGCGACGCTTTGGCCAAGGCCAGAATGGCCTTTTGAATGGTGCCGTCCCACCCCAGCGCGTCCATCTCGGCCAGACGTCGCAGGTCGCGGCTGATCAGGTTGGGGTCGCGGTCGGGCAGGGTCGTGCCATCCCATGCCCGCCAAAACGTGGTCAGATCGGCGTCAGAGGCCCGCGCCAGACAGATCGGCTGCACCGCCATATCGGGCGGCGCAAAGTCAAGCGTCAGGGTTTGAACCGTCTGGGATTGGGCCTGCGCCGCAGTTGCGGCACACAGCGCGACAGCACAGGCCACCTGTCTGAAAATTGTCATGGCTTTCTCTTTCCCGACTATTTGGCGTAGGTGTTTTGCGTGCTGTAGGCGGTGTAAGCCCCCGCACGTCCCGAAAAGACCACCGTCACACCGGCGCGCCGCTCCATCTTGATGGCGGGCAAAAGGGCCAGCGTCTTGCCGCCACTTTGCACTTCGAAATCCAGCGTCAGGGGGGCTTTTAGCGTCACCTGCCGCGAGGTTCCGGGGGCGATGTCTTTCAACGCCACTGCGGCAACCGAAGGCACATAAAGATCGACCAGCGGCAGGTCAGAGTCGTTGTAAACCACCACATCCGCCTTGGCGGGGCTGTTGGTGATCATGTCTTGCACCATATGCAATGCCCCATCCGCCCCCGGCGCGAAGGTGTAAAACGAGGCGGGGGCAATCTCGCCTTTGCCTTCATGGCTGCCCACGGCCACCGCAATCGGGCCGGCGGCGACCAACAAGAAGGGCGTCACCCCGCCATCGAAGTTGTCAAATGTGGTGCCGTTGATCACGGCCAAAGTCTCTCCGGGGGCGATAACGCGCACAAAAGAGGCGTTGGGGTCGGCGGGGGCCTCGTACAGGTCTTGGGCTGCGGCGTGCAGCGGGACAAGGGCAAGGGCCAACACGAAAAGGGCTTTGAAGGTCATGATGGTTCCTTTGCTAAATTGCACAGCGACAAAGTTGTGTCAGCGCTGACAGGGTGATCGAAGGTGACAGACAGGGTTTGCAGATCGGGCAGCCACAGCGTGCCCAGCGACTTGAAAAACCGCCCCGAGGATTGCACCCGATCAGAACGTTCAATGCTTGTGGTGCGCGTGATCCCCGAGGCGGTGACAAAGCGAAACTCTGCCCGCCGCCCGCCATCCGCCCCCAGATCGGCAAGGATCGAGGTGTCTTGCCGCAAGGACAGCCCGCGCAGATCGGCGGTCAGGGTGTTGGGATCGGTCTTTTCAACCTGCAACTGTCGGGTGCAACTGTTGCTGGCGGCGGTGATCAACTCTTCCATCGGGTCGGGGCCGAATTGGGCGAGGTTGTTGTAGATCGGGTTTTCCCAGATCAAAAAGCGCGGACGCGCCGCAGCAAAATCGCGCGAGATCATGTAAGAGGTGATCGCCCCGTACTGGTTGCCCCCCGTGACGGCATAGTTCAGCACCTCTAGCCCCGAGGTTTGCGACAGATAGCCCGCAAAATTGGCCAAGGGCGCATCGGAAAATGAGGTGCCGACCAGCACGATCTGCGGTGCCGCGTCGCCCGCAAAAATGTCGGCCTTTTCGGCGGAACCGGTGGTTTTGGCCGTCAGTTGCGCATGGGCTTCAACGCGCGGCAATTCAAGGCGGCAAAAGTTCTGCAAAGTGCGCCGCATGGTCGAGAACGAGGCTGTGATGGGTCCGGGCGTGGTGGTGTATTTGGCCTGCGGCAGATCGGCATAGGAGGGCTGCGCCTTAATATCTGCCGCAATCGCCTTGGCCGCCAGCAGCGCGCCTGCCGCTGTCCAGTGAAAATCGGTTTTGAAAAAGGGCGGGGCGGTGGGGTCGGCTTGGGTCAGGGCCGACAGGATGTCTGGGGCGACGATGCCCTGCTTTGAAAGGCGTGCGATGATGTCTTCGTAAACCAGCACAGCGGTTGGGCTGTCAAACTGGTAATCTTTGGCCGAGGAGGGCAAAAGATTTGACATCACCTCGCCCTTGGTTGGCACGGCGACATAGATCAGCGTGGTGCCTTGGGCGGCCAAAGCCGCTGACAGGGCCGCCATGCGGGCGATCACCGGGTCTTCCATCGGGTGGTGCATCCGCAAATCGGCCATCACGCGGTAAAAGGTGCCGTCCTGCCCCTCGACCGAGGGGAGGGCAGATTGGGTCGCGGTGAAGGCGCAGCCAAAGGCCGAGGTTTCGGCGGCAACAGGCGTGGCCAGCAGCGCTGCGAGCGCAAGGTAGGGGGTCATGGCGCGTCCTTTGTGGCAAGGGTTGCAGGTTTGTCCAACAGGTGCAGCAGGTTTAGGGCGGTGACTTTGGCCGAAAGGCTGGTGCCTTGGGCGGCAAGTGTCAGGGCCGCGCGCGCCCCTGCATGGTCAAGCGCTGCATCGGTCGGGTCGCTAAGCAGCACCAAGGCCAGCTTCATGGCAGCGGCAGGGTCGCTTTGGCCTGCCATTGCCAAAAAGTGCTGCGCCTGTGGCAGGTCGCGGCCAAAGGGCGCGCCTGTGGAATACATCTGGCCCAAGGCTTGGGCCGCATGGGCATTGCCGCTCATCGCTTGGATGGTCAGCGCGTTTTTGCATTGTTTGAGCAGTTTTGGGCCGTAGCTTTCGCCCTCGGCCGCCAGCAGTTTGGCCAACGGGCCCACGGCAAAGGCGCGCCCCGTATAGGCGGCGATGGCGTAGTAATGCGCCGCAGCGCCCGCCTTTGCGGGCTTGGCGCTGGCTTGCAGCAGTTTGGCATAGCGATAGGCCGCAAGCCCTTCACCGGCATCCGCCAAGGCGCGCAATTGGTCGGACGACACCTTTTGCCCCGTCACCATGCTTTTGCGCGCTGCCTGCAAGTCAAGCGTGGGCAGATCAAGGGTGTGGGTGATCTTGTTGTCAAAGACGAAATCCACCTTGACCAATTGGGTTGGGGCAGGCCCGGCGCGTGCGCTTTGCCCCAGCGACAGGACCAATAGGAGGATGAAGGCCCTAGTCATTCGAAGCCACCACACTTGCCCCAGACCCCTTTACCGGCGCGGGTGTGGTTTCCCACAAGGTGGGGTCGGTCAAATAGCGGATGGGGAATTCCCAAATCACCAGACGGGCGGGGGTCGCTGCAAACTCTGCCCCTTGCAGATAGGTTTGCATCGGGGCCACGGGGCCAAGGCCCACAGCGGCAAGGTTTTCAACCTCGCGCCCCAAGCGGGTGGTCAGAGCATCGGCAAAGCCCCAATCAAGATTGGCGCTGTAGCTGGTGCCGATCAGCACAATATCCAACGGCGCGGCAGAGAAGATATCGACCGGCGCGTCGTTGGCGGTAAACGGGGTGAGCGTGACCTGTTCGGGGACAAGGCCGATCAGGGGGGCAAGGCTGTCTTGCGTGACAAAGCGGATCAGGTCGCCTGTGAGCGGTTTTTGATGGGCCTCACCTGTGGTGAAGGTCAGCGGACCATGGGGCAGGTTGGCCGCCACCGCCTGTGCCGCTTGGGCCGCACCAAAGGCTGTCCAATGGGTGTCGGTGGCAAAAAAGACGGGCGTATCTTGGCCCATCAGGGCTTGTCGCGGGTCAATCGTGGCGATCCCTGCTGCGCGCAGGTCATCGGTGAAAGCGGCGTCAAGCTTGGCCATATCTGCCGAAAGGGCAGGGTCGGGGGAATGGGCGCTTTCGATATCAATCTTGGCAGGCAGCGGCAGCATCACCAACTGCGTACCCTTGGCCGCCAAAAGCGTCTGGATGGCTTTAATCTGCTCGATGGCGGCATTCAGGGCGGCGTCACTGGGGGCAGCGCGGGTTTCCTCGGTGGTGAACAGCCAGCCATCGCGGCCCACCACAGCGCCCTTGCGCGCTTCGCCCAGCACGGCGTAGCGCAAAGCACCGATCACCCCGAACGAGGGCGCAAAGTGCGGCAGGGTGGTTTTATACTCCTGCTCAAAATCGCGGGTTAAACCGCCTGCCAGAAGATCGGCGTGCGGCAGGGTCAGGGGCGTGGGCGGGCCAGTCAAAACCGACAGGTTGGCCGCGATCCCGTAGCCAAACAGCACCACGGCCAGCACAAGGCGACAAGCTTGAAACAAAACGCGCATCGGGCACCTAAAACTGGAAGTACAAGAAGGGGGAAAAGCTTTGCTCGGCCATTTTCATCAGGGTCATGGTGGCAAGCAGGCTCATCATAACCGCCGGAACCACGGCGTTGACCCAGCCCAAAGCGGCACCTTGCGGTGTCAGATGGGCTGATGCAAAGCGGTTCAGGCGGGGTTCGTAGGCGGCAAAGAGGATGGCGAGGGTCAGGAAAATCAGGCTCTCGCGCGTGATTTGCAGCGCTAGGCTTGGCGGTGTGGCCCAGCCGTTCAACCCCAGCATTCCAGCATAGATGCCGCCCGCTTGCACAGGGTCTGCGGCGCGAAACATCACCCAACCCAGCAGAACGATCAGCAGCGTCAGGCCAAGGGCTGCGGGGGTCTTGCCCGTGGCGCGGCCCGTTGCACGTTCAACCGCAAGCCAGCCGCCGTGCCACAGGCCCCACAGCACAAAGGTCATGTTGGCCCCGTGCCACAGCCCGCCCAGCAGCATCACCAGCATCAGGTTGACATAGGTGCGCGCCTTGCCCAAGCGGTTGCCGCCCAAGGGGATATACAGATAATCGCGCAGCCAGACCGACAGGCTGATGTGCCAGCGCCGCCAGAACTCTGTGATCGAGCGGCTGATATAGGGCGTGTCGAAATTGGGCCGAAAGTGAAAGCCGATCATCAGGCCAAGGCCGATGGCCATGTCACTATAGCCCGAAAAGTCGAAATACAGCTGCATCATATAGCCAACAGCGCCCAGCCACGACAGCGCCAGCGACGGCGTGTCAGTCCCAAAGGCCAGATTGGCCAAGGGAGCGACCGTATCGGCCAACAGCACCTTTTTGGCCAATCCGATGGCGAACAGAATGGTGCCGTCGATGAACAGCGCCAGCGAATGGGTGCGGTGGGAGAATTGGTGGGTCAGGTCTTTGAAGCGCAGGATCGGGCCTGCCACCAGTTGCGGGAAAAGGGCGATGAAAGCGGCAAAGTCGAAAAAGCGGCGCGTGGCCTCGGCGTCTTTGCGGTAGACATCGACCAGATAGCTGACCGCGTGAAAGACATAGAATGACACGCCAATCGGCAAGATCAGCCGCCAATGCACGCCCAAGCCCGCTGCAGTGGTGCCCCATAGGGTGGCAAAGCTTTCGATGAAGAAGTTCAGATATTTGAACACGCCCAACACCGCCAAACAGCCCGTAAGCCCGATGGTCAGGTAGATGCGCGCCGCTTTTTGGCTGGTCGCCGTGCCAATGCGGCGGCCAAAGGCATAGGTCCACAACGTGGTGGCAAACAGCAAGGCAAGATAGTCGATCCGCCACCAGCCGTAAAAGGCATAAGACCCCACCAGTATCGTGACCGACCGGAACCTGACGGGGGTCAGGTAATAGACGGCCAAGAACAGCGGCAAGAACAAGAACAAGAAGGTTTCAGAGGAAAAGACCATCAGTTGCTCCCTTCATCGGGGCATTGGGGGACGGGGGCGGCGACAAGGCGCGTGGGGCCAAAGCTGCGGCGGTCTTGCAGCCAAGCGATGGTGTGCTGGGATAGGTCGCCTGCGAACAGGCGGGGCAATTGGCCCTCTAGGTCGTTGCCCGACAGGGTGAGCGCCCCTGCGGTGGCACCGCGCAAACCCTCGTGGTTGCCAGCAAGGCGGTTGCCGGTGATTTGAAGGTTGGCGTGTTCGCCCTGCGCGCGCACCAAGATTCCGGGGCCGGAATTGTCAAAAATCGCATTGCCCGCGATGGCAACTTGGCCCGTGCCCGACACCGATATGCCCGCACCTAGGCCCTGCGCTGCAAGGTTGCCCAAGACCTGCGCGCAGCCGATCTTATCAAGCTTGATGCCGCTGCTGGCTTGGCCTGCCAGAACATTGCTGAGCAGGGTGGTGGTTTGGCTGGCCTGATCGACCGAAATTCCCACAGAGCCGCTTAAGACCACATTGCCCAAAACCCGCGTTCGGGTTGATCCGCTGGTGATGCGGATAGAGGCTGTCATGGCGCTGGTCAGGAAGTTAGCCGCCACCACAGCGCTTTGGGAATGGGCGATCAGGATGCTGCCGCCTGAAACGGCATTGTCTGACACGGTGGCAGATTTGGTGCTGATCAGGGCAAGGGTTTGCACATCGTCAAACCGGCTTTGGGTGATGACGGGCGGCGTTTTGGGGCCTCGCAGGCCCGAGTTGTCAACCGACACCCCGCCAAACCGTGGTGTGTCGCCAAAACCAAGGTGGGCAAAACTGGCATCGGTGATGGTCAGGCTGCCTTGGCCTGCCGTGAGCACAAAGGGGCGAAAGGTGGGCGCGCCAAGGTTGGCGGTTTCACTGCCGCGCACCGCTGCGCCTTGGATGTTCAGCCAGCCAAGGTTGGCCAGAAAGCTGCCCTCGGCACGGCCTAAGATCAGACTTTCGCCTGACGCCAAGGTCAACCCCGCGTCAGGCCAGATGACAAGCGCGCGGGTCAGGGTAACACCTTGCGGGCCATTGGTGACAAACGCCGCAGCGGCCGAGGCGGCCATCAGGCTTTGCAACTGTTTGAAGTTAACAAACCCGCCGCGCAGCAAGATCACCTGATGCGCCCCCGCCGCCTGCGCTTGGGTCAGCACAAGATGATCCTTAGCGCCGCTTTGCACGGCGATTTGCGCCAGCAGCAAGCGCATGTCGACCAACTGCACCTGTGCAGATCCCCCCAAGACAAAGGCGGCCAACGGGGCGGTGGGAAAAGCCTGAGCGGGTGAAAGCCCGACCTGTGCTTGCAACGCATGAGCACCTTGCTGCGCTTCGGCGGCACTGTGTGACAAAGACAAGGCGGCCAGCCCAGCGGCAAGATCTTGGTCTGGGGGTGTGGCCTTGGCCGCAGACAAAGCCAGCAAAACCAGCAAGGGGGCAAGGGCTGCGGCCCTAGTCATGATGCACGACATCACGGGATTTACCGAGCTGTCCGGTCGACAGCAACAAAGCTTGCAGATCGACGGCTTGGGTATTGGTCAGGCTGACTTGGGTGTCTTTGTCGATGGCCAGCATGGCCCCCATCCCGATCGACTGGCTGGGCTGGGCGTGATCTTCAAGATAGCTGCCCTCGCCTGCGACGACCGACAAAAAGCTGGCCCCCACGCCGTGCCCGTTGATCTGGGCGGTAGAGCCGGGGCGCACGGTGAGCATTTCTAGCTTGTAGCCGGTTTGGGAAATCAGGTCTTCAACCCCGCCCCATGGCTTGGTCGCATAGGCGTGGCTGACAACCTCGGGGCGGTTTTTGGATTTAAGCGCCTCGACCACTTGTTTGACCTTTTGGGCATGGGCTTTGTTGGTGACAAGCAAAGCGTCTTTGGTATCGACGACGATGACGTCATCCAGCCCCACAACCACCACCAAACGCCCATCCGAACGGATCAGCGAATTGGTCGTGTCCATCGCCATAACATCGCCCGAAGTCACGTTGCCCGTGTCGGATTTGGCGCTGACGTCATAGACAGCAGCCCAAGCGCCGATGTCGTCCCATTGCACCGTGATGGGCGCGAGGCACACGGCTTTTGAGTGTTCAAACACGCTGCGCTCTGTCGGCTCGTTGCGGGCCTTGCGAAACGAGGCAAGGTCGAGCGTGATGCCATGCGCCCCGCGCGTGGCCCCAAGCACAGAGGCCAGCACGGCGGCATAGGTGTCAGGCTCCAACCGCTTGAACTCTGCCGCGATCATTGCCGCACTGAACAGGCTGATCCCCGAGGCCCAATACGACTTTCCGCCGTCGATCAGCCCTTGGGCCACCTGCGCTTCGGGCTTTTCGACAAAGCTCGACACATGGTGCAGACCGCGGTGAAAGCCCATATCCCCGCCGTCGATGATGTAGCCATAGCCGGTTTCGGCATAGGCGGGCTTAATGCCAAAGGTGACGATCAGCCCATCGGCTGCGGCATCGGCCATCGACAGAATGGTTGTGTTCAAATCGCCCAGAATGATGTGATCGGCGGGCAAGACCAAAAGCAGGGCGGCAGGGTCGCTTTGCAGCACGTTCAGCGCTGCGGCCAGAACGGCGGGGCCGGTGTTGCGGCCAACAGGCTCGCCGATAATCTGCCCGCCGCATTGAATTTCGCCCAGTTGCTGGTGAACCAGATCGGTGTGGCCTTGGTTGGTCACAACGATCGGGTCATGAAACTGCGGGCCACGGTGGCGCTGCACGGTGGTTTGAAAATAGGTCATGCTGCCCCGGCCACTGACGGGCTGAAACTGCTTGGGCTGGTCGATGCGTGACATCGGCCACAACCGCGAGCCCATGCCGCCACACAGAATAAGGGGATAAATCATGTGCATGTCACAACTCTCCTGAAACGTGGTTGAACCAGCGACTGACCGTCGCGATAAAGGCCCCGAGCCATCCGCTTTCGCGGATCAGGCGCACCCGAACGGGTTGACCCAACAGGGCAGGGGCCAAGGTGGTGGCGGGGATCAGTGCGGTGGGTTGGCCCGCAGATTGGCTGACCGTTTGGCCCGCGTTCGGGCCAACAGTTGCACCGACGGTGGACCCGTCGGGCAGGGTCAGTTCCAGCCTGTCGCCAAGCGCCACGTCAAAGGCCAGATCGGGGGGGATATTTGCCAGCACCACGGCGGGCGCGTTTGGCGTTGCCAGCTGCAAGATTGGCTCGCCCGCCAAAACGGTAGACCCGACCCGCAGGCCAAGGCTGCTTGCCGCACAATCACACGGCATGGTGACGCTAAGGACATCGCCATTCGAGGTGGTGATGGCCAGCGCCACTTGGCCCATCGGCGCTTGCGTATCCAAAAAGCCGATCTGGCCGCTGGCGGTGGCGCGCAACGTCTCGCCCTGAAGGGTGACGATGCCGAGGTCGGGCAGCAGATGCACATAGCTGCGCTGGTAGATCAGCGCTGCGGCCACGCCGATCAGTGCCACGGTCAGCACAGCCAGCGCTGCGCCTTGCACATAGCTGCGCCCCACGCGCGCCGATTTGAGCTTGGCAGGTTTGGGCGGCGTGGTGCCTGCCACGGCGATGATCTGGCCCAACGACACCAGATCGCGCCCAATATAGGCGTTCAGGATGTGGCGCAGTTGCGGCAGATGCGGACCGGAAGGTTGCACGAAATCCAGATCAATGCCGCCCTTACCCCCTTGCGCATCGCGCACGCGGGCCAGCGCCTCTAGCGTGACGCAAAAGCCGCTAAAGTCGAAGACCAGCTTGACAAGGCGCGGCACGGCAAGGGCCTGTGCCCCCATCAGCCCCACAACATGGGCCCGCACCAAGGACAGGCCTTGGCCGCGAAATTGTCGCCCATCAATCAGGGCGGTAAAGGGCAAGTCGACAACGGCATGATCATTGCCCTCGGCAAGCGAGGCGATCGGTGCAGCGTCCAAAACGATCGGTGCAGGGTCCATGAGAGATGCCTTTCTAAACGCTCAAAGCAGGCCAGAGATGATCGTGACACTCAGCGTAAGCCAGCCAAGCGTCAGGACATGGATGAAGGTCGATACAAGGTCTGACAGGGTGGCAGCGCGCGGCGTGCCGCTGCTTTGCCGTGTCCAGCGTTGCCGGTCCAAGCGGAACAGAACAAAGCTTTTGACCGCCGCGCCCATGATCTGACCGAAGTACAAAAGAAACGGGTAGCGGATCGGAAAGGCCGTGCCGCGAAACAGCGACAGGGCAAGGCAAAAGGCATAGCGCGTGACCATCACCCAAGCGAGGTAGACAACCAAAATGCCCGGCCCGACCAAAACGGCCGTCAGCGCAACACCCAAGGGACCGGCAAGGGTGGTCCAGATGGTCAGGCGCTGATCTAACAGCGACCACCACGTAAACAGCCCGATCCGCGACGCGGGCAGCGCCAAAGCGCGTCCGTTGGTGCGCATCATGTTGCCATACCAACGCACCATCAGCGTGGTGGCCGAGCCGACAAACGAAGGGGTCGGCTGACGCTCCATCGACAAGGTGCGCACATCGGGCAAATACAGCATCCGGTAGCCCGATTTGAGCAGCCAAAACCAAGTCGACTTGTCGTCGCCGGTCAAAAAGTTCACCCGCCCCAGCCGCCAATGATCAAGGTGGTCGCTGTGAACTTGGGCTATGAAGCGCGGGTCGGTTGCCAGATCGGCGCGAAACACCGACATCCGGCCCGTCAGGGTCAACACCCGCCCCGCCAGCGCCATCGACGACATCAGCACATGGCGCTGGGTGAATCGCAGATCGAACCAGTCGGCAAAGGCGGGGGCATCGGGGATCTCGGCCTGTTCGTCAGTGGTCAGCGCCCCCACGCGGGTGTCGCAAAACCATGGAGCGGATTGCGCCACGATGTCATCAGGCACGCAGCTGTCGCCATCGACAAAGATCACAATGTCGCGCCATGACGGGGCCTGCGCTGCAATCACGCGCAAGCCTTTGGCCAAAGCATCGCGCTTGCCGGTGCCTGCGATCTGGTCGACCAACAGTGTCACCCCCGACATATCGGCCCGCATCTGCGCAAAGATCGTGCGGATCAGGCGGGCATCCGCCCCCTCGACCACCGAGGCGACAACACTCGCCCCGCAGGCAGAGTTTGCTGCCGCAGCGAAGATAGATTGGTAGACGCGGGTCGAAACCTCTGGCTCGATCTTGAAGCTTGTTACCAGAAAGAAAGAGCGCGGCGGGGTGAGGCGCGCGGCGTGCAGGGCCATGACCTTGCGCTTCATCGCCGGAAAGGCGACGCGCTGGTACCAAATCGCGCGCACAAAATTGGTGCCGGCCCAAGTGTAGCGCCAAAGCCCCACCGCCCCCAGCGCAAACAGCGTGTCATGCGTGTGCGAAAGCGCGCCCTGCGGGATGGCCAGTGCGACCAGAACCAGCACCGTTAGATAAAGGGTGTGCCCAAGGATCTGCATCTTACCAGCAAATGCCCTGATAGGTGCCATGCGACACAATGCCCGCCTGCAACCGCGTCAGATCAACCATCGGCTGGCCTTGCATGGCACGCGCCAAGGGGGCTGCCGCATCGGCATAGCTGTTGCCCACCAAGATGACGCCAGCCTTGTCGATCAGCGCTTCGATGGTGGGAACCATACGCGCGCGCAGATCTGGCACCACCTCATTGCCGCGACCCGAGGCGTCTGCGTCGAGCGTGTGGGCAATGCTGACATTGGGGTCATAGACCTGCACATCCAGCCCTTGCGCGATCAGCCGCGCCGCAAGTTCAGCCAAGGGGCTTTCGCGCAGATCATCGGTGCCGGGCTTGAAGCTGATACCCACCAACCCGACCGAGGTTTCGCCCGTGTCTGTCACCATCTTGGCGGCGCGGGCGATCTGGTCTTCGTTGGCTTGCAACACCGCCCCCATCAGCGGGGCCGCCACATCCTTAGCGCGGGCGAGTTGGCGCAGGGCGCGCACATCCTTGGGCAGGCACGACCCGCCAAAGGCAAAGCCCGGTCGCATGAAGTGTGACGAGATGTTCACCTTATCATCGCTGCACAACAGCCCCATCACCAACTGGCCATCCAGCCCGCACGCCTTGGCGATGTTGCCGATTTCATTGGCAAAGGTCACTTTGACAGCCCGCCACGCATTCGAGGTGTATTTGACCATTTCCGCCGTGCGCAAATCGACCTGATGCGAGATGCAGGGCATATCGCGGTTCAACAGGGTCAGCAGGGCAAAGGTCGGTTGATCAAGTGCGCCAAACACGATCAGGCCGGGGTCGTAGTAATCGGCAATCGCGGTGCTTTCGCGCAGGAATTCGGGGTAATAGCCCACGCCAAAATCAACCCCGGCCTTCTTGCCAGAGGCCGCTTCCAGCAGCGGGATGCAGACACTTTCCATCGTGCCCGGCACAATGGTTGACCGGATGATGACCGAATGGAACGTGGTCTTGGCCGCAATGGCCCGACCGATGATGCTGCAAACCTCTGACACATAGGCCAGCCCGACCGATCCGTCGCGGTTGCTGGGCGTGCCAACGCAGACATAGCTGGCATCGGTGTCGCGCACGGCGGTATCGGCATCAAGCGTTGCGGTCAAAGTGCTGGATGCAACCGCAGCATTTATCAAAGGCGCTAGCCCATTTTCCACGATGGGCGACTGGCCCGCGTTAATCATCGCGACCCGATCAGCGACAATATCAACCGCAATAACCTTATGCCCATCCTGCGCCAGACAAGCGGCCGAGACGACGCCGACATATCCGATCCCGAACACTGAAATTTTAGCCATTTGCGCTGCTCCACCTTGATTTATATACACATTTTCCCAAGCCCCAGCGGGGCAAGGCCCTGTCCTTTGGGTGGGCGCAAACCTTTCTTGATCACCATCAGCGATGGGGGTGTGCTGCCTTGGTGGGCAGTCACGGCATTTGGATCAAAAGGCTTGGCAGCCAGAGGACGAACCTGAGCTCATCAAGGTTAACTTTGGGTCATTATGCAGGTGCAGAAACTAATCTATGTGAGGATATCTAAATCTCTTATCCTCAAAAGGGGTGATAAGTTCAATCTAAAGGCGATTTTGCAATCTTATGGATAGGACGATGAGGCGTGACGCGGGGAAAGTGCCAAGCCGATTCGCCTCGACCGCCCTTTTCCTAGGCCATCCGTTCCGGTCGCGTGTCGTTGCCGCCTTGGATGGTGCAAATATGGCCCAGCAGCGCTTGAAGGCGTGGCCATCGCTGGGTGGATCTGGGGGATAAGCCCCAATTCAGGTGCATTTGCAGGGCTTACACCCTCAACCGACCCGATAGATGGCGCGGTTTTGACCTTGTCGCAGACTTTCGAATCTAAGGAGCAAAATGGCAGTAATAGTTTACCCAAAAATTGATTTTTGCGCGCGCAAAAAAACAACCATAGGGTGAAACCGTGCGCGGTTAACCGCCCAAGCCCAACCGTTTGGGCGGCTTTTCGTCGGAAGAAAAATGCCTGCTGGCTTTGGCTTGCCTTTCAGGTTTTTTGAACACGCATCCACGTTCGCATAATCCACCACACAAGGGGCGTATCATGACCAATCACAAAGCTCTCTTCGTCGTTTACGGGTGGGGGGACCACGGCTCGACTGTGTCAACGTTACCATCCCAAGCGGGCAAGATTATGATGCAGGATAGCACCAGCGTGCCATTTTTCGGTGCGCAGGCTATAACTGCACCGCAGTTTGGCGCAGGGCAGGCCGGTGTGGCAGTGGATCAGCGGCTGTTAAGCCCTGCGGTTGGCGTGCAAGCGGTGGTTTTGCCTGCAAACACCATCACGGTCGCTGTGGGCACCACTGCGGCGGCGTTGCAAACGCTGATCAACGGGGCTGCGGCGGGAAGTGTTATCCAACTGGCGGCGGGCCATTTCAGCTTTGACCGCACGGTGACAATCGCGCGTGATGACATCACCGTTGTGGGTGCTGGGTCTGACAAGACGGTCATCGACGTCGCACCGACCCTTGGGGCAGAGGCGTTTCGCATCGGTCAGGGCAATATGTCGGGCCATTTCACACTGGCCGCTGATGTGGCGACTGGGGCGACGCAGATCACCCTGACCGGCGCGAATAGCTTTGTCGCGGGAGATTTTGTCTATCTGTCGCGCGCCAGCACGCCCGCCTTTTACGATTCCATCGGCGACACGGTTTGGCGCAACACCGATGTGGCGCTGCGCACCTCGATTGCGCAGGTGGCTTCGGTGAATGGCAATGTGATCACGCTGGCTTCGGGAGTGCATTTTGATTTTGTGCCGGGCGAAACCACTGTCAGCGAAATTTCGATGGCAGAGCGGGTGAATGTCGGGGGCTTTACCGTCAGTTACGGCTTAGCACCGGCTGATCCATCGAACTTCGCCAATACAATGTCCACCTATGACCGCAACGCGGTGATCGAGGTTAAGGGCACGGCAGGACTGCATCTGTTTGATATTGTGTCGCGCGATGTGCCCTCGCTTGGGGTGAACGTGGCGGCAAGCATAGGGGCATCGGTCGATCACATGACGATGACCGGTTCGCACAACAAGGGCGATAGCGGCAACGGCTATGCCTTACAAATCCGCGATGTGTACAACAGCACCTTCACCAACCTGACAGATCAAGACATGCGCCATTCGGTGGTCTTCGCGTCATGGACATCGGCTGCGGGCAACTTTGTGCATGTGCTGCAAACCGACCGCGACATCAACTTTCACGGCGGGCGCGACCATGACAACGTGGTGATGGTCGATGCGTCAATTCGCGATGCGGGGTCAGACATTATCGGGATGTCGGTGTTTTATAACTCCAGCGGTACGCATTACGGCACAGTCACCGATCCTGCGACCAACATCGTCAAATTCGGCCATGTTGAAGGCTCGCGGTTGGGCGATGATGTGCATGGCTATGACAACGGCGCTTGGCTGTCGGGCTTGGGGGGCAATGACACGTTAACCGGCGGGGCGGGCAATGACCTGCTGATCGGGGGCAACGACACTTTGTTCGGCGGGGCAGGCGTTGATATCGCCCGCTATGCCGGAGCGCGGGCCGATTTTGTGGTCAGCACTGGCGGTGATGGGCTGCATGTGGCGGAAAAGGCGGGGGTGCATTCGTTTGACGTGCTCAACGCGGTTGAGTGGTTGCAATTTGACGACGGGGCTTTACGCCTGTCGGATATGGCGTTCCTTGCGACCTCTGCCACGGCGGGCATATTTGGCGGTGCGGGCCTGTATCAAGCCAATGCGCCGGTTGTTCTGACCGGCACATCTGGCGCGGATGTGTTCGCGGTGACGGTGGCCGGAACCATCGTGCATGGGCTGGCGGGCGAGGATGTGGTGAATTCGTCCGTCGATTTCACAATGCTCGACGATGTCGAACGGCTGAACCTGATCGGCACGGCCGCCATCAACGGCACGGGATCGGCCTTGTCGGATCAGATTTATGGCAATGAGGCCCGCAACATTCTAACTGGCGGTGCTGGCGCCGATACGCTGTACGGTGGCGATGGCAATGATGTGCTGGACGGCGGCGCTGGGCGCGACAAGCTGAAAGGCGGGGCGGGCGCGGATGAGTTTGTCTTCACCTCGGTCGAAGAAAGTTCCAAGGCTGCGCCCGACACGGTGTCAGATTTCCAGACCGGGATAGATCATATTGATCTGACCGCGATTGACGCCAACACGCAACTGGCGGGCAATCAGGCATTCACGCTGCAAGCTTTGCCCGGTGGTGCGGGTGCGCTGTGGGTGGCGGGCCATTACCTTTACGGCGATGTCAACGGCGACGGCGTGGCTGATCTGGCCATTGCGATCGGCACCCATATTGTCACGTCGGGCGACATCTTGCTGTGAGGCTTGCACGGGGTGCTACGGCGACCCAATGCTGAGCACCCTTAGCCGTCTGTTTGAACTTGAGGCTGCGCCGGTGTTGGTGCTGCGGGCAGGCGGATCACCGTAACACTGCACGACGATTCCGCCACGACTTGGCTTGAAACAGACCCCAGATAGCGGCGCGTGGCAGAGTGGCTGCGCGCCCCCATCACCACATGATCCATCTGGTTTTTGGCGGCGTGATCGACGATCACTTGCGCGGGGTTTGGCCCTTCAAGGATGGTGAAGGTCAGCCGGTCTTCTGGCAGATCAAGGTTTTGCGCCCAAGCGCGCAAAGCGATCAGGCGGGCGATGTGCAAATTCTCGCCCTCGTCTGTGGTGGTCGGGTCAATGCCGATGCGGGCGGTTTTGATCACGTTGACGCAGGCAATGCGCGCATCGGGCTGGCTGGCCAGCATCCGCTGCACTGATAACAACAATTGGTGGTTCAAAGGCTCCATCTCGGGTGACAGGTCGACGGCGGCCATCATGACGGGGGCTTTGCCGATCTGCGCGCTTATGCCCGCAGGCGCTGCAAAGCCGCGCAAGTTGCGCATGGCGCGCTTGCGCTGCCAGACTTTTCGCCACCCGTCCGCTTTCATTTTGCGCCCCCGCTCGGTCAGGCGAACCTGCGCGGGGTGTTGCAGATCAAACAGCATTTGGGCGGCGGATTGGTAGCGTTTGGCGGGGTCAACCTCTAACGCGCGCAAGATGATTTCTTGCAGCCATTCGGGAATGCGCGCATCTATCTGGCGCGGTGGCACTGGGTCACGCCACAGCCGCTGGCGCACGCCCTTAAGCCGCACAGGCTGACCAAAGGGCAACTTTCCCGTCGCCCCTTCGTACATCATCGCCCCCAGCGCGAACAAATCGCTGCGCAGGTCGTTGCGCTGGCGCAGGTATTGTTCGGGGGCGATATAGGGAAAGGTGCCCATCGGAATGGTGAATTCTTCGGCCAGAAGGTCGGGCAAGTGATCATGGCGCGATAGGCCAAAGTCGATGCAGACCATCTCGCCTGTGGCGCGTTGCAGGAAATTGGCGGGCTTTAGATCAAGATGGACAACATGTTGCTTGTGCAGCTCATGCACCGCTTCAGCCATACGCGCGGCGGTTTCGATCAACACCGACAGGGCCAAGGGCGCGTCGTTGAACAGGTGCAACAGCGAAACACCCTCGATCTGCTCGGTCACGACATAGGGCATCACGCTGAAATCACCCACCGCCACACATCGCGGCACATGCACGCCAGACAGGCGCGGTAAGATCATCTGCTCCACCTCGAAGCCCACGATGGTGGGGGCGTCGTAGCCGTCAAAGATCGTGGGAACCTTCATCACCATCGGTCCGGCGTGGTCGGGGTGTGTCACGGCCCAGATCGTCGCAAACCCGCCCTTGTGCAGGCAAGAGCCCAGCGTAAAGCCGTCAATCAGCAAGCCTTCGCTTGGGCGGATCATCATGGCGTCAAGTTCCCCAATTTAGCCGCATGGCCAGCGGTTCAGGCAAGCCCGCCGCGCGCAGTTTGCCCACGGTCTTTTGCACGTCATAGGGTACACGCCGAAAGGTCAGCTCGTTTTGCGCCAGATCAAGGATGGCGTAATTCGCCTGCGCCACCCCGTCGCGCGGTTGGCCGACAGCCCCCACCACCGCCAACCAGCGACGAGAGCGGATCAGCGGCACGGGTTGGCCCACCGTCACAGTTTGCGCTTTAACGCGGTCGTCAAGATCGCAGGTGTAAAGCGCTGCAACATGGCGGTGACCCACCATAATCACCCGCGCCGATGCGGCCCGAAACGAGCCCATCGCGCGGTTGGCATCGGTGATATAGTTCCAATCGGAGGGATCATTGGCGCTGGCATGCACGAACAGAACATCGTCTTGGGCATGGCGCAGGGGCAGGTTTTCCAAAAAGGCCAGATGGGGCGCCGAAAGCTGTGGGCGTGTCCAGTTGATGACCTGTCGGGCTGCGGTGTTGAGATGTTCGGCCACAGTGCTGATGGCGCTGTCGTGATTGCCCTTGATGCAAAAAGCCCCGTCTTGCACCAGCGCCATGACCCGCTCAACACACCATACAGGGTCAGGCCCATAGCCCACCACATCGCCCAGCACCCCAATTCGGGAGATCCCGCGCGCAGCCAGATCGGCCAAGACAGCCTCAAACGCTTCACGGTTGGCGTGAATATCCGTCAGGATCGCAACCCGCATCGCCCAAGCCTCCCTGCTGCTGCGCCACCCTAAGACTGTGCGCGCCTTGCGACAAGGCGGGGCGGATGGTGTCGCCACAATGGTTCTTGGCAATGGTACCACGCAACAAACGGGGCAACAAAGGCGCGTCGCTGACGCTTGTCATCAAGCCCTTTGCTCAAGCGTTAGAACGCAAGGTCAAAGGTCAACCCGCCCCGCAGTGTTTTGGTGTCGCGCCCCCAATCGCTTGTAATCGACCCGCTTAGAACGCTTTGCGCGCCCAAGGCCCAACTTGCGTCGAACGAGGTTGTGAAGACCTGATCTTGCCGGTGGTTCGTGGTCGTGGCCGTGCTGGCGGATGTGTCATCGCTCGCGTCAACCGTTGTGTCATAGCTCACCACAGCACCGCCAGCCCGCAGGGTCATGCTTAGACCTGACGTCTGCGGATGGTAGGTCAGGCCAAGTGTGGCTGCCACGCGCGCGCTATCAGAATTTGCCAAAACGCCCATGCCGAAACTGTCGCGGTAGCGATCGGTCGCACTGGTTGCATAGGTGGCTTGCAGGCGCGGGTCAAAGGTGAGGGCATAGCGGTGCACCTTTATGCGCGTGCCTGTGGTTGCGCCCAAAACGCCGACCTTGCTGGTGTAATCTGCGCCCGCATCAAACAGCACCCCGTTGATCAGGCTGGTCTGCGCCCTACCGACCATCGCCATCGCGGTGACATAGGGGCCTTCGCCCTGCGAGGTCAGGTAAACGCCGCCGTAACCTGCCGACAGGTCTGCCGAAGAGCCTCGCACCCCAAACGCGCCTTGAACCGCGCCTAGGTCTAGGCTGTTTTTCTGCACGGCCCCCCTTTCAAAGCGCTTTAGAGTTCTCTAAGGAAGTTTTGTAAGAAGTGTGTTTCGCGACCCGTGATTGCAGTTCGGATTTATGCCGGAAAGGATCACTCGCGTGGTGAGAAACGCCCCCCGTCGCGCTGACCAAACCGCAGCGCAGGCATTGGAAGTGTGGCCGAGTGGTTTATGGCTCTAGTCTTGAAAACTAGCGTGGGGGGAACTCCACCGTGGGTTCGAATCCCACCGCTTCCGCCAATACCCCCTGAAATCATTGGATAATTTTGGTATTTTGAAAACTTACCCCAGAACCTACCCTCTTTCCCGAAAACGATGCTTTTCTGAGACTTTGTGGGACTGGCAGTGCGTGTAGCGTCGATAGCAATAGCCACCTAGCGTTGAAGTCGATGAGAAAGACGCTGGGGACATCTCAGTCCCAGAAAACACCGTCAGAATATCTGCAAATCCATGCAAGCGTCTGGCACAACTTTAACATCCGATCTTTCTTGCGACCCCAACCCTGCGCACATCAGCACATCAGAAGATAAACACATCTGATGCGGTCAGGATCGTACCTGCGGTGAGTTGCGCGATCTGGATGGATGCAGTCGACCCCGTGCCGTCGGCATCATAGTACAAGGCACCAGTAGTCTGGTTGTAGATCACACGGTCGGTTGCGTCATGGCTGGCCGAGATGCCCGCCCCGCCCCAGAAGGCGTCCGCTCCCAAAGCACCCGTGGCACTGCCCAGACCTGCCATCACCGCCTTTGCCAGCCAAATGTCATCATCAGCGGCGCTGAAATCTGTGATCGTGTTTTTGTTGGTCGATGCATTGGGTGCCGTGTTGAACACAAACGAATCCCTAGCAAGACGTCCCGCCAGTGTATCTGCGCCAGTGTCATATCACACCGCGTCGCGTGCATTGGGCGGCTCGTTCGCGCAGGGTTGACGGTGGTTAGGCTCCACCACTTCTCCGATCCACTTTCCTAGAATTGCTGCCGCAGGTTCACCTCGACACTTGTCTGCGCCACGCCTGATATGGCTTCGGAGCGAATTCTGGCGAAATAGCTCGTCAGTCCGTCAGGCGAGGTGTGCTCAAACGCCACAGAAGCGCCACCGCCACAATCATTGGTGGTCACACTCGCGTTCACTTGCTGGCAGTCCAGATGGGGCGAAAGCGTCAGGTGGGACGTTTGGTCCAGACCTGTGAATATCACCTCTGGGCTGAAACGGATATTGGCGACAGACACATTGCCCATGTCGGTGGACAAAGTGTCATCGGTTTGGCCATAGGCCGTTCCCACAAAATCGACCATGCCGATGTCCATTTGACCGTAGGTGAAGCTGAACTCCGGACGCAGTTCTATTCGCCCGTGCTTGATTGAAGCGGTTAGCGCCGTTCCGATCACACGGTTTTGGGTCACATAATCGCTCGATAAGTCTAGAACCGTGTTTCCCATCTCCAAGAGACGATTGTCCTGACCAACTGACGCGAACCCGCTTAGAAAGATGCCATCATCAACCTGCGCTACGCCGTACAAACCCGCGCCCATGCCAACAGATGTTTGCGTGCCTGAGAAGGAACTGTTGATCTGAGAGCGCCCAGCATCAACTCCTAGCCAGTAGCCCAGAACAACCCGTTCGGACGCTGACCATTCCCAAGCAATTCTAGCGTTGAGAAGGGCGGTTGTGGTGCCACCATCGGTTTTATTGACCCCAAGTGTGCCAAAAACAAACCGGCGTTTTGTGCCGCCATCCGTTGAAGTTTGACCAAAGAAGGTGGTGTCGCCGTTTACGGTGCCATTGGTCGCAGTCAAATCCCCATGAAATTCGAGTGGTGAACTCATGCTCGACACAACTACGTTTGATCTAGATGCAGCACCGTTGATCATCCGACCAACAGCAGAACCAACCGCAGCTGAGGAGTTTTGCACTTGGCTGTTGATTGATGAAACGGCAAGATCCTGAACGATCTTGGCGATTTCGTCATGGTTTTGGTCAAACTCTGACGACGGGGACAGCAACGAAACGGCCACGCCGTTGCTTGTTGAGCCGTCGTAAGTTGCAGACCCCCCGTAGTCAGCCGTCAGCGTATGGTTGCCAATTCCAAGATCAGCGGTGGTATAAGTGGCCACCCCTGACACCAAGGTTACAGGTGCACCAAGGGCATTGCCGCCATCCTTGAACGTCACCGAACCGGTTGCCTGACTGGGGCTTACCGTGGCCGTCAGGGTGATGGTTTCGCCAGGTTGGGGGGCTGTGTTGGAAGCGACCAGCGTGATCGAGCTGGCAATCGTGTTCACACTTAGGCTGAAATCGGCGGTGTCGGTTGTGTTGTTGGCATCGGTGACGGTGACCGTATAGGTCGCAGCCGCAGTTGGCGTTGTGGGCGTGCCGGTGATGGCTCCGGTTTGTGACGCCATAGACAGGCCAGCGGGCAAATTGGGCAACACCGTATAGCTCAAAGCACCCGTGCCACCTGACCCTGTCACCGGCGTGAAAGCTGTGACTTCGGTGTTAACCGGCAATTGGGTTGTGGCAATCGCTGTGGTCGCAGCCACGGGGCCGTCGACCGATAGGGTGAAGGTTTCTGTATCAGTCGCCAAAACGTCATCCGTCACCGTCACGGTATAGGTCGCAGCCGAGGAGCCTGCCGTGGCAGTGCCTGAAATCTCGCCCGTGTCTTCGTCGATATCCAGACCCGCTGGCAAAGTGGGCGACACGGTATAGGTCAGCGTTCCTGTTCCCCCTGTGCCCGTAACCGGCGTGAAGGCTGTCGCCGCCACATTGGCGCTCAGCGTCTTGGTTGACACCGCCGATGTTGCGACCACGGCATCATTGATGGTCAAACTGAAGGTCGCACTTGCCGTCGCGGCATTCGCGTCAGTCACCGTCACGGTATAGGTTGTTGCAGAACTGGTGACGGTGGGCGTTCCTGTGATCGCCCCCGTGCCAGAGGCCATGGCCAAGCCGGTCGGCAGGTCGGGAGAGACGCTATAGGCCAAGGGCGCGCGCCCCCCAGCCCCTGTGACCGGCGTAAAGGCCGTGATCAGGGCGTCCTTGGTCAAAGCCTTGGTTGCCACGGCCTGTGTCGCACTTACCGCGCCGTCAACCGTTAGGCTGAAGGTGGCGGTATCTGTGGCAGAGTTCGCATCCGTCACCGTCACCGTGTAAGTCGTGGCACTGCTGGCCGATGTCGCCGTGCCGCTGATTTGCCCCGTGGCACTTGCCATCGACAGGCCCGCTGGCAGATCGGGCGCTACCGAGTAACTCAGCGCCGCCGTGCCACCCGCCCCCGTCACGGGCGCAAAGGCTGTGGCTGCAAAGCCCTGCGTCACATGGGGTGCCGCGATGGCTTGGGTCGCCACCACGTTGCCATTCACCGTCAGAGCAAAGATCGCCGTATTCGTTCGGCTGTTTTGGTCGGTCACCGTCACCGTGTAGTTGGCCGCAGCACTCGTCGCGCTTGGCGTTCCCGTGATCAGCCCTGTCGCGCTAGACATCGACAGGGGCGCAGGCAAAGCCGGTGCAACGGTGTAACTCAACGTCCCCGTGCCTCCAGAGCCTGTGACAGGGGTGAAGGACGCGGCCGTGTTGATCGTCAGCCCCTTGCTGGCCACGGCCAAAGTTGCGGCGGGGCCGTCGGTGATCGTCAGCGTGAAGGTCTTGCTGTCGCTGGAAGCGTTCGTATCGGTGACCGTGACGGTATAGGTCGTTTCCGCCACCGGCGCTGTCGGCGTGCCGGTGATTTCGCCCGTGGTGGTGGAAAAACTCAACCCCTCTGACAGGGTCGGCGAAATGGCATAGGTCAGCGCCCCAACCCCATTGGCACCCGTCACCGGCGTAAAAGGCGTGATCAACGACCCCGAGGACAGCGCCTGATTTGCAATCGCCTGCGTCGCCGTCACGGCTGCGACGATCGTAAATGTCTGTGAGGTTTCAGCCCGCGCATATTGGAAATTGCCAACCTGTTCGGCGCGCACTGTGCAACTGCCCGCTGTCAGCAAGGCCACTTTGTTGCCTACAGGCCAGCAGACCGTTTTACTGTCAAAATCCCCCAAAAGCCGCACCTCAAGACCAGACGTTGCTGTCATTGTAGGCATGTAATCCGACCCGCCCAGCGTCAGGGTCGGGGCGGCAGAGGTGAAGCTGACCGTTTGCGACGTTGTACCGATATCGCCCGCAGCCACCTCGACCACTTGTTGCACCTGCGGTGCACTGTTGTTCGCGCTGTCGCCCGCTTGATCAGCGTTGATCACGCAAAGCCCCTCATCAAGGAAACTGACCACGCCAGAACTGATCTCGCAAATGCGCGAACTGACGCTGTTTATGCTGAAAGCAACCGTCAGGGCCGAAGTTGCTGTCGCGACCGGCGTATAAGTCGCGCCCCCCGCAACAGCGGAGGGCGCGGTGGAGGTGAAGCTGACGGTTTGGTCGGATTTGTCGCCTGTGACGATTAGAGTGAAGGGGAGAGTTCGTGTACCCACGCCAGATTGGTAGAAATACAATTCACCTGCATACGTGCCGACGATTGGTTTGGTCCATTGGAAAAGGATTTGGGTCTCAAAGGTCTCGATATTAAAAAGGCTAGACAAAGTCTGAACAAAGCTTGGACCTGTGCCATCTTTTTTCAATGAAACATATAAACCGTTAACGGTCACGGCGTAGTCAACAGTGAAATCGGAACGCAACTGAAACAAGACGGAGCTTGCCTCCCCCTCCTTCCAAGTCACAACTTCAGGTGTTGCGATAGGACCGGTGAGTGCGGCTGCTTTCACCGTGATATTGATCTGCTGTGTTGCCGTAGTTACGCCGTCAGTCACACTAATTGTATACATCGTAGCGGGGGTCATTGCTGTTGGCGTGCCTGAAATGGCACCTGTTGAACTTGAAAAGTTTAGGCCACTCGGAAGCGCAGGTGAAACGGAGTAAGCGAGCGTTGCGACCCCACTGCCGCCCAGCACAGGCGTATAGGGTGTTATCGCGGTATTGGCTGTGAAGGTCGAATATCTCCTGTCCGCGTCCAAGGACGCTACGACTTTGGAGGTCACCTCTAGACTAAAACTGGCGCTATTAGATTGGCGACCATCCGACACAGTAACCGTGTAGTTGGCTGGCGCGGAAACGCCTGAGGGTGTTCCCGTAATTGATCCAGTACTGGACGAAATCGAAAGGCCAGATGGAAGCGGGGGTAACACACTATACGTCAGGGTTGCGTTACCACCTGATCCTGAAATCGGCTGTATTGTTGCGGCTACATTCTTGCTGATAGACACCACAGGCTCGGTCGCCTCAGCGCTTACAAGGACGGAAGGCGGGTCAAAAGACAAGCTAAGTTTGGACGTTCCCATCATATTGTCGGAATCTACGTAGAATTTTAACGTCCCTTTAGGCGGAATGGTAACAGACAACCGACCAGATTGATTCCGCGCCCCTTTGATATTACTAATAGACTGCCAACCGACACCGAAAGGCAAGCCAAAGGAATCCCTCACCTCCATTATTGCTGGATCGTACGTGACGTCAGAGTCGAGTGTAAAATAGGTCCAAGAGAATGATAAACTTATGGAATTTGAGGTTATGTTTGAAATCTGAAAGTTTTGATGATAAGTTTTATAAATATTCGTTCCATCTTCTTTTCCCGAAATCGAAACGTTAGGAAAAGATCCAGTGTATGATCCGTTCCCAAAGAACTGAAACGCCAAATTCTGTGCATCGGCGATTTTTGGAAGTGATAGAACGGCCCAGCAAGCGATCAGGATCATCCGAAGGATGCATCGGGCATGTGAAACATTGAAAATCTTGAACATCGTTCGCACTCGCCTTGCTGCCGTTCAAACCACTGGGCCGCACCGGCCGCTTAACTGCACTTTAGAACAGCTTTGTTCCGCAATGCCACTTGTATGGCACAAGCGGCGGGTCGACCGAAAAGCTATGCTGTGTGGTTATGACATGGAAAAATATATATAATTCATAAGAACAAGTTAGAGCGCTTGTTTGGTCAGGGCGCAGCAGATTGAAAAAAGTTTAACCCAGCAGTTCGTCAGGCCGCAGCATAAGCTCGATCCCCGTGTCCAGCGCCTGATCACAAGGTTCAAACAGCATATCGACAAACATCTTTTGGCCATGCTTGCGAAAGCACATATGCCAGCGGTGCTTGAACTCTGGCCCCAGATCAATATCTAGATGCCGCAGCGAAACGCCCGACATCATCACCAGTTCATTCTTCACAATCTGATGCTTCAGGCTTTGCGATCCGGCAAAGGTTTGCAATTCATTGATCACCTTATCCTCGACCGGTTGGCCCAGAACTTGCAAGAAATCATCCCAAACCGCCGCATAGCCCTGCGAATACCCCACCAGCCGAATGCCATCGATATCCACCAAAGCACGAATCGTGGATTGATTGCGAATAAAGGCCCGTTCCACATCCAAAGGGTCGGGCGAAACCAGCAGCGATCTTAACTGCGCCAGCATCTTGGCTGAGGGAACATCTTGCCCGCTTTCCCAACGCGACACGGCCTGCTGCGTCACCCCAAGCCGATGCGCCAAGCCTTTTTGATGCAACTGCTGCGCCTGCCGCCACGCCTTGATGCGAAGCCCAAGATCGTTGTTTTCGTCCACGCTGGGTTTCCCATACCAACTTTGGATTGAACCGATACTCTAAAAAAGAATTACGGTCTATGCCGTAGCGTGGGAGTAGAGTTGAATGGCTTTGCCTGAAAATAGAATTGATTGATCGTAAAATCTTTGCTCGATCACCCGCGCAATTGGCGCCTTTGTGCCCTACAGCCCCTCCAACACCGCCACCCGTGCTTCAAGTTCCGTGACCTCCAGCGTACGCCTGTAACTGTCCACCAACGACATGACTGTTGCGCCCTCTGTTGGGGTAAGCTCGCCCTCGGCAACCGCCTCCAACACGGCCCCAGCGGCCTCTGCGGCGTCTTGGGCGCTTGCCATGCGGGGCATCGCGAACTGGACGGGGCTATCCTTGCGGGGTGGTGCGATCCGGTCAAGGCAAAGCCGCAGGGCCACGCTATCGCCCTGCAACGCCATTTCGACAGCCTTGCGAGTTAGAGCGGTGGCTTCGCCCTCCAGCAGCGCGAGAACCGCCTGTGTGGCCTTGTGGCGGGTTCCACGGGGCTTACCAGAGTTGCCCGCGCCAAAACGCCCATCCGCATTTCGTCCGCATTTGCCGTCACTCATGACAGTTTCCTTAAATTTGCTTCCAACAAGTCCAGTTGGTCGGAGTTCATCTGGTCGATTGGAACCATTTGCCAAAGCGCCAGCACCGCAGGGTCAAGAAGGCTGACGTCGACTAGCTGCACCGGTCCCTGCGCTGGGCGGCGTGCTTCAAGCTTGGAAAGACGGCGGTGGAGGGTAGCTAACATGCTGCTGAGATTAGCAGATTTAGCTGTTCATGGCAATTTCAGCGTTCAGCCAAATGCAAAACCGCCGCAGACCTGTGTTGGTCCACGGCGGGAATGACGGGAATGGCGGGTATGTTTCCTAACCCTTTATATGTGTGTGTGGTTCAAAAAAATGTATCTGGGAAGGACAGGAAACATTCCCGTCATACCCGCCATTCCCGCCAAATCAGGGGCCACCCTCCTGTTCCACGCGGAAAGAAATGGCATCCTTGGTGTTCAGCTTGCGGGCAGACAGGTGCAGGCCGTGGGCGATCTGCCCCTTATGTGCCGACAAAACCTTGCCGATGCTGCGCGCATTGGAAGACAAATCGCGGCCCGCCAGATCGTTGAGGGCTTCCTTGAGGGTCGGCGACAAGGATGTATCTGCCGCCTTCTGCACATCCTTGCTTGTGAACCATGCTGTGTCGAACCGCCTGAAAAGCGCCTGCAACAGGTCGCCCAGCGCATCCAGCATCGGGTCGTCGACTTGCGCTTCGCGGACGAGTTCCATTGGGTCGCCATATTCGCCGACAGCCACCGTCGTGCCAATCCAGACCACGGTTTGGCGAACAATGTCATCCCACGCTTCAAAGCTTGCCATGCGCCCCTGTGCACGGTCTGCACCAGACATTTGATAAGCGCGGATCAAGGTGCAAGCTGCCGTCACCATATCCAGACGGTGGTTGCGAACATGTTCCAAAGGGTCCATCGCAAACTCACGGGCGAAGGGCGTGGCCGAACGGGGGTCGATGCGGCACTTGATGACACGGCGGGGCATGTCGCCTTCGAAGGTGATATTGTTGCCCGTGAAGACCAGCAGCGCACGGTTGGGCAGGCGTAGGGCCTGTGATTTGCCCAGCACACGGTCTGCCATCACCGGTGCGGTCAGGAAACCCGCCATGGCAGCACTGTCAAAAGACCCTACAACGTTGTCCCACAAAAGCGTGGTGGTTCCCATCACCAGCGCAGCAAACAGCCTCTTGCGGATTTCCTCATCATCACGGCCCTTGGTGTGGGGGAACGTGTCAGGCTCCCGCCCAGTGGCCAAATAACACACACAGCGGGCCAAGAGCGTCTTGCCACTACCCTGCACGGGTGCATCGAAAGCCAATGCCGGTGCTGTGGGCAGAACGGGGCGTTCGACCGCCGTCAGCAAAGCGGCAAGCATGGCCCCCTTGGCGAAGCTGTCAACGAACGGAAAGCTCTCAAACGGCGCCCACAGGGTGGCCAGCGCGGCCTCTGCCTCATCCATCGTTGGGTTCGAAGGCACATACTGAACCTCTTGCCCTATGGGGTCAAAAAACAACCGCGATGGGGCATAATAGCCCGACTGATCCAGCACGGTCCCGTCTGGCAGCACCACCGGCGCATTGATGACCGCGTTCAGGGGTTTGAGGTTCCGGCGATCCTGCAGCCCAAGCGTTTGGTGCAACATGTCCTTCGGCGGATCAATATCATAACGGTTGTCACCCTTATCCATTTTCCAGAACTGCACGCCCTGCCCAAGGTGATTGGCCAGTGTGTGCTCGCCCAAGATATGAAGACGGCCCTGATCGACCAGCGCCAAGCCTTCACCATAATCAAAGGCCAGAGGATCCCGACGCAGGTAGTCCAAAGTTTGTGTCACAGCGTCGAAGGTATGCCCACTGAAGACTTGGATTTCAGCCATCACGCGCTTGAGGTTGTAGGTTTTCCCGCCATGCGCGAAGGAATGCAGTGTCGGTTTGCCTTGCAACAGATATAGCCGCCCCACAGCGCGCCGGTCGCCATAATCCGGCTCGACAGGGTCAAGCGTCAGCTTGCGATCATAGCGCGCAGGATTTTCCAACAGGGTGGCAACGGTCACTGCTTCAAAGCCGCTCTTGGCTTCGACATGCAGGATGAAATCTCCAGCCAGTTCCCCGCCTTCCAGAACACGGCGCAGACGCGCTTCGGCCTGCTCCACCACCACAGGATCGTCGCGCTGTGCCTTGGTCAAGGTTTCCAAAAGCCGTGTCTCAACCCAAGCCTCGCGGGCTTCAGCCGCTTCAGAGGACATCTCTTGCCGCGCCATGCTTTTCATCTCACGCACAGCATCCAACTCATCCAACGACAGGTCGGCAAACACCACCGCGGTGTCGACCACAGCCGTATCCCCATCGATCAGGACGGGGCCGCCGCGATCTTGGCGCAAGGGGGCGGTACAGTGGGCACCACCTGCAAAATCCAAGCGGTTGGCTTGCCAGACGCTGCCATCGAACAGCGTGCGTTCCAGCAGGGCACCAGACTTGCTGACTTCGAAATGGCCATGCCCTGCCAACCACAGACGGTCCAGTAGCACCTTGCCCGCACGCGGAATGTCGGCAGCATTTGCAACCAGCAGGTAAAGCCGCTGCCCACGCACGCCCCACAAGGGCACTTCCTCGTTGTAAATGCAGCTTGATGCGCTGGGGAACCAAAGCATCTGGCTCGATGAAAGACCCGACACCGCCGCCTTGACCGCACCCACAAGGCCATCACGATCCAACGCCGTGCCGCCCTTGGGCGGGTCATAGTCCAACATCATCACGCCAGCCCCCTCTGGGTAGCGGAACGCATCCTTGGTGCGTGTGGTGGCCTCTGCGGGGCTTCCTTCGCGTTCAAACATCTTACGCGACAACACCGTGGTCGCACCGTTGACCGGCACTCCATAGACAAGGGCATAGCTAGACGTCAGGTGCGTCAAGATGTTTGCTAGACGGGTAAGGTCGGAAATCTTCCGCACGCCACATTCGCCTGCCGCAAACTGCCCACCGGCAAGTTTTTCAATCTCACCGTTGGGCAAAAGTTTGAACGCCTTGGACAAACGCGCCGGAAGATTTGCCTTCAAGACTGTAAGTTGGGCGGTGGCGGTTTCCGCGCTGGGCTGGGGATTGTTGATGAGCTTTTCCTCATCAGGTTGGTCAGAGTAGATAGCAGAATCTGGCAAAAATGCCTCCTAATGATTGAAGGAGGGCCGGTTTCAGGTTATGGTCAAAGTGTTGATAATCGACCGCTGATCCCCGCCCGAACGTTTGGGTGGGGGTCTACTTTTTGGTAGGGAGGCGTTTGCTAGCTTCCCAAGCTTCGATTTCGGACAAAAGCCAGCGGGTGCATCCTGCTGTCAGGCGGATCGGTTTCGGAAAAGTCGGGTCAGCTTTGACCAGACGCCACGGTGTTTGGCGGCAGGTCCCGAGACGTTGTCCGATCTCGGTGTCGCGGATGCGGCCACTGCAGGGACGCCTGGGTTCGGCCAAGCTGCAAAATTAAAGCGCGGGGAAAATTGATCTCTTGTCATTTTAGTGTGCAAAACCCAAACCGATCAGACAAGCGGCCACTTTTTGCGCCGATCGTCGATTTTTCAAATCGCATCAGGCGGAAAGATTTTAGACGCTGTGCTAGAGATCTCCGCAGCCGCGTTGCCAGCCAAGTTTTTGGGCCAGTTGCTGCAGGAAGACGTTTTATTCGTCCAACTTTTGGCAGATTTCGAAATTCCCGTGCGCCTGAGGGACCGGGTTTGTACCAAATCACCCCATCCCCTCAGAGACGCGCTGGGGGCGGAGTTTGACGATCTACCACGCCGAAACAAATGCCTTCATCTGCAGCGTCGATGAAGTGTTGGCACCAGATACGCGGTTATGGCCTTTGCGGCTAAAGCAATAGGGCTTTGGCCCGCCTTAAGCGCCCATAAACTGCCGACGCGATATTTGATCCTCAAGGCTCAGCCAACGGCGACCGACCTCTCCGCTTGTGCGATGGGCGGCCGCTTTGGCGTGCAGGGCCGCCAAACGATCAAGGGGCAGCGCCTGCGCGCCGTCCAATTCCTCAGCGATGGCGATGAAGGCCTTTGCAGCCTCCTCTCCACCCAAACGCGGGGCGGCATCTTGGGCGATGAAATCGTCAAAGCTTAACGTCGGATTCCAGCTAAAGCGGGCGAAAGCCAAGTAAGACAGCTCTACCGTGGCATGAAAGGGCGACGGTTCACCCCACATCGTTAACCCTGTCATGCCCGTGCGCGCACAAACCTGCGCCATCTCGGCCAGCACCCGCGCGTTCAGGGCATAGCGTTCCGACCGTTCATCCCCGTTCCACTGACAGGCGAATTGGCAGCGCAGCACATTGGGTTGGGTGGGCAGGCTCTCCACATAAGACCGCGTTAGACCCTGCTGAATGCGGCCCCAATAGGTGCGGTTGGTGGTGTGCTGGTAAATTCCGCCGCGCGGCAAGCGGCGCTGTGCGTCATGGGCAACGGGGTCTAACAGATTATCCCACTGGATTTCAGAATAAATCCAAAGATCAGGTTTTAGCGCCTTGGCGGTGCGGTAAAGACGGGGGAAGTTATCGGCCATATCGGTATGCGACCAGTAATCGCCATGCACATCTTGGCGGCGCGCCGCCTCGCGGTCATTGTCGCGGCGGGCAACACAGCGCGCGCAACCGCAAACGCCGTAATCGCCCGCTTCAATGTTGATGCCGCCGATGTCAAAGGTTTCGGTCAGCCAAGCCACCCCCTCTTCCATCCATGCCATGGTTTCTGGCGCAGAAGGACACGCCGAAAGCGTATAATCCGATTTTGGAAAGTTCAAAGGAAAGGCAAGGTCGGCGATTTGAAAGCCCACGCCCTTTTCCAAAGTGGCCGCGTGTTGGGGATTTTGACGCAGCCATGTGGCGAGGTTGTATTTATGCTCCCCCTCCCAATAGACCCCGCCGTAAGAGCCAATCGCGATGCCCGGCAAAATTCGCACACCCCGTTCGGTGGCATAGCGGCACAGGTCTTGCGCCGCTTCAATCCCGCCATGCGGGTCGCGCAAAAAGCCATAGATCACAATGGCCGCAATTTTGTTTTGGCTGCAAAAATCGACACAGCGCTTATAATCGCGCAAAAAGCCTGAAGGCGGCTTGCCATAGGGGTTGAAAACCCCAATCTCTTGCTGGCCAATTTGCGACAATTCCCAATTGGTGGAATGATCCCATGTCCAAAAGGTGCGATAGGTCAGGCCGGGGGTTTGGGTGGTGCCAGCGGTGTCCACCATAAACCGCGCCGCATTAGGGCCTGCTTTAGACAGCACTTCCTCGACCCCAAAGATAACCCCTGAAAACGGGCCACCTTCCACCGTGACGCGCGGTGCGGGGCCAGATGGGTCGACCGTGATGGCAAAGCTGCCCTCGGCCCGCAGGGGATTGGTGCGCAGATCGATCATCGGGCGATCGGTGCTGTGCCCCGTCTGCCAATCAATGTCAGGATAACAATCCCTTAGCCGCCGCAGCGCATGGGGATGCGCCCCTGCTCCGTTGACAAGAACCGTTCCCGACAAAGCGATCTGCATGGCCATTCCCCTGACAGTCCCCAAGTAGCGTACCGTCTAATGCTAAGATCACCTGATTTTGCCCGCTGGACAAGCAATTTTCGCCCCAACCGATGTCGGCGGTCGCGCAAGCTGCTGGAACAGGGCGGATCAGACCGCGAAGTCGCCGTGTTCTGGCTCGGCGGCGGTGTTTTTCAGCGCAGCGGACAGACCTGTCCTGCCGCTTTCGTTCAGGTTGGGTGTGGATCACGGTCATGCACATAGCGGTGGCGCTCGCAATCGATGGATGGCGGCGAGGATGGCGCGCACCATCGGGCCGGTGACGGCCACCTCGGTCGGTTGGAAGATGATGGCGCGGGCATGGATTCCGACGCGCAGGACTGATTTTTTCACGATCTTATGGGACTTGGCGATGGGCGATGCCGAGAGGTTTCGGGTGCCAACGAATGGGGCTGCGCATGCGATTATTCTATTCCAGAGCGAAGGCTAAGATTTGCAAACCGGCCTCGACATTGGATCGTTGGTCGGGATGCGACGCTACCTTGGGCTTTCAAACACTACCTCCTCCTGCTCCGACCAGGGCAAGGCAGCGCATTCACTGAGCTGTAGCATGGTCGCAGCAGGGATCTCGCGCTTGAAGACCAGACGTTTAAACACCTCGGGGGAGAGGTAAGCCAGTCGGAGCTGCCGGCTCACATAGCGTTCGGCCAAGTTAACGGCTGAAGCGAGATCACGCACTGTGCCGAATTCGCCTGCTTCCATGCGCCGCCGCCATGCCCAGGCGCGGCCAATGGCGCGCAGGATATGCGGGTCTTGTGTCTGATCCTCGCTCGGCAGGTAATCTGCGGGAGGCATGATTTTGGGCCGCCCGTTCTTTTTGCGCAGCTTCAGCGGTACGAAAACCTGAATGGTATCGCTCGACCCCATTATTCCGCAGCCTCAAGCTGGCGTGCCGTCATAAGGTCCCGCATGACACCGGCGATGCCGTCGGTGCGCAGGTCGATGACAAGGCCATCAGCCATAACCGTAACGCGCCGGACGAGGAGCTGAATGATGCGTGCCTGCTCTGCTGGAAAGAGCTGTTCCCAAAGCTGCGGGAACCGCTGCAGGGCGGCAAGTGCTTCCGCCTCGGAAATGTCATCCCGGCTTAGCGCCGAGATAACCTGAGCGGTGGTTTCTGGCGTGCGCAGTACCCTGCGGATTTCACCGATCACAGCGCCTTCGGCTGTATCTGCAGGCAACCGACGCGCAATGCCGTCATCGGGCGTCTCGCGGTTTTTCAAAAGGTCCATCGACACGTAATACCGGTACCGGCGGGAACCTTTCTTTGTGCTGGACGGCGTCATGGCTGCGCCTGTTGCGGTGAACAGCAGACCCTTCAGAAGCGCGGGCGTTTGCGTGCGGCTGTTGTTTGCACGCTTGCGTGGGCTTTCGCTCAAGATGTCATGCACTTGATCCCAAAGCCGCGCATCGATGATGGCCTCGTGTTCGCCGGCATATCTGATGCGTCGTGGCGACTGGTGGCGCGTCGGGCGCGTCACCCTGTTCAACTCGCGTGGATTTGGTCTCGCGACCCGACTGGCCGACAACTTGGGTGAAGAGGCCTGGGTCGTAGCAGTCTACGATACCGTCGTGGAAGCGCAGTGCGCAGAACAGGTGCTCTCCTGCAAATACGGCATCCCAACGACGCATTGGGAGGTCGATGCTTGGGCGAAGGATCCCGATCGGGTGCGCTCTCAAGAAATGATCGCCGGCATGTATGCCAGCCTCAATTTGAGCGCACTTGCGGCGCGGGCGACGCTGCTGCTTCGTGACCATCGTCTGGAGCGGGATCATGCGTTTATCATCGGCGGCGAAAGATTAAACTTCTCGCGTCGGGCAACGCGGCTCATCCGTTCCTGCAACGTCTTCGCGAAGATAATGCAGATCCCAATGCCTACGCTCGGCGACGAATTCTCATGGGTCACGGTTACAGGGAACGACGCGACACCGTTCAGCGGCTTGGTCTACTCAATGGATGTTGAAAAGGACCAACACTACGTCGCCGACGGGTTGATCACGCACAATTGCTGGTACGCTGTCCGAAAAACCGGCAAGGGCCACTGGGCAGGTGATCGCAAGCAGACCACGCTATGGCAAATCGCGAGCAAGGATCAGGATGCCAAGACGGTCCACGGGACGCAGAAACCCGTCGAATGCATGCGGCGTCCAATCCTGAACAACTCCAGCCCGGGCCAGGCTGTCTATGAACCCTTTATGGGATCGGGCACCACGCTGATCGCGGCCGAGACGACGGGGCGTGTTTGCTACGGGATCGAGTTGAACCCGGCCTACATCGATGTCGCCGTCCAGCGCTGGCAAAAGTTCACAGGCAAACAGGCTTTGCTTGAGGGGACAGAGACAACCTTCGACGCACTCAAAGACAAAGAACGCTGAGGAATGAATGACCCAGACACGCCGCATGTCCCTATTGGAAAGCGTGACAAATGTGGTCGTCGGCTACATGCTGGCGATCATCACACAGATCGTGGTCTTTCCGTTGTTCGGGATTGTGACTGACCTCAAACAGCATCTGGCCATTGGGCTTGCCTTCGTCGTCGTCTCGCTGGCGCGGGGATTTGTGTTGCGACGGATCTTCGAGCATTTCTCGCGCCGGTAAATCACTGGTGGCCGGGCAGAAGGGCTCCGGCGCTATGCCGCTTAATCCGCGTATTCACCTTCCTTGAAAGCGCTTTCGGTGATCTGGCGCAGAAGCTCCGCGTAGCGTTCGAGTGTGCCGACGTGACCCCAGGTCACCTCGCCCGGCGCGGCGTTGAAATGGTCGTCGCTCAGCACCTGAAGTCGGGCGAGCATCGTGTCGATCTCGTCTTTTTTTGCGAGGAACTGTTGCAGCGCGGCGTCTTGGTTGC
>CAIQOV010000007.1 GCA_903873585.1 uncultured Rhodobacterales bacterium
CGTGTTTCGGTCGGCGAGCAGGGCTTGCAGTTGCGCACGGTCGGCGGGGCCAAGGTAAAGGCAGATATCATCTCGTCTCATGTCCCGATAGTGACACACCTCATCACATATGGGAATCCTTTGTCAGGTGGCGAACACTAGTTGAATCAGTCATTGATCTTTTCTTCAGTGTCATGAAGAAAGTAAACCCAAAGGTTGTTCGATATTATGAACACAAGGTGGCTGTTAAAATTGGATTTCACGAGGATTTTGACCGGGCCGATTCCTTGGTGAAGCCCTTCTTGGCGGCGGCACGGGCCAATGCAAGCAATACGTTTCGTCAAATGGACGAAACCGAAATGCGACTTGTATTGCGGTCATTGTTATATCTGGTAGAGCGCCCATTTGTCTACGGCGATCCGATTTCGGGCTCACCAGAACACCGCAGAATCGCAATAGAAAACAGTGTTCGGTTGCTGGGGAAGTAAGATTCAATCAGGCAAGAAATTGTTGCCAGTGAATTGGTGGTGATTAATTTATACCCGCTTGACCATCCAAGGCAGATTTTGAAACTCCGCCGTGAAGGGATCTGCAGATCAAATCGTATAATTCCGCCCTTTGACGCAATACGCGCCCAGTGCAAGGTTGGGCCTCGGTGGTGGAAAACGCACCGCTGACGGCGGCGTCAGGCCAAGGTTGGGCCCAAGCGCGCCATCTGGACGCCGCTGCGTTAGGCCCGCAGCGCCCCGCCGGTGGCTTTGCTGACCTTGTCGACGATCTTGGCACAGACAGCCTCGATCTCGGCATCGGTCAGGGTCTTTTCGCGCGGTTGCAGGCGCACGGTGAAGGCGATACTTTTCTTACCCGGCCCCATCTGCGCCTCGGCCTTTTCGCCGGTGAACTGGTCAAACACCCGCACGCTGTCGATCAGGGCTTTGTCAGCGCCAAGGGCTGCGTTGACGGCGGTCAGGGCTTCGACTTTGGCATCGACAACAAAGGCAAAATCGCGGTCCACCGCTTGCAGGTCTGACAGGGTCAGCGCGGCGCGGGTGGGGGTTTTGGCTTTGGGTTCTGGCACGGCGGCGATGGCCACGCTAAAGGCCACAGCCGGGCCTTTGACGCCCATAGCTTGCAAGACGCGCGGATGAACCTCGCCAAAGGTGGCCAAGACATTCGGCCCAAGGCCAATCGCCCCCGACCGACCGGGGTGCCACCAATCGGCCACCTTGCGCGAGATTTGCACCCGTGCCGGCGCACCAAGGGCCGCCAGCACCGCTTCGGCATCGGCCTTGGCGTCAAACACGTCAACCGCGCGGCGCGAGCCAAAGGGGTCGCGCGGGGCAACAAAGCCAATCAACAGGCCAGAGGCCAGCAAGCTTTGCTCGCCCGGTTCGCCACCGGTGAAGGTTGGCCCCACTTCGAACAGCGCCATATCGCCAAAGCCGCGCGCTTGGTTGCGTGCGGCAGCGCGCAGCAGGCCGGGCAGCAGGTCGGGGCGCATATGGGTCATCTCGGACGAGATCGGGTTTTCGATCCGCACTGCTTCGGCCCCGCCGCCAAACAGGCGCGCCGCTTCCGCGTCAATGAAGCTGTAGGTGACGCATTCATTATACCCCAACGCAGCAATCGTGCGCCGCGCTGTGCGCTCTTTGACTTGCAAGGCCGTCAAAATGGGCCGCGGCACGCCTGTGTGCACGCGGGGCAGGGGCCGACCTTGCAGTTTGGTAAGCGAGGCGATGCGCGCCACTTCTTCGACCAAATCCGCCTCGCCTAGCACGTCAGGCCGCCATGTGGGCGGCGTGGCCATGTCGCCGTTTAGGGTAAAGCCCAAATCTTCCAAGGTCTTGCGCTGTACGGCTTCGGGAATATCCATTCCCACCAGCGAAATCAGGCGCGCTGGATCAAGCTTGTAGGCGCGGCTGACATCCAAAGCTGCACCGTCTTGCACCACATCTGATGCTTGCCCACCGCACAGGTCCAAGATCATCTGTGTCGCAAGGTCTAGTCCCGTTAGCGTGAAGGCCGGATCAACGCCACGCTCAAAGCGGTAGCGCGCGTCAGAGTTGATCTTCAGCGCACGGCCGGTGGCTGCGATGGTGATCGGGTCCCAAAAGGCGCTTTCTAGGAAGACATCTGTCGTGGCGTCACTACAGCCCGACACTTCGCCGCCCATAATGCCAGCCAGCGATTCCACGCCTGCGTCATCGGAAATCGCCATCATGCCGGGGCGCAGGGTATAGGTTTTGCCGTCCAGCGCCAAAAACTCTTCCCCGCCTGCCGCCGCATGAATGCGCAGCGTGCCTTTGACCTTGCCTGCATCAAAGACGTGCAGAGGGCGGTTCAGGCCGAAGGTGAAGTAGTTCGTCACATCGACCAGCGCCGAAATCGGGCGCAGGCCGATGGCCTTCAACCGCTGTTGCAGCCAATCGGGCGAGGGGCTGTTTTTCACGCCCGTGATCGTGCGGCCTGCAAAATGCGGGCAGCCTTTGGCCTTAAGGTCAGCGTCAATCGCAACCGCGATGGGCGAGGGGAAGCCGCCTTTGATCACAGCCGCCGCCAGTGGTTTCAACACGCCCAAACCCCGCGCGGCTAGGTCGCGCGCGACACCGCGCACGGCCAAGGCATCGGGGCGGTTGGGGGTGATTTTGATATGGATCATCGGGTCAACCGTGGCGGGGCGGTTCACGGCCAGCCAGTCGACAAAGCGATCCCCAACCTCGCCCGAGGGCAGTTCGATGATGCCGTTATGCTCGTCAGACAGTTCCAACTCGCGCTCGGATGCCATCATCCCGTGGCTTTCCACGCCGCGAATTTTGCCCACGCCCAAGGTCACGTCGATGCCCGGCACATAATCGCCCGGTTTGCACAGCACGACCGTGATGCCTTCGCGTGCGTTCGGCGCGCCGCAGACGATTTGCTTTTCGCCCTCATCCGTCAGCACACGGCAAACCCGCAGCTTGTCGGCGTCAGGGTGCTTTTCGGCGTGCACGATCTTGGCCAAGGTAAAGGTCGCCAGCTTGGCTGCGGGGTTCACCACCTCTTCCACCTCTAGCCCAAGGTCGGTCAGCGCCTCGGTCAAGACATCCAGCGGGGCGGATGTGTCAAGGTGATCCTTTAGCCAAGACAGGGTGAATTTCATAACAGCCTCCGGGGCATGGAACCCTGTGCGCGGGTGCGCGGTGCAGGGCTAGGGATAAGCGGTGTGCAGGGGCCGCAAGCGGCCAAGCCTGCCGTTACGACGACAGGCCGCCGGGCAAATCGGGCATGTCTAGGGCGGCAAAGCCGTAGTGGCGCAGCCAGCGCAGATCGGATTCGAAAAAGGCGCGCAGGTCGGGGATGCCATATTTCAGCATGGCGATGCGGTCGATGCCCATGCCAAAGGCAAAGCCTTGCCATTGGGTGGGGTCAACGCCAGCGGCGGCCAGAACCTTGGGGTGCACCATGCCCGACCCCAGAATTTCCAGCCATGAATCGCCTTGCCCGATTTTCAACTGGCCACCTTCCCATGAACAGCGAATGTCCACCTCGGCCGAGGGTTCGGTGAATGGGAAATGGCTGGCGCGAAAGCGCAGTTCAACCGAGGGCACTTCAAAGAAAGCGCGGCAGAATTCTTCCAGCGTCCATTTCAGGTTCGCCATCGAAATGTTGCGGTCAATCGCCAGACCTTCAACTTGGTGGAACATGGGGGCGTGGGTTTGGTCCATATCCATGCGGTACACACGGCCTGGTGCGATCACGCGGATCGGCGCGCCTTGGGCGGTCATCGCGCGAATTTGCACGGGCGAGGTGTGGGTGCGCAGCACATGGGGCGGGCGGGCATCATCGGCGGCGCGGGCCATGAAGAACGTGTCATGCTCTTGGCGGGCGGGGTGTTCGGGCGGGATGTTCAGCGCGTCGAAATTATACCAGTCGCTTTCGATCTGCGGGCCTTCGGCGACGGCAAAGCCCATGTCGCCAAAAATCGCCGTCAACTCTTCCATCACTTGGCTGACCGGATGGATAGAGCCGTGCGGGCGCGGGCGACCGGGCAGGGTGACATCCAGCCATTCGCTGCGCAGACGCTCGTCCAGCGCAGCATCGGCCAGCCCCGCCTTTTTGGCGCGCAGGGCGGCGTCAATTTCATCTTTCAGCAGGTTCAGGTTGGCCCCCGCGGCCTTGCGCGCATCAGGGTCCATCTTGCCCAAAGACGCCATCAGGGCCGAGATTTCGCCCTTTTTCCCCAAGGCTTGCAGGCGCACGTCTTCCAACGCAGATTCGTCAGAGGCACCCGCCACAGCGGTCAGATATTTGGCTTTCAGCGTGTCGAGCCCGTCCATGGCAGTCTCCTTCAGGTCGGGTTGGTGCTAACGGGAAGGGGCGTGGGATTCAAGTGGGCAGGCTGGATGTGGTTTGGATTTGGCCCAAATTGCGGCGCTGCGCCTTGTTCCAAGCGGCTGTGTCGGCTTAAATGGGCGCGTAAGCCGTTGTTTGGCCGTGCTGCGTGTTTGACCAAAGGAATTGTGCCTTTTGCTGATTTTCTTCAAACCCAAACTGGTGCTGTTCGCCATCCCCAAAACGGCCACCTCGGCCCTGCATCTGGCCTTGCGCAACGAGGCTGATGTAAAAGCCCTGCGCGTGGGGGAAAAGCCGGGCAAGCACATAGGCTTCGCCGACTTTCGCAACCGGTATGAGCAGGCTTTGCTGGGCGATCAGGCTGGGTCGTTTGACTATGTGGGCGTGATGCGCGAACCGGTCAGTTGGCTGTCAAGCTGGCACAGGTTTCGCCAAGCGGATCGGTTGGATGGCTTGCCCAAGTCGACCAAGGGCGTTGGCTTTGACCAGTTCGTGCAAGATTTTTGCAGCCCCCATCCCCCCGCCCACGCCAAGATTCCCGCGCAATCCCAGCTTGTATGCGATGCGCAGGGCAAGGTGGGCATCAACCGGCTGTTTCGCTATGATGACATCGCCAGCCTGATTGGCTTTATGCAAGACCGCTTGGGCCATTCTATTGCTGTCGGGCAGGTGAACGTGTCGACCAACGTGGCGCGGGCGGATTTGTCGCCCAAGACCTTGGCCCTGTATCAATCCCGCTTTGCGCGCGACTTTGAAATCTATCACGGCCTGCCGCAACGCGCCTTGTGACAAACGAAAAGGCCCCGCCAAATGGCAGGGCCTTTTACGAAATCTGACGCTTCCGATGTTAGGCGGATGCGGGCAAAGCGGCTTTGGCTTGGGCTGCGATGGCGTTGAACGCCTCGGGCTCATGCACGGCCAGATCGGCCAGAACTTTGCGGTCAACCATGATGCCAGCCTTGTTCAGGCCATCAATCAGGCGCGAATAGGTGAAGGCCGGGTCGAACAGGCGAACGGCAGCGTTGATACGCGCAATCCACAAGACGCGGAACTGACGCTTGCGGGCCTTACGGTCACGCGTTGCGTATTGTTGGGCCTTGTCGACGGCCTGTGTGGCTGTCTTGAAGTTGGTCGAGCGGGCGGCATAATAGCCAGCCGCTTTGGCGATCACCTTACGGTGGCGGGCGTGGGTGACAACGCCGGATTTGACGCGGGACATATCTGGCTCTCCTTAGCGGTTGTACGGCATGTATTTTTTGACGATCTTTTCGTCCGACGCGTTGAGGATCATGGTCCCCGCCGAGTTGCGGACGAATTTCGCCGTGCGCTTGATCATGCCGTGACGCTTGCCTGCGGGGCCTGCGATCACGTGGCCGTTGGCGGTAAAGCGGAAGCGCTTTTTGGCCGCCGATTTGGTCTTCATCTTGGGCATTTCGATCTCCGTCGTTGCAGGCACGACTCGGCATGCCACGTGGGCCGGCCGTGCGGGGTATTCAGAGGCTGCCGTATAAGGGCAGGTAGGGGCGGGCGCAAGGACCTATGCGCAGGTTTGTCATCGGTCCGTCACATAGGGTGGGGCAGGCCAGCACTGGCCAGCTTGCCCCAGAATTTAAGCCATCAGTCCGGATCAACGGCGGAAATCAACCGCTCGTCACACGGGGCCACGCGCAGCACGTTGGTGGTGCCTTTGACGTTAAAGGGCACGCCAGCGGTCAGCACGATCATGTCTTCGATACCGGCAAACCCATCATCGCGCGCGGCTTTGACAGCGGCCAGAACGGCGCCTTTCAAACGCTCTTGCGGTTCAGAGATCACGCAATGCGTGCCCCATGTCAGCGCAAGGCGCCGCGCAGTCGACATCAAGGGCGTCAGCGCGATGATCGGAACCCGTGGCCGTTCACGCGATACCAAGGCCGCCGTTGTGCCAGATTGGCTGAACGAACAGATGGCTTTGATATTGGTCGCCTCGGCAATTTCGCGCGCGGCGGCCACGATGCCATCGGCAATCGATTCGCGGCGAATTTGGCGGCTGGCCTCGATCACTTGGCGATAGGTCGGGTCTTTTTCGACCGAGATGGCGACGTTGTTCATCGTCGTCACGGCTTCGATCGGGTATTTTCCAGCGGCAGATTCGGCCGACAGCATGATGGCGTCTGCGCCTTCATAAATCGCGGTCGCCACGTCAGACACTTCGGCACGGGTGGGCACGGGCGCTTCGATCATCGATTCCAGCATCTGTGTCGCGACGATCACCGGCTTTGCCGCTGCGCGTGCGCCGCGGATCAGGCGTTTTTGAATCGGCGGCACGGTGTACACCGGCAGTTCGACCCCCAAATCGCCCCGCGCCACCATGATCCCGTCCGAGACTTGCAAGATGGCGTCATAGGCTTTGACAGCGGCAGGCTTTTCAATCTTGGCCATCAGCGCGGCACGGCCACGCGCCAAAGTGCGCGCTTCGATCACGTCTTCGGGGCGCTGCACGAACGACAGCGCCAGCCAATCGACGCCCAATTCGCAAGCAAATTCCAGATCGACGCGGTCTTTGTCTGACAAAGCGGCCACGGGCAACAGCACGTCTGGCACGTTCACGCCCTTGCGGTTGGAAATCGTGCCCCCCACGGTGACGGTGCAATTGGCATAATCCTTGCCGCAGTCATCCACCACAACGCGGATTTTGCCATCGTTGACCAGCAAGGATGCGCCCGGTTCAAGGGCGGCAAAAATCTCGGGGTGGGGCAGTTGCACGCGGGTCACATCGCCCGGCGCTGCGGCCAGATCCATGCGGAACTTTGCTCCTTCAACCAGCTCTTCGCTGCCATTGGCAAAGGTGCCGACGCGCAGTTTGGGGCCCTGAAGGTCGGCCAAGATGCCAATCGGGCGGCCTAGATCAGCCTCAACCTTGCGGATGATGGTGTGGCGGGCGCGAATGTCATCATGGGTGCCATGGCTCATGTTCAAGCGGAACACATCGGCCCCGGCTTCGAACAAAGCGCGGATGGTGGCGTAGTCGCTTGAGGCTGGGCCCAAAGTGGCCACGATCTTGACGTTCCGAAGGCGTCTCATGCCTTGATCCTTTATGTCGCGTTCACAGGTTACGGTGGGCCGATGGCCTTATGGCCCAATTGCCCGAAAGGAGCAACTGGCCGCGGCAGGGATAAGTCACGCCGCGTGACGATTAAGCAAAGGTCCGGTGAAGCTTTGGGCGCGATGCAGGTTTTTTGGCCCCTTGGGGCGGTTTTTTGGCGGGCGGTGATTCCCTTTCGGGTGGGTGTTGGTTAGGATTGACGACCAAAGGAGACGCCATGCCGCCGTTTCACATCCTTGGCGCTGACCGCCCCGGCCGCTGGCTGGTGACGTGCGACCACGCCACGAACCGTGTGCCGGACGATGTGTGTGGCGGTGATCTTGGAGTGTCCGCGCAAGACATGGCGCGGCACATCGCGTGGGATGTGGGTGCGCGCGGGCTGGCCGAGGCTTTGGGTGCGGCGCTGAACAGCCCCGTGATTTGCAGCGATTTCAGCCGTCTGGTGATTGATGCCAACAGGGGCGAAGAAGACCCCACGCTGGTGATGCAGCTTTATGACGGCACGATCATTCGCGGAAACGCGGGCATTGGTGAGGCCGAGGTGGCGCGCCGTCTGCAAACCCTGCACCGCCCCTATCACGCAGCGCTGGCCCAACTGGCGGCACGGCGGGCGGATACGGTGATTGTGGCGATCCATTCTTTCACCCCCTGCCTGCGCGGTCGCGCCCCGCGGCCTTGGGCGGTGGGGGTGCTGTATTCGCACCTTGACCCGCGCTTGTCGCAGGCGTTGATTGCGGGTCTGCGCGCTGACGGCGATCTGTGCGTGGGCGATAACGAACCCTATGACGGCCATCTACCCGGCGATTCGATTGATATGCACGCGCTGCAAATGGGGCGGCACAACACGCTGATCGAACTGCGCTCTGATCTGATTGCTGATCGTGCTGCACAACACCACTGGGCCAAGCGACTGGCGCCCGCCCTGATACAAGCCTTGGAGGCTGTCGATGCACCTAGATGATGCGACCCGTGAAAAGCTGGAAGCCGCCGCCTTTCGCGCGCTGATGCACCACCTGCTCGAAAAGCGCCCCGATGTGCAAAACATCGACCTGATGAACCTTGCAGGCTTTTGCCGCAACTGCCTAAGCCGCTGGTATAATGAAGCCGCCACCGCCGAAGGCATCGCGATGACGAAAGACGAGGCCCGCGAAATCGTTTATGGTATGCCCTATGCCGATTGGGTGGCGCAAAACCAAACCCCCGCTGATGCTGGTAAGACAGCGGCGTTTGAAACGGCTTTCCGCACCAATGTTGGCGGCGAACCGCCCAAACACGGCTAAGGTTGCTGGCTGCCGCCGGCGTAGGCGGGGGGGGCAGCCCCCCCGATCGCCCCCGCCGAAGGGGCCTTTTGCCCCTCCGGACCTCCCCGAGGGTATGTTCGCCCAAGATGAAGCTGAAACAGGTTTGGGGGCCGAGGGCTGTAGCCTGCCCTTTGGCTATTTCATCTTGGCAAAACTACTCTACTGGGGGTGACGGGGGGGCGTAAGCCGCCCCCGTCGCGGGGGGTGCGGGAGGCAGCCCCCCGTGTGTGGGCCAGCGCTGCTAGCGCATCGCGTCTAGAACCGCCAAAGTCTCAGGCGCGCTCCAATCCGCGCCGCCGATTAAGCGCGCCACTTCCATCCCCTGAGGGTTCACGATCACCGTCACCGGCAACCCCATAATCCCCATCTGATGCGCCAAGTCTTGTGTCGGGTCGCGCAACACGGTCAGGGTATGAACCCCCGCCTGATCCAAAAAGCGCTGAATAGCGGGCAAGGGGTTTGGGCCTGTGGCCACTGCCACCACGGCAATATCTGGCCGCAGGGTGGCCAAGCGGTCCAGCGCGGGCATCTCTTCGCGGCAGGGCACGCACCATGTGGCCCATAGGTTCAACACCAGCCATTTGCCCTTGGCCGCTTCCAAACCCGCAGCTTCGTCTGCCAGCCCCACCAACGCCACCTGCGGCAGAGGCTTTGGCTCTTCCAGCGTCAGCTTGGCCATCGCCCCTGTCAGCAAGCTTGGGTCCACCCCCCCCGCCACCGCCATATTTGCGCAAGCCAGAAAGGCCGTATAAAGGAAAGCCCGAATGATCCGCATCACACCTCGCAAAGGGGGCCGCCATGACCCAATCCGAAAAACCTGCCGCCAATACCATGTGGGGCGGGCGCTTTGCCAGCGGGCCGGATGCGATCATGACGGCGATCAACGCCTCGATCGGCTTTGACCAGCGCCTTTACGCCCAAGACATCGCGGGCTCTCGTGCCCATGCCGCCATGCTGGCCGCCACGGGTATCATCACCGATAGCGATGCGCAGGCCATTCGGGAAGGCCTGCTCACGGTCTTGTCAGAGATTGAGAGCGGCAATTTCACCTTTCGCACCGATTTGGAAGACATCCACCTCAACATCGAATCCCGCCTGACCGAGATTGTGGGCGATGCGGGCAAGCGGGTGCACACGGGTCGTTCGCGCAACGATCAGGTCGCCGTCGACTTTCGCCTGTGGGTGCGCGACCAGTGCGATGCGGCGGTTGCGGGCCTAACCGCGCTGATGCACGCCTTTTTGGCGCAGGCAGAGGCTGGGGCCGATTGGGTCATGCCGGGTTTTACGCATCTGCAAGTGGCCCAACCCGTCACTTGGGGCCATCATATGCTGGCCTATGTCGAAATGCTGGGCCGTGATCGGTCGCGCTTTGCCGATGCGCGCCGTCGGATGAACGAATGCCCCTTGGGTGCTGCGGCCTTGGCGGGCACGGGCTTTCCAATCGACCGGCACATGACCGCCGCCGCCTTGGGGTTTGATCGGCCCACCGCCAACAGCCTTGATTCCGTATCAGACCGCGATTTCGCGCTGGAATTCCTGTCAGCCTCTGCCATCTGTGCCACTCACCTGTCGCGCTTTGCTGAAGAGCTGGTGATCTGGTCCACCGCGCAATTTCGCTTTGTCAAACTGTCTGACAAGTGGACAACCGGCTCATCCATCATGCCGCAGAAAAAGAACCCCGATGCGGCCGAACTGCTGCGGGCCAAGATCGGGCGGATTTTGGGGGCTACCGTGGCGCTGTTCACCGTGATGAAGGGTCTGCCCCTGACCTATTCCAAGGATATGCAGGAAGACAAAGAACAGGTCTTTGATGCCGCCGACACGCTGATGCTGTCGCTTGCCGCCATGACAGGCATGGTCAGCGATATGACGGCGCAAAAAGACACGCTCAAAACCGCCGCCGCATCGGGCTTTTCCACCGCCACCGATCTGGCCGATTGGCTGGTGCGCGCCCTTGGCCTGCCCTTTCGCGAAGCGCACCACATCACTGGCCGCCTTGTCGCCTTGGCCGAAAGCAAGGGCTGTGATCTGCCCGATCTGACCTTGGCCGAGATGCAATCCGCCCATCCCAATATCAACCAAGAGGTTTATTCCGTGCTTGGCGTCGAAAACTCGGTCCGTTCGCGGCAATCTTACGGCGGAACCGCGCCCGATCAGGTGCGCGCCCAAATTGCCCGCTGGAAAGCCGCGCTGGCGTAACCTACGCTTGCCGTGACCCGTTGAAAGGTGCCCCTATGCCTCGCCTTGCCCTTCTTGCGCTTATAGCCCTAACAGCCTGCGGGGCGGAAGGTGCGCCACAGGCCCCGAAAGACCAGCCCGCCAACGGGATTTCCATCACAGGCACAGCGTCGATGGGCGTTGTGGTCAAGAGCTAGGCCCCTTGCCTAGAACCGATCCACAGCAATTGCACCCTTTCGCCCTTCTGCTATAGCTGCGGCCATCACTTCTTTGGGGTTTGCGGCGCATGGACCATTTCCTTTACAAAAACGGGCAGCTTATGGCCGAAGATGTCGCCCTAGCCGACATCGCTGCCGCCGTGGGCACGCCGTTTTACGCCTATTCTGCCGCCACGCTGACCCGCCATTACCAGTTGTTCACGCAAGCCCTTTCCCCCTTGCCGCATAACGTGTGCTTTGCGATCAAGTCGCTGTCCAATCTGGCGGTGCTCAAACTGCTGGGCGATCTGGGCGCTGGCATGGATGTCGTGTCAGGCGGGGAATATATGCGCGCCAAGGCGGCAGGTGTTCCGGGCGAGCGGATCGTATTCTCTGGCGTGGGCAAAACGCGCGACGAGATGCGCTTGGCGCTGACAGGCGGTGTGCGGCAATTCAACGTGGAATCTGAACCAGAATTGCTGGTTCTGTCGGCGGTGGCGACCGAATTGGGCCTAACCGCCCCCATCACCTTGCGCATCAACCCCGATGTCGATGCCAAAACCCATGAGAAAATCGCCACGGGCAAGAAAGAAAACAAGTTCGGCATTCCAATCTCAAAGGCCCGCGAAGTCTATGCCCAAGCGGCCAGCCTGCCCGGCCTGCAAGTGGTGGGCATTGATGTGCATATCGGCAGCCAGTTGACAGAGCTTGCCCCGTTTGAAGCCGCCTTCCAGAAGGTGGCCGAACTGACCGAACAGTTGCGCGCCGATGGGCACACCATCACACGGCTTGATCTGGGCGGCGGGCTTGGCATTCCTTACACCCGTTCCAACGAAGCGCCCCCATTGCCCTTAGACTACGGCGCGCTGATCAAGCGCACCTTGGGGCATTTGGGGTGTGAGATTGAAATTGAACCGGGCCGCCTGATTTCGGGCAATTCCGGCGTGCTGGTGTCGGAAGTCATCTACGTCAAACAGGGCGAGGATCGCACCTTTTTGATCGTCGATGCCGCGATGAACGACCTTGTGCGCCCGTCGATGTACGGCGCACATCATGACATTGTGCCGGTGATCGAGGCAGAGGCTGGCGCCGAGATGCAAGATTATGACGTTGTCGGCCCCGTGTGCGAAACCGGCGATACCTTTGCCAAGGCCCGCGCTTTGCCTGCAATGGTGGCGGGGGATTTGCTGGCGTTTCGCTCGGCAGGGGCTTACGGCGCGGTTATGGCGTCAGAATACAACACCCGCCCCTTGGTGCCCGAGGTTCTGGTGCAAGGCGATCACTTCGCCGTCATCCGCGCCCGCCCGACCTTTGACGAAATCTTGAAGCGCGATAGCATTCCCGAATGGCTCTGACCGGGCGGGGGATATGACGCAAACCACGCCCGAAGGGGCCCTAAAGCGGATCACTGTGCCGCTGCGCCTGACCCTGCTGGGGCTGTGGGCCGAGGCCGTGACGCGCGCTTTGTGGCCTTTGTGGAGCGTGCTTATCCTTGGGCTGGGGCTGGCAGCACTTGGCGTGCAAGACCACCTGCCGCTAGAGGCGGATTGGGCCGGCCTTGTTTTAGGCTGTGTGGGGCTGATCTGGGGCGCTGTTCACGCCCTGCGGACCTTTGCCAAACCCACGCGCGATCAAGCCCTTGCACGCCTTGACAGCCGCCTGCCCGGCCAACCCATCGCAGCCCTGCGCGATTCTCTGGCGATGGGCGCGCAAGACCCTGCCACCCAAGCCCTATGGGCGGTTCACCGCAGCCGCATGGCCCAACGCGCAAGTTCCGCCCAAGCAGTACAGCCCGACCTGCGCCTTGCCAGCCGCGACCCCTACGCGCTGCGCTATATGGCGCTGACGGTGCTGGTGCTGGCGCTGATCTTCGGCTCGGTCTGGCGCATCACCTCGGTTGCCAGCCTGCCCGGGCCGGCGGGGGCGGGCCAAGTGGCCGCTGGCCCTGCTTGGGAGGGATGGGCGCAGCCGCCCGCCTATACGGGCAAGCCCGCGCTGTATTTGAACGATCAAACCGGCCCCACGCTGACCCTGCCCGCAGGCACGCGCATTCAACTGCGCTTTTACGGCGCACCGGGCGCGCTGATCTTGGCCGAAACCGTATCAGGGCGCACCGATGTGGCCGCAGCCTCTGACCCTGCGCAGGATTTCACGCTCACCCGCTCTGGCCGGTTGACGATTGACGGCGCAGGGGGGCGGTCTTGGGCTGTCACGGTGCAACCCGATGCACCGCCCAGCATTGCGCCTGCGGGTAAGATCGACCGCGACGCCGAGGGGCGCTTTAAACAGCCGTTTGAAGCGCGCGATGATTACGGCGTGACCAAAGGGTGGGTGTCCATCGCGCTTGATCTGCCCGCCGTCGACCGCCGCTATGGCCTGAGTGCCGACCCAGAACCCCGCGCCCCCGTGGTGCTGGACCTACCCCTGCCCATGACGCGCGACCGCACCAAGGTCGCACAGGTGCTGGTTGATGACCTGTCTAAAGACGTCATGGCCAACCTGCCCGTCACGCTGACATTCACCGCCACCGATGGTGCAGGCCAAACCGCCAGCGCCGCACCTTTGCACGTCGTTCTGCCCGCACGGCGCTTTTTTGACCCGCTTGCCGCTGCTGTGGCGGAACTGCGCCGCGACCTGCTGTGGAACCGCAGCAATGCCCCCACGATTGTCGAGGTGCTAAAGGCGCTGACCTATAGGCCCGAAGGCCTGTTGCCCGACCAAAAGGCCTATCTGCGCCTGCGTGTGCTGATCACCGATTTGGACAAGACCGCAGCCGAACTAGACACGCCCAAGCGCGACGCGCTGGCCGAAGAGATGTGGTCCATCGCCCTTCTGATCGAGGATGGCGAGCTGTCCTCAGCCCTTGCGGCGATGAAGCGCGCGCAAGACCGACTGTCGCAAGCCATTCGCAACGGCGCAAGCCCCGCCGAAATTGACCGCCTGATGCAAGAAATGCGGCAGGCTTTGGATGCCTATATGGCGCAAGAGGCGCAAAAGAACGCGCAAGGGCTAGATGAACCGAACCAGCCCGACCCCAACTCTCCCAAGATCACCCAAGACCAGTTGCAAGCCATGCTCGACCAGTTGCAATCGCTGATGCGACAAGGCCGCACGGCCGAAGCACAAGCGCTTATGCAGCAATTGCGCGATCTGATGAACACCATGAAAGTCACCAAAGGGGACGGGTCCGGCCAAGGTGGCGCGGGTCAAGGGGCGATGAAAGACCTTGGCCAAACCCTGCGCGACCAACAAAAACTGTCGGACGACAGTTTTCGTGATCTGCAAGATGGCGGGCCTGACGGCGAAAGCTTGGCTGACAGGCAAAAGCGCCTGAAAGACCACATCGACCAGTTGCGCCGCAGCGGCACCTTGCCCGGCGCGGGCGACCCGAAGGGAACCGAAGGCCGCAAATCCCTAGACGATGCGGGCCGCGCGATGGAGGATGCCGAAAAGGCCCTGCGCGATGGCAACCTGCCGCAAGCCTTGGACAAACAGGCCGAAGCGCTGGATGATTTGCGCCAAGGTATCAAGCACTTGGGCGATGCTATGGCGCAAAATCAGGCCGACACGTCTGATCCAAACGCAAAGCAGGCAGGCCCGCAAGGCCAACGCGATCCCTTGGGGCGCGATGGGGCAACGGGCACCGAAATGGCGCCTGATCACGGCTTGCTTCAGGGCCAAGATGTCTATCGCCGCGCGCAAGAATTGCTGGACGAAATCCGCAAACGCGCAGGCCAGCAAGGGCGGCCGGATCAGGAACGCAGCTATCTCAAACGGCTGTTAGACCTGTTTTGATCCGCAACGAGTGCGGCAGCGCTTAGCCTGTCACGCGCAGCCAGACCGATTGCGCCCACTCCAAAGCCTGTCGCATATGAACCTGCGCCCAAAGCAAGGCGCGGTCCACCGCCGCGACATAGTCAGCACTGGTTTGGGCAAGGGCGGGGGCTTTTTCGGCAATAAGCGGCGCAAAGACATATAAGGCCAGCAAGATCACGGCTGCCAAGATCAGCAAAAGAAACACGCGCATCGCGGCACTGGGGCGGGACTTGGGCGGAAACTGCCCGTCTAACTGTGGCGCGTCAGGGATCGGGCCGTCTTGCAGGGCGGCTGTTACCTCGTCAATCGCGGGCAGCAGATCACGGCGCGGGCGCGTCGGTTGCAGGTCGGGCGGCGCGTCATTTGACGCGCGCAAGGCGTATAACGGCTCAGCATCATCGCCGACAGGGGCCAAAGGCATCTGGCCTTCGGTTCCAAAGCGTTCCGTCTCGGCCTGCCGGGCTTGTGCTTCGCGGTCAGCCTCTTGGCGCAGCACGTCTAAAACAGCGCTATCGACGGGGCGGTGAAGATCGGGGCTGGTGGCATCTGGCGCGGCGTCGCCATCATCGGGCAGGGCTTCGTCAAGCGTCAGGTCGGCAAACGCCTGAAACCAGCCATGACCGCAGTTGGAACATTCCACCTCGCGGCCCGACCGCGGAATGGCCGTGCGCGCGATTTCATATTCAGCATCGCAGGTGGGGCACACTAAGCGCATGGCATTTTGTCCCGTTTGGGTTAAAGCGGCTCACTTAAGGTTTACCAACGAAACCTGCGGCGTCCAACACTTTGTCACCGTTTGGGGAAGACTTCTTCGGGCAAAGCCACTCTGCCCGTTGAAACCCGCCCCGCCTTGGGCAATGTTGGGGCAAAGTCGGGGCAGCAAAGCCCCCGCAAGCCCCTGCAAGGAATGACCCGATGCCGCTGCGCTGGATTTTATCGCTGATCTTTTTGGTGCAGATGTATCTGATGATGGCCGTGGTGGCTGTGGTTTTTGCCATTCCCGCCCTGATCAGCCGCAAAGGCGCCTTTGCGGCGGTGCATTTTTACTGCGCTTGGGTGCGGGTAACGGCACGGCTGCTGGTCGGCCTGCGGTCAGAAGTGCGCGGAGAGGTGCCGCAGGGCGCTGTGCTGATTGCGTCGAAGCACCAAAGCTTTTTTGACATCATTATGCTGTGTTCGGCCCTGCCTGCGCCGAAGTTTATCATGAAGAAAGAACTGATCTGGGCACCGTTCTTGGGCCAATATGCCCTGCGGATCGGCTGCATTCCGGTGGATCGCGGCAAGCGGGGGGCGGCGATTGCCGCGATGAAGACCGCAGCGTCGCGCGGTGCGGCCCATCCGGGCCAGTTGGTGATTTACCCGCAAGGCACGCGCGTGGCACCGGGGGTCAGCCTGCCCTACAAGATCGGGGCGGGGCTGCTGTATCAGCACTTGGGGCAAACCTGCGTGCCCGTGGCCACCAATGTCGGTGTTTTTTGGCCCAAAGGCGGCATCTTGCGCAAACCAGGACTGGCAGTGATCGAGTTTTTACCGCCGATAGAACCTGGTCAACCCATGGCGGCGTTTATGACTTCGGTTGAAGCGCAGGTGGAAACGGCGTCAAACGCGCTGATGCGCGAGGCGGGATTTGCCGTTCACTAACAAATGGTTCTGCGCAACCAAAAGCGAAATGTAAGAAAGCAAAGGTCTAAGATGAACTGGATCACCACGCTTGACGACCTGCACAGCCATTACGGCACACCCGCCAAGCCTGCGGTGGCCAAAGTGACCCCCTACCTGACGCCCAGTTACCGCACCTTCCTGACCCGCAGCCGTTTTTGCGTGCTGACCACTGTTGGGCCGGAAGGCACCGATGGTAGCCCGCGCGGTGATGCGGGGCCGGTGGTGGCTGTGCTAGATGACCGCACGTTGGCTCTGCCAGATTGGAATGGCAACGAACGCATCGATTCGCTGCGCAACATTGTGCGCGATGAACGGGTGAGCTTGATGTTTTTGATCGCGGGATCAACCAATGCGCTGCGGGTGAACGGGCGTGCACGGCTAACCGCCGACGCCGCGCTGCGTGAAACCTTTGCACGGGAAGGGGTTTCGCCCCGCACCGTCATCGTCATTGCGGTGGATGAGGCCTATCCCCAATGCGCCAAGGCGCTGCAAAGGTCGGCGCTGTGGACGGCGGGAGATCAAAGCGCGGGTCTGCCCTCGGTCGGGCAAATGCTGCAAGAGGCGACACAGGGCGGCATTAACGGCGCAGATTATGACAGCGAACGCGCCACGCGCGCGCATTTGGGCTGGTGGTAGGGCACGATTTTTCTGCGAAAAATCACGTCTGCGCCAGATGACAGGTGCAAGGTTTAAGTGGCCCGCAGGGCTTGATTTTTCGCAGAAAAATCGGCGGTGCACCCGCTTAGGCGGCCAAGCCCTTCGTTCCCATCGTCAAGAACTTCTCACGCCGATCCTTGATCAACGCATCGGGTTTCTTGCCCGAAAGCTCTTTCAACATAGCCTCAATCGCCTTGCCCACTGCGGCGATGGTTTCCTTGCGCCCACGCTGAGCACCGCCCATCGGTTCTGTCACAATGCGGTCAATCACGGCGAGTTTTTGCAAATCTTGTGCCGTCAGGCGCAAAGCCTCCGCCGCTTCGCGCATCTTTTCGGCGTCTTTCCACAGGATCGACGCACACCCTTCAGGGCTGATCACCGAATAGATCGAATGTTCCAGCATGGCGATGCGGTTGGCGGTGGCCAGCGCCACAGCGCCGCCTGATCCGCCTTCGCCCACGATCACCGCAATCAGCGGCACGCCGATTTGCAGGCTTTTTTCCGTGGCCCGTGCAATAGCTTCCGCCTGCCCGCGCTCTTCTGCCCCTTTGCCCGGATAAGCGCCGGGGGTGTCAACCAAGGTGATCACCGGCAGGCGAAAGCGGTCAGCCAGATCCATCAGTCGGATGGCTTTGCGGTAGCCTTCGGGCCGCGCCATGCCAAAGTTGCGCTCGATACGGGTCTTGGTGTCATGGCCCTTTTCTTGGCCCATCACAAGCACGGGTTGATCGTTGAACCGCGCAAGGCCGCCCATGATGGCATGGTCGTCGGCAAAGTTGCGGTCGCCAGCGAGGGGGGTGAATTCGGTGAACAACGTCTCGATGTAATCGCGGCAATGGGGCCTGTCAGGGTGACGCGCCACTTGGCATTTCTGCCAAGGGTTCAAGCCCTTATACAGGTCTTTGAGCATCTGGTCGGCCTTGCGGTCCAGCGCCTCGGCCTCTTTCGATACATCCATCGCAGGGTTCGACCGACCCATGGCGCGCAGCTCTTCGGCTTTGCCTTCAATCTCTGCGAGAGGTTTTTCGAATTCCAGATAGTTCATCGCGCGCTCCAAGAAGGTCGCTAAGGGGGCTGGCCCCTATATGGCGGCATGGGGGGCAAGATGCAACCAAGGCGCGTTGCATCGCCCTCGCCAAAAATGCACGCGCCCCGCACCGACGTGGGCGCAGGGCGCGTGTCCTCCCCTATGTGCTGCTTTGGGCCTCCCCTCCCTTAGCAGCAGGGTAACTTTTTGGCCTTAGGCCGTACCCACAAGATCAGATTGCGACACGATCACTTCGGCTTGCCGGATCGAGGCTATATCCACCAAGCGCCCCTTGTAAACAGCCGCCCCTTCCCCGCGCTCTTTGGCGGCTTGCATCGCGGCCAAGATTTCGCGCGCTTCGGCCACGGCTTCGGCAGAGGGGGTGAAAACCTCGTTCGCAAGCGCCACTTGCTTGGGGTGGATCGCCCATTTCCCCACCATGCCCAAAGTGGCCGACCGGCGGGCTTGGGCGCGAAAGCCTTCGTCGTCGGAAAAGTCGCCAAACGGGCCATCGACCGGCAGAATGCCGTGGGTGCGGCAGGCGGCGACGATGGCGGTTTGCGCCCAATGCCACGGGTCAGACCAGTGGCGCGCGCCGCCTTGCAGCATATAGTAATTCTCCTGCGTGCCACCGATGCCGGTGGTCTGCATGCCCATGCTGGCGGCGAAATCGGCAGCGCCCAAGCTCATCGCCGTCAGGCGCGGTGTAGCGGCGGCAATCGCTTCGACATGGCTGATCCCTGCGGCTGATTCGATAATCACCTCGAAGCCCAAAGGTTTCGTGCGGCCCATGGCGCGTTCTACCGCTGTCACAAGCGCATCGACGGCGTAAAGATCCTCGGCACAGCCGACTTTGGGGATCATGATCATGTCCAAGCGCGGGCCTGCCTGTTCCAGCAAGTCAACGACATCGCGGTACCAATAGGGCGTGTCCAGCGCGTTGATGCGCACGGACAGGGTCTTTTTGCCCCAATCGATCTCAGAAATCGCCTGAATCACATTGGCCCGCGCCTGCGGCTTGTCGGCGGGGGATACGGAATCCTCTAGATCAATATTGACCACATCCGCCGCCGAAGTCGCCATTTTGGCAAACAAAGCGGGGCGAGAGCCGGGGCCGAACAATTGGCAGCGGTTGGGGCGGGCGGGGGGGGCAGGTTGCAGGCGAAAGGACAAGGGGGCCTCGCAAGGATGTTTCAAACTTTTGTGGGCTGGTGATATATAATTGCGCAAATAGCCGCAAGCACTCTTCGCGGGCGCAGCATGATAAAAGGCTGGCGCAGGGCGCGCGAAGAAGGGCAAAATGGGCCAACCGTCGAAAGGCCGCTTTATGATCACTGTCACCCCCGACACCTTTGCCCTCACGCGCACCTTCACCATCTCGCGCGGCAGCAAGACCCAAGCGCAGGTGCTGACCGTGCGGGTGACGCGCGGCGGGGTGACGGGCTGGGGCGAATGCGTGCCCTATGCGCGCTACGGCGAAAGCCTTGCGTCGGTGACACGGGCCATCTTGGCCCTGCCGCCCGACATCACCCGACACGCGCTGCAAACCGCGCTTCCCGCAGGGGCGGCGCGCAACGCATTGGACTGCGCGCTGTGGGATTATGAGGCGAAAGCGTCAGGCCAGCGCGCTTGGGCCTTGGCGGGCTTGGCCGAACCCCGCGCCGTGCAAATCGCCTACACCCTGTCGCTGGATACACCCGATGCGATGCGCGCCCATGCCGCCCAAAACGCGCATCGCCCGTTGCTAAAGCTGAAACTCGGCACGCCGGATGACATGCCAAGGCTAGAGGCCGTGCGCCAAGGGGCCCCGAAGGCACGGTTGATCGTGGATGCCAACGAAGGCTGGACACCCGAGGTTTACACCCACCTTGCCCCCCATCTGATCCGCCTTGGCGTGGCGATGGTGGAACAACCCTTGCCCGCTGGCGCGGATGATATGCTGGCCGAAATCGCAAGGCCCCTGCCGGTGGCGGCGGATGAATCCTGCCATGGTGCGGCCAGTTTAGCGGCGCTGAAGGGCAAATATGATCTGGTGAACCTCAAGCTTGATAAGACCGGCGGGTTGACCGAGGCGCTTGCCGCAAAGGCTGAAGCGCAGCGTTTGGGCTTTGGGCTGATGGTGGGGTGCATGGTTGGCTCGTCACTGGCCATGGCCCCCGCCGTTTTGCTGGCGCAGGGTGCGCAATATTGCGATCTTGACGGGCCGTTGCTTCTGTCACAAGACCGCGAAAACCCGTTGGACTATGACGCCCAAGGGGTCCACCCGCCCGTAAGGGCCCTTTGGGGATAGATCATGACACGGCAAGTTTATGTGAATGGTGCGTTTGTTGGGGAAGCCGAAGCCAAGGTGTCGGTGTTTGACCGGGGCTTTTTGATGGCGGATGGGGTCTATGAAGTAACCTCGGTTCTGGGCGGGAAGCTGTTGGATTTCCAAGGCCATTGTGTGCGCCTGTCGCGCAGCTTGGCCGAGCTGGACATCACCAACCCGCACAGCGATGCCGAATGGCTGGCGCTGTTTCGCCAAGCGGTCGCGTTGAATGCGGTGGTCGACGGGATGGTCTATTTGCAAGTGACACGTGGCAATCCGGGCGACCGTGATTTTGCCTATCCCAACCCGCCCGTACCGCCGACCGTGGTGATCTTTACCCAATCCAAACTTGGTCTGGCCGAAAACCCCGCCGCCCTTGCCGGATGGAAGGTGATCTCGGTTCCAGACATCCGCTGGGGTCGGCGCGATATCAAAACGGTGCAACTGCTCTACCCGTCGATGGCCAAGATGGCGGCCAAGGCGGCGCATGTTGATGACGCTTGGCTGGTCGAGGATGGGATGGTGACAGAAGGCACCTCGAACAACGCTTATATCGTCAAGGGCAACCGCATCATCACGCGCCAGTTGTCGCATGACATTTTGCACGGCATCACCCGCGCCGCCGTGCTGCGCTTTGCCCGCGAAGCACAAATGGAGATCGAAGAACGCCCTTTCACCATCGCCGAAGCCCAAAGCGCGGATGAGGCGTTCATCACCTCGGCCAGCGCTTTTGTCACGCCCGTGATCGAGGTTGACGGTGCCCCCGTGGGCCACGGCAAAGCCGGTCCCTTGGCGCTGCGCTTGCGCGAAATCTATCTGGAAGAGATGCGCAAAAGTGCCATCTGACTCCTCTTAGCCATTGGGGGCAGCAAGGTGGGGTCGCCAAAGTGCTGGTGATTGGTCAGGGTTCCTTTCGGCAGGCGCGCCCAAAGGCACAAGTGCTGTGATCGTGCCATCTAGGGCGTTAGGTTTTAGGGTGCCTTGTGGCTAGGGCTGCAACACTTGCATGGGCGGGGCAGGTGATCAGGTGGTCGTTGACCAAGCCGCAGGCCTGCATGAAGGCGTAGACGATGGTGGGGCCGACAAAACTAAAGCCTGCGGCTTTCAGCATCTTTGACATGGCCAAAGATTCGCGGCTTTGGGTCGGGATGTCTGCGGGGGTTAGGGGGCGGTTTTGCTTTGGCGCACCATCAACAAAATCCCACAGCATTGCGGCGAAATCGCCTTTTTCTTGCAGGGCTAGATAGGCGCGGGCGTTCTTGACTGTGGCTTCGATTTTGCCCCTGTGGCGGATGATGGCGGGGTTGGCAAGTGCGGCTGTTACCTGCGCCTCTTCCCAATTTGCCACAAAAGCCGGATCAAACCCGTCAAACGCCGCGCGAAAAGCGTCACGCTTTTTCAAGATGGTGATCCACGACAGCCCAGCCTGAAACCCGTCAAGCACCAGCTTTTCCCACAAAGCGCGGCTGTCCCATTCGGGTACGCCCCACTCGTGGTCGTGATAGGCCACATACAGCGGGTCTTGGCCACACCAAGGGCAGCGGTCGGTCATGGGCGCTCCTGTCGCGATGCGCGCCAAGTTAGCTTGTCGCCTACGAATTGTCATCGGGCAGGGCGTTGATTTTGGCGTGAATTTGCCGCTGATGGGTGCCAAAGGGTCGCCCTTCTGCTTGGCAAGTTGCAAAAGCCGCGATTAGCGGCTAGGGAATGCTGCAAAGCAGCAAGGTGGACTTGGCTGCAATATTTTTCTGAAAGGGCAGGGCACTATGACCAATGTCGTGATCGTTTCAGCGGCGCGGACCGCTGTGGGCAGCTTTAACGGGGCTTTTGCTGCGACCCCTGCGCACGAACTGGGCGCTGCGGTGATTGAGGCGGTCGTGGCGCGCGCCGGTATTGATAAGGCAGAAGTCAGCGAAACGATCTTGGGCCAAGTTCTGACCGCAGGGCAGGGCCAAAACCCCGCCCGCCAAGCTGCGATCCGCGCGGGTCTGGCCAAGGAAGCCAGCGCTTGGGGGCTGAACCAAGTGTGCGGGTCGGGTCTGCGCGCTGTCGCTTTGGGCGCTATGCACGTGCAGCTTGGCGATGCGTCGATTGTCATCGCCGGTGGCCAAGAAAGCATGAGCCTGTCGCCCCATGTCGCGCACATGCGCGCAGGCACGAAAATGGGCGATGTGGCTTTCATCGATTCGATGATCCGCGACGGTCTTTGGGATGCGTTCAACGGCTATCACATGGGCCAGACGGCAGAGAACGTCGCCAACCAATGGCAGATCAGCCGCGAGATGCAGGATGCTTTCGCCGTAGGCAGCCAGAACAAGGCCGAAGCCGCGCAAAAGGCTGGCAAGTTCAAGGATGAGATTGTTCCCTTTATTGTCAAAAGTCGTAAGGGCGACATCGTGGTAGATGCCGACGAATACATTCGCCACGGCGCAACACTGGAATCGATGCAAAAGCTGCGCGCCGCCTTTGCCAAGGATGGGTCGGTGACGGCGGGCAATGCCTCGGGCCTGAATGATGGCGCTGCGGCTGTGTTGCTGATGACCGAGGCTGATGCCGCCAAGCGCGGCCTGAAGGTTTTGGCGCGGATTGCCAGCTATGCCACGGCTGGCTTGGACCCGTCGATCATGGGCGTGGGGCCGATCTATGCCAGCCGCAAGGCGCTGGAAAAGGCGGGCTGGAAGGTGGCCGATCTGGACTTGGTCGAAGCGAACGAGGCCTTTGCCGCCCAAGCCTGTGCGGTCAACAAAGACATGGGCTGGGATCCGGCGATTGTGAACGTAAACGGCGGGGCGATTGCGATTGGCCACCCGATCGGTGCTTCGGGCGCGCGCATCTTGAACACGTTGATCCACGAAATGGGCCGCAGCGGTGCCAAAAAGGGTCTGGCGACCCTGTGCATCGGCGGGGGCATGGGTGTGGCCATGTGTCTGGAACGCGCCTAAGTGGTCTTGCGGCTCTGCTCACGTTTAAGAAATTTGCCGCGCAATAATGTTGCGCGGCACTTCTATTTTGGGTAACAGAATTCCAACGAAGTTGGAGGAGGACAGAATGTCGAAAGTGGCTTTGGTGACCGGCGGGTCGCGTGGAATTGGGGCGGCGATTTCGGTCGCGCTGAAAGCGGCGGGCTATACGGTGGCGGCGAACTATGCTGGCAACGATGCGGCGGCGGCGGCGTTTACCGCTGAGACGGGGATCAAGACCTATAAATGGTCGGTCGCCGATTATGACGCCTGCAAAGCAGGCATAGCACAGGTCGAGGCTGACTTGGGGCCGGTGGCCGTGCTGGTCAACAACGCAGGCATCACCCGCGATTCGATGTTTCACAAGATGACACCCGAATCGTGGAAAGAGGTGATCGACACCAACCTGTCGGGCCTGTTCAACATGACCCATCCGTTGTGGAACGGCATGCGCGACCGCAAGTTTGGCCGTGTCATCAACATCTCGTCGATCAACGGGCAAAAGGGGCAGGCGGGGCAGGTGAACTATTCTGCCGCGAAGTCGGGCGATCTGGGCTTTACCAAGGCGCTGGCCGCTGAAGGCGCGCGCGCTGGCATCACGGTGAACGCGGTTTGCCCCGGCTATATCGCCACCGACATGGTCAAGGCGATTGACGAAAAAGTGCTGAACGAGCGGATCATCCCCCTGATCCCCGTGGGCCGCTTGGGCGAGCCGGAAGAGATTGCGCGGGTTGTGGTGTTCTTGGCGTCGGATGATGCGGGCTTTATCACGGGGTCAACCATCTCGGCCAACGGTGGGCAGTTCGTCGTTTAAGCCGCGGCGACAGGTTTAGACTTAGGGGCCTGCCGGATGCGGCGGGCCTTTTCCTTTTGGGGCGGCGCTGCTAGGCCAAGCCAAAAGGGGGGCCATATGACACGCAACCGCGCCACGATCATCGGAGCTTCGGCCATCTTGATGTGGTCGCTGCTGGCCGCCTTGACGATCGGTACAGCCCCCGTGCCGCCCTTGCTGCTGAACGCGCTGTGCTTTGCCATGGGCGGGGTGCTGGGCCTGATCTGGACAGGCTTTGGGCGTGGCTTTGGCGTGCTGCGCGGCATTCGCTGGCAGGTCTATGCCTTTGGCACCTTGGGGCTGTTTGGCTACCATCTGTTGTATTTCACGGCATTCCGTCTGGCACCCTATGCCCAAACCGGCCTGATCGCCTATCTGTGGCCCTTGTTCATTGTGCTGTTGTCGGGCCTGCTTCCGGGGGAACGCTTGCGCCCGCTGCACCTGATTGGGGCTGCGCTGGCCTTTGGTGGGGCGGCGGTGATTGTGCTGGGCGGTGGTTTGGGCGGCGGGCCGGGGGCAGGTGCGGGGCTGGGGCTGGCCTTTGCCTGTGCGCTGACTTGGTCGGTTTATTCCGTGCTGTCGCGCTGGATGGGCGATGTGCCAACCGAGGCTGTGACGGTCTTTTGCCTTGCCACCGCAGCCCTTTCAGCCCTGACCCATCTGGGGTTTGAGACGACCCTTTGGCCCACAGGGCTGATCGGGTGGGCGAGTGTGGCGGCTTTGGGGCTGGGGCCGGTGGGCTTGGCGTTTTTCACTTGGGATGTCGGCATGAAGCGCGGCGATATTCAGATGTTGGGCACGCTGTCTTATGCGGCCCCCTTGCTGTCAACGCTGGTGCTGATTGCCACCGGTCAGGCCAAAGCCAGCCCGATGCTGGGCGTTGCGGCCCTTGCGATCACTGGCGGGGCGGCCCTAGCCGCCCGCGCCAGCCGCAAAGAACCTATTGCGTCAGGCGGGTGATTTCTTCCTTGAGCCGCAGCTTTTGCTTTTTAAGCGCTGCAATTTCCAGATCGTCGGCGGCAGGTTGGCGCTGGGCCAATTCTACCACGGTAGAGAGGTGTTCGTGCTTCCGCTGCAAAGCGGAGACGTGCGAAGAGATGCTCATCTTAACCCTCATATGACAGTTTCTAGGATCTTCAGTGGAGCATGAATTTGCGAGTCTGTCACGAAATCTTCACAGTTTAATGCGCGGCATTTTAAGCTAATCAGCCAAACTCAGCCGACAGATCGGCGCCTTCTCGCAACACCGCATTGGCCCGGGCGGTATAGCTTTCGCGGTCGCCGTCATGCGCTGCACCTTGATGCGTGACCAAGGGCGCAAGCAGCCGAAACGCCGCCCTCCCGCCCTTGCGCGCGCGCAAGATCACCCGCAGCGCAGGCCGCCCTTCGCGCGCGGCGAGGGGCAGCACCACGGCGGAGCCAAGGCGGGGGGCAAGGGCTGACAGCACCTCTGGCAGGCCATCGGTGCCAAAGATCATGGTCAGCCACCCACCCGGTTCCAACCGCTTTGACGCCGCCGCCACCCAGTCAGCCAAGGGCAATTCCGCCCGCAAAGCCATGTCGCGCCCTAAGATGGGCGAGGGCGAGCCTGCGCGCGGGTACCACGGCGGGTTGGCGATCACATGGTCAAACCCGACGCGCAGGGCGGCGGGCATGGCCGTCAGGTCGCCCACAACCACGTTCAGCGCCACACCGTTTTCCGTCGCATTTTGCCGCGCCAAAGCGGCGTAATCTTCTTGCAGCTCTAACCCCGTTTGCGCCAAACCCGCCACGCGCGATGCCAAACACAGGCTGGCCGCCCCCACACCGCAGCCCAGATCCAGCACGCTTTGCCCCGCTTTGGCTGGACAAGCCGCCGCCAGCAACACGGCATCGGTCGCGGCGCGGTAGCCGTGTTTGGGTTGCCACAGGTGCAGCTTGCCGCACAAAAAGGCATCGTGGGTCAATTCAGCGGTCATTGTGGCAAGCAATCGGGCGGGAAATCGTTGTCGACCAACACCGCCCGCGCCAGAAAATGATCGCGCTCTGCCACCATAAGGCGGCGGGGTAGGAGAAAGCTTGATCCGCCTAGGATGCTCATGTGGACGTCCATTTCAAAGGCCGCTATACCCTCGCCCGAAAGCAAGGCTTGGGCGAAAGCAATCAGGGTCGGGTCGGTGGTGCGTAACAACAAGCGCATCGGTCAGATTTACGGCGCTATAGACCCCATGTCGAGACGCAGGAATTGCAATGCAAGTAACGACCCCTTTCCCCGATCCAAAACCGCAAGACACGCTGGCAGCGGCTTTGGCCGGTGATATGACGGCGGTGAATGCGCTGATCCGTGACCGCATGGCATCACGCTACGCGCCGCGCATTCCCGAAGTGACAGCGCATTTGGTGGAAGCGGGGGGCAAACGCCTGCGCCCGATGCTGACCTTGGCCGCAGCCACGATTTGCGGGTATCAGGGCGACAACCACATCAAACTCGCCGCCACGGTAGAGTTTATTCACACCGCCACCTTGCTGCATGACGATGTGGTCGATGAAAGCAGCCAGCGGCGGGGGCGGCCGACGGCGAACCTGTTGTGGGATAACAAATCTTCGGTTCTGGTCGGCGACTATCTGTTTTCGCGCAGCTTTCAGTTGATGGTGGAAACCGGATCGCTGCGCGTGATGGATATTCTGGCCAACGCCAGCGCCACGATTGCCGAAGGCGAGGTGCTGCAACTGACCGCAGCACAGGATCTGAAAACCGACGAGGCGATTTATCTGCAAGTGGTGCGCGGCAAAACTGCCGCCCTGTTTTCTGCCGCAACCGAAGTGGGCGGCGTGATCGCGGGTGTTGGCGAAGATCAGGTGCGCGCCTTGTTTGATTACGGCGATGCCTTGGGGATTGCGTTCCAGATCGCCGATGATCTTTTGGATTACGGCGGATCCTCGGCCCAGATTGGCAAGAACACCGGCGATGATTTCCGCGAACGCAAGGTCACGCTGCCCGTGATCCGCGCCTATGCGGCGGCAGATGCCGAGGGCCGTGCGTTTTGGCAGCGGGTCATCGAAAAGGGCCAGCAGCAAGACGGCGATTTGGATCACGCCATGGCGCTGCTAACCCAAGCCGGCGCGCTGACTGCGGCGCGGGACGAGGCGTTTTCTTGGGCTGCAAAGGCGCGTGCGGCGCTCAGCGTGTTGCCCGACCATCCGCTGCGCCAAACCTTGTCAGACCTGACCCATTACGTTGTCAGTCGCGTCAGCTAGGAAAACCCCTAATCAAAGGTGCCCGTCACCCGCCCCAGCAGCATAAAGGCGCGGGCGGTACGGGTATCTGATAGGGCGGTCAGGTCGCTGTCACTGGTGCCAGGCACCATCGAATCGACCAGTTTGTCGAAACTGCGCAGAAAATGATGGGCTGCATCGCGAAACACGATGTCGTTTCGCATGCGGTTGGCTGTTAGGGCAAGGCAAGACTGATCTCGAACCCCGCCCAAGTCGGCAATCCCCTCGCCCCGCTCACCGGTCGCAAATTTGCGCCACAGCCTTGGCCTTGGGCGCTCATACTCTAGCGCGTCCATGAAAATGCCGTCTTGGGCCATAAGGGTCAGCACATCTTGCGCCGAACGGATCAGTTTGGCGGTGGTGTGGTCTGCCAAAGCCAAGCGCAGGGCGCGAAAGCCTTCTTTATCTTCGGGGCCATCGGGGAAATGCAACGCGCGCAGCAGGTCGGCCATTGCAAGAGGGGCGCTTGGCGCAAGCGTTGCTGGGTCAAGCGCCAACCCCGGCTGACCCTCAGCGCCCGCCGCGGGGGGCGGTAAAAGAGCGAGGGCAGGTGCATTTTTCCGCAAAACCGTCTGACGCGATTGGGCCGCGCGCAGGCCGTCAATGGTTTTTTGCAAGGCTGCGGTTTGCGCGCGCAAGCGGCGGATCGACACAATCGTGCCCACCAAGACCCAAGCCAATAGCACGGGTAAACCCGCCGCCAGCCCAGATAGAGCTAACCGCAACGACCCCTCGGCCTGCCAGCCCTCAACGGTATAAAGACCCGCAGCCCCAAGCCACACGGCGCTGAAAGCCAAGGCTGACAGGCGCAGCAAAAGATCTGGCGCGCCGCTTTGTTCAGCGGGGAAGACGCCTGTGATCTTGGAGGAGCTTTTTGGCATTGTATCCCCGCCTTGCGCGTTCGGCGCGAAACGTCCGGTCAGATGAACCGAACGCTGATGATTTCATAGCTTTTCTGCCCGCCGGGGGTGCGCACCTCGACCGTGTCGCCTTCATCCTTGCCGATCATGGCGCGCGCAAGGGGCGAGCGGATGTTCAAAAGCCCGCGTTCCAGATCGGCCTCGACCTCGCCCACGATCTGATAGGTTTTTTCTTCGCCGCTGTCGTCGTCGGCCACCACCACATGCGCGCCGAACTTGACCGAGCCTGTGAATTTCGACGGATCAATCACCTCGGCCCGCGACAGGATGGCTTCCAGTTCTTTCACGCGGCCTTCGATGAAGCTCTGCTTTTCGCGGGCGGCGTGGTATTCGGCGTTTTCCGACAGGTCGCCATGTTCGCGTGCCTCCGCAATAGCGCGGATCACGGCGGGGCGTTCCACCGATTTTAGCTGCTTTAGCTCTTCATCCAGCAAGGTGAACCCTGCCCGCGTCAACGGAATCTTTTCCATAGCCTCACTCTGTCAAACAACAAGGTCATGGCCCTTGGCGGACCATGACCTTGCTTCCGCCTTAGACAAAGCGCGGCAGGGGCTAAAATGCAAGGGGGCGGGCGTGAATTAGGCTGCGAATAATCACGCAATAGGGTCGCTTGCGTTAGAATCTTGCCGCCAAGGGGCCAGAATACGGCCTTTCGTTGCGCCATGCCCTTTGCGCGGCGTTGACGCTTGGCCGCAGTTCGGGCAAGGACGGGCAAAGGGTTTTGAGGGGATTAGCATGGCACAAGACATCGCGCGCGAAGAGATGGAGTATGACGTGGTCATCGTGGGGGCCGGTCCCTCTGGCCTGTCGGCGGCGATCCGGTTGAAGCAACTGGATGCCAACCTGTCGGTTGTGGTGCTTGAAAAAGGGTCCGAAGTGGGGGCACATATCCTGTCGGGCGCAGTGCTGGACCCGTCGGGCCTTGATGCTTTGCTGCCCGATTGGCGCACCATGGGCGCGCCGATCAAGACCGAAGTGACAGAGGATAACTTCTACATCCTTGGGCCAGCCGGTCAAATGCGCATCCCGAACTGGCCCATGCCGCCCTTGATGAACAACCACGGCAATTACATCGTCTCGATGGCCAATGTCTGCCGCTGGCTGGCGCAACAGGCCGAAGCCTTGGGGGTCGAGATTTTCCCCGGCATGTCGTGTTCTGAACTGGTGTACGGTGCAAGCGGCGAAGTGCGCGGCGTGGTGGCGGGCGAGTTTGGCAAGAACGCCGATGGCACCCCGGGATCGTCCTATGAACCGGGAATGGTGCTGGCGGGCAAGTATGTCTTCCTGTCAGAAGGCGTGCGCGGCAGCTTGGCCAAGGAAGTTATCGCCAAATACGATCTTTCCGCTGGCAAATCGCCGCAGAAGTTTGGCCTTGGCATGAAAGAGATCTGGCAGATTGACCCCGCCAAGCACCACGAAGGCCGTGTGACCCACACGATGGGTTGGCCCTTGGGGTCGAATGCGGGCGGTGGGTCGTTTATCTACCACCTTGAAAACAATCAGGTCTATGTGGGCTTCGTGGTGCACCTGAACTACGAAAACCCGCATCTTTATCCGTACATGGAATTCCAGCGCTTCAAGCATCACCCGATGGTGGCTGACTTGCTAAAGGGCGGCAAACGGGTGGCTTACGGCGCGCGCGCGATTTCCGAAGGCGGTTGGCAGTCGATCCCCAAGATGGTTGCCCCCGGTGTCGCGCTATTGGGTTGCACCGCAGGCTTGGTCAACGTGCCGCGCATCAAGGGCAACCACAACGCCATGCTGTCGGGCAAAGCGGCGGCAGAGGCGGCCTTTGCCGCGATCAGCGCGGGTCGCAGGGGCGATGAGCTTTCCGCCTACGAGGCCGATGTGCGCGGTGGGGCCATTGGGCGCGATCTGAAAAAGGTGCGCAATGTCAAACCCTTGTGGTCGAACTATGGGCTTGTTGCCTCACTTATGGGGGGCGGTTTGGATATGTGGCTGAACACCTTTGGCCTGACCGCCTTTGGCACGCTAAAGCACCGCAAGACCGATGCTGCCGCCACGGGCCTTGCGACCAAGTTCAAGCCGATCGACTACCCCAAGCCTGACGGCGTGCTGTCATTCGACCGGCTGACCAACATTTCCTTTTCCGCCACCAACCACGATCCTGACCAACCCGCCCACCTAAAGCTGCGCGATGCGTCGGTGCCGATTGCGGTGAACCTGCGCGATTATGACGAACCCGCGCAGCGCTATTGTCCGGCAGGGGTGTACGAGGTGGTCAGGGAAGACGGCAAAGACCCGCGCTTTCAGATCAACTTCCAAAACTGCGTGCATTGCAAAACCTGCGATATCAAAGACCCCAGCCAGAACATCACATGGACCACGCCGCAGGGCGGGGGCGGGCCGAACTATCCCAACATGTAAGGGCGGGTGGCTCACTCAAACGTCATAAAAATGCGGAGCTGTTTCTAACGGCCCCGCATTGCGCATCATGGCGCGGCACCTTAGCGTGGTTTCATGCCAAAGGAGCCTTGAATGCCGCGTTTGACCCCAAGCTTTGCGCTGATCTGTGTTCTGGCAGCCCTCGCCAGCCCCGCTTTGGCTGGCACCACCGCCAAAAGCACCAGCGCGGATGCCGTGGGCCTGCCTGATAGCGCGGGGGCGTACCTTGCGGCGCGCGCTGCCGCCGCGCAGAACGACTTTGCCTTGGCGGCGCAGTGGTACGGCGTGGCCTTGCAAGCCGATCCGACCAACCCCGATCTGTTGCAGGGCGCCTTGGTGGCGGATGTGGCGCTCGGCGATATGCCGTCTGCGGCCAAGCGGGCCCGCGCGTTGAAAAAGACCGGCGCGGTCAGCCAAGTCGGGCAGATGGTGATCGTCGCTGACGACGTGATCAAGGGCGACTTCGGCGCGATTTTGCAAGATCAGGCGGGCGGGGCGTCGATTGGCAAGCTGATGGATGCTTTGGTGACAGCTTGGGCGCAAGTGGGCAGCGGCAAGATGTCACAGGCTGAAAGCACGTTTGACACCATGATCACCTCGTCAGGGATGGAGCCGTTCGGGGTTTACCACAAGGCGCTGGCGCTGGCGCAGACCGGCGATTTTGATGGGGCCGAAACGCTGTTCGAGCGGCCAGAATCTGCCGCGATCCACGGGCTGCGGCGCGGCGTTTTGGCGCAGGTGCAGGTTCTGTCGCAGCTTGACCGGAACGCTGATGCGATCACCCTGATCGACCATGTCTATCGCAGCGCGCCTGATGCGGGCATGGTCGCGATCAAGCACAGGCTGGCGCAGGGCGAAAAGATTGCCTTTGACGTTGCGCGCACCCCGCAAGATGGCATGGCCGAGGCGTATTTCACCCTTGCCACCCTGCTGGTGGGCCAAACGAACGACACCTTCACCCTGCTCAACGCCCGCCTTGCCACAACGCTGCGCCCTGACCATGTCGAGGCACTGCTGATGTCGGCGCGGGTGTTGGACAAGTTGGGCCAATACGATCTGGCGAGCAGCACCTTTGCGCAGGTGCCCAAAAGCGATCCTGCCTATGTCTCGGCCATCATCGGGCAAGCGGGGTCAGCGCAATCGGCGGGCAAGCTTGACGAGGCGGTGGCCTTGCTAAAGGTCTTGGCCGCTGAAAACCCCGACAATGCCGGCGTGTTAAGCGCCTACGGCGACAGCCTGCGCCGCCAAGATCACTGCGATGCGGCGATTGGCGTTTACGCGCAAGCCATCGCCCTGATCCAAACCCCCGTGCCCGCCGACTGGGCGCTGTTTTACCGGCGCGGCGGGTGCTATCTGAACCAAAGCAATTGGCCCAAGGCCGAGGCGGATTACACCCAAGCCCTGTCTCTTGCCCCCAATGAACCGCGCATTTTGAACGAGCTGGGCTACAGCTATGTTGATCGCGGCGAGAATTTGCCCCAAGCCCTTGCCATGATCCAGAAAGCCGTCAGCGCAGCACCGGACGAGGGCTATATCATCGACAGTCTGGCATGGGCCTATTTCCGCCTTGGCCGCTATGACGAAGCGGTCGCCCCGATGGAGAAAGCCTCGCTTTTGATGCCGGTCGATGCTGTGGTGACAGATCACCTTGGCGATGTGTATTGGATGGTCGGCCGCAAGCGCGAGGCGCAGTTTCAATGGCACCGCGCCTTGACGTTTCACCCCGAAGCCAAGGATGCCGCCCGTATCCAGTTGAAGCTGGACAAGGGCTTGGATCAGGTGCTGCAAGACGAAAAGACGCAAGGCAATGGCGGGTAAGGGGCAGATGCCAAGGGCGGTGCAGCGTGTGGCGCGGGCCAAGGTGAACCTTGCCCTGCACGTGACAGGCCGGCGCGGCGATGGGTATCACCTGCTGGACAGTCTGGTGGCCTTTACCGATTTTGGCGATGTTATCGGTGTTGAACCTGCCCCTTCGCTCAGCTTGGCGATCACTGGGCCTATGGCGGCGGGCCTGTCCGCGGGGCCGGACAACCTTGTTGTAAAGGCCGCACAGGCGCTTGTCAGCCCGCTTGGGGCGGCGATTACGCTGGATAAGCGGTTGCCGGTCGCGTCGGGCATCGGCGGCGGGTCGGCAGATGCGGCGGCGACTTTGCAAGCGCTGTGCGCCTTGTGGGGCTGTGATTTGCCAGATGCGGGCAAGGTGCTGGCCTTGGGCGCTGATGTGCCTGTGTGTTTGGCGGGGCAATCGTGCCGAATGGCTGGCATTGGCGACGAGATTTCACCCGTTGCCCTGCCTGCGGCCCATCTTGTGCTGGTCAATCTTGGTGTCGGCCTAAGCACCGCTGCGGTTTTTGGTGCTTTAACGCGCCGCGACAATCCACCGCTGCCCCCGCCCGAACCCATGCCCGATGCAGCAGCCTTGGCTGAGTATCTGCACCGCTGCCGCAATGACTTGGAAGCGCCCGCAATGGCACTTGTGCCGCTGATTGCAGAGGTTATCGCCGCTTTGAGCGCACAGGACGGTTGCTTGGTGGCGCGGATGTCAGGGTCGGGGGCGACCTGCTTTGGCCTTTTTGCCACCGCGACCAAGGCGGAACGCGCCGTAACAGTCCTGCAAGGGCGTTCCCCAGCGTGGTGGATACAAGCGGCGGCGATGGCATAGGCTCGCTAAAGTCGGCGCAGCATGGTGATCGAGCGGGTGAAGCCGAAGATATAGCGCAGCAACCCGATGTCGTGATGGCCAGTTTGAACAAAGCCCTCGCGGCGGTAAAGCCGTTGCGCGCGGGTGTTGGTGGCGACCACATCCAGCCGCACGGCGGGGTAGCCGCGCGCTTGGCCTTGGTCGTACAGGCCGCTCAACAGCGCCGTGCCAATGCCTTGGCCGCGCGCTTGGGGTGCGACACAGATGCCGTCGATCAGGAAGTTGTCGTTGTCGACCTCGCTCGACAGCAGGCCCGGCAGGTGCTTGCGCCAAAACCCGCCCCAAGGCCCGTAAAACTGGCGCAGGGCTGCGGGGTTGCCCATGGCAAAGCTGCCCTTGGGCGTTTTGAAGCCAGCTAGGCCCAGCAACTGGCCGTCTTTGCTGGTGACGATCAGCACATGATCGGCGCGAATGACACTTTCCAGAAAGGCCAAGGCACGGCGTTCGGGGCCCAGCACCATGCCCAGTTTTGGGCCAAAGGCCTGCCAGTAAAGCCGCGCTGCATCATGACGCAGGGTCTTTGGCAGGCCAAGCGACAGCGACCAATCGCCCGTCATAGCGCTGCCAGCAGGGCGGCGGCGGCGGTGGCGCCCAGTATCCAACCCTCTTCATCGCGCACCGCAGCGGGGGCTTCGGCCAACAGCCCCGCCAGATCGCCGCTTTGCCCCAACCTGTGCAGCGCTTGCGCCAGAAGGCGCACTTGCACCTCATCCTTGATGCTTGCAGGCCCTAGGGCGGCGGTAACGGCAGGGGCTAAGAGCGAGGGGTAAACTTCCGCCACCGTCACAGCCGAGGGCGCATCAAACGGCCACACGCTGGCCCCGTGCTGCGTGGCCAAGCGGTGGATCATCGGCAGGCCCATCAGGCTTTGCCCACCAACCGACCCTGTGGTGAACAGCTTCCACACCGGTTGCGCGCGGGGAACCACCTGTTCCACCTGTCGGCGTTCTGAAAGCCCTAGGGCGGGGTAATCAACCGTTTTGCGCGGTGACAGATGGGCAAAGCTTTGGCTCTGCGGGTGGCCCCAAAACGGGCCTTGCCCACCGAACTGGCGGTTGATCGCATCGGCCACGGCGAAGCGGTTGTTGAGATTGGCGGGGCTGTCGGTGATCTGCCCCGCCAGCCAGCGCCACACGGCAAAGGCGCGGGCTTGGCCTGTCAGGCGGGGGGCAAAGCCTGCGGGGTAGCCTAGGGCAAAGTCGACGCCGATCAGCAGGCTTTCGCCCGCTTGGCGGGTTTGGGCAATCAACGCGACGATGGCCTGTTCGGCCAGATGGCGGCTGGGGTGGTAGGTTGTGGTCACGCCCGTGCAATCCGCCAGCCCGATCCAGATGGCATCGGCCTTGGGCGTGCGGCGTGGTGGTGCGCTGGCGGCTGACCAATCAACCACGGCGATGCGGTCAAAGCGGGTCATGTGCCTTGGGCCAAGCGCGCGGCCAAGGCCGCAAGGTCTTGCGGGGTGTTGGCATTGGCAAAGCTGCCTGCGGGAAAGCTGGCCCAAGTGCCGCCCTGCAGTCGGGCAAAGTCGCGCAAGCGCGCCGCCACGCCAGAGGTGAGGAAGCCTTCCAGCGCAGGCAGGCTAGCGATGGGCCAAAGGCCATAGGTCGGCAGCAGATCGTCACCACTTTGCGCTAGGGCGGGGTGCCCACCTTCGGCGGCAAGGCACAAGCGCGGCACAAGGTCGGGGGGCACAAACGGGCCATCGCAGGGCACGGTGGCAAGGGCCGTTGCCCCCCGCGCCGCAGCCCAGTGCAAGCCAGCCAGCACGCCCGACAGGGGGCCTTGCACTTGGCTGTCGGGCAAGACGGGCAGGCCCATAAACGCAAACCGCTGCGGATCGCCGTTGGCCGACAGTGCCAAGTCTTCCACCTGCGGGCCAAAGCTGTCGGCCACCCACTGCACCAAGGGCCGCCCGCCCAAGGGCATCAGCGCCTTATCTGCGCCCATGCGCCGCCCCGCGCCGCCTGCCAGTATAATGCCGAAAATGCGCAAGGCTTGGCCTTTGCTGTTAGCGAAAGAAGCGCCCGATTACTCGGCCGTTGTCCCCTCGATCCGGGTTTCGACGACGCCGGGAAGCTTGGCAAACTCGCGCGCGATGGCTTTGGGGAAATAGGCCACGTTCAGGCTTTCAAACCCCGGCAGTTTGGCCAGAACGGTCGACACCGAATGGCCACACAAAGCCTTGGGGGTTGCGCCTTGGGCCTTTGCTTCGGCAATGGCTTGGTCGGCTACAGCCAAAGGCACGACGATGGTCTGCTCGGTCGCATAAAAGACGCCGTTGCTTTGGAAGGCGATGTAATTGTCCAAGGCGGCGGGGAACATGCCGTAGTGCATATCATCCCGCTCGGGGGCAACACCGTCTTGCAACTCCCACGATCCGGCGGGGTCGTAGAGCACGCGCTCTGATCCGTTGATGACCAAGGCACTATGCGCCCCCGCATCGCTGCGCCCGTTGATCGACGTGATCAGCGTGATCGTCGCAGGCCCTTGGGCCACATAGGGTGTATAGGCCAAGGGCGATTGGCTGGCCGCTTGGTGTTCGCCAGCACAACCGGCCAGAACGACCAATGAGACACAGACACAAAAACGGGTCAGCATTGCGACACCTGTGGGCCAAGGAGGATGCCGCGCCGGTCTGGCGCGGCCTTTGGAGTCAGGCGTTTGACAGCGCCATAATGATCAGCACAAGAATGCTGATCACAGCGCCCCAAGTTGCAAACTTGATAAAGGCGGCAAAGGTTTTTTCCTGTGCGCGGATGTCCATGCTGCCTTGTTTGTGATCGCTCATCGTGCCCGTCTCCTGAGTGCAAAGTCATCTGATCCGCAGACCTTTGGTTGGCATTACCCGATAAGTGCCGCCCTGTCACGGGTGCTTGTGGGGTGTGATTGGGTAATCCGCGTTAGGCGCGCTGCCATGCCCAAGCGCCGTCAGGTGACAGGTGGCGGGTGATTTTGCCCTGTCGGTGCAAGCAGTTCAGGTGGGCCAAGGTTTCGGCCAAGGCCAGCCCAAAGTCATCCGGCCCAAGGCTGCGTCGGTATAGGGCGGAAAAGCAATCCACCGCGCGGGTGGGGGCAGACAGGTGATCTAACAGCCGCGCCAAAGCAGCGTCATGCGAGGCGATCTTTTGCATAAGGCGCAGGGGCAGGCCGGTGAAGGGCAGTTTATGGCCGGGTAAGATCAGCTGGTCGGGCTGCGCTATCGTTTGAAAGCTGCGGCAACTTGTCAGCCAATCGGTCAAAGGGTCAGCATCGGGTTCGGTGGCATAGACGCCGATGTTGGGGGTGATGGTGGCCAAGAACTGGTCGCCGCCCAGAACGAGAGCGTCATCAAGGCTCCACAATGTCGCATGGTCAGGCGCGTGGCCTTGGCCTAGGCGCACCTGCCAGCGGCGGCCAGCAGCTTGCAAAACTGTGCCCTCTTCAAGGCGAGAGAAGCCCAAGGGCAGGGGGTCGACGACATCACAAAAGTTGAATGGCCGCTCGGCTGCCTTTTGTGCCAGCGCCTCGCCGCTTAACCCCGCGCGGGTTAGGAACAGGGTTGATTCGGGCGATCTGGTGGCTTGTTCATCCAGCGTTAACATGCGCGCGTACAGCCACGCCGTGCGGGTCATCAGCAACTCGGCCCCTTGGTCTTGGAACCAACCGGCAAGGCCCACATGGTCGGGGTGATGGTGGGTGACGATCACGCGCGAGACGGGTTTGCCGCGCAAAGGCCCCGCCAGCGCCGCCTGCCAGATGGCCTTGGTGCGCTTTGACGACAGGCCCGTATCGACCAGCGTCCAGCTTTGCCCATCGTCCAGCAAATAGGCGTTGACATGGTCAAGCGCACCTGGAAGCGGCAGGCGCAGCCATAAGACGCCTTGGGCGACTTCGACCGCTTGCCCCTCGGCCGGAGGATCGGGGAAAGGGTAGCGCAAGGCTTGGGTCACGCGCGCAACATTTCCGCTGACAGGTCAGAAAGCCCCTGCGCGCCGTGCTGTGCTTCGGCGATCCATGCCGCATGGCGGGGCAGAAGGCGGGTGATGGCAAAGCGCGCAAGGGGCAGGCGTGTGGCATCAGCCTGTGCCGCTTTCAGGTGAAAACCCGCGCCCAGAACCTGCGCAAAGGCGCGTTGATAGGCCACGGCGGCCCCCGCGCGATCTATCGCGTCTTGCGCCAAAAGCGTGGCGGTCGCATCGCGCAGGGCCTGCACGGCAGCCAACACGGGCTGGCCAAGGTCGGGCGGTGACAGGGCGGCGGTCTGTGCGACCTCGTCCAGCAGGGCGAAGGCTGTAGCGCCGTTGTCCACCATCTTGCGGCCGACCAGATCCAGCGCCTGAATGCCGTTGGTGCCTTCGTAAATCTGCGTCACCCGCACATCGCGGGCGAACTGCGCCGCCCCGCTGTCTTCGATGAACCCCAACCCGCCATGCACCTGAATGCCCAACTGCGCCACATGGTGGCCGGTATCGGTGCCGTAAGCCTTGGCGATGGGGGTTAGAAAGGCCGCGCGGGCCTGCCATGCGCCGTCATCTGTGGCGCGGGCCATGTCGATGGCCACGGCACAAGCCAGCCCAATCGCGCGGGCGGCAAAGGTTTCAGCGCGCATCTCGGCCAGCATCCGGCGCACATCGGGGTGGCCGATCACGCCCGGCCCATCCAGCGCCGTGCGGCCCTGCACGCGTGCTTCGCCGTAGGTCAGGGCTTGTTGCAGGGCCGCTTCTGCCACGCAAACGCCCTGCATCCCCACGCCCAGCCTTGCGTTGTTCATCATGGTGAACATCGCGGCCATGCCCTTGTGCGGTTCGCCCACAAGCCAGCCTGTAGCCCCTTCATAGGCCATCACGGCGGTGGGGGAGCCGTGCAGGCCCAGCTTATGTTCTAACCTGACCACCCGCAGCGCATTCCTCGCGCCAAGGTTGCCCGCCGCATCGGGCAGGAATTTGGGCACCATGAACAGGCTGATCCCCTTGGTGCCAGCCCCGCCATCAGGCAGGCGGGCCAGCACAAGGTGGCAGGTGTTTTGCGTGAAATCATTATCGGCCCACGAGATGTAAATCTTCTCGCCCGTGATGGCAAAGGTGTCGTCGCCCAAGGGTTCGGCCTTGGTGCGCAGCGCGCCCACATCCGATCCGGCCTGTGGTTCGGTCAGGTTCATCGTGCCGTTCCACTGGCCCGAGATCAGCTTGGGAATATACAGGGCCTGCATTTGGGGGCTGGCGTGATGCTCTAGCGCGTCAATTTGGCCTTGGGTCATCAGGGGGCACAGTTGCAGCGACAGACAGGCCGATCCCATCATCTCGCCCACGCAGGTCGCCAAGGCCAAGGGCAAGCCCATGCCGCCGTGGTCGGGCGATGCACTGATGCCGATCCACCCGCCGTCGGCCACCGCGCGAAAGGCTGCGGCAAAGCCCGGAGAGGTGCGCACAACCCCGTCGACCAAGACCGCCGGATGCAAGTCGCCTGCGCGGTTGAGCGGCGCGAGGGTGGTTTGCGACAACCGCGCGGCTTCGGTCAGGATGGCGTCAACCGTGTCAGGCGTGGCGTGGCCAAAGCGGTCGGTGGCGGCGACTTGGTCAAAGCCAAGGGTCGCAAGCAACAGGCGGTAGTCTGACAGGGGGGCGGTGTAGGGCATGGGCGCTCCTTCACAAGGGCGATGGCGCGGGATTGGACAGGGCAAGGATACCGCGACCCAAGGCCGATGATCCAGCCCGAAAGACGAACAGCCCCAAATGGAGCCTGTGCAATCCTCGCCCCGATGCCGATGGCATCCAGCGCGCCGGAGAGCTTGTCACATTCCTGACCGAACCGCGCTATGGCCGTGGCGGCGCTCTGGACAAAGCCAAGGGCCACCATCAGCGCACGTTCGTCTGACAAGCGGGCGGCCTAGGGCTTGTGCGCTGCCTCGCAAGGCGATGGCGCGGGATAGAACAGGGCAAGGGCATTCCGACCCAAGCTCGATGACCCCGCCCGAAAGACGAACGGCCCCAAATGGAACCCATGCAAATCTTCACCCCCATTGCTCATGGCGCGCTGCGCGCCGGAGAACTTGTCACATTCCGGACCGAACCGCGCTATGGCCGTGGCGGCGCTCTGGGCAAAGCCAAGGGCCACCATCAGCGCACGTTCGTCTGACAAGCGGGCGGCCTAGGGTTTGTGCGCTGCTTCACAAGGACGATGGCGCGCGATAGGACAGGGCAGGTGCATTCCGACCCAAGCCCGATGATCCAGCCCGAAAGGCGAACAGCCCCAAATGGAACCCATGCAAATCCTAGCCCCCGATGCCGATGGCATCCAGCGCGCCGTGGCTTTGCTGCGCGGTGGCCTGCTTGTCGCCTTCCCGACCGAAACGGTTTACGGGCTTGGCGGTGATGCCATGTCTGATCTGGCGGTGGCGCGGATTTATGCGGCCAAGGGGCGGCCACGGTTCAACCCGCTGATCGCCCATGTGTCAGACATGGCGATGGCGCGGCGATTGGCCGTGTTTGACGACAAGGCCGAGGCGCTTGCGGCGCGGTTCTGGCCCGGCCCGCTGACCTTGGTGTTGCCGCTGCGTATGGATGCGGGCCTGTCGCCCTATGTCACCGCAGAACTGCCCACTGTCGCAATCCGCCTGCCCGCCCATCCCGTAGCGCGTGCCCTGATTGCGGCGTTCGGCGGGCCATTGGCTGCCCCTTCGGCCAACCCTTCGGGGCGGGTGTCACCGACAAGGGCGGATCATGTGGTGGACGGATTGCAGGGCCGCATTGCCGCGGTGATTGACGGGGGGGCCTGTGAAGTGGGGGTTGAATCGACCATCCTTGGGCTGTTTGCGCGCACCGAATTGCTGCGCCCCGGTGGTGTAACGGTGGAAGCGATCGAGGCTCTGACGGGGCCTTTGGCAATCGGCGGCGATACAGCGCGCCCCAATGCGCCGGGCCAGTTGGCCAGCCACTACGCCCCGAATGCTCCGGTGCGGTTGAAGGCGGTGGACACGCGCGCAGGCGAAGTGCGCATCGGCTTTGGAGATGGGCCTTGTGATCTGAACCTGTCGCCCAAAGCCGACCTGATCGAAGCCGCCGCCAACCTGTTTCACCTGTTGCGCGCCGCCGATGCCTTGTCCCAAGGCCGCCCCATCGCCATCGCCCCCATCCCCGACACGGGCCTTGGCCGTGCCATCAACGACCGCTTGCGCCGCGCCGCCGCCCCTCGTTAATGCCGCTGGGCGACCTGTTGCGTCGCGGGCAGACCTGTGCGCGGTGTGACTTGGCCCTATCTACTCCCAGAACTGATACAGGAATGCGCGAATGGCCTATCTTTTGGGTGTGGATACCGGCGGCACCTACACCGATGCCGTGATCTTGGATGAAGCGGCCGATGCCGTGATCGGCAAGGCCAAATCGCTGACCACCCGCGCCGATCTGGCCTTGGGCATTGGCCGCGCTGTCGATGCGGCTTTGGCGGGGGCGGGGGTGCAGCCTGCGCAAATCGCCATGGTGTCGCTTTCGACCACCTTGGCCACCAATGCGCTGGTCGAAGGGCAGGGGGGCCGTGTGGCGCTGATTTTCATCGGCTTTGACGCCGATGATCTGGAACGCGGCGGCTTGGTTGAGGCGCTTAAGGGCGACCCTGTTGTGCGGCTGGCGGGGGGGCATAACCACGCGGGCGGTCAGGCGCAGGCGTTGGATATGGCGGCTTTGGAACAGGCCGTGCGCGAACTGTCAGGCGATGTGATGGGCTTTGCCGTGGCTTCGCGCTTTGCCACCCGCAACCCTGCGCATGAAGTGGCTGCACGCGATTTGATCCGGCGGGTGTCGGGGCGGCCTGTGACCTGTTCGCACGAGTTATCCGCCAAGCTGAACGGGCCAAAGCGCGCCTTGACGGCGGTGTTGAATGCACGGCTGATCGGGATGATCGACCGGCTGGTTGCGGCCTGCGAGCGGCATTTGGAAGCTGTGGGTATCACCGCGCCCTTGATGGTGGTGCGCGGCGATGGGGCGCTGATCTCGGCCGCGATGGTGCGCGAACGGCCGATTGAAACGATCCTGTCCGGCCCTGCCGCCAGCATCGTGGGGGCACGTTGGCTGACGGGGGCAAGCGATGCCTTGGTCAGCGATATTGGCGGCACGACCACCGATGTCGCCCTGCTGCGCAATGGCTTGCCCGAGATTGACCCCGAAGGGGCCCGCGTTGGCGGTTTGCGCACGATGGTCGAGGCGGTCGCGATGCGCACATCGGGCCTTGGTGGCGACAGTGAAGTGCATGTGCTGGCCACGGGGCTAACGGGCGGGCTGCGCCTTGGCCCGCGCCGGTTGATACCGGTGTCGTTGCTGGCGGTGGACCATGGGCCAATGGTGCATGCAGCCCTTGATCGGTGGCTGTCATCAGATACGGCGGGCGAGTTTGACGGGCGCTTTGTGATCCCGATGCAGGGCCAAACTGGCGGGTTGACAGCGCGTGAGGCGACGGTGCTGGAACGTGTGACCAAGCCGATGCCGCTGTCACTGGCGCTGACATCGCGCCTTGAAGTGGCGGCGATGGAGCGCTTGGTGGCGCGCGGCTTGGTGATGATTTCGGGCGTCACCCCATCGGATGCCAGCCATGTTCTGGGGCGGTTGGAGGCTTGGGATGGCACAGCCTCGGTCAAGGCGCTGAAGCTGCTGGCCAAGCGGCGCAACGGGTCGGGCGACCGGATTGCCCTTGACGGTGCGGTGCTGGCACAGGCGGTGATTGACCAGTTGACGGCACAGACGGTGGAATGCCTGCTGGAAGCGGCCTTTGATGAAGACGGCGGCTTTGACGAACAGGCCGAGACGCTGGCCCGCCACCCGCTGACCACGGCAGGGCTAAACCGCCACCGCGGTGTGGTGGAAGTGACCCTGCGCCTTGGCGTGCCGGTGATCGGCCTTGGCGCATCCGCCCCCAGCTACTACGGCGCGGTGGGCGAGCGGTTGGGGTGCAAGATGATCTTGCCCGAACACGCCGGTGTCGCCAACGCCATCGGCGCAGTCGTGGGCCAAGTCAGCCAACGCGCCCAAGGCTTGGTCAGCAGCCCCGGAGAGGGGCGCTTTACGGCCCACCTGCCCGAGGGGTTGCAAACCTTCAACACCCGCGATCTGGCACTTGATACGCTGCAAGCAGCCCTTGTCGCCGAAGCCACCGCACGCGCCCAAGCCGCAGGTGCCGCCGACCTGCGCGTGACAACCACCCGCGACATCCGCGAAGCGCAGGTAGAGGGCAACCCGATGTTCATCGAAGCCACAGTGACAGTAACGGCATCTGGCAGGCCAAGGGTGGCGCACGAAACCCGCGCCGAGGATACTACGATTTCGCCTTGACGCCTAAGGCGCGGTCCAGTACCTCGACGCGCAGTGGCTAGGTAGCTCAGTTGGTTAGAGCATGCGACTCATAATCGCAGGGTCGGGGGTTCGAGTCCCCCCCTCGCCACCAATTTCACATCCGAAATGGTCTGGTCACAATAACCCTGTGATGGATCGGAGTGTTCGCGGCTGATTTGCGCGACACACTTCTGCCCAATATCGTGTGATGCCCCACTTTTGGGGAGCCGTTGGGGGCAACAGCCATACTCCAAAAAGTGGCACCCCAGAAGCCTTTGACCGATGCTGGGATTCGAGGTTTGAAGCCAAGAGCGAAGCCCTACGAGGTTTTCGACTTTGTCGCCTTGTTCCTGACGGTCAAGCCGACCGGCTTAAAACGATGGCATTTAACGGGCCGGAAGAACGGGAGCGATAAGCTTTTTTCGATCAGCGTTTGTCTAAAAACCTCCTCGTCCTTTGCCCCCAATCAAGAATGACAAACGCAGCGCCTTGCTGGGGCGCTGGCGCGGGGCATGGGTTACACCTTTTTGCGCCCCCTATGTCCTTCAAGACCTGCCCCCCGCCGGATGGGCGTCTTACAGACTGTCAGCCGGTGCGCGGGGCGAAGGGGGCTTTGGGCGCTGAACTATCAAGGGCCAAGGGTGAAGTCATGGCTGCAAATCGGCGTCGTTTGTGCTTTATGGGGGGCAGGGCCAGCATTTGCAGCGGCCGAGGGGGTGGGAATGGACGAACTTGAAAAGGCGCTGGTCCTGAGCGTGCCAGAGCCTCGCACGTTAGAGCTGATTTTCTCGGCGGCGAACCTTGCCAAACTGCGTGCCACATATGATGTGGTTGAAACGACTTCCGATCATTTGGCCTCTTTGGGCGACGATCTGCTGGGGCGGGTGCGCTACATCATCGGCCAACCGCCGCTTTCGGCCGAAACTTTGGGCCGTTTGCGCAATTTGAAAGCCGTGCTGAATGTTGAAAGCAACCTGCTCAATAACATGCCTTATGATCAGGTGTTTGCGCGCGGCATTTATGTGCTGACAACGGGCCAAGTTTTCGCGGAACCTGTGGCCGAAATGGGGCTGGCGATGGCGCTGAACCTTGCGCGGGGGATCGTTGACGCCGATCTGGCCTTTCGCAACGGGGCAGAACTGTGGGGCGGTGATGGCAATGGCAGTGCCCGTTTGCTGACCGGATCAGACATCGGGATCGTTGGCTTTGGCGATCTGGGCAAAGCGCTGCACCGCGTGCTGTCGGGGTTTCGCGCGAAGATCAAGGTTTATGATCCGTGGTTGCCCGAAAGCATTTTGAAAGACGCGGGCGTGCAACCGGCCAGTCTTGAAAGCGTCATGGCGCAAAGTGATTTCGTTTTTGTGGTGGCGGCTGTTACCAGTGAAAACAAGGGGTTTCTTGGCGCGCAAGGGTTCGCGGCGATGCGCAAAGGGGCGGCTTTTATCTTGTTAAGCCGTGCGGATGTGGTGGATTTTGATGCGCTGATGGCGGCGGTGAAAAGCGGCCATATCGTGGCGGCCTCTGATGTTTTCCCGCAAGAACCTTTGGCCGCTGACCATCCGATCCGCACGCTGTCCGGCTTCTTACGCTCGGCCCACCGTGCCGGAGCCTTGGATGTGGCGTTCAAGAAGATGGGCGAGATGGTGCTGGACGATATGGCGTTTATGGAACGCGGCCTGCCCCCGATGCGCCTAAAACGGGCAGAGCGTGAGACGGTCAGCCGGATGCGGTCTAAGCCGGTCGACAAGAATTAAGCGCACCGCTGTCGGGGTGCCTTAGTGCCCCGACACATGGCGTGCTGCGGCGGCAGAGGCGGCGCGGCAGGCTTGTTCAAGGGGCGCTGTGTTGGCAATTTGTGCTGCCAGCGCCCCGATGAACGCATCGCCCGCGCCGTGGCTGCTGACGACCTGCACCTTTTGGGCAGGAATTTGCAGGCCTTCGTCATGGGCACCCCATGCGGCTAAGCCTATGCTGCCAGCCGTCACGATCACGGTTTCGAACTGGTCCGCCAGACGTTTGGCAGCCTCGGCGGCGCTGGGCAGGCTACAGACGGGTTGGGTGCCCATCATCTCGGCCTCGACCGCGTTCACGACCAGAATATCAACAAGGCGGCAAAACTCGGCCCCCAAGGGCCGCCACGGGGCGGCGTTGAGCACGGTTTTCACACCGCGCTTGCGCGCTTCGCGCGCTGCGGCAAGGTTTGTCGCCTCGGTCACTTCGTTTTGCAAGATCAGCACGCTGACACCGGCCCAGACGGCATCGTGGGCCAAAGCCGTGGCGGCAATGTGCAGGTTTGCGCCCGAAACTATGGTCGCGGCATAATCGCCCGCGGCATCTTGGATTGCCACGCTCATCCCTGACCCAACATCTGGCACGGTGGCGATGAAGCGATCATCAACGCCGCCCTTTAGCAGGTTTGCCCGCAGGAAACTGCCAAAGTCGTCGTTGCCCACGGCCCCGACCATCCGGCTTTCGATGCCTGCTTTGGCGGCTGAAACGGCCTGATTGCCCCCCTTGCCACCGAATTTTGGAAACCAGCGGCTGCCAATCGCCGTTTCATCTTTGCGGGGCAAATGGTCGGCGTCGACCATGATGTCATAATGCAGGCTTCCGACGGTGAGAACGATGGGCATGGTGAATTTACAATCTGCGTTTGGATTGAACCGCGCGCATGGTGCGGTTCAGGTTGGCATCTGCGGCTTTGCGGTCACGCTGGGCGACGGCGACGAACAGGGCATCGAGCAGGTTCAGTTGGGCGATGCGGGCGGTCGCGTTCTCTCCAAGCAGGGGTGAGTTTTGGGCGGTGGAACACAGCACCACATCCACCAGTTTGGCCAAGGGGCTTTGCGGATAGTTGGTCACAGCAATTGTGCGCGCGCCGTTGCGGCGGGCCATCTCTGCCGCTTCCAGCACGGCTGCGGTAGAGCCAGAGTGCGAAAAGGCAATCGCCACATCGTCGGGGCCAAGCAGGGCCGCCGACATCATCATCATATGCGCATCATCAAAGACTGACGTGCGAATGCCGATGCGCAGGAACTTGTGGCTGACATCGCGCGCAATCTGGGCAGAGCCGCCAAAGCCATAAAAGTCGCGCTGTTTGGCGCGGGCAAGGTAGTCTGCGGCGCGGTCGAAGGCTTCCAGATCCAGAATGGCAAAGGTTTCTTCCAGCGCCTGCATGGCGGTGCGAAACACTTTCTGCACGATTTCGCCCGCCGTATCATCCTCGCCGATCTCGGCGTGCAGGCCTGCGGTGTCTGAGCGGTAATAGTCGACCAGCCCTTGGCGGAAATCGCGAAAGCCTTCAAAGCCCAGTTTTTTGGCAACTTTCACGACCATTGCTTCGGACACCGCCGATTTCAGGGCGATTTCGCGCAGGGGCGTTGCCTCGTCTATGTCTTTGCGGGCAAGAATTTCGGCGGCCACCTTGCCCTCTAGCGGGGTGAGGCTTGGCAACCTCATGCGTATTTGCGCGCCAACAGCCCTTGGATCACCCATGCTTACCCCTGCTTTCCACCACCCACGCCCGATGCGAACTTGTCGATCAGCATCGCAACAATGATGATGATACCCGTGGCAAGCAGTTGATAGAAGGCCTGTACGTTAAGAAGTGTTAATCCGTTGCGCAATGTGCCCAGAATGATGCACCCGATCAGCGTGCCGGGAATTGACCCGCGCCCCCCCATCAGCGATGCCCCCCCGATGGCCGAGGCGGCGATGGCGTCAAGTTCCCACAGGGTGCCCATGGTGGGTTCGGCAGCACCTAAGCGACCAATCAGGATCATCGCGGCGACGGCGGCCATGAAGCCTGAAATCATATAGGCGGCCAGTTTGGTCAGCACCACCGGCACACCCGCAATGCGCGCGGCTTCAGGGTTGCCGCCGATGGCCATGAAATACTCGCCCAAGGGGGTTTTGTTCAGGATCACCCAAGCCACCACCGCTAGGGATGCGACGATAATGACGGGGGTGGGCACATCAAGGAAGGTGCCGTTGGTCAGGGCGCGAAACCCATCGGGCAAGCCAAAGATCGGTTGGCCGCCGGTGTAAATCAGCGCCAAAGCCCGATAAAGCGACAAGCCGCCGAGTGTCACGATAAAAGGCTGCAACCCGCCCCAAGCGATCAGCGCGCCATTCACAAAGCCGCAAACCACCCCCGCGGCCAGCGCGCCAAAGATGGCCAGCGGTATCGGCACGCCTGCCACCAGCATGGCCGCGCCCAAAATTGCGGTCAATGCGGCTACCGGCCCCACCGACAGGTCAATCCCGCCCGAGATGATCACCAAAGTCATCCCAAGGGCGATGCAGGCGTTGATCGAGGATTGCTGCAAAATGTTCAGCAGGTTCGGCGCGGTCAGGAACACCGGCGACATTAAGGCGAAGACGATCGAGATCAAGATCAGCCCGATCAAGGTTCCCGCATCGCGGAATTTGATGCTTTTGAAATAGGTGCGCATGGGATCCTCAGGTAGACGGAATGGCGTGGCGGGCGATATGCGCCTCGGTGATCTGGTCGGGGCCTAGGGTGGCGCTGATCTTGCCCTCACGCATGACCAAGACGCGGTCGGCAAGGCGGATCACCTCGGGCAGTTCGGAAGATACGAACAAAACGGCCTTGCCCTCTGCAGCCAGCCGTTCGATCAGGTCGTAAATCTCAGCCTTAGCGCCCACGTCGATGCCGCGTGTGGGTTCGTCAAACAGGAAAATCTGGGTGCCCGCGGCCAGCCAACGCCCGATGATGGCCTTTTGCTGGTTGCCGCCTGAAAAGCTGCCGATCGGGCGCGCCACATCCAAGGGGCGCAGGTTGACTTGGCGCATCAGATCTTCGGTTTTCGCACGCAGCATCGCCCTGCGGATCACCCCAAGGCGCGAAAAGCGGCGCATCGCGGGCAGGCCGGTGTTCGAGGTGACGGGGCGGTGGCGGATGATGCCGTCGCGCTTGCGTTCTTCGGGCACAAGGCCCAAGCCGGCCGTGATGCGCGCACGCGGGCCAGCGGGAATAACTGCGCCCGCAACCTCGATGTGACCTGTGTCAGCCCGGTCAACCCCGGCAATCAGGCGCATCAGTTCGGTGCGGCCAGAGCCTACAAGCCCCGCGATGCCAAGCACCTCTCCGGCGCGCAGGTCAAAGGTTGCGTCTTGCACAGCGCGGCCACGGCTTAGGCCGATAACTTTAAGAAGTGTGCGGTTGGTGGCATGGGACTGGTGGGTGGATTTGGCAAGTTCACGCCCCACCATCAGTTCGATCACATCGGAAACTGGCGTGGCGGGGATAGGCACCTGCGCAATCAAACGACCATCGCGCAGGATGGTGGCGGTCTGGCAAACGCGAAACACCTCATCCATCTTGTGGCTGACGTAGATCACGCTGACCCCTTGTGCCGACAGCTTGGCAATCACCGCCACCAGCTTTTCAAACTCGGCAGGTGTCAGCGACGAGGTCGGCTCATCCATGGCGATAATCTTGGCATTGCCGCGCAAGGCCTTGGCGATTTCCACGATCTGGCGCTGCGCCACGCGCAGGCTGCGGATCGGGGCCGTCACGTCAATCGCGGGATCAAGGGCCGATAGCAGGCGTTTGGCTTCAGCCTCTTGTCGGGCGCGGTCGACGAAGATGCCGCGCCGCAGGGCGTGGCCCAGAAAGATGTTCTGCGTAACCGTCAATTCAGGCACTTGTTGCAGTTCCTGATGGATCATCGCAATGCCCGCCGTCGTTGCATCGCGCGGCGAGGCGATGTGCACCGCGGCCCCGTCAATCGCGATCTGACCGCTGTCACAGGTAAGAACACCGCACAGGATGTTTAAAAGCGTCGATTTGCCTGCGCCATTCTCGCCCAACAGCCCATGCACTTCGCCGGGTTGCACGGTTAACGCCACGCCGTGCAAGACTTTGGTTAGCCCGAAGGTTTTTTGCACGTCAGTCAGGGAAAGGCGGGGGGGCATGGGATAATCCGCAAGGAAAGGGTCTGCCCGAAACGGTGTTCGGGCAGACCGGTTGGCTTACTTCAGCAAAGCGGCGCGCAGGGCGGCCATGTCGCTGGTGGCATAGGTGTCGATATTGTCTTTGGTGATCAGGGCTTGCGGCGTTGCCACAACGCGGGGCAGCTTTTGCCCCGCCAGCAGGCGCAAGCTTACTTCCAGCGCGATTTCACCGGTCAGAACCGGGAAGGAGTCAACGGTGCCAGTCAGATCACCCGCTTTGATCGCGGCATAGGCATCTGAAATCCCGTCCGTGCCGAAAACCGCGACTTGGTCTTGCTTGCCAGCGGCTTTGACAGCTTCAACCACACCCAAAGCCATGCCGTCGTTGTTGGCATAAAAGCCAATCATGTCGGGGTATTGTTGCAAAATGGTGGTGGCGGCGTTGAACGCCTCTTCGCGCGACCAGTTGGCAGGCACGGAAGCGACGACTTCAAACTTGCCGTTGGCGTTGATCGTCTCGGTGAAACCGGCGGTGCGCTGGCCTGCGGCGTAAACGCCCGGCTGCCCTTCGATCACGGCGACTTTGCCGCCTTCGGGGCGGTTGGCGATGAACCAATTGGCCACGTTCACGCCGTTGCCCTTTTGCACGTTGCCAACATAATGCTCGGCCGAGGGGATCACGGCGTCATTGACGTTCAGAACCGGAATGCCAGCCGCCTTGGCCTTTTCAACCGCCGGAATCAGGTTGGCGTCGGTCTGCGGCGACAAAAGCAGGGTCGCAAAGCCTTGGTTGATCAGGTCTTCGGCGATCGAAAGCTGGCCCAGTTGGTCGCCTTCGTTCGCGGCGGCTTGGTAGACCAGCGTGATGCCCAGCTTGTCAGCGACGTTCTGGTAGCCTTGGCCCAGCGAGCGCCAGTATTCGTTGGTCAGCGTCTTGGACACGCCACCGATCTTGGTGCCAGCGGGCGGGGCTGCCAGCGGGCCGAACTTGGCGTCAAGTTCCGACCAATCCATCCGATCCGGCTCAGAGTCGGAATTCAGCGCGGCAAGGTCAGCATGGGCTGCGCCCATCGACAAAGCCAAGACACCAGCAGCGAGTGCGCCTTTTAGAAAGTGTTGCATTTGGATCCTCCCGTTTTCAACACAAATTAACAAGATATGGTAAAGTTAAGCCGCCAGCGCCCCCTTTGCGACGGCAAGCCGCGCAATATCCAAGGCGATGACGGGGTCTTGGGCAGATTGCGCATGGGTCAGGCGGTTGTCGCCCGCCATGGCATGAACGCCCGCCATCAGGCGGCGGACGGTGCGGATATTGGCGGCGCATTCGGCCACCGGATCTAGGCCCGACGCATCGGGGAAGGTGTCAAAATAGATCGCCCCGTCAAAGCCCGCGCGGTGCACTTCGCGCAGCAACTCCAGCGTTGCAACTTCGTGAACCGAGGCGACCATCAAGCCGTCATCGCGCTTGGCGTAGCCATCGTTCAGGTGCAAACCCAGCAGCTTGCTTTTGCGTGCAATCAAGGCGGCGGCAAAGGCGGGTTGTTCGTCAGCATACAGCGAATGGGCAAAGTCGATTGTAACGCCCAGGTTGGCAGCCCCCACTTCGCCAATCGCCAAAAGCGTGGTCGATGCATCGTTCAGCAGGCTGTACGACCGTGGTTCGTTGGGCTTGTATTCTATGGAAATCATGCAGTTGGGATCATGCGCGCACACTTCTGCGATGCCTGAAATCTCGGCCTCCCATAAGGATGTGTAATCGCATTGAAAAGCGTAGTCGTAGCCATCTTGGCCCAACCACAGCGTCATCATCGGTGCGCCCATCTCGCGTGCGGCATCAATGCCGCGCTTGGTCAGATCAATCGCCTCGCGTCGCACCGCAGGGTCGGCGTTGGTAAAAGCGCCGCGCATAAATGCGGGGTTGGTGTAAAAGCGCATGGCAAGGCCCGAAACACCAAGGCCGTGATCCCGCACCATTTGCGCAACCGCTTTTGGATCTGCGCTCACGTGATCGGGATAGTTTAGGTCAAGTTCTGACAACCCATCCACCGTTGCCGCGCGTGCGACCATTTGCGCAAGCGAGGGCTTGCCCGTCAGCTCTGGCCAATAGGCCAAGGCATTGGAGGCAAACGAATTGATCCGCGTGGCAAAGCGCTGTCCCAGCATATGATTCTCCCCTAAACTTCACAAATAAATCAAATTTTGTGAAGAGGCAAAGAAATTCTGATGCGGCTGTGGCGTAAAAAGACAGCGCGCACCGCGCCAAGGCGGGGTGGATTGGGCCACGACCCGCCACCTTCGGGGCTAAACCCGTGGCCGCTTGCCCCGTGATCAGGGGCGGTTGGATGTCACACGTCTGTTACATCTCTTCGATATTTCCCGAATTATGGATATGCCAAACGCCCTTGCCGCCTTTGATGCGCTGGGTCAGCCCAGTCGGCTGACGGTGTTTCGTTTGCTGGTGCAAACGGGCGGTGCGGGGCTGGCTGCGGGCGACATTGCCACGCGGCTGGATATGAAACCCAACACCCTATCGACCCATCTGGGCATCTTGGAAAGCGCAGGGCTGATTGCGGCGCAACGGCAGGGCCGCTCGATCCGCTATTTCGCCCAGATGGAGGGTCTGCGCGGCCTGATGGCGTGGATGTTGCAAGATTGTTGCGGCGGCAACCCCGACGCCTGCGCCCCCTTGTTAGATATGATCACTCAAAAAGGCTGAAAAAATGCAAACCAAACCTTACAACGTGCTGTTCTTGTGCACCGGCAACTCTGCCCGCTCGATTTTGGCCGAAGCGGTCTTGAACCGCGAGGGCAAGGGTCGCTTTGCCGCCTATTCGGCAGGCTCGCTCCCCGCAGGTGTGCCCCATCCGCTGGCCATCAGCCTGTTGGAACGCGAAGGCATCGACACGGCCTTTGCCCGTTCCAAAAGCTGGGATGAGTTTGCCACCCCCGATGCGCCGAAAATGGATTTTGTCTTTACCGTCTGCGACAATGCCGCCGCAGAAGAATGCCCCTACTGGCCCGGTCAGCCGATGACCGCGCATTGGGGCTTGCCTGATCCGGCGGCAGCCACCGGAACCGATGCTGAAAAGTCATTGGCTTTCGCGGCAACCTACGCCTCGCTGTTGCGCCGCATCCAAGCCTTTTGCGCCTTGCCCTTGGCCACGATTGACGCGCTTAGCCTGAAATCGCACTTGAAAGACATCGGGGAGAACATCCAGTGACCCCCCGCGCCATAGTATCCGAGGCGCTGGGCACGGCCCTGCTGGTGGCCACTGTGATCGGCTCTGCGATCATGGCGCAGGCCCTGACGCAGGATGTGGGCGTGCTTTTGCTGGCCAATGCGCTGGTAACGGGCGCGATGCTGTTTGTGCTGATCACCGTCTTGGGGCCTTTATCGGGTGCGCATTTCAACCCGCTGGTGACGCTGATCATGGCCGCGCGCCGCGATCTGGCTTGGGGCGCGGTGCTGCCCTATATCGGCGCACAGGTCGCGGGGGCCTTGGCGGGGTTGGTTTTGACCCATGCGATGTTTGACCTGTCGCTGGTGCAAATTTCAACCCATGTGCGCGGCGGGCAGGGGCAGGTCTTGGCCGAAGCTGTGGCGACCTTTGGCCTGATCTTCACGATCTTCGGCGGCATCCATGCCCGCGCCAATGTGCCTGCCTTGGTGGGCGGCTATATTACGGCGGCTTACTGGTTCACCTCTTCCACCAGTTTTGCCAACCCGATCATGTTGCTGGCGCGGTCGATGACCAACACACCGTCGGGCATCATCCCCACCGCCACCCCGTCGTTCTTGCTGGCCGAGGTGGTGGGCGGTGCTTTGGCGGCGGTTCTGGCGGGCTGGCTGTTTGCCAAAGACGCCTAAGGTCAAAAGAAAAACCCCCGGCCTTGCGGACGGGGGTCAATCGGGTGGGGCCTTGTTTCACAACAAATCCCCCAGTGTTCGCTGCGTCGGCCTTTGCTCAAGACCGGCGATGTTCAAGCAAAAGCTTAAACGCCGCCTTCACGCTGAAGCTTCTTACGCGCAAGTTTCCTTGCACGGCGGACGGCTTCGGCTTGCTCGCGCGCTTTTTTGACGGAGGGCTTCTCGAAATGTTGCTTAAGCTTCATTTCGCGGAACACGCCTTCGCGCTGCAGCTTTTTCTTGAGAGCCCGAAGGGCTTGCTCGACGTTGTTGTCACGGACGCTGACCTGCATGTGGTTGTCACCACCTTCCTAAGTTAGAGTTGCACTAGATGTGCAGGCTGGACGCGCTTAGCAAAGCCTGCGCAGTTTGTCCACAAGTTCTGGGCGGTGGGGGTGATGATGACAGGCGTGGATATGGGTAAAGCGTTGGAAAATCTGGTGGAATGCGCCCTGCCACATGTGGCGTTTGATGGGTGGTCGCAGGCAGCACTGACGGCGGCTGCGGCTGATTCGGGGCTGTCATTGGCCGATGTGCAAGCCTTGGTGCCGCGCGGCGGGGTTGATCTGGCGCTGGCCTATCACCGCTTGGGCGATGCGCGCATGGTGGCGGCCCTTGCCTCGCATGATTTACAAGCGCTGCGCTTTCGCGACCGTGTGACCTTGGCCATCCACCTGCGCTTGGAAGGTGCCGATGCCGAGGCGGTGCGCCGTGGCACTGCCCTGTTCGCTTTGCCGCTATATGCCGCCGACGGCGCGCGCGCTTTGTGGGGCACGGCGGATGCGATCTGGGTGGCTTTGGGTGATACATCGACGGATGTGAACTGGTATTCCAAACGCGCCACCTTGTCAGCGGTCTATGCCGCGACAGTGCTGTATTGGCTGGGCGATGACAGTGCCGATCACGAAGCAACTTGGGCGTTTCTCGACCGCCGGATTGCCAATGTCATGGCCTTTGAAAAGGCCAAGGCGGGCTTCACCGCCACCCCCTTGGGCAAGGCTTTGATGGCAGGGCCATTGGCCTTGTTTGACCGCATCCGCGCGCCAAGTGCTGCGCAAGATTTGCCCGGCTATCACTCAAAGGGCCTATAAATGACGATGTCTCATGAAATGCGCGCAATTGCGATCACCGAATCCGGCGGGCCAGAGGTGTTGCAGCCCTGCCTTGTGCCCGTTCCCGTGCCTAGCCATGGGCAAATCATCATCCGTTTGGCCTATGCCGGTGTGAACCGCCCCGATGCACTGCAACGCGCGGGGTCTTATGCGCCCCCCGTTGGGGCATCGCCGTTGCCGGGGTTGGAATGTTCGGGCACGGTGGTGGCTGTGGGGCCGGGTTGCACGCGCTATACAGAGGGCGATCAGGTTTGCGCCCTGCTGCCCGGTGGCGGTTACGCCGAATACGCCGCCTGTGCCGAGGCGCACGCCCTACCCATCCCGCAGGGCCTGTCGCTGCGCGATGCGGCCTGTTTGCCGGAAACCTGCTTTACCGTCTGGTCGAATGTGGTGATGCGCGGCGGGCTAAAGGCGGGTGAGCGGTTCTTGGTGCATGGCGGCACTTCTGGCATTGGGGTTACGGCCATTCAGATTGCCAAAGCCCTAGGCGCGCGGGTGTTTGCCACGGCGGGCAGTGATGACAAAGTGCGCATCTGCGAAGAGCTGGGCGCGGAATCTGCCCTGAACTACCGCACGCAAGACTGGGCGCAAATTCTGCGCAAGGCGGGCGGGATGAACCTGATCCTCGATATGGTGGGCGGCACCTACCTGCCGCAAAACCTGCGCAGCTTGGCCGATGACGGGCGGCTGGTGCAAATCGCCTTCCTGCAAGGGGCCAAGGTCGAGGTGAACTTTGCCGAACTGATGATGCGCCGCCTGACGCTGACGGGATCAACCCTGCGCCCGCAATCCGACCTTGCCAAAGCCCGCATCGCCGCCGAAGTCGAGGCGCATGTCTGGCCCTTGGTTGCCGCTGGCAAGGTCAAAGTCGTGCTGGATAGCGAATTCCCCCTGACCGAAGCCGCCGCCGCCCATGCCCGTATCGAAGCCCCGGGGCATATCGGCAAGATCGTGCTAAAGGTGCAGGGCTAGCCCGCAGGCCCTACCACCAAAGCGGACACGCTTTCGCCAAAACGGGTCCGCTTGATTGGTGTCGGATTGTTAACAAAAGTGCTATTGAAAGGTATTTCAATTCGGTGAAAGATACCAAAAACCCTGCTACCAGATAGATTGACCTGTTACATTTAAAGGCTAAAAGCGGCGCGCGTTCCATCTTGGATGCTCTGAACACACGGAAATGATATCATGAAAAAATTCCTCTTGGTTGCTGGCGTTGCCGCTGTCGCAACAATCGGCGCTTCGGCTGCTATGGCTGGCGAATGCTCGGTCGCGTCGCTGAAAGGCCACTACACCTATTGGCTGCAAGGCTATGACGCCGAAGGCAAGCCCTACGCTGAAGTCGGTCAAGAACACTTCGACGGCGCTGGCGCTGTTGCGACCATCACCGGCGTTGCTGGCGCTGCCGAGCCGACCGCTGACAAAGGCACTTACACCGTTGCTGACGATTGCACCGGCACCGTGACCTACGAGTCGGGCGCTATCGACAAGATCTTCATCGCACCGTCGGGCGACAGCTTCGTGTTCTCCAGCGCTGTTGCAGGCGTGATCCAGTCGGGTGAAGACACCCGCGTGGACATGGACTGATCTAAGACTTGCCCTGCCGCGCCCGTGAAGGGGGCGGCAGGGAGTTTTGCGTCATCCGACCTATTCCCGACCGATTTGTCCATTCAAGTCTGCTGGCGCGCGTCAAGCGCATGATCCTTTCCCCGCGCCGTTGCATCGCCCTTTGGCCCGTGCAACGATGGCTTGTTAAGGGGGGGCTATGTCGAAAATCATCATCTCTTGCGCTATCACAGGCTCTATCCATGTGCCCAGCCAATCGCCCTATCTGCCGGTAACGGCGGCGCAGATTGCGGCATCTGCCATAGGTGCGGCGCAAGCGGGGGCCGCGATCTTGCACCTGCACGCACGCCACCCCGACACGGGCCGCCCCTCGGCTGACCCTGAACATTGGGCGGGGTTTTTGCCCGCGATCAAGGCGGGCACCGATGCCGTGGTGAACATGACCACCGGCGGATCGGCTGTGATGACGCTGGACCAGCGCCTAGCCGCCCCCAAGGCCAACGCGCCCGAGATGTGCAGCCTGAACATGGGGTCGATGAACTTTGCCCTTTACCCGATGATTGACCGGATTGCCCAGTTCAAGCACGACTGGGAAAAGCCCTTCTTAGAAAACTCTGACGATCTGGTGTTCAAAAACACACCCCGCGACATTGCCCATGTCTTGGCCGAAATGGGCCAAGCGCGCGGCGCAAGGTTCGAGTTTGAGTGTTATGACATCAGCCATCTGACGATGCTAAAGCATTTCGTCGATCGTGGCCTGATCCAATGCCCGCTGTTCTTGCAGTTCGTCTTTGGTGTGTTGGGCGGAATGCCAGCGGAACCTGAGATTCTGACCCTGCTCAAACGCACCGCCGACCGGATGTTTGGCGACGGCTACCAGTTTTCCGTCCTCGCCGCAGGTCGTGCGCAGATGCCCATGGCGACGATGGCTGCGGCGATGGGCGGCCATGTTCGGGTTGGGCTAGAGGATAACTTGTACATCTCAAAGGGTGTGCTGGCCGAGTCGAACGCGCAACAGGTGGAATTGATCACCCAAATTGTCACCCGCCTAGGGCGCACCATCGCCACCCCCGATGAGGCGCGCGCGATGCTGGGCCTGAAAGGCCGCGACAAGGTGGCCTTTTGAGCGACGCAATCTGCCCCAACGCAATCCGCACCGTCACCCCCGCCGATGTGCCCCGCCTGCGCGCACTGTTGCAGGCCCTATCAGACGAAGACGGCGGCACCTACCAAGTGGGGTCTCAAGCCGCCCTATCCCGCGCGCTTTTCGCCCCCGCCCCCCTGATCTTCGCCCTAATCGCCGACCAAGGCATGGCCTTTTACTACCCCGATTTCTCAACCCATCGAGGAGAGGCGGGGGTTTACATCCAAGACCTCTACGTCACCCCCCAAGCGCGCGGCACGGGCCTCGCCCGCGCTTTGCTGGCCGCTGTGATGCACCACCAAGCCTGGGGCGCGCGGTTCATGACGCTGGGTGTCAGCCCCGAAAACATCGCCGCCACAAGGTTTTACGCCAAAACAGGCTTTACCCCGCGCGGCTACGCTATGATGATCCTTGACGGCTTATCCCTGAAAGAACTGGCCCCGAAAGACTTGGCCCCGAAAGACTTGGCATGATCACCTTCTATAACCCCGACCAACGTGCGCATGACCCCAAGTTCTTCCTGTCGTCGGGCGCGCCTATGGCGTGCCCCGAACAGCCCACCCGCATCGACGCCCTGTTGGCAGGTGTGGCCACCCTTGGGCTGCAAGTGCAAACCCCCGCCGACCAAGGCATAGGCCCGATCGCCGCCATCCACCCGCAGCGCTATCTGACGTTTTTGCAAACGATCCACGCCCGCTGGCAACATATTCCGGGCGCAAGTTCCGAGGTGATCCCCAACATCCACCCCGCCAACCGCACCGATGGCTACCCGCTGTCCGCCGTAGGACAGGCGGGCTTTCATATGACTGACACCTCCTGCCCGATCAGCGAGCAAACGTGGGGGGCGGCCTATGCCTCGGCCCAAACCGCCATCGCGGGCAGCGAGGCTGTCTTGCAAGGCGCGCGCTCTGCCTATGCGCTTTGCCGCCCGCCGGGCCATCATGCCTTTGGCGAACTGGCCGGCGGGTTTTGCTATCTGAACAACACCGCGATTGCCGCACAGCAACTGGTCCTGTCGGGTCGCAAAGTGGCGATCTTGGATGTCGACCTGCACCATGGCAACGGCACCCAAGGCATCTTTTACGACCGCCCCGATGTGCTGACGGTATCAATTCACGCCCACCCCGAACGCTACTATCCCTTCTTCTGGGGCTATCCGGATGAGCGCGGCAGCGGCGCGGGCGAAGGTGCCAACCTCAACCTCTGCCTACCCCGTGGCAGCGCTGATGCCGCCTTCTTGGCCGAACTTGACCGCGCCTTGCACGCCATCACCCTGTGGGGCGCGGATACGCTGGTTCTGGCCCTTGGCCTTGATGCGTTTGAAGGCGATCCCTTCGCGGGCCTTGCCGTCACCACCCAAGGCTTTGCCCAAATAGGCCAACAAATCGCGGCCCTCAACCTGCCCACCCTGATCGTGCAAGAAGGCGGCTATCTGTGCCCAGAATTGGGCCAAAACCTGTCAGCCGTCCTAAATGCCTTCCTCTAATCCCTTTCATACGTGCCCAAATATCCCGGGGTCCGGGGCAGCGCCCCGGCTTTGCCAACTCTGCCTTTTCCAGCCCCAAACCCCAGAAAGATAACACTTGCGCACCTCAACCCCCTTAAAGGGCATCGCCCTGATGCTGGCCGCCATGGCGATTTTGCCCGGCATTGATGTCTTGGCCAAGTTCTTGGGCCAAGAGGGTGTGCCCGTGATGCAAATCGTCTGGGCGCGGTTGACCTTTGGGGCGCTGCTGACCTTGCCCTTCGCCGCCCGCCACACCGGTGTGCGCGGCCTGATGCCAGATCAACCCGGCATTCACACCTTGCGCGCCAGCCTGTTGATGGCCGCCACTTTCTTTTTCTTCTGTGCGCTCAAATACCTGCCCATTGCCGATGCGCTGGCGATTTTCTTTGTTCAGCCGCTCGTGGTAACAGCCCTTTCGCCGCTGATCTTGAAAGAAACCGTAGGCCCCCGCCGCTGGGCCGCCGTTTGCGTGGGCTTTATCGGCACGCTGATCATCATCCGCCCCGGCATCACCGCGATCAATCCCGGCAGCCTGTTTGCCTTGGCCGCAGGCACCAGCCTTGCGCTGTATTTCCTGCTGACACGGCGCATATCGGGCCGCGCCAAGGCCATTGTCACCACGTTTCACACCAACGCCTTGGGCTGCTTGCTTGCCTCGGTTCTCGTCACCTTTGTCTGGCAAACCCCCACGCTGTCGCAATGGGGCCAGTTCCTAGCGCTCGCCGCCATCGCCAACGTCGGCCATTATTGCATCGTGCGCGCCTATGACCATGCCGAGGCATCGCTCCTCGCCCCGCTGGCCTATACCGAGATGGTCACCTCAACCCTCATGGGCCTGATCTTCTTTGGCGATTTTCCCGACCGCTGGACATTCCTAGGCGTGGCCATCTTGATCGCCTGCGCCATCTACATCTCAACCCGCAGCCACAAGACCCAAACCTAACGCCCCCCGTGTCTCACGGGCGGCTTGGGCTGTCCGATAAGCGGATCTCAACAGGCCCCGCCGTCACCCGCCCAATCAGGGCCGCGCTGACATCTCCCGCTGCGTGCAATTGCGCGGTCAAACCTTCCGCCTGATCCCACGGCACCGACGCCAGCAAACCGCCACAAGTTTGCGGATCAAACAACAAAGCCCCCCGCGCGCTGGCCAACCCTGCGCCACGTATCCGCCCCAAAAGGGCGGCGCGGTTGGCGGGGGCGAGGTAAGAGTGTTCGCCCAAATCCGCCAAAGCCTCTGCCCCCATCATCAGCGGCACAGCGTCCAACCAAAGCTGCGCCCCCGTGGCCGAGGCGTCCATCATCTCCATCACATGCCCCGCCAAGCCAAAGCCTGTCACGTCCGTCATCGCATGGGCGGGGGGGGCGAGAATGGCAGAGGCTGGCCCCAAAGGACGGCGCATTTGGGCAAAACACGCGGCCACCACCTCGCCCAGCATCAGGGGGGGCACCTGCGCCATGGCCATCTCTGCCGCAAGGATCGTTCCTGATCCCAGCGCTTTGGTCAGAATAAGCGCATCGCCCACCTGCGCCCCCGCTTTCGTTAGCGCGCGGCTTGCAAGCCCTGTTACGGTGAACCCCAGCGTCAGTTCCGCCCCTTGGCTGGTATGCCCGCCCACCACATCGGCCCCGGCCTTGGCAAAGACGGCAGAGGCTGCGCCCATCACCTCGGCCAAGGTGCGGGCCTGTAAGGTGGGCGACAGGCGCGGCAGGATCACTTGGGCCAAAGCCACTTGCGGCTGTGCCCCCATCGCCCAGATGTCACCCAAGGCATGAACCGCTGTCAGTTCAGCCATCAGGCGCGGGTCGCAGGTGAAGCTGCGCAGATGGTCGGTGGTCAGCACCTGCACACCGTGATCGGTGCGCAAAATCGCGGCATCATCGCCCGCACCCGCCACCACCTCGGCCCGTTGCGGCGGGGGCAGGGCCTGCATCATGGCCGCAAGCCCCGCCGACCCCACCTTGGCTCCGCAGCCACCGCACAGCGGCTTGTCGCCCAAAGCGTCAGCCAGCCCCACAACGGCGGGTAAGGGCAGCGCGGGCGCGGGCATCGCGGGATAATCAGCGAACTTCGCCATAAAACGGCGGTCGATGCGGTCTTTCATCCGCCACAGCCAAGCCCCCCCGCTGCGCAGGCCCCATTTGTCGGCCAAGGCCGAGCGGTCACCTAGCGAGATCAGCTTGAGATAATCGCGCTGCGGTTGGAAGCTTTGCAACGCATCGCCTGTCAGCGCGGCGCGCAGGTTGGCCAAAAGCACAGGGGCTGCGCGCACGGCATAGACACCGGCCTTAGGGCGCGGCGCGTGGGTTAGGTGGGCGCAATCGCCTGCGGCAAAGATCATTGGGTCAGACGAGCGCAGATGCGCGTCGACTGCCACAAAACCGTCGGTTAGCGTCAGCCCCGTGCTTTGCACCCAAGCCTGCGGGCGTGCGCCTGCGACTGTCAGCGTGAAATCCGATGCAATCCTTCGCCCGTCAGACAAAACCACCGCCCCCGCCTCGGCCCGCATCGGGCTTAGGTTGGACAACACCTCGACCTGATAGGCCTTTAGCGCCGCCATCAGCCCCGCACGGCTGGCGGGGGCCATCTGTGCCAAAAGCTGCGCGCCACGGTCAACCAGCGTGACATGCGGCGCGGCCCCCATCGACCGCAACCGATGGGCTGATGCCAGTGCCAGTTCCACCCCGCCAATGCCGCCGCCAATCACCACCACCCGCGGTGCAGGCAAAGCGCGGGCCACAAACGCCTCCCATGCGCGGGCGTAATCGCCCAAGGGCTTGGCCGAGCGGGTAAAGTCGCCAAACCCCGCAAGGTCGGGCAAGTCAGAGGTGATGCCGATGTCAATACTTGCCAGATCATAGGGCAGGGGGGGGCGGCTTTGCAGGATCACGGTTTGGGCATCGCGGTCGATGCCAATGGCGCGGTCTAATATCAACCGCGCACCGGCAAAGCGGGCCAGTCGCACAAGGTCGATCATTATGTCAGCGCGCTGGTAATGCCCCGCGATCAGGCCGGGTAACATGCCGGTATAGGGGGCCACCGGATCGGGGTTGATCAGTGTCAGCCGCACGCCGGCCAAGGGCTTCATTGCCCACATCCGCGCCACCAACGCATGGGTGTGCCCGCCGCCAATTAGCACAAGGTCGCGTATCTGGGGCAGGTTTGGGTCTTGCATCGGGGTTTGATCCTTGGGCTGGGCCACCCTACCGCGCGGCGCTGCCACATGAAAGCGGGCGATGGCGGCGCGGGCTTGCTTGACAGACCTGCGCTTTTGCTGAACATTTGTATAGCAGGCACATGGCCCGCGACAGGAGACCCGATGGATCCCGCCCACGCCATTTTGTTAGAGCCGGTCAAGATCGGCCCCGTCACGGCCCCGAACCGCTTTTACCAAACCCCGCACGCCACCGGCTTTGGTTGGCAAAGGCCGCAAGCCTCTGCCGCGTTGCGCGGGGTGAAGGCGGAAGGTGGCTGGGGGGTGGTGTGTACCGAGTACTGCTCGATCCATCCCACGTCGGATGATAGCCCTTCGGCCTATCTGACGCTGTGGGGCGAAGAAGATGTTGCCCCCTTGGCGGCCACGGCGGATGCCATCCATGCCCACGGCGCGCTGGCGGGGGTGGAACTGTGGCACGGCGGGGCCCATGCGTCTAACCGCATGACTCGACTGCCCACGATTGCCCCGCAAAGCCAACCGGCGCTGTATCACCTGCCCACGGCAGCGTGCGCGATGGATCTGTCTGACATTCGCGAATTTCGCCAATGGCAGCGCGCGGCCGCCCTGCGGGCTAAGCGGGCGGGGTTTGACATTGTCTATGTCTACGCCGGCCACGATTACCTGCCCTTCCAATTCCTATCCCGCCGCACCAACCAGCGCAGCGATGCTTACGGCGGATCGTTGGAAAACCGTGTGCGCTTGCTGCGCGAGATGATCGAGGAAACCAAAGAGGCCGTGGGCGACACCTGTGCTGTCGCCCTGCGCATGGCGGTGGATGAATTGCACGGCCCCCTTGGCATCACCGCCGAAGGCGAGGGCCGCGACATCGTCGCCATGCTGGCCGACCTGCCCGACCTGTGGGATGTGAACTTGGCGGGCGCTTTGGGCAATGACAGCAAATCGGCGCGCTTCTCGCCTGAAGGGTATCAGGAAGACTATATCCGCTTTGTCAAAGGGCTGACGGGCAAGCCTGTGGTGTCGGTGGGGCGGTTCACCTCTCCGGACAGGATGGTCGCGCAGATCAAGCGCGGGGTGCAAGATTTCATCGGCGCGGCGCGCCCCTCGATTGCCGACCCCTTCCTGCCAGCCAAGATCCGCGAAGGGCGGGCGGATGAAATCCGTGAATGCATCGGCTGCAACATTTGCCGCGCGGCCAATAACGAAGGCGTCAGCCTGCGCTGCACCCAGAACCCGACGATGGGGGAAGAATGGCGCAAGGGCTGGCATCCTGAACGCATAGCGCCCCATGCGCCCGATAAGGTGCTGGTGGTGGGCGCCGGCCCTGCGGGGCTTGAAGCGGCGCTGAGTTTGGGGCGGCGCGGGCTGAACGTGTCGGTGGCCTTTGCCGAACGCCAAGCGGGGGGCCGGATCAACCGCGAAAGCACCTTGCCGGGGCTGGCCACATGGGGCCGTGTGCGCGATTGGCGGCTGACGATGCTGGCCAAGCTGCCCAACGTGACGCTGTATCCTGAAAGCGCCATGACGGCTGACGATGTGGCGGGCTTTGGCGCGGATCATGTCGTGCTGGCCACGGGGTCGGTCTGGCGGCGTGACGGGGTGGGCGTGCTGGGCATGACGCCGCGCGCCTTTGCGGGGGCTTTGACGCCGGATGATATCTTTGCAGGGGCCAAGGTAAGCGGCCCCGTGGTGATCTATGATGACGAGCATTATTTCATGGCAGGGGCCTTGGCCGAACGGCTGGCGGGGCAGGGCCATGACGTCACCTATGTGACGCCGCAAAACATGGCCTCGGCTTGGACGGTGTATACTGACGAACAGGGCTTTGTGCAGGCACGGTTGATCGAAGCGGGGGTGAAGCTGCAAGTGGCGCGCTATGTCACGGGCTGGGCCGATGGCGCGGTGGTGGCAGAATGTGCTTACACAGGTCGCGCCTTGCCCGCCGTGCCCTGCGGCACGCTTATCTTGGCGACAGGCCGTGTGCCGGTGGATGGGCTGTATCAAACGCTTGTCGGGCGCGTGGCGTCGTTGGCGCGGGTGGGCGATTGTTTGATGCCCTCGTCAATGGCCGATGCGATCTATTCCGCCCATGCCTATGCCCGCGAGCTTGGCGCGGCCCCCCAGCCCCTGCGCCGCGAACTGCCGCCCCACCGTGCTGCGCTATGAGACGACCACGCTCTACCGCCACACCCCAGCGCCCCTTTGGCCAGGTGCCGCTGGGAATTGCGCCGGTTGAGGTGATCTCGACCGATCAGGTCGAAGCCATTCACGGGGCTGCGTTAAAACTGCTGGCGGGCACGGGGATCAAGGTTCTGCACCCCCCCGCCCGCGCGCTGTTTCAGGCGGCGGGGGCGGTGGTGGCGGATGAGATGGTTCGCCTTGACCCCGATCTGGTGATGGACCTGATGTCTAGCGTTCCGCCAACCTTCACCCTCGCCGCCCGCAACCCCGCTAAATCCTTGCGCTTCGGCGGGAGGGATATGGTCTTCACCTCGGTCGGCGGGCCTGCCTATGTGATGGATATCGACGGCGGGCGGCGCGATGGTACCTTTGCCGAACTGTGCGAGTTTCTAAAGCTGATCCAAGGCATCAACGTGATCCACCAAGAAGGTGGTGGCCCGTTTGAACCGATGGACCTGCCCGCCGCCACGCGACATCTGGATATGTATCTGGCGCAGATCACCTATCTGGACAAAAGCTGGCAAACCCAAACCCTTGGCCATGCCCGCACGATGGATGGGATCGAGATGGCCGCGATCATGTTCGGCTGTGCGCCTGAAGCTTTGCCGCTTAGCTTGCTTGGCATCATCAACACCAACTCACCCCTGCAACTCGATGTGCCCATGGCCGAAGGGCTGATTGCCATGGCCACCCACGGGCAGGTCAACGTCATCACGCCCTTCACGCTGGCAGGGGCCATGGCGCCTGTGTCCATCGCCGGTGCGCTGGTGCTCCAACACGCCGAGGCGATGGCGGGCATTTGCCTGACCCAGATCGTGAAAAAGGGTGTGCCGGTGATGTATGGCGGCTTCACCTCAAACGTAGATATGCGCTCGGGCGCGCCGGCGTTTGGCACGCCGGAATATGCCAAGGCGGCGCAAGCCTCGGGCCAATTGGCGCGGCGGATCGGGGTGCCGTTTCGATCTAGCAATGTCACATCGGCCAATGCGGTCGATGCGCAGGCGGCTTATGAAAGCCAGATGGCGCTGTGGGGGGCGATCACCGGCGGTGCACACCTGATCGAACACGCCGCAGGCTGGATGCACGGCGGGCTGACGGCCAGCTATGAAAAGCTGATATTGGATGCCGAGATGCTGCAAATGATGCAGGCTTGGATGGAACCCATGGCCACCGATGACGCCGCCTTGGGGCTAGACGCGATTGCCGAGGCTGGCCCCGGTGGCCATTTTTTCGGTACGGCGCAAACCATGGGCAGTTATCAGACGGCCTTTCACCAACCCATGCTGTCAAACTGGGACAATTACCCCAACTGGCTGGAAAAAGGGTCCGAAGAAGCGCCGCGCCGCGCCAACCGGATCTGGAAAGAGGTGATCGCCGCCTATGATGAACCCAAGCTGGACGCAGGCACAGCCGAAGCATTGGCCGATTATGTTGCGCAGCGCAAAGCCGAGGGTGGGGCACCGATGAACTAAGGCGATGACGCGCTTATCCGCCCCAAGTGCGGCCCAAAAGCGCCAACCAGTTGTCGCAGCACAGTTTCTTCACCAGAGCCTCGCCATATTGATGGTCCAGCATGGCTTGCTGCAAGGCGGGCAGGCCGGCCACATCGCCGATGCCTTGGGGGATGGTTGCGCCGTCAAAGTCAGACCCAAGGCCGACATTGTCTTCGCCCAAGTGGGTGATCAGGTGGTCAAGGTGCGACAGCACATCCTCCCACCCCATATCCGCCGATTGCTTGCCATCGCGGCGCAGGAAAGAGGTGGCGAAGTTTAGGCCCACCATGCCGTTGGATGCCTTGACCACCGCCAGTTGCCGGTCGGTCAGGTTGCGGCTGGATTGGGTGATGGCATGGGCGTTGGAATGCGTGGCGACCAAGGGCGCGGTCGAAAGGGCCGCGACATCGTCAAAGCCCTTTTCGGTCATGTGGCTTAGATCGAGCATGATTTTTAGCTCGTTACAGGCCACCACCAAGCGCTTGCCCGCATCGGTCAACCCGCCGCCGGTGTCGGGCGACGAGGGGTAGGCAAAGGGCACGCCGTGGCCAAAGATCGTGGGGCGCGACCAGACGGGGCCAAGCGAGCGCAGGCCCATCGCGTGAAAGCCGTAGAGCGCATCCAGATCGGGGCCAATCGCCTCGGCCCCTTCCATATGCAGGATGCCCGAAATCACGCCTGCCGCCATATTGGCGCGAATCTCGGCCACGGAACGCACGATTTTGAACTTGCCCTGCGAGGCGCGCTCCATCCACAGCATATGGTTCGCCATGGCCCAAGCCGTGGGCAAAGCGCCTTCGGCAGAAATCAGCGCGGGCAGGGGCAGGCGGTAGGGCGGGTTTTCCATCAACTGGTGATAGTCGATGCCGTCATCCTCGGCCTGCGGGGGCGAGGGGATGTAGATGGCGAAAAACCCGCCGACAAAGCCGCCCTGCACCATGCGCGGCAGGTCAAGATGGCCCTTGCCTTCGCCCGTCAGCCAAATCGCTTCACGGTTTTGCGGCGCGGTGAACAGGCGCAGAAGAATGTCGTTGTGACCGTCGAACGTTGGGAACATGGCGAGCCTTTGGCTGGCGGCAGGACCGGGGGTTTCACACCCCCGGACCCCCGTGGGATATTTGTGCACGTATGAAAGGCGAAAGGGGCACGGGTCAGCCTTCCAGCATACGGTCGGCTGACGCCGCAAACAGGGCGCGGGCGTAGGGGGTTGTCATGGCGGCGCTGGCAAGGGCTTCGCGTGACAGTTCTTCCACCGCTTGGCCGTTTTGCATCACCAGCACGCGGTCGCACATATGGTCGATCACGGCCAGATCGTGCGACACCATCACAAAGGTCAGCCCGCGTTCGGCGCGCAGGCGCGAGAGCAGGTTCAGCGTTTCGGCTTGAACCGAGGCGTCGAGCGCCGAGGTCGGCTCATCGAGCAGCAAGATCTGCGGTTGCAGCATAAGCGCCCGTGCAATCGCCACGCGTTGCCGTTGCCCGCCTGACAATTGGTGCGGGTAGCGAAAGCGAAAGGCGGGGGGCAGGCCCACGTCGATCAGCGCCTGTTCGATCTTGGCATCCGACCCGCCTTGGCCGTGGATCGCCAGCGGTTCGGACAGCACCCTGTCCACCGTGTGGCGCGGGTGCAGCGAGGCGTAGGGGTCTTGGAACACCATTTGCACTTGCGCCGCAAAAGCCCTCCCGCGCGGGGTGGGCAGGGGCTTGCCATCTATGCGAATCTGCCCGCCCGTGATGGGGGCCATGCCACAAATGGCGCGCAAGATGGTCGATTTGCCTGAGCCGCTTTCACCCACCAGCCCAAAGCTTTGCTGCGCTTCGACCTTGAAGGACACATCTTGCACCGCGCGGACCTTGCGGCCTGCGGTGGTGAAGGTGACGGACAGGTTTTCAATCTCGATCAAGGCCATGTCAGCGCGCCCAATCGGCGTTGCGGTCTAGCGCAGGCAACGCGCCGCGCGATCCGCCAATGCGTGGCAAGCAGTTCAGCAGCCCTTGGGTATAGGGATGCTTGGCCTGCAACAGGTCTTTGGCAGCCAGTTCTTCCACGATTTTGCCCTTATACATCACCAGCACCCGATCACAAAACCGCGCCACCAAGCGCAGATCGTGCGAGATGAAGATCAACCCCATGCCGCGCGTTTTGACCAGATCATCAAGGATGTTCAGCACCTCGGCCTGAACGGTGACATCTAGGGCCGAGGTCGGTTCATCGGCAATCAAAAGGTCGGGGTCGGGGATCAGCATCATGGCGATCATCACCCTTTGGCCCATGCCACCCGACAATTCGTGCGGATAGGCTTCCATCACGCGTTCGGGGTCGCGGATTTGCACCGCTTCAAGTGCTGCGATGGCCTTGGCCCGCGCCTCGGCCCGCGTGGCGTGGTCGCGTTGGCGCAACCCCTCCATCAACTGCGCGCCGACTTTCATCACGGGGTTCAGCGAGAATTTCGGGTCTTGCATCACCATGGCAATGCGCCGCCCGCGCAAAGCGCGCAGATCGGGTTCCGAGGCGGCCATCAGGTCTTGGCCCTCAAAGGTCATGGCATCAGCCTCAATCCGACCCGGCGCGCGGATCAACCGCAGCACGGCGCGGCCTGTCATGGTCTTGCCAGAGCCGGATTCGCCCACGATCCCCAGCCTTTCACGGCCAAGGTCAAACGACACCCCGCGCACGGCCTGCACGGGGCCTGTTTCGGTATCGAACGTCACCCGCAGGTTTTTGACAGACAACAGGGTCATTTGCCCGCACTCCGCGGATCAAGCACATCGCGAAGGCCGTCGCCCAGCAGGTTAAAGCCCAGCGAGACGACGAAAATCGCAAGACCGGGCATGGTGGCAACCCACCATTGTTCGAACAAAAACTTACGTCCGGCTGAGATCATCAGGCCCCATTCCGGCAGCGGAGGCTGCACGCCCAAGCCCAAAAAGCCCAGACCCGCCGCCGTCAGGATCACGCCGGCCATATACAGCGTCACGCGGATGATAACCGAGGGCAGGCACATCGGCATCACGTGCCCCCAGATCAGCCGCAGCGATGATGCGCCTTGCAACCTTGTGGCGGCGATATAATCCGAATTGCGCACCGTCAGGGTTTCAGCGCGGGCCACGCGGGCATAGGGGGGCCAACTGGTCACGGCGATTGCCAGCACCGCGTTCACCATACCCGGCCCCAGCACGGCCACCAGCGCCAGTGCCAAGATCAGCTTGGGGAAGGCCAGAAAGATATCGGTGATGCGCATCAAAACCGCATCGACCCAACCGCCGAAATACCCTGCCACCGTGCCAATAATCAGCCCCACCACCGGCGCTGTCAGGATCACCAGCAGCACAATATCCAGCGTGATGCGCGAGCCGTACAGGATGCGGCTATAGATATCGCGGCCAAAATCGTCGGTGCCCATCCAATGCCCCGGAGTGAGCGGGGGCAGCAAACGGTCGGGCAGCGATTGGGCGATGGGATCATAGGGCGCAAGCAGGGGCGCGAAGATTGACATCAAGATCAGCGCGACCGAGATGCCAAGCCCGATCATCGCCAAAGGATTGCGCCGAAAGCGCAGCCACGACAGCCATGTCTGCCCCGCGCGCGATTGCAGGCGCGACTTGGGGTTCGGGTCGAGCAGCCAAGCGTTCAAAGTGGTCATCTGGCCCTCGGGTCGGCTAGGCGGTACAGGAAATCGGACAGCATGTTGATGCCGATGTAAACGGCCCCCACCACGATTGTACCGCCCAAAACGGCGGGCATATCGGCCACCAGAAGGGCATCGGTGATGTAGCGGCCAAGGCCGGGCCAAGCAAAGATCGTCTCTGTCAGCACAGCGCCTTCCAGCAGATAGGCGTAAGACAGGGCCACGACGGTGATCAGGGGCACGGCCACGTTGCGCATAGCGTGCACCCAGACCACGCGGCGTTCGGGCATGCCCTTTACACGGGCGGTGGTGATGTATTCTTGGCCCAATTCATTCATCATGAAAGACCGCGTCATGCGCGAGATATAGGCCATCGACAGGTAGCCCAGCAGCGAAGCGGGCAAGATAATGTGCGACAGCGCGTTCCAGAACATATCCCATTCGCCCGCAAGGGCCGTGTCGATCAAGATCATATGGGTGACGGGCGGCACGCTCATATCGAGCATCATTTCATACATCGAATCCAAACGGCCCGGCCCGCCGACCCAGCCCAATTCGCCGTAAAACAGCAACAGGCCCATCAGGCCCAGCCAAAAGACCGGCATTGAATAGCCCATCAGCCCAACCAAGCGCACCAACAGGTCGCGCCACGATCCGGGCTTGGTCGCGCCCAGCACACCCGCAGGAATGCCCACGATCACGCCGATCAAAATGCCCAGCGTCGACAGTTCCAGCGTGGCGGGGAAGTAGCGGCCAATCTCTGACAAGATCGGGTCGCGGGTGCGGACCGACTGGCCCAGATCGCCGTGAAACACATCCCAGACATAGATGCCAAACTGCTGCCACAGTGGGTCGTTCATGCCCAGCTTTTCGGTCAAAGCGGCGATTTGCTCGCCCGTGGCGCGTTCGCCCAAGATCGCTGTCACCGGATCAATCGGGATCACGCGCGAGATGAAGAAGGTCACGGCCAAAAGGCCGACAAAGGTGATGAGCAAAGAAAACAAAGTGCTCGCACTTTGCTTGGCAAAGCGCAGCGCCGCCGAGGTTTGGGCGGCGGCGTCGGACGTATCGGTTTTTGATAATGGGGCCATGGGGGTTGCGCGCGCCAGAGGTTTGGCGCGCGCTTGTCCTTACTTTGTCACAAGCCAGAACGATGCCGCATCCACAGCGCCGCCAGCATAGAAGCCCTGAACGTTCGACCGCAGGCCGGTTTGACGGGCTTGCTGGAACATCAAGATAAAGGGCGAGGTTTCGCGGTGGGTCTTTTGGATGTCCGCATACATAACCTTACGCTTTTCCGGATCGCGTTCCATCACAGCCGCTTGCGATGCCGCCGTCATAGCGCCCGGATCGTAAGCGTTGCGCCATGCCAGATAGCCGGTCGCATTGGCCTCATCCGAGTTGTCGGGGTTTTCGGCGAAGGTCGACGAGTTGGTGTTCGGATCAGGATAATCCGGCCCCCAAGTTTGCAGCGTCGCGTCATGCAGACGCGCACGGTAGTCTTTCAGAACCTCGGCACCCTCGCCAACCTTCAGTTCAACCTTGATGCCGGCTTGGCCAAAGGTGTTCTGGATGGATTGCGAAATGTCCATCCGGTCAGCGGCGTTGCGCACTGTCAGGGTGACAACCGGGTCTTTGACGCCCGATTCCGCCAGCAAGGCTTTGGCCTTTTCGATGTCAAGGCTATAGGGCAGATCGTCTAGCGCGCCCAGATAGCCCTGCGGCAAGAAGGATTGGTGCGGGATGACCGCGCCCTTCATGATCGTGTCGGCCATGCCTTGGTAATCAATCGCCCAACGCATCGCCTCAAGGAACTTGGCGTTCTTATACATCTCGTTCTTTTGGTTGAACGACAGATAGTAAACTTGGCCGCCCACGTCGGTGGCCACGGTCACATCTGCATTGCCGTTCAGCCCTGCCACATCGGTGGGGGTCAGGGCGCGGGCAATATCAACGTCACCCTTTTCAAGCTGCAACCGCTCGGTTGCGGCTTCGGGGATGTGCTGGATGAAGACGTTCTTCAGGATCGCATCGCCGCGCCAGTAGCCCGGACGCGCCTCTAGGATCACGCCTTCGTTGGGTTTGTAGGATTTCAGGACATAAGCGCCAGTTCCGGCCGAGTTGTTCTTGAGCCACTCGTTGGCCATATCGCCGCCCACATCGTGGGTTTTGACAGTTTCGGCATCGACGATCGAGGCGACACCAGCCGTCAGGCAGTTGTACAGGAACGTCGGCGCGAAGGGCTTGTCGACCTTCAGCGTCAGCGTATCGCCTGCACCGGTGATCATGGCGTCAACGTTTTCCGCAGTCCAGCCGAACTGGTTCAGAATGAAGGCGGGGGTTTTGTTGACCTTCACGGCGCGCTGCAGCGAATAGGCCGCAGCCTCTGCCGTCACCGGATTGCCCGAGGCAAAGGTCACACCAGCTTTCATCTTGAAAGTATAGGTCACGCCATCATCTGCAACCGACCAGCTTTCAGCTAGACCGGGTTCCAACGCCAGCGTGGCGGGGTTGATCTCGACCAGACCGTCATAGGTGTTGTTGACGATATCAAGGCCCGAGAATTCATAGGCCTCTGCTGGGTCCAACGACACGATGTCGTCAATCGCAGCCGCCACAACCAGCGTGTCAGCGGGCGTTGCGGCCATCAGGGCGGCGGGGGCAGATCCCAAAAGCAAAGCTGCCAAAGTGGCAGCACCGGCTTTGCGGGCAAGGGGAAGGAACGACATGGATAACTCCCTGTTATGGTGTCACAGCATTCAGATGTCGGGCCTTCTAAGCGAGTCCCGATGCAATCCTTGGGCAAGTGGGCAACTTTCGCACGCCCTTGTCAACCGCTTGCCGCAGGTTGTGCCCAATGCCCGTGCAAAAGCATGAAACTTTGGCAGATGCTTCTCTTTACAAGGCGCAATACAGATCAGTCGCACGCACCATGGCGTCGGCGATGCCCGGCTCGGTGCCGGTATGGCCTGCGTCTGGCACGATCACCAGCTTGGCTTGGGGCCAAACGGCAGCCAGATCAACCGCGTTGCGCACTGGGGTGCAGGCATCATAGCGGCCATGGATGATCGTGCCGGGAATGGCGTGCAGCTTGTGGGCTTGGCAAAGCAGCCAACCGTCTTGGGCGAAAAAGCCCTTGTGCTGGAAGTAGTGGTTCTCGATGCGGGCAAAGGCTGTGGCGTAGTGGCCATCGTCCCAAGCCGCTTCGCGCGCGGGGTTGGGCAACAGCGACAGGGTGCGCGCCTCCCACAGGGTCCAAGCACGGGCGGCGGCGTCTTGCGCTGCGCTGGGCGGGCCGGTCAGGATGCGGTGATAGGCCGCAACCATCGCGCCGCGTTCGGCGTCTGGGATCGGCGCTTGATAGGCGGCGAAGGCTTCGGGGAACAGAAAACTCGCCCCGCCCAGTTCATAAAACCAGTCGATCTCTTGCTGACGGATCATGAAAATGCCGCGCAAAACCAGTTCCGTGACCCGGTCTGGATGTGTCACAGCATAGGCCAAGGCCAGCGTTGACCCCCACGATCCGCCCGCCACCTGCCAGCGTTCAATCCCCAAATGACCGCGCAAAGCCTCGGTGTCGGCGACCAGATCCCATGTGGTATTCTGCTCAAGGCTGGCAAAGGGTGTCGATTGGCCGCAACCGCGCTGATCAAACAAGATGATCCTGTAGCGTGCTGGATCATGGCCTTGGCGCAAAAACGGTGAAATCCCGCCCCCCGGCCCGCCGTGCAGAACGACCACGGGCTTGCCCGCAGGGTTGCCGCATTCCTCGTAATAAATCTCGTGCAAGTCCGACACTTTCAGCCGCCCCGTCTTATAGGGCGTGGTTGGCGGATACAGCGGGCGGCGGTCTGGCATGGCGGGCTCCTTTGGCACCACAGTTGCGGGCCAAAGGGCGCGCCGCAAGCTATTTCATACTTGCCCAAATATCCAAATCCTGCCCTGTCAGCTTGCCAGAGCGCGGCTAATCTTTCACAACATCGCCAAACAGGGGGGCGCAGCATGGCGAAACTGGCTTTGATCACGGCGGGCACCAGTGCCATCGGGCGGCATTTGGTTTTAGGGCTTGCAGGGGCGGGCTATGATGTTGCCCTGACCCATCTTGGTGCCGCGGATGACGCGGCGGCACTGGTCGCGCAAGTGGAAGCCTTGGGCACAAGGGCGCTGGCGGTGGAAAGCGATGCGGGCGATGAAGCGCAGGTGCTAGATTTTCACGCCCGCGCTGCCGCTTGGGCAGGGGCTGCGCCGCAGGTGCTGGTCAACAATGCGGGCATCCAAACATGGTCCAGCCTGATGGATCTTGAGGTGGCCGATTGGGACCGTGTTATGGCCACCAACCTGCGCGGCACGTTCTTAAACACCCGCACCGCCGCACGCGCCATGCAAGCGGCGGGGCAGGGCGGGTCGATCTTGACGCTGGGGTCGGGCTGCAACACCCGCGCCTTTCCGCGACTGGTGGATTACACCGCCTCGAAGGGCGGGATCGAGCAGTTCACCAAGGTCGCCGCTTGCGAGCTTGGCCCCTACGGCATCCGCGTCAACTGCATCGCCCCCGGTGCTATCGCGACCGAACGCACCGCGTCTGAGGCGGGCGATTACGCCGCCACTTGGTCCCCCATCACCCCGCTGCGCCGCATCGGCACCCCGCAGGATCTGGTCGGGCCGATGTTGTTCCTAATCTCGGATGCCGCCGCCTTTGTCACCGCGCAGACGCTGTATGTTGACGGCGGCACATTTTCGCAAGCGCCTTGGCCTTATCCGACCTGATCCGTCACCGCCCTGTTACCCGTTGTGCCTCTACTGTGCCAAACGGGGGGATCATGATGGCACTTTGGCAGGATGCGTTTTTGGAAGGTGGCCCCAACCCGCGCTTGGGCAGCCGATTTAACGCCGAGGGGCAGTTCTTGCCCGAGCATGGCAACACCGTGGTCGCGCAGGTCACCGCAGGGTCAGCGACCGAAGCCGCCCTGATCGACCTGCGCAGCGCGCTGATGGCTTTGCCCTATGCCGACCATTTTGCCTTTACGCCCATTCAAAGCTATCACATGACGGTTTTTGAAGGCGTGATCGAAACCCGCCGCGCGCGGGGATATTGGCCCGACGATCTGGCGCTAGATGCCTCGATCGACGCCATGACCCAAGCGATGTCTGCCAAGCTTGCAACCTTCACCCCGCCGCCGCCCTTTCGGATGCGCTTGGTCGAAGTGACACCGCTGGGGTTGCATCTGACAGGTGCGACCGATCTGGATGAGGCCAACGTGCGCGCGTGGCGCGATGCTTTGGCCGACGCGCTGGGTTTTCGCACGCCAACCCATCAGGCTTACGGCTTTCACACCACGATGGCCTATCAAAAACACTGGCCTGCGGCAGATGCGCTGGGCCTTTATGAACGGGCCTTGGCCCAGTTGGGTGCTGATTTCGCCGCCCGCGTCCCCGTGTTAGACCTTGATCCCCCCGCCTTTTGCCGCTTTGCCGACATGAACGCCTTCCCGCCAGTTCTGCGGTTTTAGCGGCTGTAAGGGCGCTATCCGTCACCGACTTGGAAAATTCGGTCGTTTCCTGACGGGCGAGGTTAAGATTTCATGCAAGGATGCGCGCAAGTATTGCGGAAAGCTTGATCTATGTCCCGTGCCGACCTTGCCCCCGCGCCTGCGGATGAATTGCGCGCCAATGTGTCAGTTCCGTTTGAACGGGCGTCTGCGATGCCCAAGTCGGTCTATACCGCGCCCGAGTTTGCGCAGTTGGAACAACAGCAGATCTTCGCCAAGGATTGGCTGTGCGCCGGTCGGGCAGAGGGGCTGAAAGAGCCGGGCGATTACCTGACCATGACGATTGCAGGCGAACCCATCATCGTGCTGCGCGACCGTGATGGTGGCTTGCGCGCCATGTCGAATGTGTGCCGCCACCGGATGTCGACCCTGCTGGAAGGGCGCGGCAACGTGCGCGCCATTGTCTGCCCCTATCACGCATGGACCTATAACCTTGACGGGTCGCTGCGCGGCGCACCCGCCATGACCGCGAACGAGGCGTTTTGTAAAGACAAAATCGCCCTGCCATCGGTGCGGGTGGAAAACTGGTTGGGCTGGATCATGGTCACGCTCAACCCCGATGCCCCGCCGCCGCAACAGGCTTTGGGCGATGTGGAAAAGCTGGTCGGCCATTTGGATATGGCCGCTTATGTCGAAACCTTTCGCGAAACCTTTCGCTGGAACACCAACTGGAAGGTTCTGGCCGAGAATTTTATGGAAAGCTATCATCTGCCCGTGTGCCATTCGGGCACCATCGGCGGCACGGTTGATCTGATGAAGATGACCTGCCCCGAGGGCACGCTGGCCTTCAACTACCACTACATCGTCAAGAACGACAGCGTTCCCCTTGCCTTGGCCCACCCGTCCAACACCACGCTGCAAGGCGATGATCGGCGCATCACGTGGCTTTTGGCCATCTACCCCGCGTTGATGATCACCCTGACGCCGGGCTATTTCTGGTATCTCGCCCTGACCCCGCAAGGCCCTGATCAGGTCGATGTACTGTTTGGCGGCGGGATGAGCACGGATTGGATGGCCGACCCGTCTGCCTCTGCCCATCTGGCCGCTGTCAAAGCCCTGCTCGATGAGGTGAATGTCGAAGATAAGGGCTGTGTGGAAAAGGTTTACCGTGGGCTGGTGGCGGGACTGTCTGCGCCGGGGCCGTTAAGCCATCTGGAACGACCGAATTTTGAATTTGCGCAATATATCGCCGCCAAGGTGTCGCCCTTGCCGGTTTCGATGTCAGGATCAGGAGACGCGGCATGATCAAACAGGCCCTTATCATCAGCCACGGCCAGCCCAGTGACCCTGACCCTGCCGAGGCCGCTTTGGCGCTGTTGGCAGCCAAAGTGGCTGCACTTTTGCCCGATTGGCGCGTGGATAGCGCCACGATGGCCAAAACCGGCGCGCTGGACGCTGCGGTGGCGGGCCGCGCAAGCGGGTTGGTGTATCCGATGTTCATGGCCGGGGGCTGGTTTCCCATGACCGAACTGCCGCGCCGGGTCGATGCGGCGGGGGGTGTCGATTGGGCCTACCTTCCGCCCTTTGGCTTGGATGCGGGGGTGCAAGACTTGGTACTCACCGTGGCGCAAGAAGCCGCAGCGGCACAGGGGCGCACTCCCGCCCAGACAGACGTGCTTTTGGCCGCCCACGGATCGTTTCGCAGCTACGCCCCATCCGAGGTGGCGCAGGCCATGGCGCACCGCCTAAAGCGGGCAGGGTTCGCGCGGGCCGAGGCGTTTTTCATCGACCAAGAGCCGCGCATTGCCACCGCCACCGGCTTTGGGTCGGGGTCAATATGCCTGCCCTTCTTCGCCGCCGAAGGGGGCCATGTCACCGACGATTTGCCCCAAGCCTTGGCCGAGGCGGGCTTTGGCGGGCGGGTGCTGGCACCCTTGGGGCTAGATGCCCGCGTGCCAAGCCTGATCGCGGCGGCGTTGCAGGCGCAAGACCAACTGCTTTAGACCGTGTGCAGATACAGGTCGAAATCCACTTCCGACACCGTGCGCATCACGCGGGCGTATTCTGCCGATGCTATGGCCGTGAAGGTGCGGTGCATATCCGTTCCCAAGGCGTCTTTCAGGAAGGTTGACGCCTTCGCCGCCTCGATCGCCGAACGCCAATCCAGCGGGATCGCGGGGGCATCTGCGCCGTTGGCATAACCATCGCCGGTGGTTTCGGGGCCGGGGTCGATCTGATGTTTGAAGCCGTAGCGAATGCCCGCCAGAACCGTGGTCGCCACCAGATAGGGGTTGGAATCGACCCCAGCGGGGCGATGCTCGACCCGACGCGCCTTGATATCGCCTGCCGGAATGCGCAGCGCGACCGAGCGGTTGTTCACCCCCCAAGTCGGCGACACCGGCGCGTAGGAATTAGAGGCAAAGCGCCGCCATGAATTGGCATGGGGCGCAAAGACCAGCATCGATTCTCCCATCGTGGCGCGCAGACCGCCGATGGCGTGTTTGATCGTGTCACACCATTGGCCCTCTACCGCCTCGACAAACACGTTCATGCCCGCGCCGTCTTGCATCGAGACGTGAAAGTGCATCCCTGATCCGGCGTAATTCTCGTTCGGCTTGGCCATGAAACACGCGGTCACACCATGGGCGCGGGCGTTCATGCGCACGATGCGCTTTAGCCGCATCAGGTCATCTGCCGCTTGCACCACATTGTCGCGGTAGTGCAGCGTCATTTCATACTGGCCGGGGGCGAATTCTGAGATCAGGGTTTCGGCCTTGATCCCGATCAGTTCGGCCGCTTTGTACACATCGTTGAACAGCGGCAGCATCCCGTGCAGTTTGTCGACCGAATAGACATCGGTTTTGTTTGACGTGCGCCCATCCAGCACATCGCGGGCGGGCACCATTTTACCGTCAGGGCCACGTTCGTTTTCCAGCAGGAAAAATTCCAGTTCGAACGCGCCTGCGGGATAAAGCCCTTCGGCGGCCAGCGCATCGACTTGCGCTTGCAAGGCATGGCGCGGGTCTGATGTCATCGGCGTGCCGTCAAGGTTATACATCGACATCAACACCTCACCGCGTGGCGGGGTGGTGTTGTGCAAAGGCTTCAGCGTGCCCGGAATTGGCCAAGCCCGCCGGTCGCCATCGCCTTCTTCCCAGATCAGGCCGGTTTCGTGCACATCTTCGCCGCAGATATCCAACCCAAGGATAGAGATCGGCAACAGCCGGCCTGATTTGTAAAAGGGCAGCAATTCATGGCGGCGGATGATCTTGCCACGCCCGATGCCGTTTGAATCGTGCAGCACGATGTCAAAGGCTTCAACCTCGGGGTGGGCGTTCAGGAAAGCTTGCGCTTCATCAATCGAAGAGCCGGAGGGGCTGGTGGTCATGGTCATCTTTCACGCGGTCAATTCGGTTAGAACTTCGCCAAAGGTGGCGATCAGGGCATCAACCTGACGCGCCTTTGTGGCGGGGCTGATCAGCATCATGTTGTGGAACGGGGCAATCAGGCACCCACGGTTCAAAAGCGCCATATGCAGGGCGGCTTCGATCTGGGGTTGGTGGGCAAGGGAAGCCTCGGCCCCGTTTTTAAGCGGGCCTTTGGCGCAGATAAACTCCACCCGCGCGCCCACGCGCAGGGCGTGCCATGGCAGGTTGTGCGCGCTGATGGCTTGTGACAGCCCGTCCAGCAGGCGCTGGGCCAGCTTGTCCATGTGCGCGTAAGCTTGCGGCGTCATCACCTGCGACAAGGTGGCGCACAGGGCTGCAAATTGCAGCGGGTTGGCCGATAGTGTGGTGCCCATGCCGGAATGGCCTGCGGGGCGGTTGGCGTTGGCGGCTTGGTAGCGGATGGTCGTGGCCGCGTTCAGCCCCCAAGCGGCGGTGGGCAGGCCACCGGCCACGCATTTGCCCACAACAAAGATGTCAGGCTGCAACCCATGCACGCCGCAATAGCCGCCGTAACCGGTAGAGAGGGTGTGGGTTTCATCCAAGATCAGCAGGCTGCCATATTGCGTGGCCAAGCGGCGCAGGCCTTCTAGAAAGCCCGCTTCTGGCAGCACCATGCAGCAGTTGGTCATGACAGGTTCGGTCAAGATCGCGGCAACATCGCCTTGGGCTAGGGCGGATTCTACGCTGGCAAGGTCGTTGAACTCGCAGCACACGGCCAAGGTGGACAGGTCGGTGACTTGGCCCAAAAGGCCCGCGCGGTTGACGGTTTTGCCGTCGTTCAGCGTGACAAAGATGTCATCCACGGTGCCATGATAGCAGCCATTGAACACCAGCACCTTGGGCCGCCCCGTCACAGCGCGCGCCACGCGCAGGGCAAATCGGTTGGCATCGGTGGCGGTGGTGGCAATTTGCCAGCGGTAGGGGCCAAAGACGTCAGACAGAAGCTGGCCTGCTTCCAACGCAGCCTCGGTCGGCAGCATATAGGTCAACCCCTTGCGCGCTTGGGCGCGGATCGCTTTGGCGACGGGTTTGGGCGAGTGGCCAAACATGGAACCGGTATCGCCCAGACAAAAATCGTTGATCTGGTAGCCGTCAATATCGGTGATCAGCGCGCCTTTGGCATCTGCGACCAAGGGCAAATGCGGCATTGGCCA
>CAIQOV010000008.1 GCA_903873585.1 uncultured Rhodobacterales bacterium
ACCCCATGCCCCACGGCCTGCGCCGCAGACGTGCGGGGGATGTGACGTTTGTGTTCAATTACAACCCGCACCCCGTGGCCTATGATGGCCACACCATCCAAGCCGCCGATGTGTATTGGAGCCGCCCATGACCCTTGCCGACCTTGCCAAAAGCGCTTCCGATGAGTTGCGCGCCGGATGCGCTGCCGTGTCAGAAGCAGAGCTGTCCGCGTTGGTCGAAGCCATAGCATCCGCGCGCCGCATCGTGGCCTATGGCTGCGGGCGCGAAGGGTTGATGATGCGCGCCTTGGCGATGCGGCTTTATCACCTTGGGTGCGATGTGCATATGCAGGGCGATATGTCTTGCCCGCCGCTGGGGGTGGGGGATTTGCTGCTGATCTCGTCCGGACCTGGGCGGCTTTCAACCGTGGCAGCGCTGATCGGTCAAGCGCGCGCGGGTGGGGCGCGGGTGGCTTGCATCACCGCCGAACCACAGGGGCCTGATCCGCTGGCGGCAGACCTGTGCCTTGTCATTCCCGTGCAAACCATGGCGCGGGATCAATCTGCCCCCACATCGGTTCTGCCCATGGGATCGGTGTTTGAAGGGGCGATGTTTTTGATCTTTGAACTTCTGGTGCTGGCCCTGCGGCCCCGCTTGGGCGAAAGCTTGGAAACCATGCGCGCAAGGCATACCAATCTGGAATAGGCCCGCGTGGCGTTGTGCTGCAAAATAATTCGCTTGCACAACGACGTGGTGCTAGGTCAGATCATACAAATTGATCTTGGAATCCGATGCCAAACCTAGAACCCAACGGGGCAACCGCCCCCATCGCCATAAGAATCAACGGGCTGCGCAAGTCTTTTGGCGATCATGAAGTGCTAAAGGGCGTGTCTTTGACCGCGCGGCAAGGCGATGTCGTGGCGATCATCGGCGGATCAGGGTCGGGCAAATCGACCATGCTGCGCTGCATCAACTTTCTGGAAACACCTTCTGCGGGTACGATCGAAGTGGCGGGTGACACCATCGCCATGAACGCCGATGGCAGCGCCAAAGACAAACGCCAGTTGGAAAAGGCGCGTCAAAGTCTGGGCATGGTGTTTCAGAACTTCAACCTTTGGACCCATATGACCGTGCTGGAAAACCTGATCGAGGTTCCGGTCCATGTTCTAAAAACTCCCAAAGACGAAGCCATCACCCGTGCGCGCGCCCTGTTGGCCCGCGTGGGGCTGGCCGAAAAGGAAACAGCCTATCCCGCGTTTTTGTCTGGCGGCCAGCAACAACGCGCCGCCATCGCGCGCGCTTTGTGCATGAACCCCAAGGCCATGCTGTTTGATGAACCCACCTCTGCCCTAGACCCCGAACTGGTGGGCGAGGTGTTGCAGGTGATCAAGGGCCTTGCCGACGAAGGCCGCACCATGATTTTGGTCACGCATGAGATGCGCTTTGCCCGCGAAGTGGCAAGCCATGTGATCTATTTGCACAACGGGGTGATCGAAGAAGAAGGCCCGCCCGAAGACCTGTTTGGCGCGCCAAAATCAGACCGTTTGAAACAATTTCTAAAAACCGTGGGCTGACAAAAGACCTGCGGAGTTCACACTCTCACCCATAACGACCAACAAGGAGACTATGATGAAAAAACTCGTCCTCGCTGCCGTGGCAGCCCTGTCGCTTGGCACCACCGCCATGGCCGACCCGCTCAAAATCGGTGTGGCCGCTGAACCCTATCCGCCCTTCACCTCGCCCGATGCCAATGGCAACTGGGTTGGTTGGGAAGTCGACTTTATGGTCGCAATCTGCAAACAGGCCGAACTGGATTGCGTGATCACCCCCACCGCTTGGGATGGCATCATTCCCGCGCTGACCTCGGGGCAGATTGACGTGATCATGTCGTCGATGTCGATCACCGAAGAGCGCAAGAAGACCATCGACTTCTCGGACAAGTATTACAACACCCCCGCCATGGTCATGGTGGCCGCAGATTCGACCGCCACACCCGATGAAGCGGGCCTGACGGGCAAGATCATCGGCGTGCAGGTTTCCACCACGCATGAAGCCTATACCCAGAAATACTTCGCCCCCGTCGCGGCCGAAGTGAAAACTTATCAAACCCAAGACGAAGCCAACCAAGATCTGGCCGCTGGCCGTGTGGATGCCGTCATGGCCGACAGCATCGCGCTGCAAGCCTTCCTTGACAGCGATGCGGGCAAGGCTTGCTGCAAATCGGCTGGCATGGTGAAGGATGATCCCGAAATTCTGGGCGCTGGCGTTGGCTTTGGTCTGCGCAAGGGCGACCCGCTGTTGCCCAAGCTGAACGCCGCGATTGCTGCGATCCGTGCGGATGGCACCTATGCGGAAATCACCAAGAAGTACTTCGCCTTCGACGTCTACGGCGAATGATGAGCGGATTTGAGGCCATAGCCGCGGCCGCGGCGCTGGATCTTCTGGCCTTTTCGCCCCCCGGTTGGGGGGCGACTTTGCTTGCGGGCTTGGGCAATTCGGTCATCATCGCCTTGGGCGCTTACGGCTTGGGCTTTGCCATTGGCTTGTGCGGAGCGTTTGGCAAGCTGTACGGCGGGCCTGTGACCAAGGATCTGCTGGCGGTTTACACCACGATTGTGCGCGCTGTGCCCGAACTGGTGCTGATTTTGATCTTGTTTTACGCCTTCACCGGATTGTTGAACCAAGCCCTGCTGTCTTGGGGGATGGACCGCGTTCAAATCTCGCCCATCATCACCGGCATCGTGGTTTTGGGTGTGGTGCAGGGCGCTTATCAAACCGAAGTGTTGCGCGGTGGCATTTTGGCCGTGCCTGCGGGCCAGATTGAAGCGGCCCGCGCGATGGGAATGCCCAGCGTGCTTTTGGCGCGCCGGATCACCATTCCGCTTATGACGGCCAATGCCCTGCCCGGCATGGCGAACCTGTGGCTGAACGCCACGAAAGACACGGCCCTGCTGGCGGTGATCGGCTTTTCGGAACTGACCAAGGCCACCTATCAGGCCAGTGCGACGACCAAGGCGTTCTTCGTCTTTTATCCGGCAGCGATGGCGCTGTATCTGGGCATCTCGCTGACCTCGACCTTTTTGATCGGGCGGATCGAGAAATGGGCGCGGCGCGGGCAAAGGGATGTGCGCGGGTGATGAAAAACGTCTTCAAACCGCACCGCGTGGTGCTGATTGTTCTGGCTGTGGCTTTGGTGGCGTGGTGCGCCCTGTCGCTGAACTGGACATGGCTGGCCAACCCGAAATATCAAATGCTGATCGTGCAAGGCATCTGGCGCACGATCTGGATTGTGGTGGTCACGATGGTGATTGGCATGATCTTGGCCGTGCCCATCGGCTTGGCACAGGCGGCGGGGCCTTGGTATCTGTCGGCCCCCGCGCGGGTGTTTTGCACGGTGATCCGTGGCACACCATTGCTGATGCAAATCTGGCTGCTGTATTACGGGCTTGGGTCGCTGTTTCCGTCGATCCCTTGGATCAAACAATCCGACCTGTGGCCCTATCTGCGCCAAGCGTGGCCCTATGCGGTGGTGGCGCTGTCCCTATCGGTCGCAGGCTATGAGGGCGAGGTGATGCGCGGTGCTTTCAAAGGCGTCCCGCACGGCCAACTAGAGGCGGCAAAGGCCATGGGCATGTCGCCCTTCACCCTGCTGCGCCGCATCTGGTTGCCCCAAGCCTTGCAACGCGTGCTGCCCACATTGGGCGGTGAAACGGTCAGCCAGTTGAAATCGACGCCGTTGGTATCAACCATCACGATCATGGAAATCTACGCCGTCACAGGCCGCATTCGACAGGATACGTTCATCATCTACGAACCGCTGCTGTTGCTGGCTGTGGTCTATATGTGCCTGACGGGGCTGATCGTATTGCTGTTTCGCTGGCTTGAGGGGCGAACACCCACCCGTACCGCTTAGGGCGGGCGTTGCAGCCTCCGGCGGGGATATTTAGGCACGTATGAAATCGCAAAGAAGAAGGGGGGCTTTGGGGCCCCCCTTTTGTTGGCTTGTGCAGGTGTGGTCGGTGTTACGAGGCGACCATTTCGGCGTCTTCGGCACGGCGGCCCTCCGCCTCACGCGCGGCTTCGAGGCGGGCTTTGTTGCGGCGGTTGATTTCGTAAATCACGGCCAGCACCAGCGTCACCATGATCAACAGCAACGCCAGCGCGTTGATCGTGGGCGTGATGCCGGAACGCACCTTGGAGAAGACATAAACCGTCAGCGTATCGGCCCCGCCACGCGTGAAGAGCGTGACGTTAAAGTTCTCGATCGACTGGAAGAACGAGATGGCAGCGCCTGCCCCCAAAGCAGGGTACAGATGCGGCAGCAAGATGCGGCGCATCACTTGGCCGTGGCTTGCGCCCAGATCAAGGGCTGCTTCTTCAAGACCTTGGTCAAAGCTTTGCAGACGCGCCAGAACCAGAAGCATCACGAAGGACGCGATGTAGCTGACCTGACCCAGCACCGACAGGTGCAGGCCAGAGCCGACCGAGAATTGGTGCCAGAACAGCAGCGTCGAAATGCCGATCACCACGCCGGGCACCAAGATGGGGGCGACCATCATGCCGTACAGAACAGCGCGCACCCGCCCGCTGATGGAATTGACCAAGATCGCCCCCGCAGCGCCCACCGGAACTGCGATGATCACCACGGCGATGGCGACCAGAACCGTGTTGCGCACTGCGACCCAGATGCGGTTGTCGTGATACAGGGCGATGAACCATTGATCGGTCCACCCTTTCCACGGGATCACCGTGGGCAGTTTGCTGGCGTTAAACGCCGCCCCTGACATCACGGCCAAGGGCACCAGCAGATAGACCAAGAACAGCACCATATACAGATGGCCCAGAAACTTGCGGTTGATTTGCATAGGTCCACCCCCCCTTATTTCGCAATATCAGACAGGCTGACGCGGAACACCCGCATCGCCACAGACACCGCAATGGTGCAAAACAACAGCAGCATAAAGGCAAAGGCGGCACCCGCGTTCCAATCTTGACCCTCTAGCATGATGCCTTGGATCGTTTGGGTGAACCAGTTGCCCGTGGTCGAGTTGATGATGGCCGGCACAAGAAGTGAGCCTGCCGACAGCATGAACACCATCACAGCCCCCGAAGCGATGCCCGGCTTGGCATGCGGCAAGATCACGCGCCAATGGATGCGCCACCACGGCGCGCCCAAGTCATCAGCCGCTTCGATCTGGTTGCTATCAAGTGATTGCATCGCGTTATACAGCGGAAACAGCATGAACAGCACATAGGCATAGACCAGCGTCACCACGACCGGGCTATACCCGTCGATCCAGCGAATTTCTTTCGAGATCACGCCAATCGTCATCAAGAACACGTTCAGCGGGCCCTTCAGCGTTAGGATGATGTACCACGCAAAAGACCGCAGCACCTCTGACACCCATAGCGGCACGAACAGCAGCAAGAACAGTGTGGGCAGCGATTTGGGGCTGACAACCTTGGCCAGATAGAATGACAAAGGATAGGCCAGAATGAAGGTGATCAGGGTGACAACGCCCGAATAGAAGATCGTCAGCACAAACACCTTGATCCGCGCGGCCAAGGGGAAGTGCAGGCCGAAGAAGTTGAAATCAACCTCGTTGCCAAAGATTTGCAGGTAGTTGCCGAAGGAATAAACGTCTTTCGGCCCGCCCACCTCGGTCACCGGCAGATAGGGGCGGAACGAGCTTTCCAGCAGTTTAAAGTCGGGCAAGACCACCAGAATGATCAGCCAAAAGAAGGTCAAGCCTATGAAGGTCCATGTCAGACCCTTGCCATAGCGGCGCAGCAGGTCATTCATCGGTCATGCCCCCGCAGTGGCGCTGTCGGGCAGGATCGCGGCGTTGCGGGCATCAAAGGCCATGTGCATCTGGGTGCCAGCGGCGGGGATCGTGGCCGACCCGTCGTTGCGCAGTTCAGCGACCATGGTCTTGCCGCTGTCGGTGACGGCGTGGACAGAGATGAAGTTGCCCTCAAACGCCACTTCGGTCAGCGTCACGGGAACCGAGTTTTCTGCCCCCGGTGTGCTTTGCAAAATCATATGTTCAGGGCGCACATACAGCTTGCCCGCAGCCCCCGGCAGACGGGCGCGGAACGTGCCGGTCGAGGTGGCAAAGCTGGCCATACCGTCAGCGGCATTTTGAACGTCGCCCGCGAAGATGTTGTTTTCGCCGACAAAAGAGGCAACAAAGCCGTTGACGGGGTTGTTATAGATGTCGCGCGGGTTGGCGACCTGTTGCAAACGGCCCTGGCTCATCACGCCAACGCGGTCAGACATGGCCAAAGCCTCGCCCTGATCGTGGGTGATGTAGATGAAAGTCACGCCGGTGCGCTTTTGAATGGCGCGCAGTTCGGCGCGCATGTGCTGGCGCAGCTTCAGGTCAAGCGCTGACAGCGGTTCGTCCAGCAGCATCACCGCCGGTTCCACGGCCAAGGCGCGCGCGATGGCGACGCGCTGCTTTTGGCCGCCCGACAACTGGCTGACCATCTTGTCAGCGCTGTCATGCAGATCGACCAGCGCCAGCAATTCTTCGGCCCGCTCGCGGCGCTTGGCTTTTGGCACACCGCGCACTTCAAGGCCAAATGCGATGTTTTCCCAGATGGGCATCAAAGGGAAGAGCGCAAGGTTTTGAAAGATCAACGCGGTGGGGCGCTGGTTCGGGCGCTGGCCGCGCACGTCCTTGCCACCAATACGGATCACACCCTCGGTCGGTTCGGTGAAGCCCGAAATCATCCGCAGGATGGTGGTCTTGCCACAGCCCGATGGCCCAAGGAAAGAAAAGAACTCTCCAGGCTGGATGTTTACATTCACATGGTCAACCGCGCGAAATTTGCCAAAGTCGCAGCATACATTATCAAGATCAATCCCAGCACTCATCGGATCGTCTTCCCCCTTTTGTCGTCTTATTTGTATTTATAGCCTAGCTTACCACGCCGGACGCGCACCGCAAATGGATAGCGCCAGACAGGGCGGCATGATCGGTCCAGATCAAAGCCGTTGCCGCAAAAAGACACGCCGGGCCCCAAAGGACCCGGCGCGCAGCCCTGTTAGCTTCGATTAGGAAGCTTTGTACTTGTCAGCATATTCGCCGCGCTTGGCGATGAATTCTGCCGATTGGTCGGGCCACCACCACAGAGCTGCCAGTTTGGCATCGTCGAAGGCGGCGTTGTAGTAAGCCGACACGTCGGGGTTCATGTGGTCGGCAGCGCCTTTGCCAACGGGGTTGGCCGAGAAAGCGGTTGCCCACAGGGCAGCGCCTTCGGCGGTCGAAACCCACTTGGCCAGCTCGTGAGCTTGGTCAACGTTGACAGCGTTCTTCATCATGACGAAGCCCTGGTGCCAAGCGAAAGCCCCTTCAACCGGAGCCATGTAGCCGTAGCCGTCATTGCGCAGGTTGTAGCCGGTCGAATCCCAGCACTGGCCCAAGGTTGCGCCGTTTGCGACAAAACCAGCGTTGGCTTCGTTTTCGCCCGACCAGAACTGAACCACGTTGCCCTTGGCTTTGACAGCCTCGGCCAAAGCGATGTCCCACAGTTGGACCATTTTCGCCATGTCGGTGTAACCGTCCATCCACGGGAAGGGCAGTTTGCCCTGCGCGTCAAGGTAACGGCCCATTGCAGCCAATGCCGAGTGCGGACGCAGCACGACTTTGTTGTCTGCATTGAACAGATCGCCCAACGAGGCAGGCTCGCTCAGCTTGGCTTCGTCTTTCTTGTAGACAAGCGCTTCGGTGCCCCAGTTGGAAGGCACGTAGAACAGCGCGCCGTCGGCGTCGTGCGAACGGGTGCCAGCAGCACCGTCAGCCAGACCCGGCAGGTAGTTGTCCATGGCCAGCTTTGCCGGATCCCATGCTTGCAGCAGGCCGTTCGTGTTCCAGCCACCCCAACGGTCAATGGTCGGCTCGATCATGTCGATGCCACCAGCTTCGACAGCCACTTTCGCTTGTGCGAACATGGTGTCTTGGTCGGGCTGCTCGGTGAAGTTCACCTTGATGCCGGTTGCAGCTTCGAAAGCCGGGAACACATCGGTGGCGAAGGTCGGATAACCTGCCCAGCCGGTGAAGTTCAGCTCGCCCGAAGAGGCCAGGGCTTTAGAGGAAATCAGCGCCGGAGCAGCCAGTGCCCCCACGCCTGCAGCGGTGGTTTTCATAAAGCCACGACGGCTGATGGATTTGGTGTTGGTCAAGTCACGTCTCCCTTGGTTGCACCGCTTTCGCGGCAATTTCGGCTCAGCCAACAGCTGCGCCAGAAAATCAACATGTCGGACCCCTTCGAGCCCGACATGTGTCGTTTAGGTTGCGCCTTAAGACGCTTTGTACTTGTCCGAGTATTCGCCGCGTTTGGCAACGAATTCTGCGGATTGGTCCGGCCACCACCACAGCGCCGCCAGTTTGGCGTCGTCGAAGGCGGAGTTATAGTAAGTTGCGACGTCCGGGCTCATCAAATCTGCCGCACCTTTGCCAACAGCGTTCGACGAGAACGCGCTTGCCCAGCCTGCAGCGCCTTCTGGCGTCGAGACGTATTTGGCAAATTCATGCGCCTGTTCGACGTTGACGGCGTTCTTCATCAGCATGAAACCCTGATGCCAAGCGAAAGCGCCTTCAACTGGGGCCGCATAGCCGTAGCCGTCGTTGCGCAGGTTGTAGCCGGTCGAATCCCAGCACAGGCCAAGCGTTGCACCGTTGGCGACAAAGCCTGCATTGGCTTCGTTTTCACCAGACCAGAACTGCACGACATTGCCTTTTGCGGCAACGCAAGCAGCCAGCGCGATGTCCCACAGTTCGGTCATTGCGGCCATGTCGGTGTAGCAATCGTTCCACGGGCGCGGCAGTTTGCCCTGCGCTTCAAGCAGACGGCCCATGGCAGTCAGGGCCGAACGCGGGCGCACAACAACCTTGTTGGCCGGATCGAACAAAGCGGCAAGGCTGGGGGCCTCACCCAGAACAGCGGTCTCTTTGTTGTAAACCAGCGCCTCTGTGCCCCAGTTTGACGGCACATAGTAAAGCTTGCCCTCTTTGCGCGAACGTTCGCCTGCGGCGCCATCGGCAAGACCCGGCAAATAGTTGCCCATGGCCAGCTTGGATTCGTCCCAAGCGCCAACAAGGCCATTGGTGAAGTATTGGTCAACGGTGTCGATGGTCGGTTCCATCATGTCAATGCCACCGGATTCAGCCGCGATCTTTGAGGCGGCGAAGATGCCGTCATTGTCGGGCTGTTCGGTGAAGTTCACGGTAATGCCGGTCGCGGCAGTGAAGGCCGGGAATACTTTTTCCGCCAGCGCAGGATACCCTGCCCAGCCGGTAAAGTTCAGCTCGCCCGAAGAGGCCAATGCTTTTGAGGAAATCAGGGCAGGAGCCGCCAGTGCCCCCACGCCTGCAGCGGTGGTCTTCATAAAGCCACGGCGGCTGATGGATTTGGTGTTGGTCAAGTCACGTCTCCCTTTGTTGCACCGCTTGCGCGGCGGTCGCGCGCAGCTGGCAAACAGCCCCCGTCACGACAGGTTCTCGTAGTCTCGCCACACAACATAATTGTGACAGGTCCAAAAGCTTTCCCGGCGCAACCATACTCTGTCACCCCGTGGGCCTGTCAACTGCGCTGTTACAAAGCGAAACGGCAGGTCGGGTGATTTTGGGGTAAAAACCGCGTTATTGCTTCAAAACGGCGGTTTAGGGCCAAGATGCGACAAGACAAGGGTTTGAAAAATGGGGCTTAGGGTTGGCGGAACCAAACACGGTTTTGTTGCGGTAGAAGATTTGCCCTGTCGGCAGGCTGCGCCAGAAAATCTGGTTTCGTCAACAAACACAGCCCGCCGAGCACCCGATTCGCATTTGGCAGAAGGCGGGCCAGTTTAGGATGTTGCATAAATGCGGCGCGCCTGATGCTATTTTAATCGTTGCGACCAAATCGCCCCTTCCTGCAATCCATGGCCCCCCTGCGCATTGCCCCTTTTCACCGCCCGCCCCTGCCCTTAGCCTGACCGCAATTGAAGTAAGGGAACATCATGACGCAAATGACAGGAACCTTCGTTGCGCGGGTTTGGCGGCAGGGCGTTGGCCCCGCTTTAGCACATCTGCGCGGCGATGTGCTTTATGACATCACCACCAAAGCCGCCCCCACGATGCGCGATCTGTTGGAACTGCCCGATATCGCCGCCCATCTGGCGCAAGTGGCGGGCGAACCGATTGGGCGGCTTGACGATCTGACCGCCGCTTCCACCGAAGCATCTGGCGATGTGACCCGCCTTTTGTCGCCTGCTGACCTGCAAGCGATTAAGGCCTGCGGTGTTACCTTTGCCCGTTCGATGATTGAACGGGTGATCGAAGAACGCGCTGCGGGCGATGCGTCTCGCGCCTTGGCAATCCGTGAACGGATCGCCGAGATTTTGGGCACCAGCCTGCGCAACCTGCGCCCCGGTTCGCCTGAAGCGGCAGATGTGAAAAAAGTGCTGATCGCCGAAGGGCTTTGGTCGCAGTATCTAGAGGTCGGCATAGGCCCCGATGCCGAGGTGTTCACCAAGGCCCCGCCGATGGCCTCGGTCGGGCAAGGGGCGACGATCGGGCTGCATCCGGTGTCAAAATGGAACAACCCTGAACCTGAAGTGGTGCTGGCCGTAAACTCGCATGGCGCCATTCGCGGGGTGACTTTGGGCAACGATGTCAACCTGCGCGATGTTGAGGGGCGCTCTGCCCTGCTGCTTGGCAAGGCCAAGGATAACAACGCCTCGGCCGCGATTGGCCCGATGATCCGGCTGTTCGATGACGGCTTTGGCTTGGACGATGTGCGCCAGATGACGCTGACCTTGACCGTCACAGGGCTAGATGGGTTCCGCCTTGAAGGCAGTTCCAGCATGGCCGAAATCAGCCGCGATCCGGCGGATTTGGTGGCGCAAACCGTGGGTAGGCATCACCAATACCCCGACGGGTTTATGCTGTATTGCGGCACGATGTTTTCGCCGGTGCAAGACCGCGATGGGCCGGGCCAAGGCTTCACCCACCATTTGGGCGATGTGGTCACGATCCAAACCCCCGCTTTGGGAAGCCTGACCAACACCGTGCGCCTATCGACCCAAGCGCCGGAATGGGCCTTTGGCACCGCCGCCCTGATGCGCAACTTGGCCGGGCGCGGCTTTTTGTAAGCCGCGCAACCCCATGCCCAAACCCGCCCCCCGCTTCACCCGCCTGCCCGCCGCCGATCGCCGCCTGACGCTGATTGACGCGGCACTGGCGTGTATGGCCGAAGGCGGGATGGCGGGGTTTAGTGTGGATAAGGTCTGCGCGCGGGCCGGAGTGTCGCGCGGTTTGGTGACGCATCATTTTGGCGGGATGGCGGGGCTTTTGGCCGCCACCTACGCGCATCTTTATGCCAAAGCCATTCCCACCTCGGTCAGCCTGCCCCAAGAAGGCTCGCGCCTAATCGCCTTACTGGATGCGCTGTTTGACCCCGCCCAGTTCAACCGCCCCGCCTTGAACGTGTGGCTGACCATGTGGGGCGCGATATCAAACACGCCAGAACTGATGGCCGAACACCGCCGCCAATATGCCGGGTATGTTGATCTGGTGGCTGGCATTCTCGGCGAACATAGGCAAACCGATGACGCCAAGGCGCTTGCGCGTCGGTTCATCTGTTTGGTCGACGGGCTAAGCCTGCAACATTGCATCGACCCGCCCTCGATGCCGCCCGATGTGGCGCGCCAAGCCGCCCTAGACTTTGCGCTGCACAACGCCCCTTAATCCGCGTGCGCGGCCACCGGTGCGCCGCGCGTGGCCATCATCTTGGGCTTGCGCAGAATCAACGCCAAGGGAATCGCCGCCAAGGTCACGATCATCATCAGCTTGAAATCGTTGATATACGAAATCATCGCCGCTTGCTGGTTGACCAACCCGTCCAACTGCGCCAACGCCACCCCATTGCCCGCAACAGCCCCAGGCGATACTTGCCGCAGCACGGGATTAAAAGCACTGATTGCTGCCCCCAACTCTACATGGTTGGTTTGGATATTGCGCGCCAGCATGACTGAGACGATGGAAATTCCGATGGACGAGCCGATGTTGCGCACCAGTGAAAACAGGCTGGTCGCATCGGCGCGGTACTTGGCGTCAATCGTGGAAAAGGCGATGGTCGACAGCGGCACAAACACCAGCCCCAGCCCCAAGCCCTGCAACACCCCCGTCCAGATCACTGGCCCCGACCCCATCTGAGGCGAAAAGTCGGTCATGAAATACAAGGACGCCGCAGTCAAAATCAGCCCCAAGATCACCAGCAAACGATTGTCGACCTTGCGCACCAGCTTGCCGACCAAAATCATGGAAATCATCGTCCCAATCCCGCGCGGCCCCATCACAAGGCCGGTGGTGATGGTTGGATAGCCAAAGATCCGCCCCAACATCGGGGGCAACAGCGCAAGTGAGGCCAAAAGGATGATCCCGATGACAAAGATAAAGATCAGCCCGATGCGAAAGTTGCGGTCGGCGAACATCTTTGGGTCCATAAAGGGCAAATCCGCGCCCAAGATATGGATGACAAAGACCCAAAAGCCACAGGCGGCAAGGGCGGTGTAAACCCAGATCTCGGTGCTGGCGAACCAATCCAGCTCGCCGCCACGGTCCAAGATCATCTGCAAAGCGCCGATGCCAAGCGACAGCATGGCAAAGCCGAAAAAGTCAAACCTGCGCAGGCGTGTGACCGATTTTGGCAGGTAGGCCGCACAGCCGATGGTGGCCACGATGCCCACGGGCAGGTTGATCAAAAACACCCAGCGCCAGTTGTAGCTTTCCGTCAGCCAGCCCCCCAAGGTTGGCCCGATAATGGGGCCCACCATAATCCCAGCGCCCCACATCGCCATGGCCGATCCGGCCTTTTCGCGCGGGTTGATATCCAGCAAAAACGTCTGGCTTAACGGCACAATCGCCGCCCCAAAGATGCCCTGCATCAGGCGAAACAGCACCATGGCTTGCAAATTCCAAGCCAGCCCGCACAAAAGCGAGGCGGCAACAAACCCCACAATCGACACCAAGAACAACTCGCGCTTGCCGATCTGGTCGGCCAGCCAGCCTGTGACCGGCGTCATGATGGCGGCGGCGACGATGTAGCTGGTCAGCACCCAAGTGATCGTGTCTTGGCTGGCCCCCAGATCACCCGTCATTGACGGCAGGGCCACATTGGCAATCGTTGTGTCTAACACCTGCATGATCGTAGCCAACATGACCATGACCGTGATCAGGCCCCGATTGGGATAGCTGCCATCCGGCGCAAGCTGGCTCATTTACTTGGCCAACAGCCCGAAGGGCACCAGATCACGCCAAGAGCGTGTGACGCCGGTATCAACCGAGACAGACGCGCTCATCCCCGACACCACGGGGGCGGTCGTATCCGCCGCGTCCAGCACAATGCGCACCGGCACGCGTTGCGTGACCTTAACCCAGTTGCCCGTGGCGTTTTGCGCCGGCAGCAACGAAAATTCTGAACCCGTCCCTGCGCCAATCGCCTCGACATGGCCTGCAACGGGATGAGACGGGTCGCCGTCAAACTTCACGGTGGCGGCTTGGCCTTGGGCCAGATGGGTCAGTTGGGTTTCTTTGAAATTCGCCTCGACCCAGATTTCGTGGCTGGGCAAAAAGGCAAACAAGGGCGCGCCAACGGTCAGGTACTGGCCCGGCTTGAAAGAGGTGGCTTGATAGACCATCCCATCAGCGGGGGCCTTCACCTCGGTCAGCGACAGCTTATAGGCGGCCTGATCGCGCTGCGCTAAGGCGGCTTGCACGGTGGGGTGGCTGTCAGTTGCAGCCGAAGGGTCGCCGCCCAGCGCGATGCGGGCGTTGTCAGCGGCCACCTTGGCCACAGCGGCAGTTTCTTGCGCGCGGCGCGCGGTGTTGCGCGCATCATCCAGATCAGACCCAGTTCCCACGCCTTTGGCCGACAGGGCCTGCTGCTTGGTCAACTGGTCAGCCTGATAAAGCGCGTCATCCTCGGCCACCTTATCCTGCGCCAAGGCGGCTTGATACGCGCCCTTCAACTGCTCGACCTGCAAGCGCGCGGCATCAACAGCGATGTTGGCTTGGGCAAGGGCCAGTTTGTAGGGTTCCGGATCAACGGTGAACATCACCGCATCTTTTTGCACCATTTGCCCATCGGCCACATTCACCGCAACCAAGCGCCCCGCCAGGTCAGAGGCGATGGCAATGCGCGCCTGATGGAAATAGGCGTTGTCCGTGCTTTCGTAGCGCCCACTGTTGATCCAATAAACCCCTGCCCCCACCACGATCAGCGCAGGCAAAGCCACCATCAGCACCCGGCGGCGCTTGGGTTTGGCTTTGACGACACCATCGCCGCCTTGGTCGGTGGCTTTTTGCGGTTGGCTTTGGGCGTTCATAGCTGATCTTTCTGGCCATCATTGGCGGCCGTCGCAAGGTTGTGAATTATCAAGGCCAAAGCCTTCGTCATTTGGTGCTGCTGGTCCGGCGTCATACCGGCCAGCGCTTCGGCGTAAACGGCATCGGCCACGGGTTTGAAGCTGGCAAAAGCCTCGCGCGCTTTGGCGGTGGGAAACACCAGCCGCACCCTGCGGTCTTTTGGGTCAAGGCCGCGCGTCACCCAGCCCATAGCCTCCATCCGGTCCAACAGGCGCGAGACGGATATCGGCTCGATCTCCAACATCTCGGCAAAATGCGCCTGCGGAGCGCCGCCGTCGGTCTTGCACACCCGCACCAACATCCGCCATTGGGCCGAGGTCAGCCCATAGACCACCGCACGCGCCTCAAAGCGTTTGCGCACCGCACGCGCCGCATCATGCAGCAAAAGGCCAAGAGAGGGTTTTTCCATAAGCCCGCATATGATAAGCATGTATAGCTTTCAAGCGGCAAACGCCCAAACGCCGCCCCTAAATCGCCCCTATTCATCTTGGCGCAAATGATCGGGGCGGTGCAGCAGGGCTAGCTGTCTTGCACAATCAACAAGGCCCGCGCAGGGCCTGACAGCGCATAGATCGCGTGCGGTCGGTCAGCCGGATAACGGGCGGTGTCGCCGGGGCCGATCTGGCTGTCATCGTCACCCGACACCACCCGCAGATGGCCTTCGATCACGGTCAGATGTTCGCGGCACCCCGGCGAATGCGGGTCGCTGACCAACTCGCCTTTGGGGCCAAAGGTCAGCTCGTAAACCTCATGCGCCCCCACCGCTTCGGCGGGTGACAGGATGCGGATCACAAGGTCTTGGCCGCGTCCGGCAATCACGGGGGCGGCTTCGGCGCGGATCACCTCGATCCCCGGCGCAGGGCGGCCTTCCAAAAGGCCCGCGAAATCCACCTGCAAGGCCTGCGTCAGGTTCCACAGCGTCGCCACCGTGGGCGAGCTTTCGCCCCGTTCAATCTGGCTGACCATCGAGCGGCTGACGCCCGACAGTTTGGCCACGCCGTCAAGACTTAACCCCCGCGCTTTGCGCGCTTCGCGCAGCGAGGCTGCAAGCCTGTCATGAATATCGGAACGCGGTGTCATGGCGGCACTAGACGCCAGCCCCCTGCCCCGCGTCAACGGGGTTTTGCCCAAATGGGCTGCGGTTTTGCGCGCTTACGTGCCGCAAAAGGTGACATAGGGGCCAAGGTCGCGCGGCGCGGGTTGCATGAACGCCTCGCGCCCCTGTTCTGGGCCAAAGGGGTCTTGCACCGCCGCCAACAGCGCATTGAACGGGCCCATGTCGCCTTGCGTGGCAGCGGTTAGGGCCGCTTCCACCAAATGGTTGCGCGGGATAACGGCAGGGTTGGCGGCGCGGATCAGCGCAGGGGCCTCTGGCCCCAGCCGCGTTTGCCAGCGCGCGAGCCATGCGAGCATGGGCTGAGTATCGCCCAGCAGCGCCAGCAAATCACCCGCGCGCCCCTCTGCCGCGGCGGCAAGGCTGCGGAGCGTTAACGTCCAGTCGGCCCCTTCGATCAGGCTGCAAAAATCATCCACCAGTGCCGCGTCGCTTGCGTCTTGCCCCGCAAGCCCCAGCTTGGCGCGCATCACCCCAAGCCAAGCATTGCGAAAGGCTGGCGCAATCGCCTCTAGCCTTGCGTTGGCCAGTTCCACAGCTTCCGCCTCATCCGGCCCAAGCAGCGGCAGCAGCGCCTGCGCCAAGCGCGACAGGTTCCACGCAAGGATTGCGGGTTGGTTGGCATAGGCATAGCGCCCCTGCCGATCAATCGACGAAAAGACCGTGGCGGGGTCGTAGGCATCCAGAAAGGCGCAGGGGCCGTAATCTATCGTCTCACCCGATAGGGCCATGTTGTCGGTGTTCATCACCCCGTGCACAAAGCCAACGCCCATCCATTGGGCAATCAGGTGCACTTGCCGTGCCGTAACCGCATCAAACAGGCCCAGCGCATCTTCGGGGGCAAGGTGGGGATAGTGGCGCGCGATGGTATAGGCCGTCAACGCCTTGATCTGATCCGTCTCGCTGCGCGCAGCGAAGAATTGAAACGTGCCGACCCTGATATGGCTTGCCGCCAACCGCGCCACCACGGCACCCGGCAACAGGCCGGTGTCGCGCAAGATGTCTTCGCCGGTCGCGACCACCGCTAAACTTCGGGTGGTGGGAATGCCCAAAGCCGCCATCGCCTCGGATATGATATATTCCCGCAGCATTGGCCCCAACGCCGCCTTCCCATCGCCGCCACGCGAAAAGGCGGTGCGGCCTGATCCTTTCAGTTGCAAATCAAAGCGGCCCTTGGGGGTGACGACTTCGCCCAGCAAATGCGCGCGCCCATCGCCCAGTTGCGCCGAAAACCCGCCAAACTGGTGGCCCGCATAGGCAAGGGCAATGGGTTGCGCCCCCGCAGGCACAACAGCGCCTGACAGCCAGTTGGCAAGGGTTTGGTCATCCTCGCCCAGATCAAGCCCCAGTTCCTTTGCCAAGCGCGCATTAAACACCATCAAGCGCGGCGCAGGGGCGCGGGCGGGGGTTTGGGCCAGATAAGTTCCGGGCAGATCGCGGGCGTAGCTGTGATCGAAGGTCAGGGGCATGGCGTCTCCTTGCGTACCAGATATGGCGCGCAGGCGGGCGGCTGACAAGGATGCAAGGAATTTGGTCGGAGTGGAGAGATTCGAACTCCCGACATCCTGCTCCCAAAGCAGGCGCGCTACCAGACTGCGCTACACTCCGACCGTGTCGTTCCTTTAGCGGGATTTTTCGGCGATGAAAAGGCGTCGTGCGTCAGTCTGCACAACGCCACGCCGCTTTTGTTTGATCAACCAGATCAGAGCGCAGTTCTGCCCCTGCCGCTATGCCGATGCGCGCAGCCAATCCGCCATTGATTTCAATCACATACGCAACCCCTTCGCCGCCATCAATTGGCGTCAGGTCTTGCGGGACGGCGTCAGATTGCACCACGGTCACACGGCCCGTTTCATCGGCAAAGATCATATCCAGCGGGATCAGAGTGTTTTTCATCCAAAACCGCGCATGGGTTGGGGCTTGGTAGACAAAAATCATCCCCGCCGACGACGCCATATGGTCGCGAAACATCAGGCCCTTTTCGCGCGCGGCTTGGTCGGCGGCCACTTCCACCGTGAAATGCGCCTGCCCCCCCGGCCAACGCAAATCCAGCGATCCGGGTGTGCAGTCGGCGTGGGTTGGGCCTGCCCCAGCGCAGGCCAGCATCAGCCCTGCGGTCAAAACGTGTCTCATGCGTGCCTCTTTACGGGTTCAACCGTTCCACGTGCCAAGGGCTGGACGCATCCGCCCTTGTCCACCTAAAGCGGTCATGCAGGCGAAACGGGCCATCGGCCCAGAACTCAATTTCCACCGGCGTGATGCGAAAGCCGCCCCAAAACGGCGGGCGTGAGGGGTTTGCGCCCTGTTGCAGCGTGACCTTTGCCACCTCGGCCATCAGCGCCCCGCGTGATGACAGGGGTTGGGACTGTGCACTGGCCCAAGCGCCAAGGCGCGATTTCAACGAACGCGAGGTATAATAGGCATCGGCCTGCGCACCTTCTTCGCGCGTCACCACACCGCGCACGCGAATCTGACGGCGCAGCGATTTCCAGTGCATCACGAAAGCGGCTTTGCCCGCCCCATCCAACTCTACCGCCTTTTTCGACGTGTAGTTGGTGTAAAACACAAAAGCCGCATCCTCGATGTCTTTGAGCAGCACCATGCGCGCATTGGGCATTCCGTCGGCATCCACCGTCGACAAAGCGATGGCGTTGGGGTCGTTCACCTCGACCGCTTCGGCCTCTGCCAGCCAAGCGCGGGCCAGAACAAAGGGGTCGTCCCCCGCAAAAATACCTGTTCGATCCATCTGGCCCATCCTTCTTAACTCAAACGCTTATCACCTAAGCCCAACCCTTGATGCAGACGAGGCTTTCGCCTACACCAAGCGCTAGGATTAAGGTGGCTGGGGAAGACCGAATGTCAACTGGACTAATGGCAGGCAAGCGCGGCCTTATCATGGGGCTGGCCAACGACAAATCCATCGCTTGGGGCATTGCCAAGACTTTGGCCGACCACGGCGCGGAAATGGCGTTTTCCTATCAGGGCGAAGCGCTGAAAAAGCGGGTTGATCCGCTGATCGCCTCTATCGGCATGACAGAGATGATCGAGTGCGATGTTTCCAACGAAGCCTCGATTGACGCGCTGTTTGCACGGATTGGCGAAAAGTGGGGCAAGATTGACTTTCTGGTCCATGCCATTGGCTTTTCGGATAAGAACGAATTGCGTGGCCGCTATGTTGACACATCAAAAGCCAACTTCGCGATGACGATGGATATTTCGGTATATTCCTTCACCTCTGTCAGCCGCAGGGCTGCGGCGATGATGACCGAAGGCGGTAGCCTTCTGACGCTGACCTATTACGGCGCAGAAAAGGTGATGCCACACTATAACGTGATGGGCGTGGCAAAAGCGGCGCTTGAGGCTTCGGTGAAGTATATGGCCGAAGATCTGGGCAAAGACGGCATCCGCGTCAATGCCATTTCGGCTGGCCCGATCAAAACGCTGGCGGCATCGGGGATCGGTGATTTTCGGTATATCATGAAATGGAACGAGCTGAACTCTCCGCTGCGGCGCAATGTTGACCAAGAAGAGGTCGGCAAAGCAGCCCTGTTCTTGCTGTCAGACCTTGGGTCGGGCACCACGGGCGAAAACCTGCACGTTGATGCGGGCTATCATGTTGTTGGCATGAAAGCCGTCGATGCGCCCGATATTGACGTGGTGTCGGGGCGCAAAGAGGGGCAATGACACGTGCAGCGGTCCTGACGGTTGTGGGTTTAGCACTCTCAGCCCGCGCAAACGGCGCGCGCAAGGCTGTTGCGCCGCAGATCGCCTCTTTCCAAAGGCCCCTAGGGGCCTGTAACCTTCTTACAACACCCAATGGGCGGGCTTGCAGGCTCACTTAACCTGAAGATCGCCGCGTTCCGAGGATAGCATGATCGACCGTTTGCCGCATGAAAAAGGCTTCCACGTCAGCTGGGACCAAATCCACCGCGATGCCCGCGCTTTGGCGTGGCGCTTGGATGGCAAGGGCCCTGACGGTGGCGCATGGCGCGCCGTGGTCGGCATCACGCGCGGTGGCCTTGTGCCCGCGATGATCGTAGCGCGCGAGTTGGATATTCGCGTGGTCGATACGATCAGCGTGAAAAGCTACTCGCATCAGGCGCAAGCGGCCGAAGCCATCGTGACCAAATCGCCCCAGACCGATCTGATGGGCGACGGCACGGGGATTTTGGTGGTCGACGATCTGGTCGACACCGGCAAAACGCTGGAACTGGTGCGCCGCCTGTATCCCAAGGCGCATTTCGCCACGGTTTACGCCAAACCCTCGGGCAAGCCGATGGTCGACAGCTACATCACGGAAGTGTCACAAGATACGTGGATATTCTTCCCTTGGGATATGGCGCTGCAATATGTTCAGCCTTTCCGCGGGCAGGATTAAGGGTGAAATTATGATCAATCCGGCCAGTCGGCTTGGCAAGTGGCTGCACTGGTTGTTTGAGGCAAGCTTGATCCTCAAAGGTCTGTTTGCCGCAGCCGAAAGCCTTGGCGGATTGGGGCTGTTGCTGACGCCCAACACAGCGATCATCACCTTTGTCACATGGCTGACGCGCCATGACCTAACCCAGCAACCCACCGCCGATATGGCGCTTTGGGTGCAGCATTTGACCGAAGCCTTCCCGCTTCAGGTGCAGCATTTTTATGCCTTTTACCTGCTGGCGCATGGGGCGGTGAAGTTCACCATGGTGATCATGCTGGCGCGGCGCATCTTGTGGGCCTATCCGGGGGCAATGGTCTTGCTGGCGGGCTTTGTGGTTTATCAGATCACCGAGTTTGTGACCCACGGGTCTTACACCTTCTTGGCGCTGTCGTTCTTGGACGCGATCATGATCGTTCTGGTTTACCGCGAATGGAATGTCTTGAAACTGCTGCGCGGGGCTGCGCACTAGGCGTGCAAAATCTGCACGGTGGCTCTTGCCATTTGCCGCTGTGCGCGGTTCCCTTGCGCGCATGAAAACCCCTATCCTGACCCCTTTGGCGCAAAGCCTGCCCTCTACCGTGCCCTTTGTCGGCCCCGAAGCGATGACGCGCGCCCGCAACCGCCCCTTCGCGGCGCGCATGGGGGCGAATGAGAACTTGTTTGGCCCCTCTGCCCGCGCCGTGGCCGCGATGCGCCAAGCCGCCGATGAGGTGTGGATGTACGGCGACCCCGAGTGCTTTGGCCTGAAAGCCGCCATCGCCGCCCATCACGGCGTAACCCCCGCCCATGTGGTTGTGGGTGAGGGGATTGACGGTTTGCTTGGCCTGTTGGTGCGGCTGATGGTCGGGGCGGGCGACAGGGTTGTCACCTCAGCCGGAGCCTATCCGACCTTTAATTTTCATGTGACAGGTTTTGGCGGTGAGATTATTCGCGTGCCCTATAAGGGCGATCACGAAGACCCCGACGCGCTGTTGGCCGCAGCCCGCGCCAATGGGGCCAAGCTGATTTATCTTGCCAACCCTGACAATCCCATGGGCAGCCATCACCCATCTGCCACGATCACCGCGATGATCAACGCGCTACCCGATGGCTGTTTGCTGGCCTTGGATGAGGCTTATGTGGAACTTGCCCCCGCAGGGACCGAAGCTGTGGTGGCCGCTGATGACCCCCGCGTGATCCGCTTTCGCACCTTTTCCAAGGCGCATGGCATGGCGGGGCTGCGCTTGGGCTATGCGCTGGCAGCACCCGAACTGGCCTTGGCCTTTGACAAGGTGCGCAACCATTTTGGCGTCGGGCGCATCGCGCAAGCGGGCGGTATCGCGGCCTTGGGCGATGGTGCACATCTGCAAGCCGTGCGCCTTTGGGCTGTGGCGGGTCGGGCGCGGTTGGGGCAGATTGCTGTGGCCAACGGCCTGCGGCCCCTGCCATCGGCCACCAACTTTGTCACGATAGATTGCGGCAAAGATGGCACCTATGCCCGCGCGGTGATGCAGGCGCTGATTGCGCGCGACATTTTTGTGCGAATGCCCGCAGTTGCCCCCTTGGACCGCTGCATCCGCGTCAGCCTTGGGGATGAGGCGGCCTTTGCCGCCTTCGCCCAAGCGCTGCCTTTAGCGCTGGCGGATGTTGCGCGGGCTTAGTCGTCAGTGGTGGCAGGGCCAAGCGCGGGTGCTGCGCCCACAGGTTGCACCGCAGCCCCCAGAACGGGTGCCGTCGGGCCAATAGGCGGGGCGATGGCGGATAAGGGCGTTGAAACAGTGCCACCCGTTGCGCGGTCCTCGCCCGCACCTATAGCGCGGCGAAACACCAGCACGTTGTGAAAGGTGGTTTTCGTGCCCGTCAGGCCGCTGCGTTCATCGCAAGGCAAAGCGTCAGCGCGTTGGTATTCCCAGCCTTGTGCGGCCATGGAATTCATCACATTGGTCAGGGCCAAGGCAAACCGCTCTTCGCCCATTTTCAGCCCCCGCCCCTTTTCGCCTTTGCGCGGTGCGGGGATGACCCAGTATTCGTAACCCATCTTAGTCCCCTTTCGGCCCAACCAGCGGCGCATGCGCGCGACCATACAAAGATTCGGGGGCCTAGGCCAAGTGGGCAAGCGCACTTGGGCCAATTTGCGCTACTGGGCGCAATTCCCCTACCCCCGCGCGCGGGCCACCGCCTGCACCCAAAGCGCGCGCAGGTCGCCCATCGACTGGCGCGGGGTAAAGACGGTCGTCGGCGTGGTATCCAGCGGCATCACAATGCCCAGCGCGCCAAAGGCCATCGCCGCAGCCCCCAAGGCCCCCACCTCTTCGACCTGCGATTGCAAAACGGGGCGGCCCAGAAGGTCGGCCTGAAGCTGCATCAGGAACGCGTTAGACGAGGCCCCCCCATCCGCCCGCAGCGCGGTCAAAGGCGCACCCATATCCGCCTCCATCGCGTCAAACACATCGGCAATCTGGCAGGCAATCGCCTCGAACGTGGCGCGGGCAAGGTGGGCGCGGGTGGTGGCGTGGGTCATGCCGGTGACAAGCCCAGTGGCGGCATCATCCCAATGCGGCGCGCCAAGGCCGGCCAAGGCGGGCACAAAGACCACACCGCCCGAATCCGGCACGCTTTGCGCCAGATCAGATAACTCCGCCACGCTCAGCCCCAGCATCTGCGCCATAAAACTGGCGGCTTGGGCTGAAACTGTGATGTTCCCCTCAACTGCATAGGCCGTGCCCTGCGCATCGGTCCAACCAATCGTGCCCGACAAACCGTGGCTCGATGCACCACGCGCCGGTGTCAGCGCCATCAGGCTGGATCCCGTGCCATAGGTCGCCTTCACTGTGCCCGCTGCGCGCACGCCGTGGCCGTAAAGGGCGGCATGGCTGTCGCCCATCATGGCCAAAATCGGCACCCCTGCGGGCAAGGCTGTCGTCGCAGCGGTAACGCCGAACCGCGATTGTGATGGCATGGGTTGGGGCAAAGCGGCTTGGGGCGCGCCAAACAGCGCGCAAAGATCGCTGCTCCATTCCAGCTTTTCGGTGTCAAACAATTGCGTGCGTGAGGCGTTGGAATGATCGGTGGCAAAACTGCGCCCGCCGGTCAGGTTCCACAGCAGCCAAGCATCCACCGTGCCCGCCCGCAAATCGCCCCGCCGCGCCAGATCGCGCGCTTGGGGCACGTTGTGCATCACCCAGCCGAGTTTTGACGCCGGAAACAACGGGTTGATCCCCAAGCCCGTCTTGGCCACCACAGCCCTGTCATGGCCCTGCGCGATAAGATCGGCGCAGATGGCGGCGGTGCGTCGGCATTGCCAAATAATCGCAGGGTGGATGGGTTGCGAGGTCAGCGCATCCCAAACCACCAAGGTTTCGCGCTGGTTGGCAATCGCCACCCCCGCAATCTGTCCGGCGTTTTGCGCCACAATGTCGGCGATGACGGCGCGAACGCTGGCCCAGATGGCTTGTGCCGATTGCTCGGCCCAGCCGTTTTGCGGATAGGTCGTGGTCAGCGGGGATGTGGCGCGCGCCAGAATGGCCCCCGTTTCATCGACCAACACCGCTTTGGTGTTGGTCGTGCCTTGGTCAATCGCCAGAACGCAGGTCATTTGACCGCCCTTTGCAAAGCGCGGTGGGCAGCGTCAGCGATGCCTTGGGCGGTCAGCCCGCTTTGCTCAAACAGGTATGCCAGCGAGCCTGTGGGCTGAAAGCCCGCAAAGCCCACCCGTTCCACCGGCACGGGGCGGTGGGCGGCGGTGAATTCAGCCACAGCGCCGCCAAGGCCACCGCGAATGCTGGCCTCTTCCACCGTGACAATAGCGCCCGTGGCGGCAGCTTGCGCCACCGCCTCTTCATCCAAGGGGTTCAGGGTTGAGATGTTCAGCACCCTTGCGCCAATGCCCTGCGATTGAAGCAAATCGGCGGCCCCCGCCGCCAGATGCACCGTGGTGCCGCACGCCAAGATCGCCACATCGCCGCCTTGTCGGACAAGCTCGGCCCGCCCCACGCGAAACACGCGATTTGGAATATCCAGCATCGGCACGGGCATCCGCGACAGGCGGATATAGACGGGGCCTTCGTGCGAAGCGGCCCAAGTCACCGCAGCCGCCGTCTCCCACGGGTCGGATGGTATGAGGACGGTCAGATTGGTCAGCGGGCGTAACCAAGCGAAGTCTTCGATGGAATGGTGCGTGGGCCCCAGTTCGGCATAGGCGATGCCCGAAGATTGCCCCACCAGTTTGACGTTGAAATTGGCATAGGCGACATCGGCCTTAACCTGTTCCAAGGCCCGCCCCGTCAAAAAGCAAGAAGCGGCTGACACAAACGGAATGCGCCCGCCATTGGCCAGCCCTGCCCCCACACCCACCATGCACTGTTCAGCAATGCCCACGTTGATCAGCCGATCCGCAAAGCGCGTCTGAAAGCCGCCGAGTTTGGAGGAGCCGACAGAATCGTTCACCACCGCCACAATCCGGTCATCGGCAACGGCTAGGTCGATCAGTGTGTTACTCCACGCATCGCGGCAATCGTACAGCCCTGCGGTTTCTACGGTATGCGCCATCAGACCAACTCCTGCATCGCTTGGGCGAATTGGGCGGCGTTGGGCACGCCGTGGTGCCATTTGGCCTGGTTTTCCATGTAGGACACCCCCTTGCCCTTGACGGTGTTCGCAATCACCGCGCGGGGTTTTGTGCTGGGAGGGGCGCAAAGTGCTGCCAGAAGGGCGGCGTGATCGTGGCCGTCAAGCATCACCACATCCCAGCCAAAGGCGCGCAGGCGGTCATCTAGCGGGTCCATCGTGATGGTGTCCTCGGTGCCCGCACCCTGTTGCAGGCGGTTGCGGTCAACGATCAAGGTCAGGTGCGACAGCTTGCGGTGGCCTGCAAGGGCGGCTGCCTCCCAGTTCGAGCCTTCTTGCAACTCTCCGTCGCCCGTCAGCACAAAGGTGCGGTATTCTGCGCCTGTGATCTGGCCCGCAATGGCGATACCAGCCGCCACGGGCATTCCGTGCCCCAAGGGGCCCGTGTTGGTTTCCACCCCTTGCAGGTAATTGCGGTTGGGGTGGCCGTTCAGTTTCGATCCGTTGGCCATATAGGTTGAAAGCCAGTCTTCCGGGCAATAGCCCGCCGCCGAAAGTGCTGTGTACAGCGCGCCCGAGGCATGGCCCTTAGACATGATAAAGCGGTCACGCTCGGCCCAATCGGGGCGCGCAGGGTCGTGGCGCAGCACGCCGAAATAGAGCGTGGCGAGGATATCGGTCGCCGAAAAATCACCCCCCGGATGGCCCATTTGCGCCTCATACACCATGCGAAAGCTGCGGCGGCGCATCCATAGGGCCTTGGCTTTGATGGCGACAAGCGGGTCGTTCGCACTCACAGCCGCACCTCGGCTTCAACGCCGTGGTGATACATCGGCCAGTTCAGATAGCGGGTGACGGCTTCGGCCACGACATCGGCGTGATGGCCGCGCACCATGGCGACATGGTGTTCAAACCCGTTTTGCGTGACAAAACGCATCAGCTTGCGCAGGTCTTTGACGTGGCTCACCGCAATGCCGCCGTCCATCGGAAACGGATCATCGGTGAAGGCCCCCTGCCCCAGATAGGTTTTCAGCGTGCCCGCCCGATCATCGGATGACACGCGGAAAAAGGTCATATCCCCCGCCTTTACCTTGCCCTTCACCGCGCCAAAGCACTTTTCGCGGCCGATCACTGTGCCCAGAACGTCAAGCTCTGAAATCTCGGGCGTGTCGCCGATGAACTTTTTGGGGAAGTTGCCGCAATGGGTGCAGACACATTTGTCGACCTCGTTGCCGTAATTGTTGTTCCAATCCAAAATCGCGGGCGGCGCACCCGAGGCCAGCGCCAGCGCATACATCGACAGCGCGCCCATGATGTCGACCTCGCAGGCCGAGGGCATCAGCTCTTCGCCCATCATGCTCATCGTCAAACAGGTCGCGCAGCCGAAATTGTCTTGCAACGACCGCCAGCATTGAATGGCCGAAGCGTCGCATTCATTCTCGGCAATCCAGCGATCCACGGCCAGCGACCACTTGGCTTGCTTGGCGATTTGTTCGGGTTTGATATGGGCGGGAATGCGGCCATAGGCTTTGATCTTTTCCAGCTTGGCCAAAAGGTCGCCGTCGGTGTCGCTGACCCGCGATGCCGCCCCCATCATCTCTGACAGGTCCACCGTCACCACTGTCACCCCGCCCGCCTGCAACAGCTTTTCGCTGTAGCGCATGGTTTGAAAGGCCCCCGTGCGCGCCCCAATCGCCCCCAGCCGCGCGCCGCGCAGGCCCTTGACGGTGCGGCACACGCGCGAAAAGCGTTCAAGATCAGCGCCAAATTCCGCGCCAGAGGTGTCGCAGGTGTGGTTGGTGGTTTCGCTAAACGGCACGCCGTATTGGTAAAAGTTGTTCGTCACCGAAATCTTGCCACAAAAGGCATCGCGGCGCTGGCTGACGGACACCTTATCAACCTCGTCATTCGAGGCTTGCAGCAAAATCGGCACGTTCAGCTTGGCGCGGTTGATCAGTTCGGCGATGGCAATTTCGTCGCCAAAGTTGGGCAGGCAGATCACCAAGCCGTCAATCTGATCGCGGTGCTGTTTGAAGAAATTCGCATAAAGTTCCGCATCACCAACAGATTGCACCGCGCCATTTTCGGTCGCCTCATAGGGCAGGATCAGCGCCTTGATCCCCAAACGGTCCAACTGCGCCAGCGTTTCGCGGCGCGAGTCTTGGCACGGCGCGGGGCTAAAGAAGGCCCGCGACCCGATCACCACCCCCAACGTCACCTGTCTGCGAATGTGCAATGCCATGAAAGCCCCCTTTGCGTTTGGTATCGTTTACCGCTGAATGCTTTCGTTTGCAATCGAAACTGGCGGTGCTATGCTGGCACAAACAACAGGATCACCCGTGAAACCGCCGATTGACCCCCTAACTGGCCTTTTGGCCGAACCGCGCCGCCGCCGGATATTAGAGTGGATCCAAGAAGAAGGGTCCGCGCGCGTGCGCGATTTGGCGGCGGCATTTCAGGTGTCGGAAGCCACGATCCGGCAAGATCTGGAACGGTTGGAACATGACGGCAGCGTTACACGCGAACATGGCGGGGCTTTTTTGACCTCGGTTCCTGCGCAGGTGTCAGCGGTTGTGCTGCATCACCAAGAAAACATGGACAAAAAGCGCAAGATCGGCGCGCTGGCGGCATCACTCGTGCGCAACGGCGAGACGTTGATTTTGGATGCAGGCACCACGACAACCGAAATCGCCACGCGCCTTGTAACGCGCAAGGACCTGACCGTGATCACCAACGCTTTGAACATCGCGCTGATCTTGGGCGCTGTGCCGGGCTTTGCGGTGCATATGCCGGGCGGGCAGTTCAAAGCGCCCACGTTGTCGCTGTCGGGCGATAAATCGGTGGATTACTTTCGCAACATCTTTGCGGGAAAGCTGTTTTTGGCTACGGCAGGGGTCGCCCTTGATGCGGGGCTGACCTATCCGTCTTTTGCCGATTTGCAGTTGAAAGAGGCGATGATCAAAGCGGCCTCGCATGTTTACTTGGTGGCCGACAGTTCCAAGATCAACAAATCGTCCTTCACACGGCTGGGCGCTTTGGATGTGATTCAGTCTTTCATCACCGATGCAGGCATTTCCGATGCCGACGCGCAGGCGTTTGAGGCGCGTGGCATTCAGGTTTTGATTGCGACATGACGGGGGCAAGGCAAGCTTGGGCGTGACCCTGTCAGATGTGGCGCTAAAGGCTGGCGTGTCGCGGGCGGCGGTGTCGCGCACCTTTACGGCGGGGGCTTCGGTTTCGCCCAAGATGCGCGCGCGCGTTGAAACGGCAGCGCTGGAATTGGGCTATAGCCCCAACCTGTTGGCCCGCAGCCTGACCACGCGCAAGACGCAGTTGGTGGGGCTGGTGTCGAACAACTTTCACAACCCTGTCTTTTTGCAAATATTCGATCTGGTCACCAAGGGCCTGCAAGAGCGTGGGCTACGGCCCTTGCTCGTGAACCTGTCAGACGAAACCGATCCCGCCCGTTCGGTGCAATTGCTGCGGCAATACTCGGTCGAGGGGGTTATTCTGGCCACATCCCACCTGCCAGACGGCTTCGCCAGCGCCTTTCGCGATGCGGGGGTGGCGGTGGTGCATGCGTTCGGGCGACCCACGGGGCAGACCGATGTGGTGGGGATCGACAATGTAGCCGCAGGGCAGATGGCGGCGCAAACGCTGATCGCGCGGGGGTATCGGCATTTGGGGTTTATGGGCGGGCCAGAGCAGGCGTCCACCACACAAGACCGCTTGGCGGGGTTTAGCGCTGCGGCACGGGCCTTGGGCGGCGTGGTCAGCCACAGTTTTGCGGGGGCTTATTCGTTTGAGGCGGGGCGGGTAGAAATGACCCGCCTTTTGGCCCACCCAAAGGCCGAAGCGTATTTTTGCGCCGATGATGTGCTGAGCATCGGCGCTTTATCCGCCGCCCAAGCGGCGGGCTTGCGCGTGCCCGACGATCTGGGCCTGATCGGGCTGAACGATATGCACATGGCGGCTTGGGCCAACATCAACCTGACCACCATTCACCAGCCCTTTGACGCCATCGTCAGCGGCGCGATAGACCTGATGCAGGACCGTTTCGCCGACCCGACCCGTGCCGCCCAAACGCGCCTGTTCCCCTGCCATATCGTTGACAGAGGAACCCTGCGCGCCCAGTCTTAGCGCCCTGCCCTAGCGGAACATCTTGGGCCGTGCATCCACCCAAGCCCCCGCTTGCCCTGCCGAGGCGACAGCGGCATGGATCGCGGCAATAGACCGCAAACCGTCTTCGACCCTTGGGTAAAGATCAATCGCCGCATCGGCCTTGCGACCTTCGCGCGCGGCCATGATCCCTTCGGCCAGATCGCGGTAGATGTTGCCAAAGGCCAAGGGCATCCCTTCGGCATGGCCCACGGTGACACGGCTGGCGCGGTCAGCTTCGGGCGACAAGTTGCCCTCGCCCCGTTCGATGATCTGCAAACGCTGGCCCAGCGGCATATAATGCAACTGGTTGGGCTGCTCTTGCGCCCAGCGCAGCCCGCCGGTTTCGCCAAAGACTTGGATCGTGAGGCCATGTTGCCGCCCGATGGCGACAGAGGATGTCCAAAGCCGCCCCACAGCGCCGCCGTCCATGCGGAAGTTGACCATGGCGTCATCTTCCAGCACGCGTTCGGGCAGGCAGGATGCAAAGTCGGCCGACAGTTTGGCAACCTCTTGGCCGGTCACAAAACTGGCCATATGCAGCGCGTGAATGCCGCAGTCGGCGAATTGTGCGGATACCCCCGCCTGTGCCGGATCATAGCGCCAACGCACGCGCGGGTTGTTGGCGTCAGCGGCATTAGCGTGGTGGCCATGGGCAAATTCGGCCACAACCAGCCGCACCTTGCCAATGTCGCCCCGCGCCACCATGGCGCGCATATGGCGCACAAGGGCATAGCCGGTGTAGCCATAGTTCACCGCACAAATCTTGCCTGCGGCATGGGCGGTGTTGACCAGATCGGCAGCCTCGTCTTCCGTCACGGTCAGGGGTTTTTCGCACAAGACATGAAAGCCAGCGGCAAGGAACGCCTTGGTGATCTCGTAATGGGTGGAGTTGGGGGTGGCCACTGTCACCAGATCAACGCGGTCAGGGCGGTTACGCTCGCCCTCCAGCATCTCGCGCCAATCGCCGTAGGCGCGGTCAGCGGCCAGCCCTAGGCGCTGGCCAAAGGCGCGGCCCGCTTCGGGGTTGTGGTCAAGCGCGCCTGCGGCAAAGGTGTAAAGCCCGTCCAAGCCCGCCGCCAAGCGGTGGGCTGGCCCGATTTGGCTGCCATCGCCGCCGCCGATCATGCCCCAATTCAACCGTGTCATCTCATCGCCCCCTTAAAACCCGTTCGCCGCCAGATAGGCCCTGTTCGCCCGCGCATCGTCAAGAGGCGAGGTGGTGCCCGCAGGGTCGCAATCCTGCTCCACCGTGCACCAGCCTTCAAACTTGGCGTCCAGCAGCACTTGGCGGACAGCGGCGAAATCAACATCGCCCTTGCCAAGGTTGCAAAAGATGCCCTGCCCTGTGGCGTCATAAAACCCCATGCGGGCGGCCACAGCGCGGGCTTTTACAACGGGGTCGATGTCTTTGAAATGCATATAGGAAATGCGCCCAATGTGGCGGCGCATAAAGGCCACGGGGTCAAAGCCCGCATAGGAATGGTGGCCCGTGTCAAAGCAGATTTTCAGCAGGGCTTCGTCGGTTTCATTGAGCAGCCGTTCCAGTTCAGGTTCAAAATCAATGAACCCCGCCGCATGGGCGTGGATAGAAACCGTCAGCCCATGATCCACCCCCAGCTTGGCCACAGTCCGGATGCGGTCGCTGAAGGCTTTCCATTCAGGGGCATCCATCTGCTCGGCCTCGGCCGCGCGGCCAGCGGTGGGGGCACGGCGGGGCGAGATGGAGTCGATCAGCACCAAGTGCTTGGCCCCATGCGCGACCAGCGCCTTACAGGTGCGCGTGGCACCATCCCACACGTCATCCCATTTCGATGCGTCGTGAAACGGGCGAAAGACCACGCCGCCGATCAGGGTTAGGTCATGTTCGGCCAAGCCATCGGCCAAGATCGCGGGGTCTTCTGGCATAAAGCCCACAGGGCCCAGTTCGATCCCTTTATATCCCGCCGCGGCACAATCTGACAGCACCTTGCGCCAGCTTGGGTTGCGCGGGTCGTCTGCGAATTCCACACCCCAAGAACAGGGCGCATTGCCGATGCGGATCATGATGCCTCCAATGTGACCCAAGCGCCTGAGGCCGCCGAATGGCGGGCTGCGGCGATGATGCGCGACACCTGTAAGCCATCCTCAAAGGTTGGCCAAACGGGGGTTGCGGTTTCAATGGCGCGCAAAAAGTCGCGCGCTTCGATGATGATTTGGTCTTGATAGCCCGTGCCGTGACCGGGGCCTTGGCAAAAGGGCAGGTAATCGGGGTGCAGCGGGCCAGTTAAGATTTTGGTGAACCCGCGCTGCGCGGCCTCGCCTTGGGATTGGAACAGGTACAGGGCGTTTTGGTCTTCTTGGTCAAAGCGGATCGCCCCCTTTGTGCCTGTGATTTCATAGGCATAGCCCATCTTGCGGCCCGATGCGACACGCGAAAAGCTTAAATGCCCCATCGCCCCATTGGCAAAGCGGCACAGGAACTGGCCGATGTCGTCGTTCACCTCGCGCCCTTCAGCGCCGGGGCGGTTGGGATAGACCGTGCCGATGTCTGCCGTCAACCGCGCAATCGGGCCGACCAGTGCAAGGGCTGCGTTGATCATATGCGGGGCCAGATCGCCCATCGTGCCATTCGCCACGCCAAAGTTGCGCCATTGCGCGGGGCGGGTGCCGTCAGCGTCAAAATCCTCGGTATGTTCACCGCGAAACCAGATCACCTCGCCAATGGCCCCCGATTGCACCAACTGGCGCGCATAGGCCGAGGCGGGGGTGCGGATGTAGTTGAAGCCGACCATATTGGCGACACCCGCCACTTTGGCCGCAGCGACCATCGCCATGCCGTCTTCAAGGCTGGCACCCAACGGCTTTTCGCACAGCACCGGCTTGCCCAAAGCCAAGGCACGTTCGGCAATGGCGCGGTGGGTTTCTTGGGGGGACGCGATCACAACCGCCTCGACCCTAGGGTCATCCACCAGCACCCGCCAATCGCCCGTGGCGCGGGCAAAGCCGTAAGCGGTGCGGTAGGCTTCGGCACTTGCATCTGAAGTGGCGCAGATCATTTCCAGCCTTGGGCGCAGCACAGTGTTAAACACCGCCCCCACGGCCGCCATCGCCACCGAATGCGCCTTGCCCATATAGCCGCCACCCACAATTCCAATTCCGATGTCGCGCATGGGGGCTTCCTTGAAGGTGTTTGCAACCGGTTGCAAAATGGGTATCCTAAAGCTTAAGTTAAGGTCAATCGGCTTTTGATGGCAGGGGGAACTGGCGTGCAGCGCATTTGGAAACGTATGGCGCTGAACCGCTTTGTCGTGCTGGGGCGCGTGGGGATGGACTTGTATGCCGACCCGCCGGGCACCAAGATCGAACAGGCACAGCGCTATGTTGTGGCGATCGGCGGATCGGCGGGCAATATCGCCGTGGCCTTGGCCAAGCAGGGATCGGCTGCAGCCCTGTTGACCTGCGTGTCAGATGATGCCGTGGGGCGCTATTGCGTGGCAGAATTGCAGCGCTACGGCGTGGACACAGGCCTGATCCGCAGTGTCGGCGAACAGGCGCGGACCTCGCTGGCCGTGGTGGAAACCGTGCCGGTGCAGACGCAATCGGTGCTGTATCGCAACGGCGCTGCGGATTTCGCCCTATCCTGCGCTGACGTGGCAGTGGATTTCACCGGCATCGCGGCTTTGGTTGTCACGGGCACGGCGCTGGCTTGCGAGCCTTCGCGCAGTGCCACCTTGGCGGCGATTGCCGCGGCTCAAGGGGCTGGGGCCTTGGTGGTGCTGGATATTGACCACCGCGCTTATTCTTGGGCCTCGGTTTCTGAAGCGGCGGGTCTTTATCAACACGCCGCGCAAATGGCCGATATCGTCATCGGCAATGACGACGAATTTGGCCTGATGGCGGGCGGCTATGACCAAGGGCGCAACCATGCCCGCACCTTGGCGCAAAACGGGGCAAAGATCGCCATCTACAAGCGCGGCGCTTTAGGGTCGGTGACCTTCACCCCCGATTTCAACTTTGAAACCGGCATCTACGCTGTGACAGCGCTTAAACCCATGGGCGCGGGCGACGGCTTTATGGGCGGACTTCTGGCGGCCCTTGGCCAAGGCCATATCCTTGAAACCGCCGTGCGGCGCGGATCGGCCACGGCATCGCTGATCGTGTCGGGCATCGGCTGCGCCCCTGCCAGCCCCGACACCGCAACCCTTGACCGTTTTCTGGCCCAAGTTGGAGAGACCCATGCACATCGCCCCTCATGACAACCACAATCAGGCCATCATCGGGGCCAACCATGCTTTGGTGCCTTTGGTTTACCTGAACATCGTTACGCTGAACGCTGGCGAAAGCTTCACCTCGCAGGTGGCGGGCTATGAAACCTGCATTGTCCCCGCCACAGGCACGGTGACCGTGACCACCGATGGGCAAAGCTTTGCAAGTATCGGCCAGCGCCGCGCCAATGTGTGGGACGGTGAGCCGGAAGGGGTCTATGTGCCCTCAGGCGCGCCTGCCACCATCACCTGCACGGCGAAGGCCGAGGTTTTTATCGCTGGGGCTCAATTTGGCGAATACCGCCCCGCCTTTGCTGCTCTCGCTGCAGATATAGACCCTGTGCAATACGGGTCGGATGAGACAAAAACCCACCGCAAGATCAAGCATATCTTAGGCCAGAAATACCACTCCCAAGTCGGCCGCTTGCTGGTGTCAGAGCTGTATACCGTGGGCACGGGCGGTTGGTCGGGCTTTCCCAGCCACAAGCACGACACCGAACGCCTGCCCTTGGAAACCCGCCATGACGAGGTCTACAACTTTCGCTTCAACCCCTCGCACGGGTCGGGCCTGCAAATGTTGCAGCGCGAAAGCGGCAAGTCGGGCGATGCCTATCACCTGATGGACCGTTCCACCGTGGCGATTGACAAGGGCTATCACCCCTGCTGCGTGTTGCCGGGCTATCAGATGTATTACTTCACGGTTTTGGGCGGGCTAACCCAGCGCCCCTTGGTGCAGTATTTCCAGCCCGAACACGCGGATCAGATTGAAACGATCCCCGGCATCAAGGATATGATCGCCAAGTTCAAATAGGGGGCGAAGATGGCGCTGGTTTCTTTGACGCAGGTGCTGTCAGCCTGCCTAACCCAGCACCGCGCTGTCGCAGGGGTGGTGGTTTTGGGATGGGAAGATGCCCTAGCCTATGTGCAAGCGGCCGAGGCCGAGGGCTGCCCCCTGATCTTGCAAGCCGGCCCAGGCGCGCGGGCGCACACCCCCCTGCCCGTCTTGGGCGCGATGTTTCGCACCTTAGCAGAACGCGCACGGGTGCCGGTTGTGGCCCATCTTGACCACGGCGAGTCACTGGCCGTTTGCGCCGAAGCTATCGCGTGTGGCTTCACTTCGGTGATGTATGACGGCTCTGCCCTGCCTTTGGACGAGAACATCGCCCGCACGGGTGAGGTTGTCGCCATGGCGCATGGGCTGGGTGTTTCGGTTGAGGGTGAGTTGGGGTTTGTCGGCTATACGGCAGGGGTTGGGCGCAGCGGTGCGCCATCGCTCGGCACCGATCCAGCGGAAGTGGCGCGCTTTGCGGCGCAAACGGGGGTGGATGCGCTGGCAATCTCGGTGGGTAACAGCCATTTGATGACCGAGGTTGGCGCGCAGATCGACTGGCCGCGTCTGCACGCCATTCAGGTCGCAGCCCCTGCGCTGCCGCTGGTGCTGCATGGCGGGTCAGGGCTGGACCACGCTTTGCGTGCAAAGTTGGCGGGGGAAACCAACGTGTGCAAATTCAACATCGGCACCGAACTGCGCCAAGCCTTTGGGGCGGCCCTGCGCGACAGCCTTGCGCGCGACCCCGCCCGCTTTGACCGCATCCAGATTTTGCGCGACACGATTGACCCTGTGGCACAAGCCACCCGCCGCGCCTTACGCTCGCTAGGCCCCGCGCCGCAGTAAATTGCGCGGCTTTGGGGCAACCTGCGTGCAACTGGATATGGCCTTCCCCAACCGCCATAGCTAGGGTGCTTTGGCACAGCGTGGCGGGGCAGCACTTTGGCGCGATCTGGCACGCAAGGGATAAACGATCTACGGCGCGCAACTGGGCTGACCCTTGGCAAAAGGGGGCATGATCCAGCCCTTGCCCGCCCACAGGAGACGCAATGATGAGCAGCAAAGATGCCCCGCAACGAGCCAGCTACGATGTGGTGATCATCGGCGGGGCGGCGACAGGGTCTTCGACCGCTTGGTTCTTGACGCAGAATCCCGACTTTAACGGGTCAATCTTGGTGGTGGAACGTGACCCGTCTTATGAGTTTGCCGCAACTTCGCTGTCAAATTCCTGCATCCGCCAGCAGTTTTCGACCGAGTTGAACATCCGCATCTCGCAATTCGGGGCAGAGTTCAGCCAGAACCTGCCGCGCTATATGGGCGATGATGCCCCCAAGCTAAAGATCCGCAATTTTGGCTATATGTACATGGCCGCTGACGAGGGCTTTGCCCAAGTGCTGCGCGCGCAAGCTAAGGTGCAGGTGGCTTTGGGGGCGCAAACGCAGATCATGACGCCTGACCAGATGAAGGCGGCTTACCCGTTCTTTGCGGTGGATGATCTGGTCTGCGGCAGTATCAACCTGAAAGACGAAGGCTATTTTGACGGCTACACCATGTTCGACTGGCTGCGCCGCAAGGCACGGGCGGGCGGGGCAGAGTATATCAGCAACGAGGTCGTGGCGATCACCCGCAACGGCGCCAAGATTGAAAGCGTGACTTTGGCCAGTGGTCAGGTGGTCGCCTGCGGGCAGTTGGTCAACGCCTCGGGCACGCGGGGGGCCAAGACGGCGGCTATGGCGGGGATTACGATCCCGATTGAACCGCGCAAGCGCTATTCGTGGATCATCGCCGCCGAACAGCCCCTTGACCGCGATCTGCCGCTGACGATTGACCCGACAGGCGTGCATTTTCGCACCGACAGCGACACAACCTATCTGGTCGGCGCGCATTCTGACGATGACCCTGCCGTGGCCTTTGACGATTTCGCCATGGATCAAAGCCTGTGGATGGATCACGTTTGGCCGATCCTTGCCACCCGCATTCCGCAGTTTGAAGCGGTCAAGGTGCTGCGCGAATGGGCGGGGCAGTATGATTACAACACGCTGGATCAAAACGCCATCGCAGGGCCACACCCCGAAGTGCCCAACTTCTTATTCCTCAACGGCTTTTCCGGCCACGGCTTGCAGCAATCGCCCGCGATGGGGCGTGGCACGGCGGAATGGCTGACCTACGGCGCGTTTCGCACGCTCGACCTGTCGCCGTTCAGCTTTGAACGCATCACCGCGAACCGTCCGCTGATTGAAGGGGCCATCATATGAACGTGCAACCCAACAAGTTCCTCGCCGCCCTGCGCGCTGGCACGCCGCAGATTGGCGTTTGGGTGGGCCTGTCATCGCCCTTTGCCGCCGAGATTATCGCCGGCGCGGGCTTTGACTGGGCGATGGTCGATATGGAACATTCGCCCAATGACCTGACCTCGGTTCTAGGGCAGCTTCAGGCCTTTGCGGGCTATGACACCACGGCCATGGTGCGGCCGGAATGGAACGATCCGGTGCTGGTGAAACGCCTGTTAGATATCGGCGCGTCTGGCTTGCTGTTCCCCATGGTGCAATCGGTGGCCGAGGCGCAGAAGGCTGTCGCCTCCACCCGCTACCCGCCGCTTGGCATGCGCGGCGTATCCACCAGCACGAGGGCCAATAAGTTTGGGCGGGTGGGTGATTATTTCACCAAATCGGAACCCGAACTGGCGGTTCTGTTGCAGGTGGAAACCCAAGCGGCGGTGATGCTGGCTGAGAAAATTGGCGCTGTGCAGGGCTGTGACGGGGTGTTCTTTGGCCCTGCCGACATCGGGGCCGATATGGGCATTCTGGGCCAACCCGGTGATCCGCGCATCTGGGATTTCATCTTACCCGTGGCGCGCAAGCTGATTGCCCAAGGCATTCGTGTGGGCACCTTGGTTGGCGACACTGCCCTTGCCCGCCGTTTGCTGGATGAGGGGTTTAGCTTTGTGGCCTGTGGGGTGGATACGGTGATCTTGTCCAAGGGTGTGGATGCCATCATGTCGACGATGAAGGGTTAGGGCGCTGTTTTCGGCCCAAGGTTTGGCCGGATGGGGCCGGAAACCTTGGGATAAACCGAGTGTCGCAAAGCATCTAGGCCGAGGCTGCGTTCAACAGCGTAAGGTCATCGGCAGTCAGCGCAAGTTGTGCTGCTGCGACCAGATCTGCGACCTGTGCCGTGGTGGTGGCCGAGGCGATTGGCCCCGTCAGCCCCGCTTGGGCCGCAACCCAAGCCAAAGCGACCTGCGCGCAAGTGGCCTGATGGTGCGCCGCCACAGCATCCAGCGCGTCCAGAATGGCCAAGCCGCGCGGGGTCATGTAGCCATCAAGGCTGCCCTTGCGCGCCTTGCCCACCGTCGCGGCGGGGGTGCGGTACAGGCCCGACAAAAAGCCAGAGGCAAGGCCGTAATAGGGGATCACGCCCAAACCCTGCGCCCTGCACAGGGCCAGCATCGGGCCTTCTAACGCGCTGCGGTCATACAGGTTGTATTCCGGCTGGATCGAGGTGTAGCGGGGCAAACCCTCGGCCTCTGCCGCGGTCAGGGCCTGTTGCAGTTGTGCCACACTAAAGTTTGACGCCCCAATAGATCGCACCTTGCCCGCCTTGATCAAGCGGTCATAGGCGGCCAAGGTTTCGATATGGGGCACAGAATCATCGGGGCGGTGGGAAAAGTAGTGGTCGATCACCTCGACCCCCAGCCGTTTCAAACTGCCCTCAACCGCTTGTTCGATCCAGCGCGCCGACAGGCCCTTGGCGGGATGGCCCGCGCTGTCTAGCCCCATGTCGCTGCCCACTTTGGTGATCAGCACGATCTTATCGCGCTTGCCCGGCCGCGCTTTTAGCCAGCGGCCAATGACACTTTCGCTTTCCCCGCCCTTATGGCCAGGCACCCAAGCCGAATAGACATCGGCGGTGTCGATGGCGTTCAGGCCCGCGTCAGTCGCGGCATCAAGAACGGCAAACGATGCCGCTTCATCCGCCGTCCAGCCAAAGACATTGGCCCCCAGAATGACGGGCGCGACAGACAGGCCAGATTGGCCAAGGGGGCGGTTTTGCATCGGGTTTCCTATCGAAAAAAGGGGGTGGGGTCAGATGATCACAAGCGGCCTAAAGCCCCAATGCGGCGGCAACGCGGGCTTGGAAGTATTGCACACCCTTTTCATGCCGCCCTGACAGTGGGCCGGGGCTATAGCCGCCCGCTTGGTAGTTGCGGTGGGTGGAAACGCAGACCTCATAATCTTCACGCACCACGGCCAAGGTGCCGTTGACCGACCGCGCGCGGGCATCGGCCTTGTCCTCCGAGGTGTCGGCAAAGAAAAAGGTGTAATGCTGATCGGTTCGGTCAACCGACACCGGATCAATCCGGCTGACATTCATGCCGCCGTCAAACAGCGACAGCGTCCAGTTGGGCCACATCCAAAGCCACTTACCGCGATAAAACAGCCCCTCTTTCGGCGGGGCGGTCATGCGGACAAAACCGATGTGGGCGGTGGTTTCAAAGGCTTCAAAGTCGATGGCGGCGTAGAAAGACGGATGTGTGCCGGGGATATGGTAGCCTTCGACAAAATTGTCGGTGTAAACCTTCCAATTGGCATCAAAGCTGACGCTCGCTTGGTCGGTCGGCAGATAGGTTTCCAAAGGCTCGTCCGCCAGTTCGGCGGGCAGGTCGCCAAGCTGGTCTAGAAGCGAGGTCTGCGGATCGACCGCGGCAAACAAAAGCCCGCGCCATTCGGCCAGTTGCACGGGTTCTAGCGGCCAATCTTCGGGGATGATCGCGGGATCACGGCCAAACCACGGGGCTTGGACCAAGCGGCCTGTGTCGGCAAAGCTCCACTTATGATAGGGGCACACGATCAGGCCGCATTCGCCCGCCCCATCCAGCAACCGCGCGCCCCTGTGGCGGCAGATGTTCTTAAAGCCGCGCAGGACGCCATCTTTGCCCCTGATGGCAAAGACACCGAAGCCTGCGATGTCGAGCGTTAGATATTGGCCTGCCTTTGCCACCGCACTGGCGGGCCCCATGAACTGCCACGTGCGCAGGAAGATCTGCGCACGTTCGGCCTGCCATGTGGCGGGGCTGGTATAAAGGCTGGGGGCAAGGTTTAGATATTGTGTCGCTTCGGGCATGGCTTGGGCTTTCAAAGGGCTTGGGCCACAGGCTGCGCCATAGCGACCTTCGCGTCAATCACCCTGCCCCAGATAAGGCGTGCGCATCGGCCCCACAGCATTGGCGTGGGAAGAGAAGCCTTCATACTCCGCCAATTTCCGCGCGGCTTTTGACATATCGGGCCAGCCCTTGGCCGTGACATAGCCGATGGAACTGCGCTTCATGAAATCCATCACCGAGAGCGGCCCATGGCTGCGTGCGCCTGCCGAAGTGGGCAGCACATTGTTGGGACCAAGGCAGAAGTTCGCCACGCTGACAGGGGTGTGGGGGCCAAGCAACACTTCCGCCGGTTCGGTCAATTCGCCCAAGTGTTCGAAGGGGCGGGTCGAGAGGATTTCAAGGTGTTCGGGGGCGTAGTCGTTGATGAAGTCATAAGCCGCAGCCAAAGATGGGGCCAGAATGATCCCGCCAAAGCGCCCTGTTAGAACGGTTTGCGAAAAGCCGCGCCGCTGCGGTGTCATTTGCGCCCAATGGGCGGGCAAGGCATCCAACGCCTGTTCCACCACGGTTTGCGATGTCGTCACCAGCCAAGCGCAGGAATCGGGGCCATGTTCCGCCTCGATCAACAAATCCAACGCTGCCAAGCCGCCATGCGCGGTGCTGTCGGCAAAGATGATGCACTCTGATGGGCCAGCGGGCAGGCCGGGGTCGATCACATCGGCCAACAGCCGTTTGGCCGCCACCACATAGGGCGACCCTGGCCCCATGATCTTGACCGCGCGGCCAACCGTTGCCGTGCCATAAGCCGCCGCCGCTACCGCCTGCGCGCCGCCAACCTTGTAGACCGTTTCCACCCCCGCCAGTTTCGCCGCCACCAACGTGGCCGCATCTACCCTGCCATCGGGCGTCGGCGGGGTGAAAATCGCCAAATCCTTCACCCCCGCCAGAACGGCGGGCACCGAAGTCATCATCGTCACAGACGGAAAGCTGCCCTTGCCGCGCGGCACATAAAGGGCGGCAGAGCGCAGCGGGGTGAACCTGTCACCCGCGAAAGCCCCGGGGCGGATTTCTTTGAGGAACATCGGGTCGGGCAGTTGTTCTTCATGAAACGAGCGGATGTTGTCGATGGCCCAGCGGATTGTTTCGGTCAACTCAGGGTCAAGCGTGGCAAAGGCGGCGTCAAACTCGGCAGCGCTGGCTTTGAGCGCATCGGCCCGCAACCCCACAGCGCCGTCGAGTGCTGCGCCGTAGCGGGCAAGGGCTGCATCGCCTTCGTCGCGCACCGCCGCGATGATCGGGCGCACCGTGTCAAAAAAGCTGGTGAGATCGGCGGACGACCTTTGCAGCAAGGCGTCACGTTCCATGCGTGAGATGCCTGCAAGTTTAACAACCGTTACGTTTGCCATTCTAAACCCCTTAAATAGATGACAAATACCCGCCATCAATCCCCAAACATTGCCCCGTGATATAGGCCGAAGCGTCTGACGCCAAGAATACCACCGCCCCCGCCAAATCTTCGCCCACCCCAAAGCGGCCCTGCGGGATTTTGGCCTGCATGGCCGTGGCCCAAGCGTGATCTTGGTAGAAAACTTCCGTCAGATCGGTGCGAAAATAGCCCGGCGCTATGGCATTCACCCGCACCCCGCGCCCCGCCCATTCGGTGGCCAAAGCGCGTGTCATGCCCAACAGGCCCGACTTTGAAGAGCCATAGGGCGTGGCCGTCGGCACACCGACAAACGAGGTCAGCGAGGCAAGGTTGATCACCGCCCCCCGCCCCCGCGCCAGCATTCCCTTGGCCACGGCCTGCGTGGTGAAAAAGGCCCCTTTGAGGTTGGTGTCAACGATATGGTCCCAAAGGGCGGGCGTCACCTCGGTTGAGGGGGCGACGTGTTCCACGCCTGCGTTGTTGACCAAGATGTCGATGGGCAGGGCGTGCAAAGCAGGTTCTAACGCCTCGGTATCGGTCTGGTCCAACGCCAGCAGCGTCACCTTGCGCCCCAAGGCGCGGATTTGCGTGGCGGTCGTTTCAAGCGCCGCCACGCTGCGCGCGGTGATCACCAGATCAGCCCCCGCCTGTGCCAAAGCAAGGGCCATCGAGGCGCCCAATCCCCGGCTGGCGCCTGTCACAAGGGCGGTGCGGCCTGAAAGGGAAAAGAGTTGGTTGACTGGCATGGGGCACCTCTGGCCAGAGTGTAGCGGCCCTTGGGGGGCCAGCGAAAGCCCCTTGGCCGCGAATGCCTAAGTTTTTGGCAAAGAGCTGTGTCAACAAAGCCTAGCCGCCCATTATCAAATGCGTGATTGAACTGGGTTTGAAAGCGTGTTTGCTTGTCGCCAGCAAAAAGGCCCCTTGGGGCCACTTTAGGGGAGACTATCACAATGAAAGCATCCATCCTTTCCGGCCTGACACTGGCGGCAGTTATGGGCCTGTCAAGTGCGGCATCAGCGGGCGAAATCAAGCTGGGCATGACCACTTGGGTCGGCTACGGCGAGATCTTTTTGGCCAACGAATTGGGCTATTTCAGCGATGCCGGCCTGACCGTTGATCCGCAGATCATCGAGGAAGCCTCGTTGACCATGGCGGGGGTTGCCAGCGGCGAATTGCAAGGCACCGCGGCCACGATTGACGAGATCATGAAATACCGCTCGGACGAGATGTGCTTCAAAGCCGTCTACGCGCTGGATGACAGTCATGGCGGTGACGGCATTTTGGCCCCTGCGGATGTCAACTCCATCGCTGACCTCAAGGGTCGCGAAGTGGGCATGAACGAGGGCTCGGTCAGCCAGTTCTGGTTCAACATTCTGCTCAAACAGGCGGGCATGACAGAAAAAGACGTCAGCATCGTCAACATGACGGCAGATGATGCCGCTGCGGCCTTTATGGCGGGGCAAATCGGTGTCGCCGTAACTTGGGAGCCGCATCTGACGCTGGCCAAGGAACAAAAGGTCGGCAAGGTGCTGGTGTCATCTGACCAAACGCCGGGCCTGATCGTGGACGTCATTGCGCTAAGCTGCGATGTGATCGAAAAGCAGCCTGACGATGTAAAGGCTTTGGTGGCGGGCCTTGAAAAGGCGCATGAATATCTGCTGGCAAACCAAGACAAAGCCTATGAAATCATGGCAAAGGGCGTGGGTGGCTGGCTGTCAGACCCCAAGGATTTTGCAGCCTCGGCCGCTGGCGTGCAATTCTACGGCAAAGAGCGCAACGCCGAGTTCTTTAAGGATGGCGCTGCGGGCGAATCTGGCAAGCTTGTCACCTTGGGTGGCGAGATTTGGGGCGGTTTGGGCAAGTTGCACATGGATGTGACTTATGACCAACTGGTCGACACCTCGTTCCTGAACCAATAAGCGCTGCGACAATCTAACAACGGGTCGGGGTGCAAACCCTCGGCCCGTTTACATAAAGGCGATCCCTGTGTCTGAAAAATCGCGTCTTTCCATGGCCTTTGTGCCCTATCGGCCCATTCCCTTAGCACTCGCCATCAGCTTGGGTGCTGCCGTTTGGGCCTTGGTGATTGGCGGGTGGATGCTGCTAACCTACGGCGGGCGCGTGCCGGAAATGTTCTTGCCCGCCCCCGGCAAAGTGCTGATGACAGCGGGGCGCTTGATTGCCGACGGGTCGTTGCTGATGCACACCGCAGCCTCGGCCCAAGTGGTGCTGGTGGGCTTTGTGATCTCATCAGTCGTGGCGGTGCCTTTGGGGCTGTATATGGGCACCTATAAGGCGGTGCAGGCGGCGCTGGATCCTTTGGTGAACTTTATCCGCTATTTGCCCGTCACGTCTTTCGTGCCGCTGTTTATCTTGTGGATCGGCATCGGGATTGAGCAGCGCGTGTCGGTGATTATCTTTGGCACCTTCTTTCAGCAACTCGTCATGATTGCTGATGCGGCGCGCTCTGTGCCGCGCGATTTGGTCAATGCGGCCTATACGTTGGGCACCAAGCGCTCGACCACGGTGCGCCATATTGTTTTTCCCGCCAGCCTTCCGGCGGTGCTGGATATTTTGCGCGTCACGGTAGGCTGGGCTTGGACCTATCTGGTCGTGGCCGAACTGGTCGCGGCCAAGTCGGGCTTGGGGTATATTTCGCTCAAAGCCATGCGCGGCTTTCAGGTCGACATCATTTTTCTGGCCATCGCGATGATTGGCATTCTGGGGCTGATCACCGATCAAGGCTTTAGACTGCTGCGCCGTCTTGTGGCCCCGTGGGCGGCCTGACATGACACAATCTGCCGATATCACCGTTTCCAACGTCACCCTGCGTTATGGCAGCGGCCCCAAGACCGTGCTGGCGCTGGATGGATTGTCGCTAGAGGTAAAGCCCAACGAATTCGCTGTGATCGTCGGCCCTTCGGGCTGCGGAAAATCCAGCCTGCTGTATCTGATTGCGGGGCTAGAGGATCGCACAGGTGGCTCTATCACTGTGGGCGGCGCGCCTGTGGATGGGCCGGGGCCTGATCGGGGCATGGTGTTTCAAAGCTACACGCTGTTTCCGTGGCTAACCGTCGCGCAAAATGTGGCCTATGGCCCGCGCCGCCGTGGCTTGGCCGAGGACGAGCGCAACCGTCTGGTGACACACTATTTGGGCGAGGTCGGCCTTGCAGGCTTTGCCGATCACTACCCTGCCCAACTGTCGGGCGGCATGAAGCAGCGCGTGGCGATTGCGCGGGCTTTGGCCAATGATCCGGCGGTCTTGCTGATGGATGAACCCTTTGGCGCGCTCGACAGCCAGACCCGCCATTCAATGCAGCGCTTGTTGCTGCGGGTGTGGGATCATAGCCAAAAAACCGTGCTGTTCGTGACCCATGATATCGAAGAGGCGATTTTGCTGGCGGACCGTGTTTTTGTGATGTCAGGCAGGCCAGGGCAGATCCGCAAGGTTCTGACCGTCGACTTCCCCCGCCCCCGCTTGGGCGACATCGTGCTGGACCCCGCTTTTATCGCCATGAAGCGCGAGATTATGGGGCTTTTACGCACAGATGAAGACGACGACCACTAGGGCCGCCGCATAGCGAAGGGATGGCTTAAAAGCTGTCAGCCTCGTCTGCACCGTCCGCATGGCCTGCGCGCAGTTCTTCGGGCAACAAGGCGGGCGGGGCTGCGCCGCCGATGGGGTCTTGCAGCAGGGTCGCCGCCAAGGTTGCGGAGTTTGCATCACCGCCCATCAGCACGGCAATCTGGCCCATATCGGCGTCAAACCGTGCGGCTGAAACGGCACCCGCATCGCGCAGCTTTTGCACCTCGCGGTGCACCTCAACGGCGTAATCGGCCAGACCCAAGGCCGCCATCTGGTTTTCCTGCGCCAGATCGTGGTGAACCGCATGGGCGAAGGTGTAAAGCACGACCTGCATCAGCGCCTCGGCCCCGCTATCGCCTTGGGCGATGCGGTGGTGGGCCAGCATTTCGCCGGCCATGGTCAGCTCTATACCAAGGCCAGAAAGCACTTCGCGCAAAGCCTCAATCGCTTGGGGATCGGCGGTGACGGCGGGGCTTATCGGCTCTGGTGCAACTGGTACGCCGCCCAAATCTTCGGTAAAGCCTGTGACGGCACGGCGTTTGGGGGCGGCCACCTTGCGCTTGACTTCCGGCGCGGTGACGGCGACAGCCACGGGTTGGGGTTCAGCAACGTCCAGCACAACTGCGTCAAGTGGCGCGTCGGCTGGTGGTACTGCCCCGTCAGACAGGGCCAAATGCCCCGCCTCGGTCAACTGCACCAAAAGCAGGGTCGGCGCGCCAAACAGGCGGCGCAGCAAGAAGGGGCGGCGTTCAACCTCGACGATCAGGGCCAAGGATTTGATGCGCGCATAAGACCGGCCAAATTCAACACCGCGCCCGCGCGTTGCCACGGAAAGCACATCACGGGTGACAAAGCCACGCTCTGCCAGAAGTTCGGATAGGATCTTCAGCAGATTACGCTCTGACGGATCAAGTGGTTTGTCGTGCATTGTGCCCCCAAAGCTGCGACAGTCCGCATCGCATTCCCACCCGCCAGCGTCAATGGCCCAGCCGGTCTTTGCTGTGGATACAAAGCGCGGTAGGCTAAGCCATGCCCAGTTCGTTGAAAGCCCCCAAGGATGCCCCTTTGCCCCCAAGTGCAGCTGTGAGCGACACCTTGGCCCAAGCCTTGCCGCTTTGGAGCCTGCAAGGTTGTGCCGCCACGCTGGTGGCCGCGCGCGAAAATCTTGTCTACCGAATCGACGCGCCCCAGCCCCTTGCCCTGCGTCTGCATCGGCGCGGGATGCGCAGTGCTTCGCAGCTTTTGTCGGAACTAGAGTGGATGGCAGCCCTTGCGCAGCGCGGCCTGTCCGTGCCGCGCCCGCATCCGGCATTAGACGGCGCTTTGTGTCATGCGGTGGGCGGGCAGATCGTCGATGTGCTGGGCTGGCTAGACGGGGTGCCGATGTGCCTTGGCGGCACGTTGAACCCGCTGGTGGATGGGCTGACAGCGTACCGCGCCTTGGGGCAGGCGATGGCGCAGTTGCATCTGAAAAGCGATGACTGGGTGCCACCTGCCAGCTTTGATCGCCCCGTTTGGGACGCCCAAGGGCTGTTGGGCGAGGCCCCCCTTTGGGGCCGCTTTTGGGAGAACCCGTTGCTGAGCGCCGCGCAATCTGCCCTGCTGACCCATGCGCGCCACCACGCCCTTGCGCGCCTTACCGCGCTGCGCGGGGCGGATTACGGGTTGATCCACGCCGATCTGGTACAAGAAAACGTGCTGATCGGGCCCGGCGGGCCGCATTTGATCGACTTTGACGATGGCGGCTTTGGCTACCGTTTGTTCGACATGGCCACCGTTTTGAACTTTATCCTGCGTGAGGCTGACCCCGCCCCGCTGCAAGATGCCTTTGTGCAAGGCTATCTTGCCACACGCCCCATCGACCTTTGCGAGCTGCCCCTGTTTCAAGCCCTGCGCGCCTTTAGCTACGTCGGCTGGATCGTGCCGCGCCTGTCGGAAGACGGCGCGCAGGCGCGGCAAAGCCGCTTTGTCACCCTCGCCTGTCAGATGGCAGAGCGGATGCTGGCTTCCTAACTGCGCCCCAAAAACCAGCCGCGACACTGATGTGCACAAGCCTTGCACCGCGCAAACCGCGCTAATCACTGCAAGTGCAGCATGGCTCGCCCGATCAGCACGGATTGAGGCTGCTGGCTTGGGTTGCGCAAGCTGTGGTGTGCGCTTTGGGGATAAGTGTCACATCGCCGTTGCAGAAACCCCGTAAACGAGGCGTGAAAACGGGCGAATTGCTGCGACGGAACCGTCAAAGCCCGCCGTATAGGAAGCAAAGCCCGCAGGGGCGCGCCGGAAGGGGACGATCAGATGAGACTGCACCCTGCCGATTTCTTGGCCGCCGATTTCCTTCCTGCGGGCGCTTTGGTGCCCCCTGCCCCCACACTTCACCCCGCGCGGCACTTTCCGGTGTTGTTCCTATCAGACCTGCACCTTGGGTCACGCGCCTGCCGCGATGATTTGTTGCTGTCGTTCTTGCAGGCTCATACAGCGGACGTGATCTATCTGGTGGGCGACATTATTGACACATGGCTGCCCCTTGGCGCGCATTGGACAGCGGCACAGCACCAAGTGCTGGCAATCTTGTTTGAGCGCGCCCGTCACGGCGCGCGCTTGGTCTTTACCCCCGGCAACCACGACGCCTTTTTCCGGCGCTTTATCGGGCAATCTATGCTGGGCATCGAAATTCACGACCGCATCCTGCACAAGGCCGCCGACGGGCGGCGCTATCTGGTGGTGCACGGCGACGAGACAGATTTGTTCGATGCAAGGTTTCCCAAGCTCTCGCGGCTGTCGACACGGCTGGATAGCGCTATGCGCGGATTGATTGGGTGGGTGAACTTGCGCCGACAACGGCGCGGTCTGCCCAAGTCAACCTTGGCCGAACGCTTGGTGAAACGCTTTAACGACATGATCCGCGCCTGCGATGCCTTTGAAGAACGCCTGTCAGACGTCGCGCGCCAGCATCAGGCAGACGGCATCATTTGCGGCCATTTTCACAAGCCAGCCCTGCACGCTGACCACGGCGTAGAATATGCTAACTGCGGCGATTGGGTGGAAAACGCCACCGCTTTGGTCGAAACCGCCAGTGGCCGCCTGTTGCTGATTGATTGGGAAGCGCACGGCGCGGAATGCGCCACAGCAGAGCGGGTTTCTCTGGAAATGGGCCTTAGCCCGGTGCATATGGGTTATGCACAAGCCGCCCAAAGTTGAGGCGGCAAATTTTGGCAAGGGCGTGACGATGGGCTTGGCCCTTATCTTAGCAGCTTTCGCGGGCCTGTGCCTGTTGGTGCAATGGGCGGGCGTGGGCTTGGCGCTGGCGGCTTTGTGGCGCAAGCCTGCGGGCGGGCCAGTGGTGCTGCCGCCTGTCAGCGTGCTGCGCCCGATCTGCGGGATTGAGAATTTCTTGGAAGAAACGCTCGAATCCACCTTCGCCGCCGATTACCCGACCTTTGAGCTGATCTTTTGCGCCGCAGACCCTGCCGACCCTGCCGTGGCCTTGGTGCAAAAGCTGATGGCGCGGCATCCTGCGGTGCAAGCGCGGGTGTTGACGGGCGATGACAAAGTGTCTGGCAACCCCAAGCTGAACAATCTGGTCAAAGGCTGGAATGCGGCGCGTTATGACCACATTTTGATGTCGGATAGCAACGTCATTCTGCCCCCCGACGCGCTGCGCCGCTGTATGGCTGAATTCACGCCGCAAACGGGGTTGGTGTCGTCTCCCCCCATTGGCATTCGGCCTGACGGGTTTTGGGCGCGGGTGGAATGCGCCTTTTTGAACACGTTTCAGGCCCGCTGGCAAATGGCAGCCTCTCGACTTGGGCAGGGCTATGCGCAGGGCAAGATGCTGTTTTGGGACCGCCGTGTTTTGGAATCGGCGGGCGGCATTGCGGTGCTGGGGCGAGAGATGGCGGAAGACGTCGCCTCGACCAAAACAGTGCGGGCACAGGGCAAGGTGGTGCGCCTGCCAGCGAAGTTCTTTGAACAACCTATCGGCGCGCGGAAAGGCTTTGTGGTGTGGAGCCGCCAAGTCCGCTGGGCCAAGGTGCGGCGTTTGGGCTTTTTGATGCTGTTCTTGCCAGAGCTTCTGGCAGGCGCTGCCCTGCCCTTTGTCGCCGTTCTGGCGCTGGTATGCATGGGCGCGCCGCTGTGGGTTTTGCCCGCCTTCATGGCGCTATGGTACGGCGCAGAATATCTGTTGGCCGCTGCGGGCGATTGGCCCCGCACGCCCGCTGATCTGGCGGCTTGGATCACCCGCGATGCTTTGCTGCCCGCCTTGTGGATTGCGGCATGGAAGGGCAATTCCTTTGAATGGCGCGGCAACGCGATGAGTGCCACCGAAGTTGCCAAGGACAAGCCGTGATGACCCAAGACGCCGTTTTGCACCTGATGCAGGCGCATGGCCTGTGGCTGGTAGGCCCCATGGCGGTGATAGAAGGGCCGATTGTCACCGTCATTGCCGCCTACTTGGCCAAGCTGGGCTATATGAACATCTGGGCGGTCTATGCCGTCTGCGTGCTGGGCGATCTGATTGGCGACGGCATGTATTATTGGATCGGACGCCTTGGCCCCGCGATCTTGCCTGACCGCTGGATGGCGCGCTTGGGTATGACCGATGCCCGAAAGCTAGCGCTTGAAGGGCACTTTGCCGCCAAAGGGGGCTGGACGATCCTTGTGGGCAAGTGGACACACTCGGCAGGCTTGCCCATCATGCTGGCATCAGGTGCGGCGCGGATGAACTTTGCGGCCTATATGGCCTATAACGTGGTAGGCACCCTGCCCAAGACAGCCGTCTTCACGCTGATCGGGTGGTTCATCGGGTCAGCCTATAGTGCGATTGATACGTGGATCTGGCGCGTATCCTTGGCCTTGGTGGTGGGGTTGGGGGCGGTTCTTTTGATCCTTTGGCAGCGCAAACGCCCATGACCCTGACCTGCGTGATCCCCGCCTATAACGAACAGGCCCGCATCGGCGCGGTGCTGGCATCGGTGCTGGGGCATCCTTTGATTGACGAGGTGCTGGTGGTTGATGACGGGTCAAGCGACGGCACGTCTGATGTGGTGCGCGGCTATCCCAAAGCGCGGCTGATCACCTTGGCGCAGAATGGTGGCAAAACGGCTGCCCTAGCGCGGGGCTTTGCGCAAACGCAATCCGAGTTCATCTTGCTGATTGACGCCGATCTGGTGGGCCTGTCGCCCGCACATTTGACGGCGCTGATCACGCCGGTGACGGAAGGGCGCGCTGCGATGTCGATCTCGCTGCGCGACAATGCGCCTGCGCTGTGGCGCGCGATCGGGCTGGATTATATCTCGGGCGAGCGGGCCTTGCGGCGCGATCTGCTGGCAGGGCAAGAGGCGGCGTTGCAGCGCCTGCCGAAATTCGGGTTCGAGGTGTTCTTGAACGCGCTGGTGCTGAAAGCCGGCGCGCCTTTGGCCGTGGTGCGCCTGCCGGGGGTGAAAAGCCCGCTGAAATCAGCAAAATACGGGTTTTGGACCGGCATTTGGGGCGACATCTTAATGCTGCGCGACCTGATGCGCGCCGTGCCGCCCTTGGGGCTGATCGGGCAGGTGGTGCGGATGCGGGGGTTGCGGGTTAATATTTAAGCTGCGCAATCGTGGTGTCTTGATAGCCAAATGCCTGCACATCGGCGGCATAGATTTCACCTACTCTGCGGAAGAGTTCTTCGGTGAAGGCAGATTGTTCTAAAGGCGCGGTGGGGCCGATGCGTTCGTGACCCAGTTGGAAATCAGGCATGCCAAGGAATTGGCGCAGTGGGGTGAGGTTGCCTTTGTCTTCAAGCTTTTGGATGAAATAGGGGATGTCGCATTCGGATGGGTTGAAGAAAGAGATGGCGGGGCGGAACCAAAGAATTTTGATAAAACTTTCAGGATTTTTGCAAAAATCTGGAAGAAAGTTGCTCAGGTCGTCGTCAAAATGCGATAGGAGTGCGCGCGCAAGATCTGCATCCTTGTGAACATGTTTCTTGCCTTCCGCCGTGGCCCAGTGAAACGCAGAGGCCAATCGGTCCCAAGGATTGCGCACAAGAGTTAGAAGGCGAAATTCGGCAAAACGCGGGCCAAGGATTTCTTTAAACCGTGCTAAACTTGGATGCCCGTACCGGCGAATGCCGCCTTCAAAGATCTCTGAATGATCTATCGAGGTGCCACCACATTTCGGGATATGAACGAAGATAATTTTCCGCTCTTCGCTGATTGCAAGAGTTTTTCGGATTTGTGTCCAATGCGGATATTTGGGGTTCACCGCAAAATCCTGCCGCACAGAAGAGCCGTCAAAAAGTAAAGCAATACGCTTTTTCTGCATTTCCTGCGCAATTGGCTTGTAGGTCTGTTTGGAAACATAGGCGGAAACAAAAGCATCTAAGGCGTTTTTTTTCTGCACATAGACATTGGACCTCGACCTCAAAAAATCATGTTCTATTGGATGGTCGTCCAAGACTGACTTGAATACGTAAAACATCCAAAAATAAGTTGTCTTGCAGATCAACTCTTCACACAAATTCAAGGCTTCAACGCCGCGTCTTTCGCCAGCTTTGATATTCAAAGTTTCATGAAACTCAACACCCTTGGCGATCTCGACGATACGTGTGCGTTTTCGAAATAGTAACATTCCGCAGCCTAACAGAGTTTGCACTGTCAAAGGATGTCCTGGGATCGATGCCAAAAACCAGCTCACCATTTCCCGATCACTGGCTTTATCCGCCCACCTGAAGCAAAAAAACCCATTGGTCCGAATTTCATCATGCAGCCAATCTGACAAAGGCCTCAAACAAAACGTCGTGGCATCGGCCCAAACTCCGCCAAACTTGGCAAGCAGCATCAAACGGATCAAATCAGATTTGCCGGCCCAGCCTAAATCCACCGTCAATTTCGCAAACAAAGCTTCCAAATCAACGCCCAGTGCCATTTCTGCATCGGCCAAGGTTAAAAACCGCACCTCGTGGTCGGGGTTGAAATGGCGCCATGTTGTCAAGCTGCGGTGCACAATATCTGGCGCACCTTCTAGACCTGAGTGCCAAAACATCCAGATGATCTTGGGCAAGGGCCGGTTCCCCCAAGGAGCAGGCTGCGGCAAGGCGTTGATAAAATCGGTCAGGGGCAGGGCGTCATCGGGTTGGTCAGTTAAGGTCACGGCAAAATCCTTTGGCACAGAAAAACGAAATAGTTACATAGTGCGGGATGTGCGCGCCAACTTCGCACATCTCTTACGCCAAAAATTGCATTTTTGGCCCCAACTTGGCAAGGCGGCGCAAATCTGCACAGCCCGTTACGCCTTCACCCTTGCCCCTGTCGGGTCAAACAGCGGCTCAAACCTCGCCTTACACTTCACCCGTTCTGAAGCCACTTCAAGCTCCCATTCCCCGCTGGCCAGATAGGCTGCATCTACGCCCGCGCGGCGCACATAGCCCAAGCCGATGGGGTGGCCGACCCAATGGCCAAACCCGCCCGAGGACAGCCAGCCGACCCGTTCGCCGTCGCGATAAATCGTCTCGCGCCCCAGCAAGATCACATCAGGGTCGGCCACGCTAAAGGTCGCAAGGCGCTTTTTCACGCCGCTTTCCTGCTGAAGCGCCAGCGCATCGCGCCCCTTGAACGGCAGGCCGGATTTCAGTTTGACAGCCCAAGTCAGCCCTGCTTCGATCGGCGTATGGTCTGGCCCGATGTCAGAGCCCCAAGCCCGATAGCCCTTTTCTAGCCGCAGCGTTTCAATCGCGCGGTAGCCGGCGTTCACCAGCCCCAGATCGCGGCCAGCCTCCATCAGGGCTTCATAGACGGTTACAGCCATTTCGCTGGGCAGATGCAATTCCCACCCCAATTCACCAACATAGGTGACACGCAAGGCCAGCACTTGGCAGCGCGCGACCGAGATGCGCTGCGCACGGCCAAAGGGGAAGGCTGCATTGGTCAGATCATCGGCACAGACCCGCTCCAGCACCGCGCGCGCTTGAGGGCCCATCAGGCTTAGAACGGCAAAGGCCGAGGTGACATCCACCAGTTGCACATCGCCGCACAGGTTCTTGGTGATCCAATGCGCGTCATGGGTGGCAAAGCCGGTGCCGGTGGTGATGTAGAATTCGTCACGCGCCACACGCGCCACGGTCACATCGGCCTCTATCCCGCCGCGGTCGTTCAGCATCTGCGTATAGGTCAGGCTGCCCACCGGCCTGTCAACATTGCCAGCGGCAATCCAGTTCAGCGCCTTGGCGGCATCGGGGCCTTTGAGCGTGAACTTGGCAAACGAGGATTGGTCAATCAGCACCGCCGCCTGCCGAGCGGCCAAATGCTCGCGCTTGACGGCATCAAACCAACCGGGGCGCTGATAGGAATAGCGGTCAACTGGCGCTTCGCCATCGGCGGCAAACCAATTCGGCCGCTCCCACCCCAGCTTTTCGCCAAAACACGCGCCTGCGGTTTTCAGATGCGCATACAAAGGCGACCGACGGGTCGGGCGGGCCGAGGTCATCTCTTCTGACGGCCACGCGATGGTGTAGTGTTTGCCGTAAGCTTCCACCGTGCGGTCGCGCACATAGTCGATTGACCGATGCACCCCGCCAAAGCGGCGAATGTCGACCGGCCACAGATCATAGGGCGCTTCGCCTTTGGCGACCCATTCCGCCAGCGCCATCCCCGCGCCGCCGCCTGATGCGATGCCAAAGGCGTTAAACCCCGCACCGATAAAGCAATTCGCCAATTCCGGCGCTTCGCCCAAGATGAAATTCCCATCCGGCGTAAAGCTTTCCGGCCCGTTGAGCAGTTGCTTCACGCCTGCCTTGGCCAAGGCGGGCACGCGGGCAATGGCATTGTCCATGAACTGTTCGTAATGGTCCCAATCGGGGGTCAGGGTTTCAAAGTGAAAGCCCGCCGGAATCCCGCCCTTGGCCCACAATTTCGGATTGGGTTCATACCCGCCCCAGACCAGCCCGCCGACCTCTTCTTTCCAATAGGTCAGCCGATCCGGATCGCGCAGCGTGGGCAGGGTGCTGGTCACACCGGGGATCGCTTCGGTGATCATATATTGGTGTTCAACCGACACCAAGGGCACGTTGACCCCGACAGTTGCGGCCAAATCGCGCGTCCATTGGCCCGCGCAGATCACGACCTTTTCGCACTGAATTGTGCCAAAGGGTGTCTCGACCCCCGTGATCCGGCCCTCGTCCACCACAATCCGCGTGACGGGCGTATCTTCGAAAATCTTCACCCCCGCCATCCGCGCGCCGCGCGCTAGGCTTTGGGTGATGTCAGACGGGTTGGCTTGCCCATCGGTGGGCAAATAAGCCGCCCCCACCAGATCGTCGATCGTCATCAAGGGCCACAGGTCTTGCGCCTCTTTCGGGCTCAGCAAGTGCATCTCTAGCCCAAAGGAATGCGCGGTGGTGGCTTGGCGCTTCACTTCTGTCCAACGCTCGGCGTTGCAGGCCAAGCGCAAGCCGCCGTTCATCTTCCAGCCGGTTTGCAGGCCCGTTTCAGCTTCTAGCCGTTTGTACAGATCGACCGAATAGCCCAACAACTGCGTGATATTGGCACTGGTGCGCAACTGCCCCACCAAGCCTGCGGCATGAAATGTCGTGCCCGAGGTCAGCTTTTTGCGCTCTAGCAAGACCGTGTCGGTCCACCCCAGCTTGCCCAAATGGTAGGCGGTCGAACAGCCGACGATCCCGCCGCCGATGATGACGGCTTTGGCAGTGGTGGGTAGGTCCATGATATCCTCAAACGTGGCGCAGGGCGTCTTGCGCCAAGCGGTAGGTGGAATGGGTCGTGGCCGTATAGGCCGCATAATCAAAGTCTAACTCGGAATGCAGTTCAGATACCATCGACCAAAGCATCTCACGCAGGGCGGCGGCGGCTTTCATCGCCAGATAGCGCCGCCATAGGGCAGCATCCAGCGCGCCGAAATACCCCATCAGCATCCGCTCTTCTTGGTGCTGCGACAAAGCACAATTCGCAGCCAGCCCGCCCAAGTCGAACAGGGGCGATCCCCAGCCGGCATAATCCCAATCCACCAACCACATCCGCGCACCGTCGTGCATGAAATTGGCGGGCAGCAGGTCGTTGTGGCCAAAGACCATGTCAATCTGGCCAACGGCGCGTTCCAGTTCGGCGGCTTCGGCCAGCAGGTCGGGCAGTGCGGCAGAATGAAGGCTGCCGCCCGCTTGCAAGGAGCGGGCATAATCGCGGATGACGTGAAACACCCAAAAGGTCAGGCTGGGGCCGTGCAGGTGGCGCGGGATGTCGCGGTGCACGCGCTTCACAAGACTTAGGGCTTGATCCAACAGCCCATCGTCGCGCAAATCGGCCGCCGTCATCGTGCGCCCGTCGATATAGTCAATCACCAAGGCGCCAGGTTCATGATGCAACACAGCCGGAGAAATCCCTGCGGCATAAGCCGCCTTGCTTGCCGCAAGCTCGTTGAAGCGCAAAATATGATGCACCGGAATGTCATCGCCAATGCGCACCACGGCCCGATCTGCGCCGTCTTGCACCACAAAATTGACATTGGTGATCCCGCCGCCCAAGGGCACAGCGCGCACAGGTCCGCGCCAGCATGATAGGGATTTAACCTTGTCCAACGGTGTCATCACGCCCCCTTTTGCGGCATTTGGCGGTGCGGTGCGCGCGAAGTCAACGCCCTGCGGCTTCATCTTGGTCTAAATACACTAGGGGGTCCGGTGGCCGAGAGCCCTTGGCTTTGGCAAGGCGGGCGGCGTTACAGGATCAAGCCTGCGGCACAGAAATGGCGGGGGAAGAAGGCGGCAGCGCAGGCGTGTACGGTCGCCAAACCTTCATCAATCGTGTAATCTGGTGTTGTGGTGATCATATCCAGCCACACCCCTTGGATCGTCACGCGCAGCACGCGGGCCACGCGGGCGGGGTCGCCCTCATATCCCCTTTGCGCCAAAAGTTGACCGCAAATTTCGGCGATGCAGGCGTTATAGGCCGCATCGTTGGCCCCGCATTGCGCTTGATACAGGGGGCGGCTTTGCGCTTCGCCCCAAAAGCTGCACCAAGCTGACAATCGTGCGGGGGTGCAGATGGCGGGGTCGAAATCGGCCAGCAGCAATGCTGCCAGTTGGGCTGCGGGGTCTGCGCCTGCGCGTTCCAGATAGGCTTGCCAATTCAAGCGATACTCCTCGGCCAGAAGGGCCAAGGTTTCGGACAAAAGCTTTTCCTTGGTGTCAAAGTGAAAATTGACCAAACCGTGGCTTAGCCCTGCGGTGCGGGCCACCTCGGTCAGGGTGGTGCGGGCATAGCCGCGCAGGGCGAGGGTTTCTATCGTCGCCTCGATCAACTGCGCGCGCCTTGTGTCGCGGCTCATCTTGCGCGGGGGTTGGTCTGGTTGGCTTTTGGTCATCACGTCCTCGATCACGGGGCAACCTATCCCAAATAGCGCCGCAGAAAACAGGAAAGTTGCAATTTATGGCCGCTTAAGCGTTTTTGATTGACAGGCCAGTCAAAATCTTGCGACCTCATGCCACAAGCTGTTTCAGGAGGCCCTATGAACGACCTGCCCTTTCAAACCCTGCCCGTCCCCAATGAATGGGACCGCCGTGGCCTTCCGGCGTGGACCTATCACAGCCCTGAACTGTTCGAGCTGGAAAAGCACAACGTTTTCCTGAACCACTGGCAACTGGCGGGCCATATCTGCGACATTCCCGCGCCGGGTGATTGGCTGGCGTTTGATATGCTGGGCGAACGGGGTTTGGTGATGCGCGGCCAAGACGGCGTGGTGCGAGCCTTTCACAACCTGTGCCGCCATCGCGGCGCGCGGGTGGTTGACGGCGCGCAGGGCCATTGCAAGGGGGCTATGGTGTGCCCCTTTCACGGCTGGGTCTACAACACCGACGGCACCTTGCGCGGTGCCGCAGCCCCCACCACCTTCGGCGCGATGGAGCGCAGCGAATTTGGCCTAAAGCCGATCGAGCTAGAAATCTTCCACGGCTTTTTGTTCCTGCGCTTCCACCCCGGCCCGCAGCCTGCGGTGGCCACCTTGCTTGCCATGGCCGAGCCTGACTTTGCCGCCTATGATCTGGAAAACCTGCTGCCCGTGCCGGTGCCTGATTGGTCAACCGACCTGCCCGTGAACTGGAAATCCGTGCGCGATGTTGACAACGAGGGCTATCACGTCCCCATGGCCCACCCCGGCCTGCAAGACCTCTATGGCCGCACTTACCGCGATCTAACGCTGACCGATGGCACCAGCCTGTCGCTGGGCTATTTCGGTGATGTTCCGGGGCGGCTTTGGTCGGTCAAGAACTATGCCAAAATCGCCCCCCCTGCCCCGCATCTGCCGCCCCATTTGCAAAAGGCTTGGACCTATTATGGCCTGTGGCCGAATGCGGTTTTCTCGTTCACCCCCGAAGTCTTCCAGTTCTACCAAGAAATCCCCATCGGCCCCGGCCAAACCCGTGTGACGGGCCGCATCTACCGCCGCCCGAATGAAACCCGCGCACAGCGCGCCGCGCGCTATCTGGCCTACCGGATAGACCGCGAAACCTCGGCCGAGGATCAGCAACTGTCGATCTGGTCGAATGAGTCGATGCAGTCTTCGGCGTTCGAAGGCTTTCACCTGTCCGATCTGGAATACGGTTTGCGCCGCCACCACGACGGCTTGCGCCGCGTTTTGCCCGTTATGACGCTGGATGCCCCCCCGACCGAAGGCCAAATTGCACAGGTCAATCAGGAAATGCTTGGCGAAGCCCTGCGCGCCGTGCAAGCTTGAACAAAACAGGCCAAAGGCCACCCCTTGGGAGAGTGAAATGAACCTGACCCGCCGCCGTTTGATGTCTGGCCTTGGTTTGGGCCTAGCCGCCCCTTGGGTGCGCCCCTCTTATGCCGATGCCGGCAGCTTGAACGTTTACAACTGGGCCGATTACATCGGCGAGACGACGATTGAAGATTTTCAGTCTGAAACCGGCATCAGTGTGGTGTATGACCTATACGCCAGCACCGAAGAGATGCAGGCCAAGATGCTGGCGGGGTCGACCGGTTATGACGTTGTGATCCAAGCAGGCTTACAATTGCCGCAGTTTCTAAAGGCGGGCATCTACCAAAAGCTAGACCGCACCCGCCTGAAAAATTGGGGCAATCTGGACCCTGCGATTTTGAAGATCAACGAAGGCTTTGATCCGGGCAACGCTTACGGGGTGCCCTATACTTGGGGCACGGTCGGCATCACCTATAACATGGATATGGTGAACGAACGCCTGCCGGGGGCCGATTTGTCCAGCCTTGATGTGCTGTTCAAACCCGAAAACGCCGCCAAACTGGCCGATTGCGGGATTAGCCTTTTGGATAGCCCGACCGACATTGGCTATATGGTGCTGTCGTGGCTGGGCATACCGCCTGAAACCGCAGGCCAAGCCGATTACGACAAAATGGTCGCGGCCTTTCAACAAATTCGCCAATATGTGACGACCTTTGACAACACCAACTACCTGACCGCCCTGCCCAACAAAGAACTCTGCGTGGCCAACACGTGGTCGGGCGATTACGGGGTGGCAAAGGCGCGCGCGAAAGAGGCGGGGGTAGAGTTGAACCTGCAATATTTCGTGCCCAAAACCGGCGTGCCTGCGTGGTTTGACATTTGGTGCCTGCCGTCTGACGCGCAAAACATCGACAGCGCTTACACCTTCCTTGATTATATGATGCGCCCCGAGGTTGTCGCCAAATGCACCGACTACACCGGCTATGCCAATGCCAATAAGGCTGCGACAGCATTGGTCGATCCGGCCATCTCGTCAGATCCGGCGATCTATCCTGATGCCGAAACGCTATCGCGGATGTACACGCCCAAGCCGATGAGCGAAGAGCAAGAACGCATGCTGACCCGCGCTTTTGCCCAGATTAAGGCGGGTTGAGGTGAGCGAAGCGCTTGTTCGCATCGAGGGCGTGTCGAAATCTTTCGGCGCGTTTCAGGCCGTCAAGAACGTCAGCCTAGAGATTGAAAAGGGTGAGATTTTCTCGCTTTTGGGCGGGTCGGGCTGTGGCAAAACCACCTTGTTGCGGATGCTGGCAGGGTTTGAAGCGCCAACCCAAGGGCGGATTTTCATCGACGGGGTGGATATGGCCGCCGTTCCCCCTTGGGAACGCCCCGTGCATATGATGTTTCAAAGCTATGCGCTGTTTCCGCACATGACGGTGGAAAAGAACATCGGCTACGGGCTAAAGCACGAAGCCATGTCATCCGCCGACCGCGCCGCACGGGTGCGCGAGATGCTGGATCTGGTGCAGCTGACCCCCTTTGCCACACGCAAACCGCACCAAATCTCGGGCGGGCAAAGACAGCGCGTGGCTTTGGCGCGCGCCTTGGCGCGCCAGCCCAAGTTGCTGTTGCTGGATGAACCCTTGGCAGCACTGGACAAAAAGCTGCGCGAACACACCCAGTTTGAACTGATGTCGATTCAGGAACGCACCGGCGTGACCTTTATCGTCGTCACCCACGACCAAGAAGAGGCGATGACCCTATCAGACCGCATCGCCGTGATGGACCAAGGCGTTGTGCGCCAAGTCGGGCGGCCGGGGGCGGTTTACGAATTCCCCAATTCGAAGTTTGTGGCGAACTTCCTAGGCTCGATCAACGCGTTTGAGGCGACAGTATCCGCCATCGGCGCGCAGATCACGGTGGATGTGCCCGCCTTGGGCCAAACGGTGCAGGCGCGCGCGGTTGGGGGGGTGAGCGTTGGGCAAAGCGTGACAATGGCGCTGCGGCCCGAAAAGATCACCATTCACCGCACGCCGGTTGAAGGGGCCAATGTGCTGGCGGGCGAGATCAAGGACTTGGCCTATTTCGGCAAAGACAGCCTGTACCGCGTGGCCCTGCCGTCAGGCGCTTTGGTATCGGTGCACGCCGTGAATGCCGCGCGGGCCAGTGATGATGAACGGTTGGCCGATTGGTATGACAAGGTTTGGCTAAGTTTTGATGCAGCCTCTGTCTTATTGCTGACGGACTAGCCCATGATCGCGCGCTGGTTTCATCGCAGGGGCTGGTCGGATATGGTCATTGGCCTGCCCTATCTTTGGCTGTTGATCTTTTTCCTGATCCCTTTCCTGATCGTGGTGGGGATGAGCTTTGCCACCCGCACCTCGACCGCGCCGCCTTTTGGTTTTGGCGGGGAAAACCCGTTGATAAACCTGACCGGCTACGCGCGGCTGTTCACCGACACGCTGTATATTCGCGCCTTTGTCACCTCGCTGACCAATGCGGCGGGGGCGATGGTTCTGTGCCTTTTGATCGGCTATCCGATGGCGCTGGGGCTGACGCGGGTGGATCGCGGGTGGCGCAACATCTTGCTGATGCTGGTGATTTTGCCGTTTTGGACATCGTTTCTGTTGCGCGTTTATGCGTGGATGGGGCTGATGGGGTCAAATTCTTGGTTCAACAAGCTGTTGACCGGCGCGTGGAACTGGCTGGTGCCGCAGGCGTGGGATGTGGCCAATGTGCCGCTGATGCACACCAATTTCGCGGTGGTTTTGGTGATGGTTTACACCTACCTGCCCTTCATGATCCTTCCCCTTTACGCCAATCTAGAACGGCTGGACCCAACCTTGGACGAAGCGGCAATGGACCTAGGCTCACGCCCGTTCGCGGTCTTTCGCGATGTCACCCTGCCGCAATCCATTCCGGGGATCATTGCGGGGGGAATGCTGGTGTTTATCCCTGCGGCGGGGGAATTGGTTATTCCGACGCTGGTGGGCGATTCGTCCGCCCCGATGATCGGGCGGGTGATTTCGGACGAGTTTTCCTCGGCCCGCGATTGGCCAATGGCCTCGGCCGTGGCGGTGGCGCTGCTGATCTTGATGGTTGGGCCGATGATGATTTATGCGCGCTTTGATGCCCGCGCCCAAGCGCGGGAGCGGGCGGAATGAAGCGGTCAAACACCTTTTTGCTGACCATGCTGGGCTTTGGCTTTGCCTTCTTTTACGTGCCGATCTTGTCGATGATCGTGTATTCGTTCAACGCCTCGCGCCTTGCCACGGTCTGGGGCGGGTTTTCGACCAAATGGTACGGCACGCTGTTGTCAAACGCGCAGGTTGGCAAGGCGCTGACGCTGTCGCTGGAAATTGCCATCATCTCGTCAACCACCGCCACGATTTTGGGCACGATGGCGGGCATTGCCTTGGCGCGGTTCACCAAGTTTCGCGGGCGGACGTTGTTTTCCGGCCTCGTGACCGCGCCCTTGATCATGCCAGAGGTGATCACCGGCATCTCTTCGCTGATCTTCTTTATCTTGATGGCGCAATATGTTGGCTGGCCTTCTTCGCGTGGATTTACCACCGTGACGCTGGCGCATATCACCTTTTCAATGGTGTTTGTGACCACCATCGTGCAATCGCGGATGCTGTCGGCGGACCGTGCGATTGAAGAGGCGGCGATGGATCTGGGTGCGCGGCCTTGGCAGGTGCTGCGCGATGTGACCTTGCCGGTGATTGCGCCGGCGATACTGTCAGGCTGGCTTTTGGCCTTTACGATTTCGATGGATGATGTGGTGATCACCAATTTCACCACAGGGCCGGGCACGACCACACTGCCGATCTTGATCTGGTCCAAGGTCAAGCTGGGGGTAACGCCTGACATCAACGCTTTGGCCACGCTGATCGTGCTGACGGTGGGGCTTTGCGTGCTGGCGGCGGGGGTGATGATGAACCGGGCGGAACGGCGTGCGGAACGGGATCGGCGCTTGGCCTATCGGGCCAACGAATGAGCAACCTGTCGCTGCCATTGGGGGCCAAAGGATCAGGTCGCGCACGCTATGCGGCGGCGATGCAAATGTATGCGCAGGGGCTTATCAGCCCTGCGGCGTTAGAGGTATACCGCATCGCATCAGCGCGCGATGGGCAAGATCCCGCGCCGATGTTGGCAGAGATTGGGGTGAAAGACGTGATGCAACCAGCCAGTGCAACGGATCATGTGGCGCGTTTGATCGACGAGGCGGATCGCTATATCGCCACCCTGCCCGGGCGCGGTGTGGCCGAGGTGCGCACGGGCTTGAACCAATGGCGCGGCGGCGATCTGCGCGTGACGTCGCAGGCCAATGCCGTGGTCAGCCAGCATCTTTCGGCCGCTTTGACCCCCTTGCGCGCAACGCATTTAGCACTTGCCCAAGCGATTGAAGGGGCAGCATCGCATCTGAAATGGATCACCTATGACGGCTATCCGCTGGATGAGATCGGGACTGGTTTCGCGCGTGGCCATGCCTATGCCAGTTTGATCGGCGAGGCGGGGAATATCAAAGCGCGCGATTATGACTTGGGCATCTTTCTGATCGCCCCGCATGTGCTGTACCGCGACCACCATCATGCCGCGCCCGAACTCTATGCGCCCCTGACCGGCCCGCACGGCTGGCGCTTTGGCCCGCAAACCCCGCTGATCATCAAGCCCGCGCATCATCCCGTGTGGAACGACGCGCACCGCCCCCATATGACCAAGGTCGGCCCGACACCGTTTCTGGCGCTGTTTGGCTGGATAAGGGACGTGACACAGGTGGCCCAAGTGATCCCAGCCCCCGATTGGCCCGCGCTAGAAGCGCTACGGCTTGAACCCTAACCCATCCCACAGGAGCCGCCATGCGCCCCATCGACCCGACTGACCGCAAAGTCGCCAATATCCATACCGACGCGTTTGAAGCTTTCGTCTACCCCGATGGCTTGGCCTTGGGAGACGGTGTCTTGCAACTTGACACCGATATTCCGTTGGGAACCGGCTTTCACGTCTACAAAATGCCCCCCGGCATGACTTCGCGCGGACACCGCCACAACGGCCACGAGCAGTTCTTGATCCTTGAAGGCGAGCTGCACGAAAGCGACGGGCGTGTGCTGAAAGCCGGCGATTTGGTGTTTTACCGCGACGGATCAGAACACAACTCTTTCACGCCCAACGGCTGCCTTTTGGCCGTGCATATCGCAGGACCAGAGTTCACCGTCGAATAACTCTGGGTCGCGCAGGGCTGCTCTCTTTGACCAAGAGCGGGGGTTTCACACCCCCGCACCCCCGTGGGATATTTGGGCAAGTATGAAAGGGGGGTGCGGGGGGGTTAAATCTCGGCGCTAGAGCGGGCGGTGAGGGTTTGCAGGGCGGTTTCGATTTCGTGCCATGCGGTGCGCGCCATCGAGCGGAAGATCAGGATGAGAAAGCCCGTTTCCTCGGCAATCAGGATGGATTGCATATGGCCCAAGGGCGCGCGCGCGCAGGTGTCTTTGGGGAAATGTGCTGCGCGCAGATCAAGCGGGTAAAGGCGCATCAGCGTGTCGGCGGCCAAGGGGCCGGACAAGCGCAGGGCGGCCCAGCCCCCCGTTTGGTCGGTGACGGCGGCAAGGCCTGACAGATCGGGGGCTTGGCCCAGAACAAAGGCCTGTTCGGGGCCGGTCCAGATCAGGTTGCCCGAAACGGTGTTCGGGGCAGGAAAGCCGCCGAGGACTTTTTTGACCTTGGCCAGCTTGCCGCGAAAGGCCGCGACCGAGGTGATCGGGCCTATCTGTGCTTCAGCCAGCGTTGTGCCAGACAAAGTCAGCGGGGCGCGCCCGAAGAGGGCGGATTTGGCGATGAGATTAGGCACGCAGTTTCGCTCCTTCCGGATCGAGGAAGACGGGATCGGTCACCTCGCACAGCACATCAGTCTTGCGCATATGATCCACCAAGCGGACCCGCTGGCCATGGCGCGCGCGCCCGTCTTTAAGGAAGGCGAGGCCAAGGTAGCTTTCCAACACGGGCGACCAGCAGACCGAGGTGACATAGCCCTGATCGTTGACCCGTTCGACCTTGTCGCCCGTGTTGAACAGATGCGCACCTGCCCCAATCTCGGTCTTGGTCAGCGGGCGCAAGCCAACCATTTGCTCACGTTCTGGCCCGTGCAGGCCGGGGCGTTGGCTGGCGGCCTTGCCGATGCAGTCTTTCTTCGCGGCGACCATCTTGCCCAAGCCAATGTCAAACGCAGTGATCCGCCCGTGAATTTCAGCGTGGGTGATAAAGCCCTTCTCGATGCGCATGACGTTCAGCGCCTCCATCCCGTAGGCACCGCCGCCCAAGGTTTCGGCCTTGGCCAGAAGGTCGCGGAACAACGCTTCGCCGTAGGCGGTGGGGACGGCGATTTCATACCCCTCTTCGCCTGAGAACGAGATGCGGAACAGCCGCGCCTTGACGCCCTCGACCGAAACTTCGGCATGGGTCATGAAGGGGAAATCTTCGATCCGCTCATCCAACAGCGCGTTGAGCAGCATCTTGGCCAAGGGGCCCGCCACAGCAAACTGCGCCCAGCTTTCGGTGACAGAGATGAAGCGCACCTGCCAAGTGGGGCAATAGGCTTGGTGGACAAAGTCCAGATGCCGCATGACTTGGCCCGCGGCGGCGGTGGTTGTGGTCATAAGGTAGTGGTTTTCGCCCAAGCGGGCGGTGGTGCCGTCATCCAGCACAAAGCCATCTTCGCGCAGCATCAAGCCGTAGCGCACACGGCCCACGGGCAGGGTGGAAAAGGTGTTGGTATAGACGAAATCCAAGAAGCGCGCGGCGTCGGGGCCTTGGATGTCGATCTTGCCCAAGGTCGACACATCGGCCACGCCCACGGCAGAGCGCACCATCAACACCTCGCGGTCGCACGATTGCCGCCATGTGGTTTCACCCGGCTTGGGGAAATACGAGGGGCGATACCACAGCCCCGCTTCCACCATCGGCGCGCCGCGGTCGCGTGAGGCTTGATCCGAGGTCATATACCGCTGCGGCGCAAAGCCCGCACCCTGCCCGCCCGCGCCCATGGCGCCTACGGATACGGGCGTGAAGGGGGCGCGGAAGGTGGTGGTGCCTGTTTCGGCAATGCCGCGCCCTGTGGCATCGGCCAGAACGGCAAGGGCGGAAACGTTGGAATTCTTGCCCTGATCGGGGGCCATGCCTTGGGTCGTGTAGCGCTTCATATGCTCGACCGAGGTGTAGCCTTCTTGGGCGGCAAGCTTGACATCCTTGACGGTGACGTCATTGGCGAAATCCAACCAAGCGCGGCCCTTGCCCGGAACGGCCCACAGGGGTTGAAGCCGGTAAGGTGCGTCTTCGGCCTGCGGCAGGTCGGGGGCTGTGGCGCTGCGGCCTAGGGCTGCCAGCGCTTGCACGGCGGCGTCAGCGCCTTCGCGCAGAGCGGATTGGGTCGAGAATGCGCCGTTGGCCGCCCCTGCCGCATGCAGGCCCGGAACCATGCCCGACTGCGGGACGAAGGCTGCGATATCCTCGCGCCAAAGGGGCCGCGCGTTTTGGTGGCAGGCGATGTTGACCAAGGGGTTCCACCCGCCCGACATCAGCAGGCAGTCGGTATCGATCTGGAACGCGCCCCCCGCATGAGTGCCCGAGATTTGGGTGAGACCGTGGCGGCCTTGGGTGTCGGTGACGGCGGCGTTGAGGTAGACGGGGCAGTCTTCGACGCTCGACGCATCTGCACGGCTGTCTAAGATCGCCGCCACTTGCACGCCTGCGGCCATCAGCTGGCGCGCGGCGTGGCGGGCGTTGTCGTTGTTGGCAAAGAGCGTGACCTTTTGGCCGGGGACCACGCCAAAGCGGTTGAGGTAGCTGAGCGCCGCCGAGGCCAGCATGATGCCCGGGCGGTCGTTGTTTTCAAAGGCGATGGGGCGCTCTAGCGCACCTGTGGCCAGAATGGCTTGGCCCGCCACGATGCGCCAGAAACACTCGCGCGGCAGGTGCGGGGCTGCGGGGCGGTGCAGGCCCACGCGTTCTAGCGCCGCATAGGTGCCTTGGTCATAGGCCCCCACGACAGTGGTGCGGGGCATCAGGCGCACGTTGGGCAGCGCGCGCAGTTCTGTCAGGGTGGCCTCGACCCAAGGCGCGCCAAGCGTGCCGCCGTCAGACAGCAAGCGGCCGCCCATCAGGCTGTCTTGTTCGGCCAAGATCACATCGGCCCCCGCCCGTGCCGCGGTCAGCGCCGCCATCAGGCCAGCGGGGCCAGAGCCGATCACCAACAGGTCGCAAAAGGCGAAGGCCTTCTCGTAGCTGGCGGTTTCGATCTGCCGCTTCAAGCGCCCAAGACCCGCGGCGCGGCGGATGATGGGCTCGTAAAGCGCCTCCCAGAAGGCGCGCGGCCACATGAAGGTCTTGTAGTAGAAACCGGCACTTAGGAAGGGCGCTGCCAGATCGTTGATCGACAAAAGATCGTAGCGCAGTGAGGGCCAGCGGTTCTGGCTTTGGGCGGCCATCCCGTCGTAAATCTCTTGCACGGTGGCGCGGGTGTTGGGCGACTGGCTGCCGCCATCCAGCACCTCGACCATGGCGTTGGGCTCTTCGGGGCCAGCGGTCAAAATGCCGCGCGGGCGGTGGTATTTGAAGCTACGCCCCACCAGACGCACATCATTGGCCATCAGGGCCGAGGCCAGCGTGTCGCCCTGAAAGCCGGAATAGGCCTTGCCGTCGAAGGTGAATGTGACGGGCTTGGTGCGGTCGATCAGACCCTTGCCTGCAATCCTCATGCCGCACCGCCTTTGCGCGCTGCGACCAGTTCGGTCGCCAGCACGGCGTGGGTCACAGTGTTGCGCGTGACCAAAAGCCACGACCCGCAGCCGGTTTCGTGATACCACAGATCCTTGGTCACCCCCGCAGGGTTGGTGCGCAGGTGCAGCATGTCGTCCCAAGCCTCAATCGGCGCGCCCTCAGGCGGGCGGTTGAGGTAGTCTTCCGTGCCCGAATAATAAAACTCGCGCCGGTCGCGGGGGCCACAAAGCGGACAGGTCAGGCGCATGGGATTGCCCTTTCGACAGAAGAAAGCAGGGGCGCTGCCCCTCGGCCTGCGGCCTCACCCCGGGATATTTGGGCAAGTATGAAAACCCCTTTCATACTTGTAAAAATATCCCCGCCGGAGGCTGCTAGGTTTGGCATAAAGGGCTTATGTGTCAGGATCATCGCGCGCGCCCCTAGTGCAAGTTATGTTGGCTGCCGGTGCCTTCTTCATCCATCACATGGCCGGTGCGGAACCGGTCAAGGCGGAAGCGGCGGGCGACCTCGTGGCTTTGGCCGGTGGCCATCAGATGGGCCATGCACCAGCCAGAGGCAGGGGCGGCCTTGAAGCCACCGTAGTTCCAGCCCGCATCGACAAACAGGCCATCGATATGGGTCTTGTCGATGATGGGCGATCCATCGGGCGTCATATCCATGATCCCGCCCCAAGAGCGCAGCACACGGGCGCGGGC
>CAIQOV010000009.1 GCA_903873585.1 uncultured Rhodobacterales bacterium
CAGGTCCACAGCGCGCTTCACAAGGGCGGCGTTTGACGGCGCCAAGCGGTCGCGATCTAGGCGCACGTTATCTTCCATCCCCGTACGGGTATGACCGCCCTTGGCGATGGCCCATTCGTTGATGGTCAATTGCGCAGGGCCAATGCCTGCCGCACACCACAGCGCCGTGGGGGCAAGGCGGTTCAGGGTTTCGATGTAAAAGTCAAAAATCCGCTCATCCGCTGGCATGGCATTTTTCACGCCCATGACGAACTGCACATAAAGCGGGTTCGCCAAGCGCCCATCCCGCGCCATGGATGCAGCTTGCACGATATGCGACAGGTCGAAGCATTCGATTTCAGGCTTCACGTTGTATTTCAGCATTTCTGCCGCCAGCCAATCGACCAAATCCGGCGGGTTTTCGTAAACGCGGGTAGGGAAGTTGTTTGACCCGACCGACAGGCTGGCCATATCGGGGCGCAGGGGCAGCATCCCACCCCGCGCCGCGCCAGCGCCTGACCGCCCGCCCGTGGACAGTTGAATGATCATACCGGGGCAATGGGTCTTTAACCCCTCAACCAAGCGCGCAAAGCGGTCGGGGTCTGATGTCGGCTTGCCCTCGTCATCGCGCACATGGCAATGGGCGATACTCGCCCCCGCTTCAAACGCCGCTTGGGTGCTTTCGATCTGCTCGGCAATCGTGATCGGCACGGCGGGGTTGTTGGCTTTGGTGGGCAGCGACCCTGTGATCGCCACGCAAAGGATGCAGGGCTTTGTCATGCTTTGGCCGCCAGAACGAAATCATGTTCAACCAAATGGAATGGCCCGTCCATCCCCTCGGCCGCGATGCGGGCGGGGTCGGTGATCAGGTCAAACTTCGCCAGCAGGCTTTGTTTGACACCAAACACCGCATCGGAATGGATATAGGGATCATCAGGGTCGAAGATATGGGTGACAAGCGTGTCAAACCCTTGGGCTTCCAAGATATAATGCAAATGCGCGGGGCGGAACGGGTGGCGGCCCAAAGCCCCTAGCAGCTTGCCCACAGGGCCATCATCGGGGATGGGATAGAACTTGGGCTTCACCCCCTTGAACCAATAGCGCCCATCACCGCCCGTGCGAAACACCCCGCGCAGGTTGAACTCGGGCTGGATGCCCTTTTGCTGGACATCGTAAAAGCCTTCGTCATTGGCTTGCCAGACATCAATCTTGGCTTGGGGGATCGGGTTGCCCGACGTGTCAACAATACGCCCGCGCACCAGCATCGGTTCGCCCTTGGCATCAAGGCAGATATTCGCCCCCATGGGAAGTTCGGGGGCATCGGCCAGATGGAACGGCCCCAAGACCGTGGATTCCGAAGCGCCCGAAGGTTTGCGGTTGTTGATCGCATCGACCAGCATCGACACGCCCATGATATCGGAAAACAGGATATATTCCTGCCGCCAATCGCTGCACATCTGGCCTGTGGCGGTGAGAAACTGCAACGCGGTCATCCATTCTTCGGTGGTCGGTTCAATCTCTTTGACCGCCGCATGGATGTGGCGCGTTAGCACCGCCATCACCTGTTTAAGCCGTTCCGATTTGGCGGCGGCGTTGCGGGCAATGACAACTTCGGCGCTGTCGCTTTCGGTGAAATATCCCGGTTCCATCTTAGCGCCCCAAGATTGATTTAAGCACGCGCTTCAGGTCGGCTAGGGGGTTATCCGTCAGGCTATCAGCGCGCCAAGCAACATGGTGGTCAGGGCGCACCAGCACGCAGCCCGCGTCTGACACTTCACGCGCGCGGGCCCAATCGCCGGTGTGATCCAGCAGGGCACGGCGCGGGCCGATCAGGCGCGTGTCGATCACAAGCCCCAGTTCCGCGCCAAGGCTGCGGGCGGCTTCAACCCATACTTCGCCACCGATGCCGGTGAACAGGGCAAAGCGACCATGGCCGCACAAATCAAGGGTGGAATGCTTTTTGCCCGAAGCGTCAAAGATCCACACATGGGGCAAGCGCGCGCCGGGCCATGTGGTGGGTTGGTAGTGCAACACCGCATCCAGTTCAAACGCGGGTTCCATCTGGCCATCGGTCACCACAGCGGTGCTGCGGTAGCGTTGGTTCATTTCGATCCCGTGGGCGTCGAATTCGTATTTCTTGAAAGCAATCGCCTCACGCAGGGCGGCGCGCTGCGCCTCACCCGCGGGGGTCGCATCGGCGCGGGCTTCCATATTGGCGCGGATTTTGTCGTGATCGGTGCCGCCTGTCATGCCAAGGGCTTGGAAGATCGGGCCAAACTCGCCGATGGATTGGTTGGCACGGGTGACAATCTGGCGCGCAATCGGCGCACGTTCGGTGGAATAGCTTTCCAGCAAAGCGGGTGCCGCCTGCCCCTTAACCACCATCGCCAGCTTCCAAGCCAAGTTGAACCCATCTTGGATCGAGGTGTTCGACCCCAGCCCGTTTGACGGCGGATGGCGGTGTGCTGCATCGCCCATGATGAAGACACGGTTGTTTTGCATATGGGTGGCGAACATATTGTTCACCGTCCATGTATTGGCAGAGATCAGATCAATTTCCAGATCAGGGTCGCCCACCAACTGGCGCGCCACTTGGGTTGCCAAAGCCGCATCGACCACAGGTGCAGGCTGGGTGATGTCATAGCCCCAAACGATCAGCCATTCGTTCCACGGCCGCACCATCCGCACCAGCCCCATGCCGATGCCGCCCACATCTGCACCGGGCTGCATCACCCAATACAGAACCGACGGGCGGTGGGCGACATACTTTGACAGATCGGCGCGAAACAGAATGTTCATCGACCCGCCAACACCCATCTTGCCGTCGAACGGCAGGCCAGCGTGTTCCGCCACCAGCGAATTGCCCCCATCCGCCCCGACCAGATACTTCGAGCGGACGGTGAAATCCTTGCCCGTCAGCTTGTCGCGGCAAGTGGTCGTCACTCCGCTGTCGTCTTGCACGTGGTGCAGATATTCCACGCTCATCCGGCTTTGGCTGCCGCGCTGGCAGGCGGTTTTGAACAAGAGCGGCTCCATAAAGGTTTGCGGCAGGTCGTTCATTTCGCAAGGCGAGGACAGCAGGTGTTCGGCCTTAGACATGGGATGTGTGCCCCATGAATTCATCCGGCCAATCTCTTCGCCCGCAAGGCTGACGCAAAAGATGTTCTCGCCCATCTTTTCTTGCGGGGTGGCAAACAGATAGGCTTCGTCTTCCACCTCGTGGCCCAGATCGCGCAGCACCTCCATGCAGCGTTGGTTGGTGATATGGGCGCGCGGCGTGTTGGCCAGCCAGCGGTAGCGGTTGATCACCAAGTTTTCCACGCCGTAACTGGCCAAAAGAGCCGCCGTGGCAGAGCCTGCGGGGCCGGTGCCGATGATAAGAACCTCGGTGGTGATGTCAGCCATGATAACCTCTGGGTTTTGGGGGATAGCCCTCCCATGCGGCCTGTAACAGGGCGCGCAGGGCGGGCTTTTCCAAGGGGCTTGGGTTGGGATAGGGCGATTGCGTCGCAAGGTCTGCGGCGCGGTCAAGATCGGCTTCTGCCAGCCCAAGATCGCGCAGCGATTGCGGGGCGTGTAAGCTTTGGGCAAGGGTGTAAAGGCCCTGCCCTGCCGTTTCGGCCTTTAGGATAGCGGCCAAGGGGGCCAGAAGATCGGGCACAGCCGCCTCGTTATAGGCCACGGCATGGGGCAAGATGACGGCGTGGGTTTGCGCATGAGGCAGCCCAAAACTGCCGCCCAAAGTGTGGCACAGCTTGTGGTGCAAGCCCATGCCAACTTGGCCCAGAACAAGGCCGCAGAGGAATCCGCCATACTGGCAATCCGCACGGGCTTCCAGATTGTTCAGGTTTTCCAGAACCTTGGGCAAAGCGGTGATCAACGCCTGCGCGCCTTGCAGCGCAAGGGTGCTGGTTAGGGGGTTGCGGTCGGGGGCGTAAAGCGCCTCGACCGCGTGGGCCAGCGCGTTCAGCGCCGAGGTGACGGTGATAGCGGCTGGCAGGGTGGCAATCAGGCGCGGGTCATAGATGACAACCTGAGGTTGCAGGCGCGCATCGGTCATCGTGGTTTTGCGCCCCGCTTCGGTTTGGCCCAAAATGCCGGTCACTTCGGACCCCGAATGGGTGGTGGGCACGGCGATATGGGGCAAGTGGGTGTGCAGGGCCAACGCCTTGCCTAGGCCGGTGACAGACCCACCGCCTAGGGAAATCAACGCGTCGGCCTTTGCGGCCAGCACATGCGGCAAGGCGTGATGCGTCACCTCGACCGGTGTGTGCATTTGCGCCACGGGCAGAACGGCCACCACGCTAGGGCCGATCTGTGCGGCCATGTCGTGCGCTTGCTCAGCATGGCCGGGGGTGGCCAAAAGCACGGCACGGGTCAGCGACATTTGCTGCAAAGCCGCCGCTATCGCGGGTGCCGCCGCTTGCCCAAACTGTGCGCGCAGGGCGGATAGGCGCAGGGCAAAGGTTTGAATTTGGGTCATCGCAGCCTCCACCCTCAGGCTAGCGGATAGAAATTTGAAACTTGATCGGATTATGCCGAGGCTTTATATCATTTTGGTATGAAGATGGATCCAAGACAGCTCGAAATCCTCGCCGCCATCGTGCAAGCGGGTGGTTTGACCGAAGGCGCAGCCCTTTTGGGCAAGTCGCAGCCTGCCCTGTCACGATCCGTTGCCGCACTTGAGGCGCGCTTGGGGGCTGCGCTGTTTGTGGCGGGTCGCCGCCCTTTGCAGCCAACCGAGCTGGGTGCGCGCTTGGCCGAGGAAGGGGCGCGCATTCTGCAAGCATCCCAAGCGGCGGGCCAAGCGGTGCAAAGCTTTCGGCTGGGCAAAGCGGGGGCGGTGCGCGTGGCGGGGACGCCGGTGTTTATGGATGGGGTGATTGTGGCGATGATCGCGGGGTTTCAGGCGCAAAACCCCGATGTGCGGCTGGAGCAAAGCTATGGCTATGCGCCCGATCTGGCGGCGCTTGTGCAAAGCGGGGCGCTGGATCTGGCGATTTGCCCGCTGCGGCCCGATGATCTGCCCGAAGGCCTGGCCTTTGACACGCTATTGCCCGGCCGCAACGTAATTGCCGCACGCGAGGGGCATCCTTTGCTGCACGGCCATGCCATGACGGCGGCAGACTTGCTGCGCTTTCCGTGGATCGCCCCACCAGCGAACAGCCCGCTTTATGCCGATTTGCAGCGGGTGCTGTCGACGATCAGTTCTGAGCAAATCCGCATCAGCTATTCGGGCGGCAGTCTTTCTGCGGTGATGGGGATGCTGGCGGGGTCAGACAGTTTGACGGTGCTGCCCTATTCGGTGCTGTTCGCGCTGCGCCGCCAATACCACGTGGCGGCGCTGTCGATTCGCATCGAACACCCTGACCGCAAACTGGGGCTGCTGTACCGCAATGCTGCGGGCCTTAGCCCCGCCGCTCGGCGGTTGCGCAGCTTTTTGACAGGGCAGTTTGAAACCTTGGCCGCAACGATCCAGCACCACGAGCGGCAGTCTTTGTGGCGCAGATAAGGGCCACTTAAGCGGCGCGCACCTGATGCGTCAGCGCCACAGCCGTCACGGAGTGTTTGGCAAAGGGAAAGCCGGTGTCATAGCCCACATCGTCCAAATAGGGGCGCCCAAAGAACGGCGTTTTGATATAGCCCTCTGCCGCCTGCGACAACTCTGCCGCGAAGGCAGCGGTTTGGTGGGTTTGGTCGTTCAATTCATCCAGATCAAGGCGCATCTGGTGCAAGATCTTGGCGCGATAATCGCCCCGCGCCGCATTGGAAATGGCGCTTAAACGGGCAGATTGATCTTGCAAACAGCTTGCCAATTGGGTTGTCGCGGCGGCAAGGTCAATCTGGGTGAAGGCAGCAAAGCCTGACAGGTCGGTCAACCCGCCCCCGCGCTGTAGCTTTTGGGCCAATAGATCAATGGCCCATTCCACCTCGGCATAAGCAAAGGGAAAGGTGGTTTGGGTTGGCGCGGGACTAACGGGATTTCGCGCAAGGGCGGTGATGCGCTCAACCAAGGCGGCGATGAACTGCGATTGAATGATTTGCGCATTGGTGCGGGCGTGCCAAAGGCTTTCCGCCTCGGCCCGTGCGGCGGCGGCTTGGGCTTGGGCGGTTTGCAGCACATGGGCCAAGGCTTGGGCCAAACCGGCCAAAGTGACCGCTTGCACCGCCAAGAAAGGCCACGACCCTAGGTGCACAAAGGTCAATCCGTGGACCGCAAGATCAGGCAACAGGGCCAAGCCGGCAAAGGCCAAAACGGCGGGGCCGCTGCATAGGGCTAGGGTCAGCGCCATCGCGGTCGCTATGTAAATCGGGCTTACCCCTAGCCATGGGGTTGATTGCAGCAATCCGACCACAACCGAAACCATACCGCCAAAAGCCAAAGCCACCAGCACAGAACCCAAAGGTGCAAGGCTGCGGCGCATCGCCACAAAGCTCGCCAAACCCGCCAAGACCAAACCCAAGGCCAAGGGCGCCACAAGATCGGTGTGGGTGAAGAAAGCCAAGCCCCAGATCAGCGGCAGGTGCAGCCATAGCACCCCAACCAGATACCGCGCCGCTTTCTGGCGCAAAGTTTCTAACGTCAGGCCCATACCGTGCCCCCTGATACAGGAACACGCTGCCAACGTTGCGGGGTGGCAGGCGCAAGGCCAAGAAAACTGGGGCGAGTCGGACTGTTCATGGACCAAGTTTGGGCGAAAAATCTTAACCCAAGCCTAACGCACCCCAAAAATCTGGCAAAATCCGAAATTTTGCGCCCTAAACCTTACTGCGCAACCGGCGCACCAAGGCTGCATCCACCGCCGGTGTTACAAATTTCGAAACATCCCCGCCCAAACGGCAAATCTCTTTGACCAGCTTTGACGCAATCGCCTGACGCCGCGCATCAGCCATCAAGAATACCGTCTCTATCGACGAATCCAAGGCGCGGTTCATGCCAACCATTTGGAATTCATATTCAAAATCCGCAACAGCCCGCAATCCGCGAATGATGATTCCCGCCCCCACATCGCGCGCGCAATCAATCAGCAGGTTTTCAAACGGATGCACCACAATCTCGCCGCCCACGCGCGCCGCAATTTCGCGGCATTCTTCTTCGACCATGAACACCCGCTCTTCCAGCGCAAACAGCGGCGCTTTGTCGCGGTTGATGGCAACCCCAATCACCAAACGGTCAACCATCGCCATAGCGCGTTGGATGATGTCGATATGGCCCAAGGTGATCGGGTCAAACGTGCCGGGGTATAGGCCGATGCGCATGGGATGCTCCGCAAAATGATGCGCTTAAGCAACATGACCGTGGCATGGGGCGCAAGAGGAAAAGGCACAGTTGGTTAAGCGGCCTCAAGGCGCAACATCTCGGCGCGCACCTCTAGGTTCAGCAAAGCGGCAAACCGGTTAAGCCGATCAACCCGCCCGTCATCGGCATGGCGGATCAGCCAAAAGCTGCGCTGCAGGCGGATTTGGTCGGGAATAACGCGCACCAATTCGGGGGCGGCGGGCAAAGCAAAATCATGCACCACGCCCAAACCCGCGCCGTGGCGCAGGAAGTTCAATTGCACCGAGACAGAGTTTGACGCCAAAGGCGGCGGTTTCACCCCGATCTCGGCCAGATAATCCAGCTCTTTGTCAAAGATCATGTCGGGAATATAGCCCACAAAGCGGTGCGCTTGCAGGTCTTGCGGGCCATGGATCGGCGGGTGTGCGGCCAGATAAGCCTGTGAGGCCGCCAGATGCAGGCGATAATCTGTCAGCTTTTGCACGGTCAACCGCCCCGCCGTGGGGCGCGATACGGCGATGGCCATATCCGCCTCGCGCTTGGAAAGGTTGAACACGCGCGGCAGGGCGACCACTTGCACCTCTAGCCCGGGGTTGGCATCGCAGATGCGGGCCAGAACTTGGGGCAGCAAATAGTTGGCACAGCCATCAGGCGCACCGATGCGGATTTGGCCTGTCAGACCCTCGGGGCCGCTTAACGCCTCGGCCGCGCCCTCCATCGCAGCTTCGGCGCGTTCGGCGTGGGTTAACAGGCGCGCGCCTTCGTCGGTTAGGGCATAGCCTTGCGGGCCTTTGGCAAACAGGCGCGCGCCTATCGCATCTTCCAGCCGCGCAATGCGACGACCCACGGTGGCGGGATCAATCTTTAAGGTGCGCCCTGCGGCGGATAGGCTTTCTTGCCGCGCTACGGCCAGAAAGATGCGCAAATCGTCCCAATCCATCGCCCACTCCTTTTGCATTCCTGCAAAGCCCCTTTGAAATCTTGCCCCTTTTATCCGCATTTGTGCAAGGCTATTGTGGTGCCAACCTAGGAGGATGCCATGAAACATATCGGACACTGGATCAACGGCAAACATGTCGCCGGAACCTCGGGGCGCACCGCCCCCGTTTATAACCCCGCCACGGGCGAATTGCAGGCCCATGTCGCCTTGGCCAGCAAGGCAGAGCTTGACGCCGCCACCGCCGATGCGGCCGCCGCACAGGTGAAATGGGGTGCCACCAACCCGCAGCGCCGCGCGCGCGTGATGATGGAATTCGTGCGCCTGTTGAACCGCGATATGGACAAACTGGCCGTGGCGCTTTCGTCAGAACACGGCAAAACCGTACCCGACGCCAAGGGTGACATTCAGCGCGGCTTGGAAGTGATCGAGTTCTGCATCGGTGCACCCCATCTGCTTAAGGGCGAGTTCACCGATTCCGCAGGCCCCGGCATTGATATGTATTCGATGCGCCAACCCATTGGGGTTGCGGCCGGAATTACACCGTTCAACTTTCCGGCGATGATTCCAATGTGGAAAATGGGGCCAGCTTTGGCTTGCGGTAATGCGTTTATCCTAAAGCCATCGGAACGTGACCCGTCGGTGCCAATGATGCTGGCAGAGTTGATGCAAGAAGCGGGCCTGCCAGACGGCGTGCTGCAAGTGGTGAACGGCGATAAAGAATCGGTCGACGCGATTTTAGACAATCCGCAGATTGCGGGCGTTGGCTTTGTGGGGTCCACCCCGATTGCCGAATATATCTATTCGCGCGGCACAGCCAACGGCAAGCGCGTGCAGTGCTTTGGCGGGGCCAAGAACCATATGATCATCATGCCCGATGCCGATATGGATCTGGCAGCGGATGCTTTGGTGGGCGCAGGTTATGGGGCTGCGGGCGAACGCTGCATGGCGATTTCAGTGGCCGTGCCTGTGGGTGATGAAACGGCAGACCGCTTGATTGCCAAACTGATCCCGCGGATCGAAAAGCTGAAAGTCGGGCCCTATACCGGCGGCAATGATGTTGATTATGGCCCTGTTGTCACCGCCGCTGCCAAAGCCAATATCCTGCGGCTGGTTGAATCGGGTGTTGCGGCTGGTGCGAAGCTGGTGGTCGACGGGCGCGGCTTTAAAATGCAAGGCTATGAAGACGGCTTCTTTGTCGGCCCGCATTTGTTTGACCATGTGACCGCAGATATGGAGATTTACCGCAAGGAAATCTTCGGGCCGGTTCTGTCAACCGTGCGCGCCAAAACTTATGAAGAGGCGCTGAAGCTGGCGATGGATCATGAATATGGCAACGGCACCGCGATTTTCACCCGCGACGGTGATACCGCGCGCGATTTTGCCAACCGAATCAACGTGGGCATGATCGGCATCAACGTGCCAATTCCCGTGCCACTGGCCTATCACACCTTTGGCGGCTGGAAGAAATCGGCCTTTGGCGATTTGAACCAGCACGGGCCGGACAGTTTTAGGTTTTACACCCGCACCAAAACGATCACCTCGCGCTGGCCTTCGGGGATCAAAGAGGGCGCAAGCCTGAACTTCAAGCAGATGGACTAAATCTGCGATTTACCCGCAAGATCAAGGCCCTCATCAGAGGGCCTTTTTCATTTGAATGATGCAGATCAAGGCGTCACATTCAAAAGCGATTATATTTGGTGTCAGTTGAACCCTTTATAGGAGAATTGCCATGTTCACCGCCAACGTCGGCACAACCGACCGCATCCTTCGCATCCTGATCGGGGTGGGGTTGTTGGTGTGGTTCTTTATGGATCACGGCATGGGGCCTTGGCATTGGGCCAAAGCGGTCTTTGGCGTGATTGCCCTTGGCACAGCGGTGCTAAACTTTTGCCCACTCTATCGGCTTTTGGGCACAAAAACCAACTAAACGTTCCCGCGTGGCGCGTGAATAAAAAAGCCCGGCGCTGTGCCGGGCTTTTCATTTTGAAGCAGATTGCGACTTAAAAGTGGTAATTGAAACCGATTCTGGCCTGATTGTCGGTATAGGTGCCTTCCGTAGAAATCGTTCTATCGGTGCCTTCCACAAACTCCTCTGTTTCAGACCCGAAATCAAAGTGCAAATATTCAACCTTCATTGACCAATTTTGGGCAAGCATGAATTCAGCGCCAGCTCCGGCGACCCAACCACTTCTGGTTTCGGTGACGGACGGCGTAAAAACCGTCTCACCGCCGTTATAGCTATCTGTCAACTGCGTTTCCAACCCAACGGCAGCGACGCCACCGGTGACATAAAAAAGAGAACGGGCAGACGCGAATCCAAGGCGACCGCGTGCCGAGGCGATCCAATCCGCATTGGTTGATACAGAAAAGTTGGTTCCTTGGCCGTCATCAAGAAAGTTGGAAAGACTGCCGTCAATTGCAGCCTTTGATGCATCTAGTTCAAGGCCATATACTAAGGAATTCGATTAGAAGTTATACCCCACTTCAATCCCAGCAGACAGACCGTCCGATGCATAACTGATTCCGGGAATGACAGCCAAAGGATCAGCAGTGATTGAAATATCACCTGTCGAGGATTCTGCCGAATTTGTAGCAAGAATCCCACCGACATAACCACCCGACCAATCAAAGGCCGGAGCAATCAGAACGGGGGCGACCGTAACAACGGGTTCGACCTGCACCAAGGTCACGCCACCAGCATCAGCCCCTGAAGCAAGGGCCAAGACTGCGGCGGCGCTGAGTAGAGAAGTTTTGATCATATGTCACCTTTTTGAACACGCACGCCGACCAATAATCACGCCTATCAAGGTGCCGCATTAACCTGCAATTGGATTTGGGCAGAAAAAGGCAAAGTTGACAGATAACCTGTCGTTGGCATCACCGCAAAAGTGCTATCGCCAACGTCTAAGCCACCCTGCCCCGCTTGGCTGTCGCCAGCATGGGTTTTAAATACCGCCCCGTATGGCTGGCCGCAATTTCTGCGACCTGTTCGGGCGTGCCGGTGGCCACAATCTCGCCACCGCCGTCGCCGCCTTCGGGGCCAATATCGATCAGCCAGTCAGCGGTCTTGATCACGTCAAGGTTGTGCTCAATCACGACCACCGTATTGCCTTGATCCACCAAGGAATGCAGCACTTCCAACAACTTGCGCACATCGTCAAAATGCAGGCCGGTTGTGGGTTCATCTAATATATACAGCGTCTTACCCGTGGCGCGGCGTGACAGTTCTTTGGAAAGCTTCACCCGTTGCGCTTCGCCCCCCGATAGCGTTGTGGCTTGTTGGCCGACCTTAATATAGCCAAGCCCCACCTCACACAAAGCGTCCATCTTATCACGAATGGCGGGGACGGCTTGGAAAAATTGGGCGGCGTCTTCGCAGGTCATATCAAGAACATCGGCAATGCTTTTGTTCTTGAACTTAATTTCCAACGTCTCGCGATTGTAGCGTTGGCCTTTGCAGGTTTCACAGGTCACATAGACATCGGGCAGGAAGTGCATTTCAATCTTGATGACGCCGTCGCCCTGACAGGCTTCACACCGCCCGCCTTTAACGTTGAAAGAAAAGCGCCCTGACAAATATCCGCGCGCCTTGGATTCGGGCAGGCCGGCGAACCAATCCCGTATCGGGGTAAAAGCGCCGGTATAGGTTGCGGGGTTTGAACGAGGTGTGCGGCCAATGGCGCGCTGGTCAATGTCAATCACCTTATCAAGATGTTCAAAACCCTTGATCGTTTCGCAAGGCGCTGGCGTTTCATGCGCGCCGTTTAGGCGCATGGCGGCGGTTTTGAACAGGGTTTCAATTGTCAGCGTTGATTTGCCGCCGCCGGAAACGCCTGTCACACACACAAACATCCCCAAGGGGAAATCCGCTGTCATCGCCTTAAGGTTGTTACCCGTGGCATTCACCACCGTCAGCTTTTTGCCATTCCCCTTGCGGCGCACCTTTGCCACCGGAATTGCCCTTGCGCCCGACAGATATTGCCCCGTCATGCTGGCCGGATCGGCGGCAATCTCGGCCGGTGTGCCGCGCGACACCACCATGCCGCCGTGCACCCCCGCCCCCGGCCCCATGTCAAAGACATAATCCGCCTCGCGGATCGCGTCTTCGTCGTGTTCCACCACCAAGACCGTATTGCCCGCATCGCGCAGGTTTTTCAGCGTGGTTAAAAGCCTGTCATTGTCGCGCTGGTGCAGCCCGATTGACGGTTCATCAAGCACGTAAAGCACCCCCGTCAACCCCGACCCGATCTGCGAGGCCAGACGGATCCGTTGGCTTTCCCCGCCCGACAAGGTGCCAGCATTGCGGCTCATCGTCAGGTAGTTCAGGCCGACGTTGACCAAGAACCCCAGTCTTTCGCGGATTTCTTTGAGGATCGCTTTGGCAATCTCGTTCTGCTGGCCCGTCAGCTTTTCGGGCACAGCGCCGACCCAAGCAAAGGCCTCGGCAATCGACATTTGCACCACTTGGCCCGCGTGCAGGCCCGCGATTTTGACGGCCAAAGCTTCGGGGCGCAGGCGGTAGCCGTGGCAGGTGCCGCAGGGGCGGTTGTTTTGAAAGCGCTCCATCTCTTCGCGGCTCCACGCCGAGTCGGTTTCTTTGTAGCGGCGTTCCATATTGGGAACGACCCCTTCAAAGATGCGCTTGACGGTATAGATGCGCCCGCCTTCGTCGTAGCGAAATTCGATCTCTTCCCCACCCGAACCGCGCAGGAAAACCTCTTTCACCGCATCGGGCAGGTCTTTCCATTTCTTTTTCTTATCAAAGCCGTAGTGGGTGGCCATGGCGTCGATGGTTTGGGTGAAATAGGGCGATTTCGATTTGGCCCAAGGCGCTATTGCCCCCTGTGCAAGGGTTAGGCTTTGGTCGGGCACCACGAGGCGTTCGTCAAAGAACAGCTCCATCCCCAAGCCGTCACAGGCAGGGCAGGCCCCGAACGGCGCGTTGAAGGAAAACAGGCGGGGTTCGATTTCGGCGATGGTAAAACCGCTGACGGGGCAGGCGAATTTTTCCGAATAGGTGATGCGCACAGGCTCACCTTCAGCGGGGGCGGTTTCGATCACGGCAATGCCGTCGGCAAGGTTCAGCGCCGTGCGGAAACTGTCGGCCAGCCGTGTCTGCAAGCCATCGCGCACCACGATGCGGTCCACCACCACGTCGATGTCATGGCGCAGTTTTTTATCCAGTGTGGGCGGTTCATCCAGATCGTAAAAGGTGCCGTCGACCTTAACGCGCTGAAAGCCCTGCTTGCGCAAGTCAAGGAATTCTTTGCGATATTCGCCCTTGCGGTCGCGCACCAAGGGGGCCAGCAGATAGGCGCGCGCGCCTTCTTCCATCGCCATGACGGCATCGACCATGTCTTGCACCTGCATCGCGGTGATGGGCAGGCCGGTGGCGGGCGAATAGGGAATGCCGACGCGCGCGAACAGCAGGCGCAGGTAATCGTAAATCTCGGTCACTGTGCCCACGGTCGAGCGCGGGTTTTTCGAGGTGGTCTTTTGTTCAATCGAAATGGCGGGCGACAGGCCGCTGATATGGTCAACATCGGGCTTGCCCGCCATATCAAGGAACTGGCGCGCATAGGCTGACAGGCTTTCAACATAGCGGCGCTGGCCTTCGGCATAGATCGTATCGAAGGCCAACGACGATTTGCCCGACCCCGACAGCCCCGTGATCACCACGAACTGGTCGCGCGGAATATCCACATCGACGTTCTTTAGATTATGCTCGCGCGCGCCGCGCACTTCGATGAACTTCTGCTCTGCCATGATCTACCCCATAGGTCGCCGGAAGATAGGCTGCCGCGCGGCGGTTTCCAACCCGAAACTGTGAACGAAAGATGAACTGGGCGGTAAGAGGTGAAACTTCTTGCGCGGGCTTTACAAATTCATTTTTCTGAATATATCTAAGTCATCGCAAGAAAGGCAAACCGATGTTCAATTTCCTACGCTCTGCCCCCGCCCAACCCAAACTGACCATGGCCGAGGTGGCCGCCCAAGTTGCCGCAGGCCAGATGCTTTTGGTCGATGTGCGCGAAAAGGCGGAACTGCAAGCCTCTGGCACGGCCAAGGGCGCTATTCACATTCCGGTGTCGCTGATCGCGATGAAAGCCAACCCCCAAGGCCCCGATTTCGACAAGCGGTTTGAGGGCAAAGCGATTGCCGTTTTCTGCGCTTCGGGCGGGCGGTCTGGCATGGCGGCACAGGCGCTGGAAAAGCTGGGCTACAGCGCACAGAACTTGGGCGGCTTTGCCAATTGGGTGCAAGGCGGCGGCGCGGTTGTGCGTGTGTAAGGTTGAAATGCAAAACGGGGGGCTGATGCCCCCCGCTTGAAGCCTGTGGAATTGCAGCGCCTTACATATGCAGGGCGCGGCCGTAAGCATCCAACACCGACTCGTGCATCATCTCGGACAGGGTTGGATGCGGGAAGACGGTGTTCATCAGGTCTTCTTCGGTCGTCTCTAGCTGGCGGCCTATGACATAGCCTTGGATCAGTTCTGTCACTTCCGCGCCGATCATATGCGCGCCCAACAGCTCGCCTGTTTTGGCGTCAAACACGGTTTTGATGAAGCCTTCCGCCTCGCCCAAAGCAATCGCTTTGCCGTTGCCGATAAAGGGGAAGCGACCCACTTTGATCTCAAATCCCGCATCCTTGGCCTTTTGCTCTGTCATACCCACCGAGGCGACCTGCGGATGACAGTAGGTGCAACCCGCGATGGAACCGGGTTTGATCGGATGCGGATGGCCGCCCGCGATCAGTTCGGCCACCATCACGCCTTCATGGCTGGCCTTATGCGCCAACCACGGCGCACCGGCGATGTCGCCGATGGCGTAAAGGCCGGCCACGCCCGTGCGGCAGAATTCATCCGTCACCACATGGGTGCGGTCAATCTTAACGCCCAAAGCTTCCAGCCCCAGCCCTTCGACATTGCCCACAATCCCCACGGCAGAGATCACGGTATCAAATTCGGCCGTGGTCGTGCCATTGGCATCCTCTAGATGCGCGACCACCTTGCCAGCCAAACGATCCAGCTTTTTGACCGTGGTTTTTTCAAGGATTTTCATGCCTTGTTTCAAAAACGCCTTCTTGGCAAAGGCCGAGATTTCGGCGTCTTCCACTGGCAAAACGCGGTCCATCACCTCGACCACAGTCGTATCCGCGCCAAGCGTGTTAAAGAAGCTGGCAAATTCGATGCCAATGGCACCCGACCCGATGACCAGCAGCTTTTTGGGCATCCGCTTGGGTTGCAAAGCGTGGCGATAGGTCCAGACCAGATCGCCGTCGGCCTCTAGCCCCGGCAATTCCCGCGCCCGCGCGCCGGTGGCGAGGATGATCGCCTTGCCCGTCAGTTCTTCCACGCCCTTATCGGTCTTGACCGACACAAGGCCCGCCTTGGGAATACTGGCAACACCCATGAAAACGGTGATTTTGTTCTTCTTCATCAGATGGCTGATGCCGCCCGACAGTTGCTTTGCCACCCCGCGAGAGCGTGCCACCACAGCCTCCAGATCAAAGTTGGCCCCCGTCACCGACAGGCCAAATTCCTTGGCGCGGTGCATCAGGTGAAACACTTCGGCAGAGCGCAGCAAGGCTTTCGTGGGGATACAGCCCCAGTTCAGGCAAATGCCGCCCAGATTTTCCCGCTCGATAATGGCGACCTTTTGGCCCAGTTGTGCGGCACGGATCGCGGCTACATAGCCCCCCGGACCAGACCCAATCACCACCACATCGAAGCTTTGCGCTGCCATCTTGTCTCTCCCACCAAAAGTAGTTTGGCCTTAAACTATCTCAAAACCTCAAGCAAGCTTACCCGCGCCTAGGGCCTATGCGTCTTTTGCATGGCTGGCTTGAAGCGCTGCCACGACCGCGCCGTACCCGCCTTCGGCCAGAAACGCCGCTTCTGCCGAGGTGTTTTCACGCCCCAAAGCGGCATTGCGTGAAGGAAAGCGGCCAAAGCGGGTAATGATTTCGGCATGGGCCCGCGCGTGCAGGGCCATTTCGGGGTCAGAAGGCAAGCGTTCTTCCATCAACCGCACCGCGCGGGCTTGGTCGGCGGGGTTTTCGGAATGTTCAAAGGGCATGTAGAAAAACTGCCGCTCTGGTTCGGGCGCGCCCATATCCCAGCCTTCGTCCAAAGCGCGCCGCGCGGCAGACAGCGCCAAAGGGTCGCTCGCAAAGCTGTCAGCTTGGCCGCGAAACATATTGCGCGGCAATTGGTCGGTTAAGATCAAAAAGGCCAGCGTGCCAACCGTGCCATCGACCCAGTGATCCAAGCCTCCGTCCCGTGCTGCCTGCCACAGATCAAAGCAGTGGTCGCGGCACAAAGCGTCAAGCTCTTCACCGCCCGCATACCACCCTTCTGGCCCAACCGTGCCCAGCCAGAATTCCAAAACCTCAACCGGATCATCCATGCCGCACCCCCACTTTACCGCAGGGTGACAGGTTCACGCCCCCCGCGCAATCAACCTGCGCGGCGGGTGCGGGGTTCTTGCTCCATCACGGCACCTACGGCAAGCGAACTGGCCGTGGGCGACAGGCCGGTGAAGCTGGCCTGCTCCACAGGGCCAGACCTGCGGGTGATGCGCCATGCGGCGTAACCGGCAAGGGCGGCAAACAGCAGGCCAAGGAACAGAAAATACCCCCCCGCCCCGATCTGCGCCATGAACCAGCCCGATACCAGCGGGCCAAAGATCGCCCCGAACCCGTTCAGAAAGATCAACCCAGCCGAAGCGCCGGGCATATCTTCTTTGTTCAGGTAATCATTCGTCAGCGCAATCAGCAGCGAATACAACGGGTTGATGATACCGCCCAGCAGCAGCGCCACCCCCAAGATCAACGAGAAGGGCAAGGGCACAAAGCTTGCCATGACCATCAGCACAGCCCCAACCGCCGACAGCCCCATGATCAAGGCGCGCCTGTCCATCCTGTCAGAGGCCCAGCCGATCGGATATTGCAACACCAGACCGCCCAGATACAGCGTAGCGCCGAAAGCCGCGATTTGGCCAAAGCTTAAGCCCTGCATCGCCCCCCAAACTGACGCCATGCCGAACATCCCCGCAAATATGCCCCCCGTTAGCAGCATCCCAATGCACCCCAGCGGAGAGGTTGCGAACAGCTTGGCAAAGCTGATGCGCTTGGCATCGTCAAACGTGGGTGCAGGTGTGTCGGCCAGCAAAATCGGCATGAACGCCAGCGACACCAGAACGGACGGGATGATAAACAGCCCAAACCCCGCAGGGTCGCCCAAGGCCAGCAGCCCTTGGCTGGCGATGATGCCCAACATTTGCACGATCATATAGGCCGACAGTGCTTGCCCACGGGTTTCATTCGTCGCTGTGTTGTTCAGCCAACTTTCCGCCGTCACATAGATGCCCGAAAAGCAAAAGCCGATCAGCACGCGCATAACCGACCACGCCGTCCAATCCAGCACCAAGGGAAACAAGATCAGCACCGCCGAAATCAACGAGCCGAGTGCCGAAAACACCCGCACATGGCCCACCCGCCTGATCATCGAGGGCGCGATGCGCGACCCGCCTAAAAAGCCCACAAAATAGGCCGACATCACGATGGATAGCTGAAAGGTGGTGAAATGTTCCAACGCGCCGCGCACGCCCAGCAGCGTGCCCTGCACCCCGTTGCCCACCATCAGCAGCATCACACCCAGCAGCAGCGGCCAAGAATGGGCAAGAACTTTCAGCATATGCGCTCCTTGCGGGATTATGGGATCAGCAGCGACGAATCGCCGTAAGAGAAGAAACGATAGCCGTTGGCCACCGCATGGGCATAAACTTGGCGCATCTGATCCATGCCGATCAGCGCGGAAACCAGCATCAGCAAGGTGGATTTGGGCAAGTGAAAGTTGGTCATCAAGGCATCTGTCACGGCAAAGCGAAAACCGGGGTAGATGAAAATATCTGTAGGCCCGCGCCACGCCTGCACTTGGCCGCTGGCTAAGGCTGCGGTTTCGATCAACCGCAGTGCTGTGGTGCCCACCGGAATGATCCGCCCGCCTGCCTGTTTGGTTGCCGCAATCTCGTCCGCCGCTTGGGGTGTCACCTCGCCCCATTCGGCGTGCATTTTGTGGGTGGTTACGTCTTCGACCTTCACGGGCAAGAAAGTGCCAGCACCGACGTGCAGGGTGACTTCGGAGAAGGTCACGCCCTTATCGGCCAAGGCTTGCAGCAGCCAAGGTTCAAAATGCAAGCTCGCCGTGGGGGCCGCCACAGCGCCGGGGTGGCGGGCGAAGACGGTTTGATAATCGTCATTATCCTGCGCATCGGCAGGGCGTTTGGCCGCGATATAGGGCGGCAGCGGCATTCGGCCTGCCGCTTGCAAGGCGGCGTCAAAATCGGGGCCGGTCAGGTTGAAGGCCAGCGTCAGATCGGTTTGTGACTTTTCTGCCACGATGGCCGACAGGTCATCGGAAAACCGGATCACCTCGCCCACCAGCACCTTGCGCAACGGCTTGGCCAAGGCGCGCCAGCCATGGGCCAAAGGTTCCAGCAGGGTCACTTCCACCTTGGCCACCGCATCCAACCTTTGGCGCGACCCGAACAGACGCGCGGGAATGACGCGGGTGTTGTTCAAGATCAGCCTGTCGCCCGCGCGAAACTGGTCAACCAGATCGCGCACATACAGATCGCGCAGCGCGCCGCCCTGCGACACCAGCAAGCGCGCCGCAGCGCGCGGGCGGGCGGGGCGGGTGGCAATCAGCGCTTCGGGCAGGTCAAAGTCGAAATCTGACAGGTTCATCCCGCCCCCCCCGTTTGCGCCGGACTGGCTGGCAGATCAAGCGACGGGGCGGGGGCGCGAAACAGATCGCGCACCAAACCGGGCGTCAAGATCGACAGCGGGTTGACCGAGACCTCAGCCGTCTTGGCAGGGCCTTTCAGCTTATAGGCAAAGCCAAAAAAACCCTCGCCGCGCCGCGTTAAGAATGACCCAATCCCGTTGAGCACATAGATCGGTGACACAACGCCGCGCATATCCAACCGGTCACTGTCAGAATGATACAGCCCTTCGAACGACACCCCCATTGACGCACCGATGGCCGACCCGCGCTGCACATCAATCGTTTTGGGCGTGACAACGAACTGCGCATAGGTCGTGTCAAACACAATCCCCGCGCCGCGCAACTGGTCTAGCAGACCCACCACCGAAATCGCCGACAACAGATCAACCATGACCGATCCGTTGTTCACCCGAATGTCCTTGATCGCGGCAGAGCCGTCATAGGTGCCCGCATCCGCCCTAGGAATAAGCGTCATCGACAAGCTGCCCCCTTGGGCCGAAGAAAAGACCCCCGCCGCTTTCAGCGCCACACCCGCGTTGTCAGACTTGATGCGCACCGCCGTGCCATAGCGGCTGGGAACGGCGATGCCGGTGATGGGGGCCGCATCGTTCAAAGAGCCGCTGAACGACCCGTTAAACCCGCCCTTGGTTGAAAACGCGCCCTCAAACCCGCTGATCCGCAGGCTGTCAGCCAGTTTGACCGACTGGGCCGAGATGCGGATCGGGTTGCCTTGCGTGGCATTGGCATCCGGCACGCTGGCGCTGGCTTGGGGGAAATGTTGCAGGTCAATCGTGCCCGATGTCATCGCCAAACTGACCGGCTGACCTTCACCTTGGGCGGCGATTTCGGCAGTTCCCTCTAGCCACGGCGCAATCATCACCTTATCGAACTGTGCTACGTCCAATCGGCCATCGGGATGCAGCAGCACCTTGCCCTTGGCGCTTAACCCTGTGCCCGACAGGTCAAGCCGCGTCACTTCGGGGGCAGCGCCAAGGCGAATGTCGGCCTCTAGCCGCCCCCTGTCGGTCGCGGGTTTGCGCCATCCCAGTTCCGCAATCGCCAATTCCATCCCGCCCAGATCAGAGCGCAGCGTTAACAAAGGCGCGCTGCCTTTGGGCAATTCCAACGTTATATCCGCTTGCGAAGCCCCCGATACCATGCTGGCGGGCAGACCAAGCCCGAACTCTGCCACAGCCGCTTGCGACAGGGTGACTTGGCCGCTCACCTGCGCAGGCGGAACGGGGCGCGGGGCGGGGGTGATGTAGATGCCTTGCGTCAGACCGTCTTGCAGGGCTTGTTCTTGCGGTGTCATCGCAGTCTCGGGCAGGTCTTGCATAAAGCGCCCGTCAAACGGCACCTTGCCGATCAACCCCTTGCCAGAAATCGTCAGCCCTTTGGGCGAGGCCGCAACGCTCAGCAGTGGCGAGGTCAGACGGTGCCCCTTGATCAAGACATCCGAGGCGAAATTGGCCACCTTACCCGCCACCTGAAAACTGACATCCCAAGCCATCACCCGCCCCTTCATGGGCAAGCTGATCTGGGCGTTCAGGCTGGCTTGGCCTTCGCCCAAATCCACAGGCTGTCCGGCCTTTTGCAGGTAGTTGAAGGGCGGTTGATCCAGCAGCGATAAAACGCCGGTCAAAGCGCCTGCCATATGCAGGTCGATGTTGGCGATGGCAGGGTTGACCGAGATGTCAGGCACCGAAAACACCGTGCCCGCCACATTCAGCGCCCCGCCCTGCGGCGGCGTGACAATGCCCTTTGACATGACCAAGGTATACTTTTTGCCTTGAATGGCGGCATAGCCATTGGCCCCCGTCACGGGGGGCAACTTGGGCATTATGCGCAACTCTGCCTGCGAAAAGCCGTAAGATAGCTCTACTTTGGCCTCTGCCGCAGGTGCAAGGCGCACGCTGGCGCGCAGGCCCGACAGGTCGGCGTTGCGGATGTTGCTTTCCACCCAATTGCGCGTGCCCGTCACCAAACGCAGCGGCCACAGGGCCAACAACCTGTCGCGCGAAATCTGGTTCAACGTTAGATCAAGGGCCACCCGCCAGCCCGCCGGATCGGTGCTGATCTGGCCCGACAGGCCCAAATGCTCGCCGCCTTCGGTCAAAGACAACTGCCCGATGTCGAGTGTAAAAGGGTCAAGCTTCAGACGCACATCGACAGCGCCTTGGTGAAAGGTCACAGGCGCTGCAAACAGGCCCGCAGGGTCAACCGACAGGTCAGAAATCTCGATCTGGCCCAAGAAGGCGGCGGGAATGCGGCCTGATAACGCGCCGGTGATCGTTTGGCCTGCGGCATCGACAAGGTAAGCTTGGCCCTTGGTCGTCAAACGCAGCGTGCGGCTTTGCACGGACAGATCGGTCAGCACAATGCGCCCCGCCGCAGGGTCATAGCCCAGCCCAAGGCTGGCGCGGTCAAAGGCAATCGGCGTGGCTTTGGGCGCAGGCTGCAAGGCCCCCGCGCCAAAGTCTAGCCGCCCGTCCACGGCCGAGACGCCCTTTAAATCCAGCGTCGCCGCCAACCGCCCCGAGATGGGCGCATCCAGCACGCCAAGCCAGCCGAGCACCGGGGTTTGCGCCGCCAGATCCTTGGCCGCGACGTTTTCGACCTGTACCGACACGCGGGCCGATCCGGCCCCTTTGGCGGCGATGGCCGTCACCACGGCACGCGCGGGGGCCGTGCCGCCTGCGACCAAAGACAGGCTCATTTGGGCCGCAATCTCGGACTCGCGGTTTTCGATTGTCACCAGCCCGTCGCCGACCTGCCACGTGCGGCCTGCGCGCAAATCGGTCAAGGTCAGGCTGAGGCCTTCGACCTGAACGCGGGTCAGGTGGGTTAGGGCAGGCAAGGCAAAGGCGCGGTCAAGGCTGGCAAAGACAGCGGCAAGGTTGGTGATCTTTGGCCCTTCGCCGCTGCCCAAGGCCAACAGCAAATTGCCCTGATTGTCGCGCTTCAAGGCGATATGCGCCCCCACGATGCGCAGGCTTTTCGCGCGCAACTGGCCCTGCGGCAGCCCTGCGGGGTCAAGGCTGAAATAGGTTTCGGGCAAGGCCAACAGCGTCTGCCCGTCGGGCTGCAACAGGCGCAGGTCTTCCAGCACCAGATGGGGCGCCCAATCCTCGCCCAGTGTCATGTCAATACCGCCCAGCGACAAGGCCCCCCCGGGCAAAGCATCGGCCAAGCTGCGGTTCAGCCGCGCCTCTACCTCGGCCACGACCCAGACGGGCATGGGCAAGGTGCGGCCCAAAAGCTGCAAGGTCAGCGCGCCTAGGCCAAAGACCAGCGCCAGAAACACCAGCCGCCCCAAAAGCCCGCTGCGATGGCGGCGCGGCGGCTTGGCGCGCTTTTTGCGCGCGCCCTTGGCAGGGTCTGTCACAGCGGCTTTGGGCCCATGCCCCGCCCCCTCGCCCTGCCCTGCCGTTGTCATGCCTGCCTCATTTAACCCTTGCACAGCGGTTGCCTTTATCTTTGCCAAAAGGCAACTAGATCGCCTAGATGTGATCCCCAAAAAGGCAAGGAGCCGCCCATGACCGCCCTCGTCACCCAAGGCCAGATGGCCCCGGATTTCACCCTGCCGCGCGACGGCGGTGCCCTTGTGACCCTATCAGCCCTGCGCCCCGCGCGCGTGGTGGTCTTCACCTACGGGGCCGATGGCACCCCCAGTTGCACCAATGAGGTGATGGATTTCAACGCCCTTTTGCCCGAGTTTGCGGCCCTTGGCGTTGTCGTTTTGGGCCTGTCGAAAGACAGCGTGGCCAAGCATGACAAGTTTATCGCCAAGATGGGCATCAAAATGCCGCTCTTATCTGACAAAGACAGCCAGATGATGGAAAGCTGGGGCGCTTTTGGCGAAAAGCTGTTCTTTGGCAAGTTGGTGCAGGGCGTGCTGCGGTCAACCTTTCTGATCGACGAGGCGGGCAAGATTGCGCATATCTGGAAGGTGGATAAGGTCAAAGGCCACGCAGATGCGGTCTTGGCCCATCTTAAGGGCTAAGCGCCCCCTATGAAAGAAACGCCCATGCCCCAAACGCTGTCGCAGATGGCTGTCGCGGTGCTGACCACCGCCGATGGCCGCGCAAAGACTGCCCTTGGGCGCAAATATGCCGCCGAATGGTTTGCCGCCCGTGCGGCAGGCCAGCCCCTAGTGATCGGCGACACGCAGCCCCCGATGCAGCCCGCGCGGCCACAAAAGCCTGACCTGTTGTCACCGCGCGATGTGCCGCGCCGCAGGCCCTCTAGCGCCTTGGGGCGCACCGCTATGCTGCACGCCATTGCGCATATCGAGCTGAACGCCGTCGATCTGCATTGGGATATCATCGCACGCTTTGCCCATATCCCGATGCCGTTGGGCTATTACGACGACTGGGTGAAAGCCGCCGATGACGAGGCCAAGCATTTCAACCTGCTGTGCGATTGCCTTGAAAGCTTGGGCAGCTTTTACGGCGCTTTGCCCGCCCATGCCGGCATGTGGCGCGCCGCCGAAGACACCGCCGATGATTTCATGGGCCGCTTGGCCGTTGTGCCCATGGTGCTGGAAGCGCGGGGCTTAGATGTCACACCGGGGATGATCGCTTTGTTCGAAAAAGCGGGCAATGCGCAGGCCCTTGCGGCCTTGGGGGTGATTTATGCCGAAGAGGTGGCGCATGTGGCCTATGGGTCAAAGTGGTTCAACTGGCTGTGCGGGCGTGACGGGCTTGACCCTAAAGAAGCCTTCCACACCCTTGTGCGGCGCTATTTTCATGGGTTGTTAAAGCCGCCCTTCAACGAGGAAAAGCGCGCCGAAGCAGGACTGCCGCCAGATTTTTACTGGCCTTTAACCCAAGACGAGGATGGGGCCACCCCCGATCCGCGCATCCAGTAACGGCGGATTCCCGCAAAGCTTGGGGGCCACGGTGTCAAATTTGTTGAAAGGCTAAGGCGCGCTGGCTACTTGGCCTGAACGCCCGTTCTGGGCGATGCCCCTGTCCCAGAACGGACCCATGCCATGCTTCTTAGGTTGTCTCACCGGATCGACGCCGCCTTGACGCCGTGGTTTCCCGAACAGCGCCTGTTTTTGAAATCCGATGCCACCACCCGCTTTGTGCGCCTGCGCCCACTGACCCAAGCGATCAGCGCTGCGGTGGGCATCTTGGCTGTCAGCTGGCTTATTCTGGCCTCGGCCATTTTGCTGATGGATTTTATCAACGCCGGATCGTCGCGCCAGCAAGCGCGGCGCCAAACCAGCCTGTTTGAACAGCGCTTGAACGATCTGTCCAACGACCGCGATCTGCGCGTGGCCGAGGCGGCGGGCGCGCAAGAGCGGTTCAATCTGGCGCTTGGCCAAGTCTCGGCCATGCAAGAGCGGCTTTTGACGTCAGAAACCCGCTTGCGCGAGTTGGAAACCGGAATTGACGTGATCCAGAACACCCTGCGCCGCACCATCAAAGAGCGTGACGCAGCCCGCGCCGAAATCGCCCAAGCCAACGCCGCGCAGACCGCGCAGGCCGGATCCGACCACACCGATCTGGGCGAAGCGCGCGATGTGGCGGCCACCTTGGGCCTGATGGCCGATGCGTTAAGCGAAACCGCCAAAGACCGCGATGCGCAAGCCGCCAAAGTTACCGCCGAACAGGCCAAAACCGCCGCCGTGGCCAAGCAAAAACAACAAATGGAATCGCGCAACGCCATCATCTTTGGCAAGCTGGAAGAGGCGCTGACCGTCTCTGTCGAACCGCTCAACAACATGTTCAAAGCCGCCGGATTGAACCCCGATGATCTGATAGCCACCGTCAAGTCGGGCTATTCGGGCCAAGGCGGGCCGCTGTCGCCCATCTCTTTTTCGTCGATGGGGCTGGCCAACAGCGCTGACCAATCGCGTGTGAATGCAATTTTGCAGGGGCTAGACACGCTGAACATCTACCGCATCGCGGCGTATAAGGTGCCTTTGGGCCTGCCGTTGAAAACAAGGTTCCGCCTGACCTCGGGGTTTGGCGGGCGCAATGATCCGATCAACGGGTCAGCACGGATGCACGAAGGGCAGGATCTGGCGGGCGATTACGGATCACCGGTCTATTCCACCGCCGATGGCACCGTGACCTATGCCGGATGGGAAAACGGCTATGGTCGCCTGATCAAGATCCGCCATCTGTACGGTATCGAAACCCGTTATGGCCACTTATCGCAAATCGACGTAAAAGTGGGTCAAAAGATATCGCGCGGCGACAAGATCGGTGATATGGGCAATTCAGGCCGTTCGACTGGCACACACCTTCATTACGAGGTACGGCTAAGCGGCAAAGCCGTGAACCCGATGACCTTCATAAAGGCAGCGAGAGATGTTTTCTAAAACCCGCACCAACGACGCCGGCGCTAAGCCGGGCGAAGCCGAAAAGCCCAAAGTGGCCGAAACCGCCCTGACCAAGACGGCAACCGATGTGGCACCGACAGCGCCCAAAGGCAAAGTCGGCGCGTCAATTCTGGCAGCCGATCTGACCGTGGTGGGCAATCTGAAAACCTCAGGCGATATTCAGGTTGAAGGCACGATTGAAGGCGACATTCGCGCCCATATGCTGGTTGTGGCCGAAAGTGCAACGATCCGCGGCGAGATTGTGGCCGATGACATCGTGGTCAACGGGCGGGTGATTGGGCGGGTGCGCGGGCTAAAGGTGCGCCTGACCTCTACCGCGCGGGTCGAGGGCGATATCATCCACAAGACCATCGCCATCGAATCGGGTGCGCATTTCGAAGGATCGGTGCAACGCCACGATGATCCGCTGACCGCCAGCCGTACAGCCCTGCCTGCGCCAAGCGCGGATAAAGACGACCAAACCGCGCAGGCCTGACGCAAGCGGACGGGCACAGGCGAAGCCGTGCCCGTTCATCGCAGCGAAAGTCGCCACCGCTAGGTCGCGAAACGCCTAGACGGGCGGGGCCTGTCGGGCCACCTTTGCCCCATGAACACCCCCCCACCGCTCACGCGCAGCAAACCGGGCTATTTGTTGGCCGCCGCTGTCATGGCATCGGCCATGGGGTTTATAGATTCGTCGGTGACAGCCATCGCCCTGCCCGCCATCCGCGCCAGTTTGGGCGGCACGCTGGCCACGGCGGAATGGGTGCAGGCGGGGTATTTGCTGGCTGTCACCTCGCTGGTGCTGGTGGGCGGGGCCATGTCAGACCGCTTTGGCGTGGTGCGGGTGTTTCAAGGCGGGATCGCGGCGTTTATGGCGGCCTCGCTTTTGTGCGCCCTTGCGCCTTCGATGCCGCTGATGATCGCGGCACGGGTGCTGCAAGGGTTGGGGGCGGCGTTTATGGTGCCCGGGTCGATGACCCTTGTGTCGCGCGCCTATGACCGCGCCGATCGGGGCCGCGCTTTGGGGCTTTGGGCTGCGGCCTCTACCGCCACGACGGCGGCGGGGCCGATCTTGGGCGGCTTGGTGCTGACCTTGGGCGGGGCAGAGGTGTGGCGGGTGATCTTTGCCCTGAACCTTGGCCTTGGCGCGGGGGCGCTGTGGCTTTTGGCGCGCCATGCCATTCCCGATGCAGGGCGCCCCGGCACGCCGGTCGATCTATGGGGGGCGGTGCTGGCAACCGTGGGCTTGGGTTCCATGGCCGTGGCCCTGACCGAGGGTGAGGCTGTGGCCCTGCCCGCCGCAGCGCTGGCCGTTGCTGCCGCCGTGGCCTTTGTGTGGCTAGAATCCCGCCTGCGCGCGCCGATGATACGGCTTGATCTGTTCCACAACCGCCAGTTCAGCGCGGTCAACTTGGCGACGCTGTTGTTGTATATCGGGCTGAACGGGGTCAGCTTTTATCTGCCCATGACGGCGATTTCGATCTGGCACATCACGCCCCTAGGGGTGACGGCGGCGTTCTTGCCGATCTCGATCAGCATCGCACTTTTGTCGGGCCGCGCGGGGCGCTTGGCGGAACGGGTTGGCTTTGGCTGGCCCTTAACGATTGGCAGCCTGATGGTGGCCTTGGCCTATGGATTGATCGCCCACTTTGCGCCTGAGCAAGATTTTTGGCACCTGACCGCCCCGTTTTGCCTGCTGACGGGCCTTGGTTTGGCCTTGGTTGTCGGCCCGCTGACCGCTTGCGTGATGGCCGCAGCGCCCGAAAGTGACCAAGGGGCAGCCTCTGGCATCAACAACGCGACAGCGCGGGCGGCGGGGTTGATTGCGGTGGCGCTGATGGGGCGGATTGCGCTGTGGTCTTACGGGCCTGTCAGTGCCGATAAGCCGGGCTTTGCGCTGGCCCATGCGTCAACGGCGCATAACGCGGCCAGCAGTCTGGCTTTTGGCCATATTGCCGCCACCTGTTCGGTGCTGGCACTGGCCGCAGCCGCCGTATCTGCCTTGGGCCTGATCCGGCGCGCTTAGTCTTCGCCCATCGCATCAGCGCGGCTTTTGCCTGACACATCTTTGGCCAAGGTCGCGGCCATGAACTTGTCCAAATCTCCGTCCAGCACGCCTTGGGTGTCGCTGGTTTCCACATTGGTGCGCAGGTCTTTGACCATCTGGTAGGGTTGTAGAACGTAAGAGCGAATTTGGTTGCCCCAGCCCGCCTCGCCCTTGCTTTCATGCGCTTCCAAGATGGCGGCGTTGCGCTTATCCAATTCCTGCTGATACAGGCGTGATTTCAAAGCCTGCATCGCGATGTCGCGGTTTTGGTGCTGCGATTTCAGCGACGATGTCACCACAATGCCGCTGGGAAAGTGGGTGATGCGCACAGCCGAGTCGGTTTTGTTAACGTGCTGCCCACCTGCCCCTGACGAGCGGTAGGTATCAATGCGGATGTCTTTATCCTGCACCTCGATCTCGATGTTGTCATCCACCACCGGATAGACCCAAACCGAACTGAACGAGGTGTGCCGCCGTGCTGCCGAATCAAACGGGCTGATCCGCACCAAACGGTGCACCCCCGCTTCTGATTTCAACCAACCATAAGCGTTCTTGCCGCTGATCTTATAGCTGACAGAGCGTATCCCCGCCTCTTCGCCCGCCGTTTCAGACTGAATCTCGACGGTGTAGCCCTTTTTCTCGGCCCAACGCACATACATCCGCGACAGGATCGACGCCCAGTCACAGCTTTCCGTGCCGCCCGCGCCTGCGTTGATTTCCAAGAAGGTGTCGTTGCCATCGGCTTCGCCGTCAAGCAGCGCTTCAAGCTCTTTTTGCGCCGACAGGTCCATCAGCGCCTTTAGGGCCGCTTCCGCTTCGGCAACAATCTCGGCATCAGCCTCAGCCTCGCCCATTTCGATCAGTTCGACATTGTCGCGCAGGCCAGAAGAGATGAGATTATAGGTCGATTGCGCGTCGATCAGCCCTTGGCGTTCGCGCATCAGCTTTTGCGCCTTGGCGGGGTCGTTCCACAGATCGGGGTTTTCGATCAAGGCGTTGAACTCTTCCATCCGGTGCGGGGCGGTTTCAATATCCATCCGCTGCCCCAAGAGCGTCAGCGACTTTTTGATCGCGTCGACATGATTTTGGGTTTCAGAGCGCATGAAAGACCTTCCCGATTGCGGCGTTGCGCCGGATTTAGCGCCGGATTTAGCGACAGACGGCGGGCGGGGCAAGGCCGCGTCATGGGGTTTTGCCAACCGCTGCACCTGACGCGTTAATAAAGCCCGCCAGAACTAACGCTGCCAAAGCCCGCCTTATCGTCGGCACCCTCTATCGGGGCCGGTGTATCGGGTTGCGGCATCGCGGTTGGTTGATCAGGCGGGGCGAGTTCTGACGTTTCGCCGGGTGCAAAAGCCGGCAAATCTTGGCCCATGGCAAAGCCGCCATCCACCGTAGCCCCCGCGCCGTAGACCACATCTTGGCCATCGCGGAAATATTCGGCCTGCACATTGGCACCGCTGGCATCATCGGCCAGATGTTCGCCGGTATAGCGGTCGATCTTCACAAAATGCCCGCCGGGGGGCACTTTGAAATCAGTCCCGCCATAGCGTTTGACCGCCTCTTGCATGAAGGCTTGAAACACCGGCACGCACAAGGTGCCACCAAAGGCCTTGGGGCCAAGGCCGCGCGGATTGTCATAGCCCATGTAGCAGCCTGCAACGACATTTGACGTGAAGCCGATGAACCACACATCCTTGGCGTCATTGGTCGTGCCCGTTTTGCCCGCCACCGGCACAGGAAGTTTCACGCCCGTGGCTGTGCCGCGTTGGATCACGCCTTCCAACATCGAGGTCAACTGATAGGCGGTGATGGCGTTCATCACCCTTTCGCGGTTGGTGGTGATGTCTAGCCCCATGCCTTGCGGCAGGCTGTCCATGCCGCAGTTCACACAGGTGCGCGCATCGTGGCGGTAGATCGTGGCACCGTAGCGGTCTTGCACACGGTCAACCAAGGTGGGTTCCACCCGCTCGCCGCCATTGGCGAACATCGCATAGGCGGCCACCATCTTGAACAAGGTGGTTTCCTGCGCGCCCAAAGAATTGGCGAGCAAGGGTTGCAAATGGTCATAAACCCCAAAGCGTTCGGCATAGCCTGCGATTGTATCCATGCCGACCTCTTGGGCGATGCGGATCGTCATCAGGTTGCGGCTTTGCTCAATGCCGGTGCGCAGGGGGGCGGGGCCAAAGAACTTGTCGTGGCTGTTCTTGGGCGTCCACAGACCTTGCGGGGTGTTGACCATGATCGGGGCATCCACGACCATCGTGGCAGGGGTAAAGCGCGAATCAAGCGCTGCGGCATAAACAAAGGGTTTGAACGACGAACCGGGTTGGCGTGCGGCTTGGGTGGCGCGGTTAAACACCGAATCCTGATAGGAAAAGCCGCCCTGCATCGCCATAACGCGGCCGGTGTTCACATCCATCGCCATAAAACCGCCCTGCACCTCGGGCACTTGGCGCAGCGACCAGTGATCTAGGCTGCCATCGTCGGCCAGTTCGGGGCGCACCATGACAATATCGCCGATCGCGACCAAATCAGCGGGCACCTTGGCTTTGCGGCCCAAAGTGCCATCGGCAAGGCGCTTCTTGGCCCAAGTCACATCTTTGGCGGGGATTTTGGCGGTGTCGTCTTCGCCCTCGATCCCGACCGTCGCGGTGGATTTGCCCAAATCCAAAACCACGGCAGCGCGCCAGCCTTCCACATCGCGCGGCAGGCCCGCGACATCGGCAAGGGCGGCGCGCCATGTGTCGGGGGCTAAGGCTTCGGCGGGCAAGGTCTTGCCCGTGCCGCGCCACACGCCTTGATCGCGGTCATAGGTTTCCAAGCCATCGCGCAGGGCTTTGGCGGCGATTTTCTGCATCTGCGGGTCTTCGGTGGCGCGGATCGACAGGCCACCCGAAAAGAACTCGTTCTCGCCAAAGGTGCCCGACAATTGGCGGCGGATTTCGTCGGTGAAGTAATCGCGCGGCGGCATATCGGTGCGGAACGTGGGAATATCGCCGCCCTGCACGGTGCGCAAAGGCTCGGCTGCGGCAGATTTTCCCACGGCGGGGTCAAGGTAGCCGTTTTGCACCATTTCGTTGAGCACATAGTTGCGCCGTTCAACCAAGCGGTCTTTAGCGCGCACAGGGTGAAATTCGGAAGGCGCTTTGGGAAACGAGGCCAGCGTTGCGGCTTCGGCGGGGGTCAGCTCATCAAGGGTTTTGTTGAAATAGGTTTGGGCTGCGGCGGCGACACCGTAGGAATTCTGGCCCAAGAAAATCTCGTTCAGGTACAGTTCCAGAATGCGGTCCTTGGACAGGGTCTGTTCTAACCGTGTCGCCAGAATGATTTCCTTGATTTTGCGCGCCACAGTCTTGTCGCCCGACAGCAAGAAGTTCTTCGTCACCTGCTGGGTGATGGTAGACGCCCCCCGCGTGGTGTGGCCGCGCGTCTTGATCGCCTCAAGTGCTGCGGCGACCATGCCTTGCATGTCATAACCGGCATGGGTGTAAAAATGCTTATCTTCGGCCGAGATGAAGGCGTCTTTGACCAGTGCGGGAATGTCACCAATCGGCACGAACAGGCGGCGTTCGGTGGCGAATTCATCCATCAGCTTGCCCTCAGCCGAATAGATTCGGCTGATCGTGGGCGGGGCATACTGCGCAAGGCTTTCATGGCTGGGCAGATCGCGGCCATAGATGGAAAAGATGCCGCCCACGGTCAGGGCCGCAAACAACAACCCCAGCGTGACCGTCGAGAAGATGGCCCCGAAGAACGACACGATAAAACGCAGCACAGCGCACCCCTGTATGAAGCGCCTTTATACAGGCAAGCGGCGGCATTGGTCAAAAAACTTGACGTGAACGGGCCCAAAAGGCGGTGCAATCTTGCCGACGGCGCGCGCCTGACGGGCTTGCGCTTGGGCTGGTCCTGCATCATCTTAAACGCCACTCCCCCGCGGCGAGCCGTTTGCTGCGCTGATCAAAGGTTCCCCATGCGCCGCATCGCCCTTGCCCTTACGCTGTGCCTTTCGCCCCTGACCACCCAAGCCGGAGGTTTGGGCGAGATGACGCCCGCCGAAAAAGACGCCTTTCGCGCCGAGGTGCGGCAATATCTGCTGGAAAACCCCGAAGTGATCATCGAGGCGATGGATGTGTTGCAAAGCCGCAAGGCCGATGCGCAGCAACAAGCCGATGTGGATTTGCTGCACTCCAACGCCGACGCGATTTTCAAGGATCCGGCCAGTTGGGTGGGCGGCAATCCGAACGGATCCGTCACCATCGTGGAATTCATGGACTATCGCTGCGGCTATTGCCGCAAAGCCTATAGCGAAGTGGAAGATCTGGTGAAAACCGACGGCGATATTCGCTTTGTGGTCAAAGAATTCCCGATCTTGGGCGACGATTCGCTGATCTCGTCAAAATTCGCCATCGCGGTGCGGATGCTGCACGGCGACGAAGCCTATAAAACCGCCCATGACGCGCTGATCGCCCTGCGCGGTGCGCCTGATGCCGAAACCTTGGGCCGCTTGGCCACCGAGATGGGCTATGACGCGGCAGAGGTGACGGCCAAAATGGAAAGCCCCGATGTGATGGCGGTGATCCAAGCCAACCACGCGTTAGCGGGGGCTTTGAACATCACCGGCACACCGACCTTTGTGATCGACACGCAAATGCTGCGCGGCTACGTGCCCGAGGCGGATATGCAGCAAATCGTCAATCAAGCCCGCGCAGGCTGAGGCCCAAGGGCGCGCGGCGGCCCCGGCTGGGGGGCTGCCGCCCCCCAGACCCCCAGCGTGTCGGTATGCTTTGGGTGAGGAGGCGAGTTAGTCGGCCTTGGCGGCTTCCAGCTCGGCAGCCTTTTGTTCGACCAGCTCGACAATGTGGTCGATCATTTTGTCATTGCCCAAGGTGTGCGCCTGTTTGCCCGCCAGATAAACCATGCCCTTGCCAGCCCCGCCGCCGGTAAAGCCAATGTCGGTCATCAGCGCCTCTCCGGGGCCATTGACCACGCAGCCGATGATCGACAGGCTCAGCGACGTGGTGATATGGGCAAGGCGGTCTTCAAGGGCCGATACGGTTTTGATCACATCAAACCCTTGGCGCGCGCAAGACGGGCAAGAAATGATCGTCACACCGCGATGGCGCAGGCCAAGGCTTTTAAGGATTTCAAAGCCAACCTTCACCTCTTCCACCGGATCAGCCGACAGGCTGACGCGGATCGTGTCGCCGATGCCAGACCAAAGCAGGTTGCCCAGACCAATGGCAGATTTGACCGTGCCCGATGTTAGGCCCCCCGCCTCTGTGATGCCAAGATGAATCGGCGCATCGGTGACAGAGGCAAGTTGTTGATAAGCGGCGGCGGCCATGAAAACATCTGACGCTTTGACCGAGATCTTGAATTCATGAAAGTCGTTGTCTTGCAACAGCTTGATATGATCCATCCCGCTTTCGACCATCGCGTCGGGGCAAGGCTCGCCGTATTTATCCAGCAGGTGCTTTTCCAAAGACCCCGCGTTCACCCCGATGCGGATAGAGCAGCCGTGGTCTTTGGCCGCTTTCACCACTTCGGCCACGCGCTTGGCATCGCCGATATTGCCGGGGTTGATGCGCAGGCAAGCAGCGCCTGCCTCGGCAGCCTCGATCGCGCGTTTGTAGTGGAAATGGATGTCAGCCACGATCGGAACGGGGCTTTCGGCCACGATGGCCTTTAACGCGCGGGTGGCGTCTTCATCGGGGGTTGAGATGCGCACGATGTCAGCGCCCGCAACGGCGCAGCGCTGCACCTGTTCCAAGGTCGCCTTCACATCCGAGGTGATGGTGTTGGTCATCGTCTGCACCGAGATCGGCGCATCGCCGCCCACCAGCACGCGGCCCACGCGGATTTGGCGGCTGACACGGCGGTCAATGTTGCGCCACGGACGGATCGGGTTATGGGTCATGCGGGCCTCGTGCTTTTTGTCAGCACGATAGGCGCACATAAGCGCGGCTGCAACTTGAGACAGGCGAAAAAGTTAGTTTTGCGGAACCGTCGCCGCAGGTTCGGCGGCGGGGGTGACCTGCGTCGCCTCGGCCACATCGACAAAATGCGCCAGATCGGCATCGCCCGACGGATCAGCCACTTTGAAAGCGGCGGTCAAATCAGTGGCTGCCAGCGACAGGTTCTTAACCACTGCCGAACCGGGCGAGGCGGGGCCGTAGGTCTTGCCATTGACCGCGAAGTAAACCGAAGCCGAATTCCCGGCGCGCAGAACCGGCGCTTGGGCCAAGGCGGGCACGCTGTAACGCTCGCCCGCATCCAGCACCTTTTCAAACAGCACAGTGCCGTCCGCAGCAGACACCCGAACCCAAGCGGGGCGCACGGCCAGAATTTCAACGCCGGGGGCAACATCAGCCACCACCTGCACCGCAGGCTCTGCCGTCACGGCTTGGGCGACCGCGTCGTTCACAGCGGTTTGGCTGGGCAACGCTGCGGCATCGGGGTTGATGGCGGCAATCGGGCCATCGCGCGGCGTCATAACCGGCACGGACAGCGCTTGCGGGCGATACAGCATATCCGCCGCAGCACCGCTTGCGACCTTATCCGCCTCTTGGCCCGACAGGCCGGACGAGACGGCCAAAGGCGCATCGACCTTAACATTGGCCAAGGGATCAATTTCGGCCACAACGGCCGGCGCTTCGTTCACTGGCGCCAGTTGCACACGCTGCACTTCTTGCAACAGCGACCAGCCACCGTAGCCCAAAGCGCCCAGCAATGCGATCAGCACGGCAAAAGAGCCTATGGCCCCAGCTTCCACCTTGGAAAACATCCCCTCGCTTTTCGGCACAAAGCTGGCATGCACAAAGGGGTCGCGCTTTTCAACCGGCACACGATTGCGCGCCGCCTTGATCATCTGCCCCGAAGCCGCCGCCGACATGCCATGCGACACGGCAAAGCCCGCCTCACGACAAAAATGGGCGAAAACGTCGTCAGGGTTCATGCCAAGGTAACGGGCATAAGACCGCACATAGCCCGATACAAAACTGGGCGATTCGAAGGCCGTCGCATCGGCATTTTCAATCGCGGCAATGTAGCTGGCTTTGATCTTCAATTCGCGCTGCACATCCAGGAGCGACTTGCCCAAGGTGGCGCGTTCGCCGCGCATCAGGTCGCCAAGGCGCAGTTCGAAGTCGTCAAAGCCTTTCGGCTTGTCCACTTCCGCCATCGGAGTGCGGATTTTCCGCCCGATCATGCGCCTTGTCCCATCTCTGCCCCAGAGCCTGTTCAAAATCGCCTCGTTGGACGACCTATTACGTTGCGTATTCATGAAAATCTGTCATTTGGCAAGCCATTTTGCATCTATAGTTCAAATTAAGCACAAAGGCGCGCAGGGTTTTGAACTTTTCGTGACAAACAGGCGTTGCGGATTTGGGTTAAAATTAAAACAACTTTGGGCAGTAATTGAAAACGGCCCTTCAACCCGTGGCGTCACGGTGCGGGGCCGACCTCTAGCACCACGACGCAGGGCGCTGTGGCGGGGTCGCGCTTGGCGTCGCAGGCAGCCAATGTGGCGGTGGCTGCGGCGGCGGCATCGGGAAAATCGCTTAGCGCAATCGCTGTGGCGGCAGGCGCGCCGTCTTGCAAGAACCCATCGGCGGGCGAAAGGGCAAGGGCCGCAAAATGGCTGGTGTCTTTCGAGGGCACAAACACACTCAGCGCGTCGCGGTTGGTGGCCACAAGGCGTAGAGTGCGCAGATCATCGTCTTTCAAGAACGGGTACAGATGCAGGGTCACTTGGCTGGCATCCAGCACGCTGACCTCAACCGGCACGTCTTGCGCCGCAGCCATGCCACCGGCCACAGCGGCGGCCAGCGCCCATCCAATCCATTTGCGCATCCGAGCTTTCCTTATCTTGTCCGACCTATGCCTTCTTTTAGCGCGAAAATCGGCGGCTGGACAGTCCCTGTGCGCCTGTTAGGGTTGGGCAAACTTACACAAAGCACAGGTAGATATGCCCACGTCCCCCACACTTGACGCCGTTTTGGCCCGCATCGACGCAGACCTGCCCCAAGCGCTTGACCGCTTGATTGACCTGCTGCGAATCCCCTCTATTTCCACCGATCCGGCCTACAAGGCCGATTGCGCCCGTGCCGCTGATTGGCTGGTGCGTGATTTGGGCGATTTGGGCTTTGCGGCCACATCGCGCCCCACGGCGGGCCATCCGATGGTGGTAGGCCATGGCGGAACAGGCAGCGGGCCGCATCTGCTGTTTTACGGGCACTACGATGTGCAACCTGTTGATCCCTTGGCCTTATGGGCGCGCGATCCCTTTGATCCGGCGATTGAAGAAACCCCCAAGGGAAAAGTGCTGCGCGGGCGGGGCACGTCGGATGATAAGGGCCAGTTGATGACCTTTATCGAAGCTTGCCGCGCGTGGAAGGCGGTGCATGGCACCTTGCCCGGTAAGCTTACGATCTTTTTGGAGGGCGAAGAAGAATCAGGCTCGCCCTCGCTGATCCCTTTCCTGAAAGCCAACGCAACCGAACTAAGCGCCGATGTCGCCCTGATCTGTGACACGGGGATGTTTGAAGGGCGCACCCCTGCCGTCACCACCATGCTGCGCGGGCTTTTGGGCGAAGAGCTGACCATCCACGCCGCCAACCGCGATTTGCATTCGGGCATGTATGGCGGGCTTGCACAAAACCCGATCCATATTCTGACCCGCATTCTTTCGCGCCTGCATGACGCCGAGGGCCATGTCACCGTGCCGGGGTTTTATGACGGTGTGGGCGAATTGTCCGATGATCTGCGGGCGCAGTGGCAGAACCTGTCCTTCGATCATGCGCGGTTTTTGGGCGATGTCGGCCTGTCGGTGCCTGCGGGCGAACAAGACCGCACGCCCTTGGAAAAGCTATGGTCCCGCCCCACGGCCGAGGTGAACGGCATCTGGGGCGGCTATACCGGCGACGGCTTTAAAACCGTCCTTCCCGCGCAAGCGCAAGCCAAAGTCAGCTTCCGCCTTGTGGGTGACCAAGACCCCCATGCGCTGCGCCAAGCCTTTCGCGCTTGGGTGCAAGCCCAATTGCCCGCCGATTGCACGGTGGACTGGAAAGGCCACGGCAATTCCCCCGCTTCCGTGATGCAAATCACCCATCCCGCCTTTGCCGCCGCCCGCCAAGCGCTGACGGAAGAATGGGGGATTGCGGCGGCCTTTGTCGGCGCGGGGGGGTCGATTCCCGTGGCGGGCTATTTCAAGACCTATCTGGGCATGGATGCGATTTTGATGGGCTTTGCCAAGGATGACGACCAAATCCATTCGCCCAATGAAAAATATGACATTTCCAGCTTCCACAAAGGCATCCGCTCTTGGGCGCGGGTGTTGGAGAAGCTGGCATGATCCGCGACGCTGTGGCCGCAGACAAAACCGCATGGGAAAGGTTGTGGCAAGGCTACCTTGACTATTACCAGCACCCGCTTGCCCCCGCCATCACCGCCCACACTTGGGCCCGCCTGATGGACCCCGCCAGCCCACTGGGCTTGCGCGTGGCCGAGGTGGACGGTGTGGTTTTGGGCTTTGCGCTGCACAACCATCACCCTTCTAGCTGGGTGATGGGCGAAGACTGCTATCTTGAGGATATGTTCGTCGCACCAGAAGCGCGGGGCCAAGGGCTAGGCCGCGCCCTGATCGCCGATCTGGCAGACCTTGCCCGCGCGCGAGGCTGGCACCGGCTGTATTGGCACACCGATGAAGGCAACGCGACCGCGCGCAAGCTTTACGACAGCTTTGTGCTGGCCGATGGCCATATTCGCTACCGCCTGACCCTGTAGGCCCCAAAACGAAACGCCCCCCGTTGCCGGAGGGCGTTTTCATTTGGGGCAAATGGCGCGGTGGACGGGGCTCGAACCCGCGACCCCCGGCGTGACAGGCCGGTACTCTAACCAACTGAGCTACCACCGCAAAGCCATCCGGGCCCGCCCGAACGTGTGGCGGTATTACGGAAGCATGACAGCGGCGTCAAGCGCCCTTGGGCCAAATTTCTGCCGCAAGGCGCCTTTCGTGTAGCGAGCTGATGCGAGCGCCCTTAGCGGTCAGGTGCAGGGATGAATTCCGCACTGTCGCCGGGGGGCAGTTGAAAGCGCCCATGCTGCCAATCGCCCGCGCGCCAAGCTTCCTTAGCCGCCTCGATCCGCTCTTTGGAAGAGGCAACAAAGTTCCACCAAATATGGCGCGGCCCTTCCATCGTGGCCCCACCCAAGACCATCACCCGCGCGCCCTGAGCACCCGCTGTGACGCCAAGCCGATCGCCGGGGCGAAACACCAGCATTTCACCGGCCTGATGGGTCACCCCGCCCACAGAAACCGCACCTTGCAAGACATAAACGCCGCGATCTTCGTGATTGTCAGGCAAGGGCAAAACTGCGCCCGCAGCTAGGGTGGCATCGGCATATAGCGCATCAGACGGCGCTTGCGCCCCTTTAACACCCCAGGCCTCACCCAAAATCAGGCGCACCTGTTTGCCCTCAGCCTGTAGCAGTGGCAGTTCGGCTTCGGGCACATGCACAAAGGCAGGCGCGTCATCTTCGCGGTGCAGCGGCAGGGCCAGCCAAGTTTGCAAGCCAAACAGGCTTTGTGGCGCTTGGCGGGCTAGGCCGTCCATCCGTTCAGAATGGGTGATCCCCTGCCCTGCCACCATCAGATTGACCGAACCGGGTGCAATCCACGCATCTGTGCCCAGCGAATCGCGGTGATGGATGCGGCCTTTCAGCAGATAAGTCACGGTCGCCAACCCAATATGCGGATGCGGGCGCACATCTATGCCCTGCCCTGTCAGAAACTCTGCCGGACCCATTTGGTCAAAAAAGATGAAAGGCCCCACCATTTGGCGCTGGGTCGAGGGCAAAGCGCGGCGCACTTCAAACCCGCCCAAATCGCGCGCACGCGGGATGATGACGGTTTCAATCGCGTCAACACCGTCGCCCAGCGGAATAGAACGGTCAAGGTCGGGGTTCCAGCTCATCTTAACGCTCCTGTCTTTGGCGATATATAGGCGCAAAATGGCAAAGCCAAAGGCGCGCCCGCGCACAGGGGCTGTTCAAAAGGCTTGAGGATAGGATGGTGGGTCGTGACGGGCTCGAACCGCCGACATTCTCGGTGTAAACGAGACGCTCTACCAACTGAGCTAACAACCCGTGAGGTGCGATTTAGCCAAGGTCGGCGGCCAACGCAATCCCTTTTAACGCACAAAGCGCGCCCTTATGAGGCGCGCTTGGCTAGGATGGTGGGCGATAACGGATTTGAACCGCTGACATCTTCGATGTGAACGAAGCGCTCTACCGCTGAGCTAATCGCCCGATGCAGGCTCATTAGTAGGGTTCGAAATAAGCTGCAAGGGGCCTGTGACAGATGGCTTGGGAAAAACGCAGTTGCTGGAAGACTATGTGCTGATTTTTCGCAGAAAAATCGTAAGCGCTGACACGATTTTTCTGCGAAAAATCAAACAAAAGGCGCCCCACAGGGCGCCTTTTTTCGTCAATGTGCCGTCGGCGTTGCCACCTCGTCGCGCCGCGCTTGGCGGGCAAGGGCTGCGGCTTCTTCTGCCGCCTCGTCCCATTCCACTGGAACGGGATCGCGCACCAAGGCAATTTTCAGCACTTCACGCACATGGCTGACGGGGATGATCTTCAAGCCCTGTTTCACATTTTCAGGAATGTCGATCAGATCCTTGGCGTTTTCTTCCGGGATCAACACCGTCGTCATCCCCGCCCGCAACGCTGCCAGCAACTTTTCTTTCAACCCACCGATGGGCAAAGCATTGCCGCGCAGGGTCACTTCACCCGTCATGGCCACATCTTTGCGCACCGCAATGCCGGTGATCACCGACACAATCGATGTCACCATCGCCAAACCTGCCGAGGGGCCATCTTTGGGCGTCGCCCCTTCAGGGACGTGCACGTGAATGTCCATCGTTTCAAACTTGGGCGGCTTCACCCCCAGTTCGGGGCTGATAGAGCGGACATAGGACGCCGCCGCATCAATCGATTCCTTCATCACATCGCCCAGCTTGCCGGTGGTCTTCATCCGGCCCTTACCGGGCAGGCGCAGGGCTTCGATCTGCAAGATCTCTCCCCCAACCGAGGTCCAGGCCAATCCGGTGACAACGCCCACCTGATCTTCCTTTTCCGCCAGCCCATGGCGATAGCGCTGCACGCCCAGATACTCTTCCACCTTGGCCACATCGACATCGACCGACGTGGTCTTGGCTTTAAGAATATCCGTGATCGCCTTGCGCCCCAGCTTGGCAATCTCGCGCTCAAGGTTCCGCACGCCGGCTTCGCGGGTATAGTAGCGGATCACATGGGTCAAAGCGGCGTCCGACACGGCAAATTCACCGCGCTTTAGCCCATTGGCCTTGACCTGCTTGGGCAACAAGTGGCCCTTGGCGATTTCCAGCTTTTCGTCTTCGGTGTAACCCGACAGCGGGATAATCTCCATCCGGTCCAGCAGCGGGCCGGGCATGTTGTAGGAATTGGCCGTGGTGATGAACATCACGTTGGACAGGTCGTATTCGACCTCCATGTAATGGTCGGTGAAGGTGGCGTTTTGTTCCGGGTCCAACACCTCTAGCATGGCTGAGGCTGGGTCACCGCGGAAGTCTTGGCCCATTTTGTCGATTTCATCGAGCAAGATCAGCGGGTTGGTGGTTTTCGCTTTTTTTAACGCCTGAATGATCTTACCGGGCATTGAGCCGATATAGGTCCGCCGATGGCCGCGAATCTCCGATTCGTCGCGCACACCGCCCAGCGAGATGCGGATAAACTCACGCCCCGTGGCCTTGGCAACTGACCGGCCAAGGCTGGTCTTACCCACACCCGGAGGGCCGACAAGGCACAAGATCGGCCCTTTCAACTTGGCCGAACGCGCTTGCACCGCCAGATATTCCACGATGCGCTCTTTGACCTTGTCCAAGCCGTAATGGTCTTGGTCCAGCACCTTTTGCGCCTCGATCAGGTCTTTCTTCACACGGCTTTTGACACCCCATGGAACCGACAGCAGCCAGTCAAGGTAGTTGCGCACCACGGTGGCTTCCGCACTCATCGGGCTCATGGATTTGAGCTTTTTGAACTCGGCTTCCGCCTTTTCGCGCGCTTCTTTGCTGAACTTGGTCTTGAAGATGCGCTCTTCCAGCTCGTCCAGCTCGTTTTGGCCTTCTTCGCCGTCGCCCAATTCCTTTTGAATGGCCTTCATCTGCTCATTCAAATAGTATTCGCGCTGGGTCTTTTCCATCTGGGTTTTCACCCGCGATTTGATCTTTTTCTCGACCTGCAAGACAGACATTTCGCCCTGCATATGGCCGAAGATCTTCTCTAGCCGCTCGGCCACGTCCAGCGTTTCCAAGATGTCTTGCTTGAGCGCCACATCCGCGCCCAAGTGGCCTGCGACCAAGTCGGCCAGACGCGCCGGTTCGGTCGTGTCAGCCACAGCTTGCAGGGCTTCTTCGGGGATGTTCTTTTTGATCTTGGCGTAGCGTTCGAATTCATCGGTGACAGACCGCAGCATGGCATCCGATGCCATTTTGTCGCCGGGAACTTCGGTCAAACGTGACACACGCGCCTCGAAGTAAGACGGATTTTCGACAAACTCGGTGATCTTCACACGGCCCTTGCCTTCGACCAGCACCTTCACCGTGCCATCGGGCAATTTGAGCAGTTGCAGCACATTGGCCAAGACGCCAACGCGGTAAATGCCATCAATCGCTGGGTCATCGACCGACGGGTCAATCTGGCTGGACAGCAAGATTTGCTTGTCATCGGCCATCACCTCTTCCAAGGCGCGAACCGACTTTTCGCGGCCCACAAACAAGGGCACGATCATATGGGGAAACACCACAATGTCGCGCAGCGGCAACACGGGGTAACTGGGGGACAACTTGTCCGTCATCTTCGTTCCTTTCTAGCAGGAAGGCCCTGTCCCGATCGTCGGCAACCTTTGGGCCTTCCCCTGCTCGCCAACTTTATCTGGTGTGGCGGGGGGGCCATGTCAACCATCCCTGCCCTTCTCATTTTCACGATCATGAGACGGCGGCCGCAAAGTCGCAAGGGCCCGTTTGGATAGGCCAAAGCGCAAACAGAGTGCGCCGAGGCGCAACTGGGGTTAGAGCGGTTCTATATCGCCTTGCGCGCGCTGTGCGTGAAACTGGGCGACAAAGGCGCCCAGTTCGCCTGCCGCAATCGCACCCCGCAGGCCCTGCATCAACTCTTGGAAATAATGCAGGTTGTGCCATGTCAAAAGCATGCTTGAGATGATTTCTTCGGCCTTGAACACGTGGTGCAGATAGGCACGGCTGTAGCCTTGGCAGCAAGGGCAGGTGCAGGCTTCATCAATCGGGCGCGGGTCGTTCTGGTGGCGGGCGTTCTTGATCGCCACGGGGCCACGCCGTGTCCAAACCTGCCCCGTCCGACCAGAGCGCGAGGGCAGCACGCAGTCCATCATATCAATGCCGCGTTCCACTGCGCCCACGATGTCATCAGGCTTGCCCACGCCCATCAGGTAGCGTGGCTTGTCGTCGGGCAGCATGTCGGGGGCATAGTCTAGCACGCCAAACATCGCCTCTTGCCCCTCGCCCACAGCCAGCCCGCCCACGGCATAGCCGTCAAAGCCAATCGCCCGCAGGGCATCGGCACTTTCGCCGCGCAGATCGCGGTTCACGCCGCCTTGTTGAATGCCAAACAACGCGTGCCCCGGCCTGTCGCCAAAGGCTTGGCGCGACCGATCGGCCCAGCGCATCGACATCCGCATAGATTGCGCCACCGCCGCATCTGTGGCGGGCAAGGCGGGGCATTCGTCAAAGCACATCACAATGTCAGACCCCAGCAGGCGCTGAATCTCCATGCTGCGTTCGGGGGTCAGCATATGTTTTGACCCGTCGATATGCGATGAAAAGCGCACCCCCTCTTCGGTCAGTTTGCGCAAAGCTGACAGGCTCATCACCTGAAACCCGCCGGAATCGGTCAGGATCGGGCGCTGCCAGTTCATGAATTTGTGCAACCCGCCCAAAGCCGCGATGCGTTCCGCCGTGGGGCGCAGCATCAGGTGATAGGTGTTGCCCAACAGAATATCCGCCCCCGTGGCGCGCACCGAACCTGGCATCATCGCCTTGACGGTCGCCGCCGTGCCCACAGGCATAAAGGCTGGCGTGCGAATATCGCCCCGCGGGGTTGAAATCACCCCAGTGCGCGCGCGGCCATCTTTGGCGTGAATGTCAAAAGCAAAGCGTTGGGTCATGGCGGTCTCCGTTCGCTTGCCCTTCTGCGTCAGACGCGCCAAAAAGCCAAGAGGAGCCATCGCACCATCATGCCAGACCCAAGCCCCCGCGCCAAAGCCCGCCGCCTTGCGATTGCGCAGGCCGCGTTGACCTGCCTGCAACGCGGAGGTTACGCCAAACTGACCGCGCGCAAAATCGCGGCGCAAGCGGGGATGTCGCCCGGCCATATTTCCTACCACTTCGCCAATATGGACGAGGTGCTGTCGGAAGCCTACATTCTCGCCTCCAGCCGCCTGCGCCAAGCCGAAGAGACGCTGCTTGCCAGCACTTTCACCCCCGCCCTCCGGCTTGAGGCCTTTCTCGCCGCAGGCTTCACGCCGGATATTCTTGCGCCAGATCATCTGCGCATGCGGGTGGATTTGTGGAGCGTGGCCCTGCAACACCCCACCATCGCCGCGACCGAACGCGCCCTATACGACCGCTACCGCACAGCCCTGACCCAGCATTTGACGGCCCTGTCTTCGCCCGCCAAAACCGCGCAAATCCCTGCTGTGGCCGACCTGATCATGGCCACCTTGGATGGGCTGTGGCTAGATTGGCTGCGCCGCAATGATGCAGGGGCGGTGGCCAACGGGTTGCGGCTGTGCTTGGCGCTGGCGAGGGCAGAGTTGGGCGCTTAGGTTGGCGAGCCTCGAAAGAAAAACTATTGGGCTGCTTTTCTTCACCCCTGCCCCGCCTTAGCGTTTTTCGATCTTATCCCGATCTATAGGACCAAGCCAATGTTTCGCACCTGCGCGCTGAGCGCCGCTGTCATGATCTGCGCCGCACAGGCGGTTGAGGCGATGACGATATTTGTCGTGCAGGCCGACGGCGTTTCCCATGCTCTAGAAGTGGAACCTTCAGATACAATTGACAACGTCAAACAAAAAATCTCGGATGAGGGCGGGCAAGGGTTAGGCATACCACAAGACAAGCAAAGACTGTTTTTTGGCGGCCAGTTGCTTGAAGATGGGCCAACGCTTTCTGACTATGGGATCGGGAACCAAGCCACGATTTGGCTAAACCCCTCCACCGTATCCAACACAATCGCCTATCGCAGCGCCATCGCACAGCTTGGCGCTGTCACTGATGCCATCAAAACGCGGGTGCGCGGTGGTGCAGGCAAGGGTGGCTTTTGGGCGTCAAGCACCGCCTTGGCGGCGGATCAGGGACAGGGTGGCGCGTTGACCTTTGGCCTTGATCGCCCCTTTGGCGCGCAGGGCCTGATCGGGGTTTACGCCAGCATGGCTGGGCACAGGGCACCGATGCCATCGCCCAATCCCCCGCTCTTGGCCTGTACATCGGCCTGCCCATTGCCCCCAATTGGGCACTGGATGGGCAGATAGGTACAGCGCGACCAGAGTATAAGGGGGGGAAGGGCAGCTTTTCCAGCGACCGCCTTATGGGTTCGTTCGGGGTCACGGGCCGTTGGGCCACCGCCAGCCTAACGCTAGACCCCAGCCTGCGCGTGTCTTTCACCGATGAAACCATCCCGACCCATGACGAAGGCGTGGTGACACTGGCCGAAGATCACCAGCACACCACCCACGCCGCAGCCACTTTGCGCGCGACAGGGTTGCGGGCTATGGGCACAATGGGCCTGACGCCCTATGCCGAGGTCAGCCTTGCGCGCACCAGCCTGTCGTCGACCATCCAAGGCGACCAGATACAGGCCACAGGTGCCGCGGTACTGGGTGTTGGCACCTTTCTCGGTACGGGCAGCGTAACGGCTGACCTGTCAGCCACCGCCCAAAATGGCAGCGCACCGACGATCAGCCTAAGCACCACCTACAGCGTCAGCTTCTAACGCCCCGCATCCTGCGCCAGCAAGAACTGGCGCACATGGGGTAGAACCACCTCGCTCGCCTCGATGAAGATCGCGTGTTTAAGCTTGTCTAGGATCACCAATTCCGACCCCGGCAGGGCCTGATGGATAAGCATGTTCAGGCGCGGGTTGCAGCCGCCGTCCAACTCGCCCGTGATGATCTGACAGGGGGCTTTCACCTGATGCAGCCACGGGGCCATTTCGGTTTCGGCATAGATATCAAAGACATTCAGGAAAACATCAGCGTCCGTGTCCATCACTTGGGCCTTGCGCCAGTCAATCACATCGGGGCGCGCAGCACAAAACGCATCGGTGAACCAGCGCGCGGTCAGCGTATCCAGCACCGGACCGATACCCTTTTCGCGCATCAGTTTCACCACGCCCATGACCTTGGCGCTGTCATCTTCGGTGCGAAAGGCGGCAGTTGACCACAGGCCCAGCGACAGCACCCTGTCAGGATAGCGCAGCGCATAGCGCGGGCCGATCATGCCACCCAAGGAATGCCCCGCGAAATGCGCCTGTTCGATGCCAAGGCGCGCGCGCAGCTCCTCTAGATCATCCACCAGATCATCCAAGCCAAACTGGCCCGCAGGTAAGGGCGACAGCCCATGCCCGCGCAGATCGTAAGATATGCAGGTGAACCGATCGCGCAAGCCTTCGACCAGCCGATCAAACGTGGCCCGCCGCGCGCCAATGCCGTGGATCAAGAACACAGCAGGCCCCTCGCCCGCCACCGAATAGGCGCTGCGCATGGGTTATTCCTTGGGGTCGCAGGCCAAGCGCCCCGCCGTGGCCCAATCGCTTTTGGCCACATCGCCAAAGATGATCGTCACCGAAGCAGGCGTGCCACCGCAGGTATCGACCCAAGCTTTGGTCACAGCCTCGGCACAGGCGCGCTTTTGCTCAGTTGTGCGGCCTTCAAACATTTCGATACGGATCACGGGCATGGCTTCTCCTTAAGCAGCGATGGGGTGGGGGCGAAACTGCGGCATAATCTCGGCCGCGAATTGGGTCATCATGGCCAGCGTTTCCTCTTGTGGCTGGCCGAAGTTCGAGGTGACGATGATCTCGTCAATCCCAAGGGCAGCATATTCGGCCAAACGGTCGAGCATCTGATCCTTTTGGCAAATGAGGATGTTCTGGCCCAGTTCTTCAGCGGTTTGGGCGCGTGGCAAGGGGCGAATGATGCCTTGATCCACAATCCCCGGCCCGCCAAACACGTTGTCAAAGCTAGAGTAATAGCGGTGCGCAAAGGCCACCATGCGGCGGCGTTCAGCTTCGGAATTCACCAGATACACCCCGCGTTGCAGCGACAGGCGATTGGCATGCCCCCCCGCTTCGCGCCCACGATGAAACGCCGATACCTGCGCTTCAAGCTGGCCATGTGCCGCCCCCAAGGGCGTGGTTTGCACATGATAGCCCTTGGCTGCGGCGGCTTCGATCCCCGCAGGCAGCATGACACCCAGCATCAAGGGGATGGGGTCTTCGGGGCGCGGCATGATCGTCAGCGCGTCAAACTTGTAATGTTCCCCGTCCCACGCCACATCTTCGCGCGTTAGCAAAGCTTCCAGCACCGCCAGCGCCTCTTCAAAGCGCGGCTTGGTTTCGCCAAAGGGCACTTGCATCAGGTCGGTTTCATAACCAAACGCCCCCTTGCCCACGCCCAGCATCAAACGACCGTCGCACAGGGCTTGGGCCTGAATAACCTCTCCGGCAAAGACGCGCATATCGCGCAGCGGCAGTTGGCAGACTGACGTGACCAAGCGCACCCGCTTGGTGTGTGCTGCAATCTTGACCGCCATCTGTAAGGGCGACGGGATGAGCAGAATGTTGACCAAATGGTGTTCCGGCAGGCCCACGCCGTCATAGCCCACCGCTTCGGCATGCACCGCCTGCGCCACGACGTTTCGATACAACGCCTTGCCACCCAAGGACGGGTCCAGCATGTGGCTTGACAGAAAATGCACAAAGTCCATTGGATCCTCCGCTTTGGGGCAGAGTTGTACATCTGTACGACTGCGTCAACACTTCCCTTTCGCGCCAAGACCTGATTTCTGGCGGCATGACCCAAAGCTTCACCCCAAATCCCCGACTTGGCCTTGCCTTCACACTGGCAGGGGCTGCGCTGTTTGTGCCTGATGCGCTGCTGGTGCGGATGATTGGCGGCGATGTGCTGGATGTCGCCGTCTGGCGCGGGATCATCGGCGGCGTGACAACGCTGGTCGGCACAGCGCTGTTTGCGCCGCAGCTGATCCCGTCATGGCGGGCCTTGCTGTCATGGCCGTCGCTGCTGTTGATCCTTGCGCAGGGGTTAGGGTCGTTTTTGTACCTCATGGCGTTGGGGCAAACCAGCGTTGCCAACACCATGCTGCTTTACGCCTCTTCGCCCTTCCTGTCGGCCCTTCTGGCCTTTGCCGTGCTGCACGAGCGTATTCCCCGCATGACGGTGCTGTGCATGGCGGCAGTCTTTGCGGGCGTGGTGATTATCGCCAGTGGGTCGCTGGGCGGTGGGCATCTGTGGGGCGATTTGATCGCGTTCCTGAATGCAGGCTCAGCGGCGGCTTACTACGTCATCTTGCGCAAAACTGGCGCGCAAAGCCTGATCATCTCGGCCGCCCTTGGCTTTTTCGCCACGGCCCTGCTGGCCTATCCTTTCGCCCCACACCACAGCTTTGATGCGGCCCAAATCGGCCTTGTGACGATCAACGGCGCAATCGGCCTTGCCCTTGGCTGTGCTTTGCAAATGATCGGCCCGCGCCACCTGCCCGCCGCAGAAGTGTCGATGATCACCATGCTGGAAATCGTAGCCTCGCCCCTGCTGGTTTGGGCGGTGCTCAACGAAGCGCCCACCCCGCTTACCCTGATCGGCGGCGGCGTTATCCTTGCCGCCCTGATCACCCACGGCATCTGGCGCCTGCGCCAATCCGCCTAATCGCCCCCCCGCACCCCCCTTTCATACGTGCCCAAATATCCCCGCCGGAGGCAGCAACGCCCCCCGCACCCACAACGCAAAAGGGGCAAGACCCTTCGGTCCTGCCCCCAAAACTTGCGCGCGCTAAGACAGATCAGCTACACCCGCTTGTCCCGCCACAAGTGTTGCACTTCATGCAGGTGCCGTTGCGCACCAGCGTGTAGTTGCCGCACTCACCACACGGGTCGCCCTCATAGCCTTGCATCTTGGCCTTGGTGCGTTGGTCAATGCCGACCGTGCCCGACGACAGCGCGGTTGAAGACCCGCCGCCCACAGCCAGCTTGGCGGTTTCGGGCATCAACAGGGTCGTCGACACATCGCCCGCAACCCCCATGCCCGAAAAGCCGGTCATCCCCATGCCGCCTTGCAGCACCACCAAGTCTTGCGGCACGCGCTTGCGCAGGTAGCCGGTGGACGAGATTTGCTTGATCACTTCCAACCCGCGCGTGGCTGCCGTTTCCGACAGGTCAGCGATGTTGCGCTTGCCCTCTTCATCGCCCCGCCCAAGATCGTCGAACGAATGGCCCGTGGGCTTCACATGCGCCAGATCGGTGCGGTCAAGGTAGGAAATCGCCAGTTCGCGGAAGATGTAATCCAAGATCGAGGTGGCGTTCTTGACCGAGTCGTTGCCCTGCACCATGCCCGCCGGTTCAAAGCGGGTGAAGGTAAACGCCTCGACATATTCTTCCAAGGGCACGCCGTATTGCAGACCGACCGAGATCGCGATGGCGAAGTTGTTCATCATGGCGCGGAAGCCCGCACCTTCCTTGTGCATGTCGATGAAAATCTCGCCCAAGCGGCCATCGCCGTATTCGCCGGTGCGCAGGTACACCTTATGCCCGCCGACAATGGCCTTTTGGGTATAGCCCTTGCGCCGTTCGGGCAGCTTTTCGCGGTTGGTGCGGATGATTTCCTTGATGATGATCTTTTCAACGATCTTCTCGGCAATCACCGCCGCTTTTTCCTGATTAGACCCCGATGTCAGGATTTCTTCGGCCTCTTCATCGTCTTCGATCAGGGCCGAGGCCAGCGGTTGGCTGAGCTTTGATCCGTCGCGGTACAGCGCGTTGGCCTTGATGCCCAAGGAATGCGACAGCTCGTAAGCGGCCAGCGTTTCAGAGATGCTGGCAGAGTTGGGCATATTGATCGTTTTCGAAATAGCGCCCGAGATGAACGACTGTGCTGCCGCCATCATATAGATATGGCTTTCCACCGACAGGTAACGCTTGCCCTTTTTGCCGCAGGCATTGGCGCAATCGAACACGTTGTAGTGGTGCTGTTTCAGGAACGGTGCGCCTTCTAGCGTCATCGTGCCGCAAACGTGGTCGTTGCAGGCATCGATCTGGGCCTTGGTAAAGCCCAAATGGCGCAGCAGGTCAAAGCTGGGGTCGGCCATTTTGTCAGCCGGAATGCCCAAGGTGCCCTTGCAGAAATCTTCACCCAGCGTCCACTGGTTAAAGACAAAGCGGATGTCAAAGGCACTGGGCAGGGCCGCTTCGATCTTTTCAATCTCGCGCGGGCCAAAACCGTGGCCGATCAGCGAGGTGTGGTTGATCGCAGGGGCCTGCGCGATAGAGCCGTGGCCCACCGCATAGGCCACCATCTCGGCGATTTGATGGCTGGGATAGCCCAAGGTTTCCAAAGCGCCCGGAACCGATTGGTTGATGATCTTGAAATACCCACCCCCCGCCAGCTTCTTGAACTTGACCAAGGCAAAGTCAGGCTCGATGCCGGTGGTGTCACAATCCATCACCAGCCCGATGGTGCCCGTGGGGGCGATAACGGTGGTTTGCGCGTTGCGAAACCCGTTGGCTTCGCCCAAGGCCAGCGCTTCATCCCAAGCCGATTTGGCCAAGGCCACCAGCGTCTGGTCGGGGCAGTTGCGGTGATCCAGCGTGACCGGATCAACATTCAGCCCTTCATACCCACCCGTACCATGGGCAGCCGCGCGGTGGTTGCGGATCACGCGCAGCATGTGCTTGGCGTTGCGCTCATAGCTGGGGAAAGCGCCCAATTCCTTGGCCATCTCGGCCGAGGTGGCATAGGAAACGCCCGTCATAAGGGCTGTCAGCGCCCCGCACAAAGCGCGGCCCTCTTTGCTGTCATAGCCAAGGCCCATGTTCATCAGCAAACCGCCGATGTTGGCATAGCCTAGGCCCAACGTGCGGAAATCATAAGACAGTTGGGCAATTTCCTTTGACGGGAACTGCGCCATCATCACCGAAATTTCCAGCGTGATCGTCCAAAGCCGTGTCGCGTGCATATAGGCTTCGGCGTCAAACTTGGCGTTCTTTTGGAAGGTCAGCAGGTTCATCGAGGCCAGATTGCAGGCCGTGTCATCCAAGAACATATATTCCGAACACGGGTTCGATCCACGGATCGGCCCATCTTCGGGGCAAGTGTGCCACGCATTGACCGTGTCGTGAAACTGGATGCCGGGGTCAGCGCAGGCCCAAGCGGCGTGGCCGATCTGGTCCCACAGCTCGCGCGCCGAGATGGTCTTGGCCACTTTGCCATCGGTGCGGCGGATCAATTCCCACGGCTTGTCTTCTTTGACGGCCTTCAAAAAGGAATCCGTCACCCGCACCGAGTTGTTCGAGTTTTGGCCCGACACCGTCATATAGGCTTCAGAATCCCAATCGGTGTCATAGGTGGGAAACTCGATCGAGGTGAAGCCTTGCTTGGCATATTGCAGGATGCGGAAGGTGTAAGTGTCGGGGATCATGGCCTTTTTGGCCGACTTGATCGCCGCTTTCAGCGCGGGGTTCTTGGCCGGATCAACCGAATCTTCCGACGACCCATCCCAAGTGCGAATGGCGGTGAAAATCTCGTTCAAACGCGCTTCATGCGCCTTGGAACCGGCGACCAGCGAGGCCACCTTTTGCTCTTCGATCACTTTCCAGTTGATGAAGGCTTCGACATCGGGGTGATCCATATCGCAGATCACCATCTTGGCGGCACGGCGCGTGGTGCCGCCCGATTTGATAGCGCCCGCCGCACGGTCGCCGATTTTCAAAAAGCCCATCAGGCCCGAAGACTTACCGCCGCCCGACAGATGCTCTCCCTCGCCGCGCAGTGACGAGAAGTTGGTGCCGGTGCCCGAACCGTATTTGAACAGGCGTGCTTCACGCACCCACAGATCCATGATCCCGCCGTCGCCCACCAAATCATCGCGCACCGACTGAATAAAGCAGGCGTGCGGCTGGGGGTGTTCGTAGGCCGAGTTCGACTTGGTCAGCACCTTGGTCTGGTGATCGACGTAGTAGTGGCCCTGTGACGGGCCATCAATGCCGTAAGCCCAATGCAGACCGGTGTTGAACCATTGCGGAGAGTTGGGGGCCGCCATCTGACGCGCCAGCATAAAGCGCATCTCGTCGAAATAGGCCTTGGCATCGGCTTCGGTGGTGAAATAGCCGCCCTTCCAGCCCCAATAGGTCCAAGCGCCGGCCAAACGGTCAAACACCTGCTTGGCGCTGGTTTCACCGACATAGCGCTTGTCGGCAGGCAGTTGTTCCAAAGCTTCCAGATCGGGCACTTGGCGCCACAAAAAGCGCGGGACGCCTTTTTCAGACACGCGCTTGGTGATCGCAGGAATCCCCGCCTTGCGGAAGTATTTCTGCGCCAGAACGTCGGCGGCGACTTGGCTCCACCCGTCGGGCACCTCAACCGCTTCATTGCGGAAAACGACCTTGCCATCCGGATTGCGAATTTCCGAGGTGGTCACCTGAAAACTCAGCGCCCCATAGGCACCGGTGTCGGTCGATGTAAACTTGCGCTCGATCTGCATTGCCCCGTCACTCCTTTTTGTGGCGAGGCTCGTTTGGCCCCGTCCTTCGCTGATCCACGGGCCAAGACAGCACACCATAGACCGCCCCCTTCAGCAGGTGCGGTCCCTTAATCAAGGGTATGGCGTATCTAACTTGTCCCCGTCAGCGCCCCGCCTGTTTTTCGGCTTTGACCTGACCTATCCAAAGTGACGCAAGATTTTGTGATCGGCAACGAATTTATTGCAAAACTCCCCATATTTTGTGCTTGACGCAAAAGCCATGTCTAGCTGTGGCTGTTGCGTCCCTGTGGACAAAGCGGGGGATGATCGGCTTGGCGTGGCGCGGGGTTGCCAAAATTGCCATGCAGAATGCCCACTTGGCATGGGCCAAACGGATACACCACTCATCCACATCGCACCTTTAGAATCGGGTTTTGGGTCAGCGGGGCTTTTGGTTGATCAAGATAATCCCCACCGAAACCAAGGCCGCCGCCCCCAAAAGGGTCAGGCTTAGCACCTCGCCAAACACGAAGTGGCCCAGCAGAATCGCCAGAATCGGAGTCAGGAAGGAAAACGAGGCAACGGTGGATGTGGGGTAAACCGACAAAAGCCACATCCACGTCACAAAACCGCCCGCCACAACCACGCCCGATTGTATCACCAACCACACCCAATCCATCGGCGTGACATCGCGGATAAGCGGGCCGAACAGGGGCGAAACAGCCAGCAGAATCGGGGCTGACACGATCACCATCCAGAACAACTGCGCCTCTGGCCCTGCGTGGCGCAAGCGCGAGGTGCGCGCGATAAAGGCCGTGCCCGCCCAGCCCAGCGCACCCACCAGCGCAAAAGCATCGCCCAGCCAGCTGACCTGCCCTGCATTTGCCCCCCCGCGCGACGTGATGGCCCAAGCCGTGCCCAAAAACGCCAGCGCCAACCCTGCGGCTTTAAGCGGCGTGGCGCGTTCACCGGGAATGAAAAAATGCGCCAGAATGCCCATCCAAACCGGCATGGAATACATGATCAAAGCAGCATGGCCGACAGTTGTTAGGTCAAGGGCCAGAAACAATCCGATGAACTCAATCGCAAAGACCGTGCCGATCAACACCCCCGGCCTCAGATCGGCCCAGCGCATCCGGCCCAACAGACCACGGTAGGCCATCCATGCCGCGACAAACAAAATGGCAATGGCAGACCGCGCGCCCGCGAAGAACACCGGTTGCAGGCCCTTGTCGACGATCTTGATGATAATCTGGTTGGCCGCCAGAATGCCTGCCACCGCCAGCAGCGTTCCAAACCCCAAGCCGTCCAACCTGTCTTTGCGCATATTCGCCCCCAAATTTCGCGCCACCCTTTCTGCGTTACCCTTCAGCGTCAAGCGCCCAATCTGTGCTATTGCATCAATCCTCTGGCTGTGGGGGCGGGTTTGTCATAAAGCCCTGTGAACAAAAGGACGCGCCATGACCGACATCATCACCCGCTCTGTGGCCAAGGGCCTGCGCATGACCGACCAGCGCCGCGTCATCGCCCGCGTGGTGGGTGAGGCCGAAGATCACCCCGATGTCGAAGAGCTTTACGCCCGCGCCGCACGCATCGACGCGCGCATTTCGTTGGCCACGGTCTACCGCACCGTCAAACTGTTCGAAGAGGCGGGGTTGCTGGAACGCCACGAATTCGGCGATGGCCGCGCGCGCTATGAAGATGCCGAACGCGACCATCACGACCATTTGATAGATGTCACCACCGGCCAAGTGATCGAATTCGTCGACCCTGACATTGAAGCCCTGCAAGAAAAAATCGCCGCCCGCTTGGGCTACCGGTTGATCGGCCACCGTTTGGAACTGCTCGGTGTGCCCGCCCGCACACAGGACAACCAGCCATGACCCCCGCCGACAATCTGCGCGGCATTGGCCTGATGACAGCGTCAATGGCGCTGTTCGGGCTGGAGGATATGTTCCTGAAATTCGCCGCCCGCGATATTCCCCCGGGCGAGATTTTGCTTGTGACCTGCCTGTTCAGTTGGGCCTTTTTCGCAGCCCTCGCCCGCTTTGAAGGCAAGCGCACCTTCACCCGCGATGCGCTGCACCCGTGGGTGATGGCGCGCAACGCGGGTGAGATGGTGGGAACTTTGGCCTATATCACGGCACTTGCCTCGGTGCCCTTGGCCACGGTGTCAGCGGTGCTGCAAGCCATGCCCTTGGCCGTGACGATGGGGGCGGCACTTTTCATGGGCGAAAAGGTCGGCTGGCGGCGGTGGAGTGCGATTGCTTTGGGCTTTTGCGGTGTGATGCTGGTGATCCGCCCGGGGATGGATGGCTTTAGCCCTGCCGCTTTGTGGGTGTTGGTGACGGTCGCGGGCCTTGGCTTGCGTGACTTGGCCTCGCGCATGGTGCCGCCCACGTTTTCGACCACACAGGTTTCGGCTTGGGGCATAGCCTCGGTCGCGGTTTTGGGCGCAGGGATGTTGGTGTTTCAAACCCCTGTCATGCCCGATTTTGAACAATCCGGCATGATGGTGGGCGCTTTGGTGGTAGGCACCGCAGGCTATTGGGCCATCACTTCGGCTGCGCGCACGGGCGAGGTGTCGGTGGTATCCCCCTTCCGCTACGCCCGACTGGTCTTTGCGATCTTGCTGGGCGTCATCGCCTTTGCCGAATTCCCCGACCGCCTGACCCTGCTGGGTGCCACCATCATCATCGGATCGGGCCTATATTCCTTCGCCCGCGAACGTGCCCGCGCGCGGGCAAAGCGCGCCTAACCCCCGCCGCCTCTTCCCCTTGTTACAATCCACGGGTAAAGGGGGCGCGAGAGCACCCCCCTTTTGCCAATGGAGCCTTCCATGAGCACTATCATCGACATTCACGCGCGCGAAATTCTTGACAGCCGCGGCAACCCCACCATCGAGGTGGATGTGATTTTGGAAAGCGGGGCCATGGGCCGCGCGGCTGTGCCGTCAGGCGCATCGACTGGGGCGCACGAGGCGGTGGAACGCCGCGATGGCGACAAGTCGCGCTACATGGGCAAGGGCGTGCTGGAAGCCGTCGGGGCCGTGAACGGTGAGTTGGCCGAGGCGATCATCGGCTTTGACGCCACCGAACAAGTCGGCATCGACATGACGATGATCGAACTTGACGGCACCCCCAACAAGGGCCGTCTTGGGGCCAATGCGATCTTGGGCATCTCGCTGGCGGTGGCCAAGGCCGCTGCCGAATTCACCGGCCAACCGCTGTATCGCTACATCGGCGGTACCTCGGCCCGTGTACTGCCTGTGCCGATGATGAACATCATCAACGGCGGCGAGCACGCCGACAACCCGATCGACATTCAAGAATTCATGATCATGCCCGTGGGCGCCGACAACGTGCGCGACGCGATCCGCATGGGATCAGAAGTGTTCCACACGCTGAAGAAAGAACTGCAAGCGGCAGGCCACAACACTGGCATTGGCGACGAGGGCGGCTTTGCCCCCAACCTGTCATCGGCCCGCGATGCGTTGGATTTCATTCTGAAATCTATCGAAAAAGCAGGCTACCGCCCCGGTGAAGACATCTATCTGGCCCTCGACTGCGCTGCGACCGAGTATTTCAAAGGTGGCCGGTATGAGATGAAGGGCGAAGGCAAATCGCTGTCCATCGAAGAAAACGTGGCCTTCTTGGCAGGTCTTGCCGCCGATTATCCGATCATCTCGATTGAAGATGGCTGTTCTGAAGACGATTGGGCCGGTTGGAAGCTGTTGACCGATACCTTGGGGTCGAAAATCCAACTGGTGGGCGACGATCTGTTTGTCACCAACCCCAAGCGGTTGGAAATGGGCATCCAGCAAGGCTGCGCCAATTCGATGCTGGTCAAGGTCAACCAAATCGGCTCGCTGACCGAAACGCTGGCGGCTGTCGATATGGCGCACCGTGCGCGCTATACCAACGTCATGTCGCACCGTTCGGGCGAGACGGAAGACAGCACGATTGCTGACTTGGCCGTGGCCACCAACTGCGGCCAGATCAAAACCGGATCACTGTCGCGGTCGGACCGTTTGGCGAAATACAACCAACTGATCCGCATTGACGAGATGCTGGGCGATATCGGCACCTATGCGGGCCGGTCGATCCTGAAAGCCTGATCTATCCGCCAAGATGTCGAAACGGCGCGCCCCAGTGGCGCGCCGTTTTCGTTTTTTGGCCCAAGGCCCGCCGTTGCAGCCCCCGACCCTTTCAGTCGATCTGCGGCGCATTGGCGCAAAAACGAACCTAAAGATTAAACTTAAACCTTGAAAAGCTAACTTAAACTAATTTCATGACCAAAGTGTGACTTATTTGCCCGCGAATCTTTAAAGATTCCGGAATTTCACCCTTTAAGATTGTTATTCACCTCTTTGAGTCGCCCATGTGGCGAGCAGCAACACACCTTAGGGTTGCGCACCCCCGAAGTCTCATGAGGTTCATTATGAAAAGTTTCCTTCTTGCCACCACGATGCTTGCCAGTGTGACAGGTTACGCCGCAGCCGATGTGGCCCTGTCGGGGCGACGCCCGCATGGGCATTGTTTCCAGCGACAACACCACCACGTTTGAATCGCGTATGCGCATCAAATTCACCGGCTCGGGCACAACCGATGGCGGGTTGGCCTTTGGTGGATCGTTCCGCGCCCAAGACGCGCAAGGGGCAGAAGATGGCACCTCGGGCACGGTTTACATGTCGGGCGCTTTCGGCAAAATCGCCTTTGGTGACGTTGACAGCGCTGATCTGGCGTCAACCGGCCAGTTGGCCAGCGTTGGCTATACCGGCCTTGGCAGCACAAACGAGATCAACTATGCAGCCGACGGCTTTGATGCTTGGGGCCTGCCTGCCAAAATCCACGCTGTCCGCACGCTGCCAGATTTCGAAAACACCTCCGACAATCGCTACGACCTGACGACCGATGTGGCTGGCGGCGCGGCGTCGAAGGTACTGTACACCTATTCGGCTGGCAATGTGACGCTGAACGCCTCGGTTGGGCAGCTGAGCAATGGGTCGGCCAACCACGATTCTTATGCCGCAGGCGTCGATTATGTCATGGGCAACCTGACCTTGGCAGCAGGCTACGGCAAGAACGAGCTTGATTTTGAAACGATGGGCACGCTCAGCGGCTTTGAAACGGTTGACTCTGTGACACTGCCCTATTCGACCGTTGTCGACGCTTACTCTGTCTCGGCTGACGTGACCGATATGACCGCTTCGGCCACTTATGTGATGGGGGCGACCACGCTCAAAGGCATCTACCAAGACAAGCAATTGGATGCTTCGGTGCGCTACACCAACAATGGCACCTATGTCGGCACAACCGACGAATCCCTGACGGCGCAAAGCTACGGCCTGTCGGTGCAGCACACGATGGAGGCGCTGACCCTGACCGCCTTTGGCGTCACCACCCGTCTGAAAGACGGCATTCTGTCGGACAGCGACAACACCGTCGACCTGAACCGCTACGGCCTTGGCGCTTCTTATGACTTGGGCGGTGGTGCAAGCTTCTTGGCCGGTGCGGTTCGGGTGGAAACCCCTGATCTGAACGTGACAGGCAACAATGTCATTTCGGTGGGCAAGACTTCTTACAGCGCGTTTGACGTGGGTGTGAACTTCTCGTTCTAAGCTTTGGTGTGATCGGCAACGAAGGGCGGGCGCAAGCTCGCCCTTTGGCTTTGGAGCTTTTGGCCAAGCGCGTAGCGTTAAGGCCCAAACCGCACCTACAGCGCAAAGCGGGCGGGTCGGAAAGGGGCAAGTTGCGGGGCTGCGGGTGCGCCTAGAACCTCGGCAGCCAGAAGCTCGGCGACAAGCGGGCCCAAGGTGACGCCCGAATGCAGCACGGCCAGCCACAACCCTTTGCCAACAGGGCCCACGGCGGGCAGCCCATCACCGGGCACGGGGCGAAAGGCCGCGCCCCAATGATCGGCCCGCAAGACAGGCGGGCCTTGGAACAGCGCGTTCAGCGCTGCAAGCGCCGCATCGACGCTGGCCTTGGGGTCAGCGGGCAGCATTTCTGCCGCATCAGATTGATGATGGGCCGCGACAGGCAACCAGACCCGCCCCTGTCGATCTTGCCGCAGCTCTTGGCCATGCAGCGCCAAGATGGGTGCCAGCCTGTGCGACAGGCTTTGGGTGGCCAAGATGACACCGGGCCGTTGCAGCATCGGCAGGGCAAAGCCACTCCCCGCCAGCAGCGCAGCCGCCCCCGTTCCGGCGGCAACAATAACCTGATCCGCCTCGATGCGCCCTTGCCCCAAGCGCACCCCGCAAACGCCGTCACCGCGCTGAAGCAATTCTGACACCTGCGCATTCAGCACCACCTTAGCCCCCGCCGCTTCGGCCTTGGCCAGCAAAGCGTGCGTCAGGGCGGCGGGGTCAACCGCGCCTTCTTGGGCGAAATACAGCGCGCGGGGTGGCGGGGTGGCCAAGGCAGGCACCAAGGCTGCAACCCTGCTTTGCGCCAGATCCTGAAAGGCATAGCCAAAGTCGGCCAGTTCAGCGGCCATCTGCTCTAGCGCAGGCGCGTCCTCGACCCATAGGCAGCCCTGCCACTCCCACAGGTCAGCCGCCAAATCCCGCGCCAAGCGGTGATGGGCTGCCATCCCCGCCACGCGCAGGTGGTGATGGGCAGGGCTTAGGTAGTAACTGGCGTTGATCCACCCGAACGAATGGCCCGAGGCCATTGTGGCAGGCGCGCCGCCCGCCTCAACCACAGTCACGCGCGCGCCCGCTTGGGTCAGCCGATAGGCCAAGCCCGCGCCGATCACTCCGGCCCCGATGATCACCACATGCTGCATAGCCCCAAGACTTGCACAGCCCCCCGCCCCTGTCGAGAGGGTGCGCAGTTTGCCATAGCAGCCCCCCAAGCAATCCGCTAAGCCCGTGCCATGAAATCGCATGACACCCCCCGCGGCTTTGCCTTCGCCCTTGCAGCCTATTCGATTTGGGGCTTTTTGCCCTTTTTCATGAAGGCCTTGGGCCATATCCCACCCCCCGAAGTCATCGCCCACCGCGTGGTGTGGAGCGTGCCGATCGCAGCCCTTGTCCTAGCCTTGCGCGGCGAGTTGACGGGTCTTTGGCCCTTGCTAAGACAGCCAAAGATGCTGGCGATGGGGGCGGCAACGGCGGCGCTGATCTCGGTCAACTGGGGCATTTATGTCTGGGCGATTGGCGCGGGCCATGCGTTAGATGCCGCCTTGGGCTATTACATCAACCCCTTGTTCAGCATCTTTCTGGGCGCTGTGTTGCTGAAAGAAAAGCTCGCGCCCCGCCAGATGGCCGCCATCGGCCTTGCCGCCATAGCCGTCGCCTTGCTGACGTTTGAGGCGGGAAAACTGCCGCTGGTGGCCTTGGGCTTGACGGTCACTTGGGGCTTTTACGCCTACCTCAAGCGCCGCCTGCCCTTGGGCGCGAACCAAGGCTTCATGCTGGAAATCTTGATCATGACGCCCTTTGCCTTGGCCTATATGGCTTGGATCGGCGCACAAGGCTCGGGCCACTTTGCCGCAGACAGCGCAACCGACACGGTGCTGCTCTTGGCCTGCGGGTTGGTTACAGCCGTTCCCTTGATGCTTTATGCCAACGGCGCCAAGGGCTTGCGCCTGTCGACCATCGGCATCTTGCAATATATCTCACCCACCATGATCCTGATCATCGCCATTGTGGCCTTCAAAGAGCCCTTCGGCACAGCCCAGATGCTGGCCTTCCCGATGATCTGGGCGGCCCTAGCGCTCTATACCTCGGCCCTCATGGGCAAATCTTAACGATTTCACATGTGCCCAAATATCCCCCGCGGAGCGTCCAACGCGGCAACCCGCGGGGCATATCAAACCATTTGCCGCGTCAAAGCCCCAGCTTTTGCGCGACCAAAGCATTAACCGCCGCCGGATTGGCCTTGCCCCCCGTGGCCTTCAACACCTGCCCCGTGAACCAGCCCGCCAGCTTGGCATTAACCTTGGCCTTTTCGACCTGATCGGGGTTGCCCGCAATCAGCGCGTCAAGGGCTGCTTCAATAGCCCCCATGTCGGTCACTTGTTTCATGCCGTGCTTGGCGGCCTGCTCTGCCGGATCCCCACCTTCGGTCCACAAGATCTCGAACAAGTCCTTGGCCATCTTGCCACTGATCTCGCCCGCGCCGATCAAGTCGAGCACGCCGCCCAGTTGAGCGGCAGATACGGGCGTGTCGGCAATGGCGCGACCTTCCTTGTTCAGGCGGCCGAACAGCTCGTTGATCACCCAGTTCGCGGCCATCTTGCCATCGCGGCCAAAAGCCACCGCTTCAAAGAAAGCGCCGGAATCCAGCTCGGCCGTCAGCACATTGGCGTCATAGTCGGTCAGGCCATAATCGCCCATAAACCGCGCCTTCTTGGCGTCGGGCAGTTCGGGCATGGTGGCGGCTATGTCATCGACCCAAGCCTGCTCAATCTCTAGCGGCAACAGATCGGGGCAGGGGAAATAGCGGTAATCATGCGCCTCTTCCTTAGAGCGCATCGACCGCGTTTCGCCCTTGTCGGGATCATACAAACGGGTTTCTTGCGTCACCGACCCGCCATCTTCGACAATGGCAATCTGGCGGCGTGCTTCATAGTCGATCGCTTGCTGAATGAACCGCAACGAGTTCATGTTCTTGATCTCGCACCGCGTGCCCAGATGCGAGAAATCCTGCGTGGCTTGATATTTTTCATACTGGCCCGCACGGCACACCGACACGTTCACATCGGCGCGCAGGTTGCCGTTTTGCATATTGCCATCGCAGGTGCCCAAATAGCGCAGGATCTGGCGCAGCTTGGCGACATAGGCCGCAGCCTCTTCCGGCCCGCGAATATCGGGGCGGCTGACGATTTCCATCAAAGCCACGCCCGTGCGGTTGAAATCGACGAAGGACATGGCAGGGTCCATATCATGGATCGACTTGCCCGCGTCTTGTTCCAGATGGATGCGCTCAATACGCACCAAACGCGCCACACCGGGCGACATTTCGACCAGCACTTCCCCCTCGCCCACGATGGGGTGGTAAAGTTGGCTGATCTGATAGCCCTGCGGCAGGTCGGGGTAGAAATAGTTCTTGCGGTCAAAGGCCGAACGCAGATTGATTGCTGCCTTCAGCCCCAGCCCCGTGCGCACGGCCTGTTCGATGCAAAAGGCGTTGATCACAGGCAACATCCCGGGCATGGCCGCATCGACAAAGGCCACGTTGGAATTGGGTTCCGCCCCCACTTGGGTCGAGGCGCCCGAGAAGAGCTTGGAGTGTGAGGCGACTTGGGCATGGATCTCCATCCCGATCACCAGTTCCCAATCGTGCTTGGCCCCGGCAATCACCTTGGGGGTAGGCTGGGTATAGGTCAGGTCAAGCATGAAAACCTCCATCCGTGTTCAGGGCCTTTTAGGCAGGGGGCGGGGGCGGTTCAAGGCCAAAGGCGGCGGAAACCCGCCACTTGGGCTGCCAAGCGCGCGCCCTTGGCTTGGCTTTTGCACCTTTGGCCCGCAAAACCCACCCGTCACGCGCGGTGTGACGGCAACTTTTCGGTTCCATGCAAGTTTTCGACCCCCTGCGTCTGACGCTCTCCGCCCTCGCCTTGGCCCTGCTGTGCAGCGGCGCTGCAAGTGCCAACGAAGTCAAAAAAGCTTCCGACTTGCCCGCCATGCGCTGGGATCACGCCGCCAAAGCCGCCGAATGGACGGCAGAAGCTTTGGCCCAAGTGGCAGAACATGACGCCGAACTGACGCATCTGATTCCCAAGGATATCGAGGTTTATTGCCCAGGCTATGCCAAAGCCTCGGCCGAAGACCGCCGCGCGTTTTGGGTGTCGGTGCTGTCGGCGACGGCGAAGTATGAAAGCGGCTTTAACGCCAAAGCGGTCGGCCTGCATGGCCGCTATGTGGGGCTGATGCAGATCACCTTGGCAACCGCGCGCCATTCGGGCTGCGATGCGACCACGACCGCCACCTTGAAAGATGGCAAAGCCAACCTGTCGTGTGCCATCGACATCGTGGCCCCCCGCGTGGCCGCCGACGGCATGGTGGCAGGCGACGGCAACAAGGGCATCGCGCGCGATTGGGGCCCATGGGCCAAAGCGCGCACCCGCGCCACCATCGCCAAATGGACCCGCGCGCAGGATTATTGCCAAGGCTAACCCCTTTCATACGTGCTCAAATATCCAAATCCTCCGCTTTGGGCTGCGGGGGTTATGGATATTTAGACACGTATGAAAGACATCAGCCGATCATGCGGACAACCATCTCGGCCAGATTGCGGCTGATACCGGGGCTGGCTGCGATTCGCTCAAGTTGGGCCTTGATCAGCGCCTGACGGCCCGCATCGTAGCGCGCCCATGTCTCATAAGTGCTAGACATGCGGGCCGCAGTTTGCGGGTTTAAAGGATCAAGCTTGATCAACCAATCTGCCAGCAAAGCGTATCCCGCACCAGAGGCGTGGTGAAAACCCGCATGATTGCCCGACAGCGCGCCAAATACCGCGCGGAAGCGATTGGGGTTTTTCCAGTCAAACAGCTTGTGCTGCGTCAGCTTGGCGGTGACGCTGGCCGCTTGATCGGGGGCGGCACACAGGATTTGCAGGCTGAACCACTTGTCCATCACCAACCGCTCGCCCTGCCAGCGGGCCTCAAACCGTGCAACCTCGTCTTGCCCCGCGCCGTTTTCCAGCAAAGCGGCCAAGGTGCCGACCTCTTCGGTCATGTTGTTGGCCGCTTGATGGGCTGCGCGCAGCGGGGCTAGATCCAACCGCGCCCAAAGCCCCAAAGCCACCAACCGCAGCGCGCGTTGGCCAGCCTGATCCGCAGCAGGGCTAAAGGGGCCTGCGATGGGGGCTGACAGAGCAGGCAGGTGCGGCGCCAGCTTTTGCGCAATGGCAAGGTGCAGATCGCGCCGCGCGCGGTGGATGGCATCAGGGTCAGGCACACCGCCTGCAGCAGCAATAGTCGCCGCCATGTCATCATCCCCCGCCAAACGCAGTGCTAACGCGCGAAAGGCCGGATCAAGGCTACCCTCCAGCGCCACCCGCGCCAACCCGTCAACCAAGGGCGCGGCTTCGGCCTGCCCCATCAGCACCTCTTTGCCCAAAGACCGCCCCGCCTCCCACCGGTTGAACGGGTCGGTGTCATGCGCCAGCAAGAACGCCCGCTCAGTGGCCGCAACCTGCCGGTTCAGCACCACGGGCGCAGAAAAGCCGCGCAGGATTGAGGCGGTCGGGCGCGCAGCAAGGCCCGTGAAGTCAAACGCCTGTTCGGTCTGGGTCAGTTCCAGCACCGTGGTCGGCACAACCTCGTCCCCGTTGGGGTTCAGCAACCCGACCGCCACCGGAATAACCTTGGGGTCTTTATCCGCCTGCCCCGGCGTGGGCGGATTGTCTTGGCGCAGCGTTAGGCGAAAGGTGCCGCTTTCGGCCAGCCAATCCTCAGTCACCGACACGCGCGGCGTGCCCGCTTGGCCATACCAGCGCTTGAACTGGGTCAGATCGCGGCCTGTGGCGTCTTCAAACACGCGCAGCCAATCTTCAATCGTCGCGGCCTGCCCGTCATGCCGGTCAAAATACAAATCCAGCGCCGCTTTATAGCCCGCATCCCCCACCAAGCGCTTAAGCATCCCAATCACTTCCGCGCCTTTTTCATAGACGGTGGCGGTGTAGAAATTGTTGATCTCGACAAAGCTTTCCGGCCGCACCGGATGCGCCAAAGGCCCTGCATCCTCGCGAAACTGGCGCGCGCGCAGGGTCAGCACATCTTCGATGCGCTTGACCGCGGCTGAGCGCATATCGCCTGTAAACTGCTGGTCGCGAAAGACCGTCAGCCCCTCTTTCAGGCACAGTTGAAACCAATCGCGGCAGGTGATGCGGTTGCCTGTCCAGTTGTGGAAATACTCATGCGCTATGACAGATTCAATCCGGCCATAATCATCGTCGGTCGCCGTCTGCGGGCTGGCCAGCACGAGTTTAGAGTTGAAGATGTTCAGCCCCTTATTCTCCATCGCGCCCATGTTGAAATCGTCAACCGCCACGATGTTGAAGATATCCAGATCGTATTCGCGCCCATAGACTTGCTCATCCCAGCGCATCGAGCGGATCAAACTGTCCATCGCATAGGCGCAGCGGTCTTCGTCGCCGGGGCGGACGTAGATGTTCAGATCAACCTTGCGGCCGCCCATCGTGGTGAAGGTGTCGCTGTGGGCCAAAAGATCGCCCGCCACCAGCGCGAACAGATACGCAGGCTTGGGCCAAGGGTCGCCCCATTCTGCCCATCCCGCACCCTGCGCTATCGGATTGCCGTTTGACAACAGCACCGGCAAATCGCTTTCGATCCGCACGGTGAAAGGGGCCATCACATCGGGCCGGTCGGGGTAGAAGGTGATATGGCGAAAGCCCTGCGCCTCGCACTGGGTGCAGTACATGCCGTTCGACATATACAGCCCCTCAAGCGAGAAGTTGCCCTCGGGGGCAATTTCAACCTCAGTCTCAAGCGTGAAGTCGCCCTGCGGCAGCAGGTGGGCTGCGATGGTCAGGCCGGCATCATCGGGGGTCACATCCAGCGCAGCCCCGTTCAGCCTCGCCCCGATCAGGCGCAGCCCCTCGCCATCCAGCCGCAGATCGTGGCCATGGCCCCGCGCGGGGTTGGGTTGCAGATCAAGGCGCGCCAGCACCCGTGTGGCTTTCGGCGCAAGGCGAAAGGTCAGATGCACGCCCGTCACAAGATGAGTGAAGGGCTGGTAATCGGCCAGATAGACCGTCTTGGGGCTTTCGGCGTTCATCGGGTCTATCCTTCAGGAAGGCTGAGGCGACACCCCAGCAAAGGTCACATGCTTTGCGCAAGAGCCGCCAATTTTCCCAAGGTTTCAAGGCCCTTTTCATCGGCCTGATATTTCATCGCAGCTGTGCGGGCAGCAGCATCGGGCAGGGTCAGGGTTTGGGTTATAAGCGTGCCGCCCGCCTGCGGGGTCAAGGCAATCTCAACCTGCATCGGTGGGGATTGGGCGTCATCATCCAGCACAAAGGCGATGCGGTCGGCCTGCATGACGCTGTAGCGGTGACGGTTGGCCCAAGTCTGGCCGTGCCCCACCATGTCAAAGCGCCAAAGGCCACCGCCACGCAGATCAATCTCTTTGGTCACGCAAGTGAACCCCGCAGGGCCAAACCACGTGGGCAGCAAGGCAGGATCATTCCAGCAGCGCATAACAGTGGCGGGGTGGGCCGCGATATGGGTGGAAATCGTGATCTGGCGCGCGGCAAGGTCTTGCGCATAAGCCTCAAGCTGGGTCGCCACCGTGCCCCAGCCGTCATAAAACCCCATCGCGCGGTGCTGCTCTGCCGCCTCTTTCGACCGGTGCCGCACCAGAGCGCGGTAGCGGGTGACGCCGGGGTCTACATCTTCCAAGGTGATGATCGCCGTCATGAACGGCTCGGCCGCAGGCTTCCACCCTGCCTGATAGGTGTCGGTAAAGACCAGCTTTTCATGGGGGATCACCTCAAGATAAACCCCGTTGTTTTCCATCAAGGTGCCATCCACATCAAACGTCGTGCAACAGGCCCCGCCCACCCGCAGGTCCAAAGTGCAGGCCACCACTTTATGCGGTTTGGGCACAAACCAATGCGGCAGATGCTGCGCGTCAGTCCAACAGGCCCACAAAGCTGCGCGGGGGGCCATAAGGTCGCGCACCAGTTCAAGATCACACTCGGGGTCAAAATCAAGTCTCATGGCGCACTCCGTCATCCCATCCACGTCTCAAATACACCGCTTCGCACCCCACCAAAAGCCCACACCTCTCCCCTTTTCATACGTGCACAAATATCCCACGGGGGTGCGGGGGTGTGAAACCCCCGCTCTTAGACAACGGGTGCGGGGGTGTGAAACCCCCGCTCTTTCGGGGCAAGGCCAGCGCCTATTCCACCGCGGGCAATGCCTGCGCACGGGCATAGGCCAGCACCACAGCCTCAACCCCATGGTGTTCGGCCAAGGCCATCAGGCGAAAGCGGATGCGCGCAAGGGTGCGGTAGTGTTCCAGCCAAGCCGCATTCAGCACTGCCCCGCCCAAGGCCCCGACCAAAGGCACAGCCGATGCCGCAAGCCTTGGCCCCAAAAGCGGCACCAAGCGCGGCACGGTGCGGGCGATCCAACCCGACAGGGTCGGCCCCGCCAACGCCAAACGTCCCGAGACATAGGCAGGGTTTAGCACCTCGGCCACGGCCAGCACCCGCCCGCTGGACAGAATGTCCAAAGTCGCCAAGGCCACGCCATCGCGGTCGGGGTCAAGACCAGCCTCGCGCGCCTGCTCTCGGATCGCTTGCAGAAAAATCACCAGGGCTAGGGGCAAATCCGCCAAAGCCCCCGCCAGCCCCACAGCACCCCCCGCCGCCCCCGAGGCGATGATCAGCCAGCGTTGCTGGCGCGTGCTCGTTTGCGGCGCGGCCTTGGCAATGCCCAACCCCAGACGCAGCGCTTGGGCCACCTGCGTTTCCACCTGCGCGCGCACAAAATCCGGCAAGCGCGCCCACTGCGCCTCTACTCCCGCGCCCAAACTGCGCGCGCGTGCCACCCACGCGCGTTCCGCCCGCGCGCTGTCGCGTGCCAGAGCGGCGACTTCAAGGTCAAGATCATGCAGGATGCGGACGGGAAGTTGGCTCATCTAGCCAATATGGGCATCACGCGACGCGCTGAAAAGACCTAGGCTGCGGTGACTTTGGTCACTTGGCCCCCCACATGATCCCATGCGCCCGCTTTCAGCGCAAAGCCCAACACGCGGTCGGGGTTGGTCGGGGGCGGCATGATGACATGGCTTAGCTTTTCAAAGCCAAAGCGGCGGTAGTAGGGCAAATCACCCACCAGCAGCACCCTTTCCCACCCCAAACGGCGGGCCTCGGTCAGGCTTTCGTTGATCAGCAAGCCGCCCAAACCCTCGCCCTGATGGGTCGGGTGCACGGCGACGGGGCCAAGCAGCAAGGCATCCTCGCCCCCCACCTCGACCGGCCAATATCGAATGGCAGCAACCAGCACACCGTCGGCCCGCAGCGTTAGGCACAAAGCGGCCACGGTCGGCACGCCGTCACGCAGCCGGTAAGACGACAAAGCCGTGCGCCCGGGCGAAAAGCACAGGTCATACAGCGCCTCCACCTCCCACCAGTCGGCTTCGGTCTCTTCTTCCAACTGGTACAAGGCGCCTCCGCTTCGGGCCAAGGGGAATCATCTGCAAACGCGCGTAACATGTGAAGATGACAGGATCAAATCCCAAGGTTTGCGCCCGCCCCCTTCCCTTCCCTGCCCCCCCTGCCTAAGCTGCCAAAGACCACGCCCTTGCCCCCAAACCGAACGAGCTGCCCCATGTTCTACCAGCCCAAAGACGGCCACACCCTGCCCCATTCACCCTTTAACGCCATCGTATCCCCGCGCCCGATTGGCTGGATTTCAACCCGTGGCCCACAAGGCGACAATCTGGCGCCCTATTCGTTTTTCAACGCGGTCGCCTATACCCCGCCACAGGTGATCTTTGCGGGCACGATGAAAGATTCGATCCGCAACATTCAAGACACTGGCGTTTTTGCCACCAACATCGTCTCGCGCCCGATGTGGGAGAAGATGAACCAAACCTCGGCCCATCTTGCCCACGGGGTGGATGAATTCGCCCATGCTGGCGTGCAAAAGGCCGAATGCACGCTGATTGATTGCCCCCGCGTCGCACTTTCGCCCGCAACGCTGGAGTGCCGCTTGCAACAGGTCGTGACGCTAGAGGGTGGCGAGGACTTCTTGGTGATCGGCACCGTGATCGGCGTGCATATTGGCGATGAATATCTGACAGGCGGTAAGTTTGATGTGGTCAAAGCCCAAGTCATGGCGCGCTTGGGCTATATGGACTACGCCCAGATCACCGAAACGCTAACGCTGAAACGCCCCGACTAAGTGCCCAAAATCACCGACTTCGCCGCCAAATCCCCGCCGCGCCACAGGTAAAGTGCGGCGAGCGGTTCTGCCCCCACCCGCATGGCATGGGGCACCCAAGGCGCGTGGTGGATGGGCTGGCCAACGGGGATGGGGGCAAAGGCGCTATCACCCTGCTGCCATTCCGCTTGGCCAAAGATCGGCAAATACACCTCTTCAGCGGCATGGGCATGGGCGGGATAGGTGATATGCGGCCCAAGCAGCAAAACACCGCAAGCGATCTGGGTGCTGGGGTAAGGCCCGCGCAGGCCGATAAACTCGCTCCACCCATAGCCTTGCAGAAACTCCGCCCCAAAATCGCCCGCACCGTAGGTTTGCTGCCAGCGCAAGGATGGCGAGGCTGCGCGCAATTGCCCCACGATGCCCGCCGTGCCCATCGCGCTTAACCAACGACACACTGGAAGGGTTGCAGGCTGAACATCGCGCATAGCCCCCAAATCCGGCCACTCCGCCAAAAACGGCCGCGCCACCGCCACCGTATCAAACGCCGCCCGCGCTGAAGCCAAAAGCTGTGCTGTCATCGCTTGCCCTTTCGAGTGGGGTTGGTTGCCGTGGAGGTTTGCGTGTTTTGGCGCTTTGAATGCGCCATGCAAACAGCGCGACCCGTTGGATTTCAAGCGAAAACGGCCCAATCCAGCGCAGCCGCCCTTCCGCGAGCATGGGTTCTGCCGCTTGTGGCGCAGCTTTAGGTCGTGCTAGCCATATCCCGCGCATCACAGGGGCCGCGATGAAAAAGACCGTCAAAGACTATATCCGCACCATCGTCGATTTCCCGCATGAGGGGATTTTGTTTCGCGATGTCACCACGCTGTTCGCCGATCCGCGCGGGTTTCGCATGTGTGTCGACCAGCTTTTGGCCCCCTATGCGGGGATGCGGATTGACAAAGTGGCGGGGCTAGAGGCGCGCGGCTTCATTCTGGGCGGCGCTGTGGCGCATCAGCTTTCGACCGGCTTTGTGCCGATCCGCAAAAAGGGCAAGCTGCCCGGCCAGACGATCTCGCAGGCCTATAAGCTGGAATACGGCGAGGCGGTGGTGGAAGTGCATGACGATGCGATGCGCGCAGGTGAAAAGGTGCTGTTGGTGGATGACCTGCTGGCCACGGGTGGCACGGCTGAAGCGGGCATTCGCTTGATCGAACGTTTGGGCGCGCAGGTAATCGGCTGCGCCTTTGTGGTGGATTTGCCCGATCTGGGCGGGCGCAAGAAGCTGGAAGCCATGGGGATGGAGGTGCACGCTTTGTGCGCCTTTGAGGGGCTTTAGGGCCGTTTGTTTGCCCACGTTAACGCTTTTCTAACCCGAATCAGCTTATCACCGTGAAATCCGGTCTACCCAACTGGATGGGCGCTGCTTGCAAAAGTGACCCACTACCCCAACCCCAGCGCCCTGTCGGATCCCCGGCAGGGCGTACCTAATTCCTGCCCCGCCCTCCCGAACCCATCCGCGCCTTTGCCCCTTAGGGAAATAGTTACCGAAGAACCGCGCCGGGGTTCATGATTCCCAAAGGGTCAAGTGCTGCCTTGATCGCGCGCATGGCGGCGAGTTTGGCAGGGTCGCCGAAGCGTTCAAGGTCAGCCACCTTCAGGCGGCCAATGCCATGTTCTGCGCTGAACGACCCGCCGCGCGCCATGACCATGGTATGCACAAGGTCTTGCACCACTTGGGCCTTGGCCTGATAGAGAGCAGGCCTTTCGCCCTTGGGCGGGAAGACGTTGTAATGCAGGTTGCCGTCGCCCAAGTGGCCAAAGCAGTTGATGCGCCATGGCCCAAGCTCGGCAAGGGCGGCATCGGCGCTTTGGATGAAATCGGCAATCTCGCTCAACGGCAGCGAAATGTCATGCGACGACACCGCCCCCACGGCGCGGTTGGCCAAGGGGATCGTTTCACGCAAAGCCCAGAACTGGGCACGCTGGGCGCTGGATTGGGCGATGACGCCGTCTAGAACCAAGCCCTGTGTCTGCGCCGCTGCAAACAAGTCACTCAGCACGGCTTCGGGGTCGCCGTCCGTTAGCCCAAGGTCGATCAGCACCATCCATTCGGGCACTTGTGCAAAGGGTTGGCGGATCTGCGGCATGGTTTCACCCAAAAACCGCAGCCCCATGCCGGAAATCAGCTCAAACGCCGAAACGCCGTTGCAGCGCGCCTGCGCCAAGGCCAGCAGCGACAGGGCCGCTGCGGGGTCGGGCACGACCATCAGCGCAGCCCCTTCCACGGCGGGCTTGGGGAACAGGCGCAGGCTGGCGGCCGTGATAACCCCCAAGGTGCCCTCCGACCCGATCAGCAGGTGGCGCAGATCATAGCCTGTGTTGTCCTTACGCAGCCGGTTCAGCCCGTGCCAGATCGCCCCATCGGGCAGCACCGCCTCTAGCCCCAAGCACAAATCACGCGCATTGCCGTAGCGCAGCACATTCACCCCGCCCGCATTGGTCGCCAAGTTGCCGCCGATCCGGCACGATCCTTGGCTGGCGAGTGTCAGCGGAAAGACCCGCCCCACCGCCTCGGCCGCTTGGTGCACATCGGCCAAGATCACTCCGGCCTCGGCCACCAGCACGTTCTCGCTGGGGTAAGTGGCCCGAATTCGGTTCATCCGCTCTAACGACAAAAGCAATGGCACCGGCCCCGCCCCCATCACCTGCGCGCCCACCAATCCCGTCCCGCCACCCCAAGGCACCAGCCCAACCCGCGCCGCAGCACAGGCGCGCACAATCACCGCCACCTCCTCGGCAGACACAGGGCAAGCCACCGCCGCCGCCTGTCCGCGCCACTTGCCGCGCGGCTCTTCCAAATAGCGCGGCTCAACAGCGCGCAGCGTGCCCGCAGGCAGCAGCGCAGCCAAGCCATCCAAGAACGCAACATCCGCAGGGTTCAGCATCACAGACGTCTTCCCCTTTCATACATGCACAAATATCCTCAAGGGGTCCCTAGGGGAGGCGAGCCTCCCCTAGGCGCGGGGGGTTCGGGGGGCGGCGCAGCCCCCCGCGCTTGGGCCTAACCCACATCCGTCCGCCCGCGCCGATCAGAGCGCAGGTTGGCGTAAAGCACATGGGTGCGCCAGCGTCCGTTGATTTGCAGATAGCTTTGCGCGACACCTTCGTATTTGAACCCGCAAGTTTCCAAAACCCCGCGTGAGGGCACGTTTTCAGGCA